>JAFMBM010000010.1 GCA_017858515.1 Cryomorphaceae bacterium | reverse complement strand
TCTCAAAACCAAACTCTATATTTACAACTTGTCGAAAAAAGCAGCCACGTTCACTCTGGGTAAATCTGCCCATTTAAATTTTACCATTATCCAGCTGAGACCTCCAACACCAATAAATTTTCCTAAAACCAACCCCAAAAAGACCCCCATAGTAACTGGTTGAAATAGGCCCTCAGCTTTAGGTAGTTCAACTCCGGCGTTTGCCAATGCAAACAAAGGAAGAACCATGAAATAAACCAAAGGTTTCATGGTGTATTCTAGTCGCTGCAAAGGGGTTTGAGCATGTCTGGTAAGATGCTTCATTCTTTCAAGAACAAGCAATTGCTGCCTAGAAATAAAAGAACCCTTTCCTTCAGAACTCATTTGAAACTGACGAATAAATCCTATGCCTGCTTTTGTGAAATGAGATCGATCTACCTTAACTCTGGCCGGAATTAAAAAAGCAACCAGTACTCCTGCTATGGTGGTATGAACTCCAGCAACAAGCATTGAGACCCACAATCCACCTATGCCCAGAATACCATAATAGGCTATATTCCGAATACCTATATAATTAGAAGCAAGAAGAATAAGGAAGAAGATCAGGGCAAAAAGCAATGCATCTAATACAATATGATCGGTGTAGAAAAAAGCAATAATTAACACAGCTCCAAGATCATCCGCAACGGCAATGGCCGTTAGTAGAATTTTAAAGCTACTCGGAATTCCATTTCCCAACAAAGAAGATAAGCCTAGTGCAAAAGCAATATCCGTTGCAGATGAAATAGCCCATCCGTGAATATTATCAGGGAAAGAATGATTAATAAAAAGAAAAATCAAAGCAGGAACAAACATGCCGCCTAGGGCTGCGCTAAAGGGTAAACTAGCACTGCGAAATGAGGAAAGAACACCAATTTTAAACTCTCTCTTCAATTTTAGTCCAACAAAAAAGAAAAAAAGCGTCATTAAACCTTCATTCACCCAAAAATGAAGGGGTCTATTAAATCTAAAATCAGAAAACTCAAAACCCAAGGGAATTTCCCAGAAACGATGATAGTACTCTCGCAATGGACTGTTTGCAAGAAAAATGGCCGATACGGCAGAAACAAGCAACACTAAACCAGCCGTTCTTTCCTTTTGGACGAACTGAAAGATCCATGAAAAAAATGAATCGATTCTTTCCCTATTTTTCATCTCCGTGAAAGTCGCTATTTTGTATCAATAACACAAAGTATCTAATGCTAAGAAATAATGAAGATAAGCTGTTAGAGGATGAAGACAATCCAGATCCAATAAAGTGGAGGAGGAGACTTAGAATAATTGTATTTGGCACAGATACTCCAGCAGGAAAATGGTTTGATGTAATTTTAGTAATTGCCATCATACTAAGCGTAACCGTAGTAATGCTGGCAAGTGTACCAAGCATTGAGCTAAAATATCACACGCAATTCGTATACATAGAATGGTTTGTAACTATCTTATTTACTGGTGAATACATAGCTAGAATCATTGTCACACACAAATCTTCCAACTATATATTCAGCTTTTATGGTCTTATTGATTTGTTTTCAACTCTACCAACGTACTTGAGCTTATTTATTCCAGGATCTCAGAGTTTACTTGTAATTCGACTATTAAGGGTGCTTCGAATATTTAGAATCCTTAAGATGGGACATTATTTGAGGGAGGCAAAATTTATTACCAATGCATTAAGAGCAAGTGGCTACAAAATTTCTGTATTTATTTTCAGTGTTGTTATCCTAGTAACGATTTTAGGCACTTTGATGTATCTGATTGAAGGGAATGTAGAAGGAAGTCTTTTTACAAGTATTCCAACAAGTATTTATTGGTCAATAGTAACCTTAACAACAGTTGGGTTTGGTGATATTACACCTCAAACAGTGGCCGGTCAGTTGCTTGCCAGTATAATTATGCTTGTGGGCTATGCAATTATAGCTGTGCCAACAGGATTGGTAACCGCTGAAATGATTAAGGAAGATCGAAAAGTCAGAAGTGTATCGAAGCGTTGCATTGAGTGTGATGCAGAAATTCTTGATTCGAAATCTATTTTTTGTTCACGCTGCGGAATTGAATTGAAGAGTTAATTAAAGGATTCTCATAAACGATAAAATGGGTTGAAAACACGCAGATATTTAATCCTATAATTTATATTATGTTAACTAAATTTGGGAAATAAAGGGGGGAATTACTTCCCCCATTTAAACTAGTTACTGTAGAATCGTGCCAAGACGGTCTCCCATTTCTTTACTTTTTTCATACTCACCAAGACGGTAATAAACTTCCTTTAATGCTCTTAAGGTATCCGCATCCTCTGGGTTAACTTCTAAGGCTCCTTCAAAAAGGGGCTTAGCTTGTGCAAACACCTTTTTTTGTTCTGCCTTTAGGGCGTCGTACTTTTTAGTCTGATTGATATTCAGCTTGTTCATTTCTTCGGTGAATTTGTTTGCTTCACCGATATAAAGCAAGCCTTTCATATACAATGCGTCAAAATACTTTGGGTCAATTTCTAACGCCTTGTCGTATGATTCCAATGCCGCTTCATTGTTCTTGACATCATTAAAATTCACTACGCCCTTAACATAATGATACAGTTTGTTTTTTGGATCATTTTCAATGGCTACATCTAAAATTTTCATTGCGCCTTCAATATCCTTGGCATCCAAGTAATCTTGAAGTTCCATATTGATTAAATTAATGTCATTCGGAAACGTTTTTCTAGCATTAGCCAAAGTTTCTTTGTATTTCTCCTCATTATTATCAGCCTTATACAATCGAATTAAAGCTAAATAAATATCACTTGTGACAGGTTCAGCAACTTGAATATCAGCGTAATCACCGGTAGAAACTGCGGCTTCAGCCTCTACCCTAGAATTGGCAGTAACTCTGTTTCCAGTTTTCACATCCTGAATTGAAAAAGCGATGCCTTTATAACCCATTACTAGTAATTGCTCATTGATAGAAATGGCTTTCTGTCTGGCAGCTTTAGCCTTATCAGCCGAAAGATTTGTATCTCTACTTGCTTGCTCGGCCATAATAGCCGCATTAAAGAAGGCAGTAGAATCATGAGTTGGAAGTTTCAAAGTTTCCTTTTTAATAAGATAAATTTTCTCGAAATCTTCTGCTGCTCCCATTCTATCGCCTGAATCCGACTTATCAATTGCTTGTTGAAACATCATAGCAGTACAATTCATTAATTCAAAGCGAGCCTTATCTGAGAATCGCTTCTTACCTGTTTGAGCTTCATACTCAATACTTGAACTGTAATACTTAACCGCATCTTCCAAGGCATTGGAATTAAGGGATCTTATCTTTTCATCCGGTGTGGCTGCAATTCTCATATTTAACAAGCCCTCGTAATAATAGAACTTGGATAAGTTCTTCTCTTTGATATTCCCTGCTCCTTTGGACTCAATCAATTCCTTGGCTTCATCCAGATATTTCTTGCCTTCGGCCAAGTCATTATTTCTATCTATTTCTAAAATAGCACTAGAAATGGAGGGTCCTTCCTGAGCCATAACACTCATAAACATAAACCCAGTAGCAATTAACAATAGACGTTTCATTTTTCTAACATTTTTACAAATTAAACATTTTCCGAACTAGACTCCGAAGAATCTGTAGCACCTTCATCTAACTCATTAAAATCATCTTGTGGATCATCGCTTGGAACTTTGGTAATGGATGCAATTGAGTCGTTCGCTTTTAGATTGATAAGACGTACACCTTGTGTATTTCTTCCCATAACCCTCATCTCCTCAACAGAAATACGAATCATAACTCCTGATTTGTTGATGATCATTAAATCATCTTCATCCGTAACGTTTTTCAAAGCTATTAATCCTCCCGTTTTCTCTGTGATGTTCATGGTTTTAACACCTTTTCCACCTCTATTGGTAACACGGTATTCATCTAAGGCTGAACGCTTTCCATAGCCATTTTCAGAAACAACAAGAATCTCACCCTCTCCTTCATTAACACATACCATGCCAATTACTTCCTCGCTATCATTTTCAAGATTTATGGCTCGAACACCCGAAGCATTTCTTCCCATTGGTCGAACCTTATGTTCAGGGAATCGGATACATTTTCCACTTGAAGCCGCCATAAGGATTTCGCTAGAACCTGTAGTAAGCCTTGCTTCCAAAAGGCTATCCCCTTCTCTAACCGTAATGGCATTAATACCATTTTGTCTTGGACGACTATAGGCTTCTAAAGTGGTTTTTTTAATGATACCTTTTCTTGTACAAAGAGTTATGTAGTGACTATTGATGTATTTTTCATCCTTTAAATTCAATACATTAATGAACGCCTTCACTTTATCATCAGGCGGAATATTAATTAAATTTTGGATAGCCCTACCCTTGCTTGCCTTACTTCCTTCTGGAATTTCATAGACTTTAATCCAGAAGACTTTACCAAGTTCCGTAAAGAGCAACATATAATTGTGATTGCTTGCAGTGAAAAGATATTCTATGAAATCTTCGTCCCTCGTTGTTGCGCCTCTATGCCCTACTCCTCCTCTATTTTGTCTACGGTATTCTATAAGCGGAGTTCTCTTGATATATCCTGCATGAGAAATTGTAATTATCACTTGTTCATCAGGAATCATATCCTCAATACTCACATCACCCCCAGCGTATTCGATATCTGTTCTGCGTTCGTCTCCGTATTTCTCTTTTATTTCTATCAATTCATCCTTGATGATTTGATATCTCAAACCCTCATTCGCAAGAATTTCATTCAAATGAGTGATTAATTTCATCAAACCATCGTATTCTTCTTTGATTTTATCTCTTTCGAGACCGGTTAATCTTTGAAGTCTAAGATCTAAAATGGCTTTTGCTTGAACCTCAGATAAACCAAATTGACTTATAAGTCCCTCTCTAGCAATATCTGGGGTTTGTGAGCCTCTAATAAGAGCAATAACTTGATCTAAATGATCTAATGCGATTAAAAGTCCTTCTAAAATATGTGCTCTTTTCTCAGCTTGCTCTAATTCATACTTTGTTCTGCGAACCACCACGTCATGACGGTGCTCAACGAAGTGATAAATCATATCCTTCAAATTCAGCATCTGGGGACGCCCCTTTACCAGAGCAATATTGTTAACGCTGAATGAAGTTTGAAGCTGCGTATACTTAAATAAAGTATTTAAAACAATGTTCGGTATGGCATCGCGCTTCAAGTAATAAACAATGCGCATTCCTTTTCTATCCGATTCATCTTTAATATCAGCAATTCCTTCAATCTTCTTATCATTGACAAGATCTGCTGTTTTTTTAATCATATCGGCCTTATTGACCTGATATGGAATTTCGGTAACTACAATGCATTCCCTTCCTTTCACCTCTTCGAATAAGGTACGGGCTCTCATTACAATCCTCCCTCTACCTATTTCAAATGCTTCTTTTACACCATCGTAGCCGTATATGATTCCGCCTGTTGGAAAATCAGGTGCTTTTATATGCTCCATCAATTCAGAGATTTCAATATCTCTATTGTCAATGAAGCTAATAATTCCGTTAATACATTCTGTTAGGTTATGGGGTGCCATATTAGTAGCCATTCCAACAGCAATACCCGAAGAACCATTTACTAATAGGTTTGGAATCCTAGTTGGAAGAACTGTTGGTTCCTTCAAAGAATCATCGAAGTTCAATTGATGATCAACAGTATCCTTTTCGATATCTGAAAGCAACTCTTCCGCCACTTTGCGCAATCTTGCTTCGGTATATCGCATAGCCGCTGGATTATCTCCATCTACCGAACCAAAGTTTCCTTGACCATCTACCAATGGATATCTCAAAGACCAATCTTGAGCCATACGAACCATGGTATCATACACAGAGCTGTCGCCATGAGGATGGTACTTACCCAGAACCTCCCCTACTATTCTCGCCGATTTTTTGTAAGCGCGGTTGCTTAACACACCGAGTTCGTGCATTCCAAAAAGCACTCTGCGATGTACAGGCTTCAACCCATCTCTCACATCCGGAAGAGCACGTGAAACAATCACCGACATCGAATAGTCGATGTAGGCTGTTTTCATCTCTTCTTCAATATTGATAGGTATAATCCTTTCGTTGTCCGCCATATTGTCAGAATTTGAATTCAATGAGCCCTTTCATTCAGGCTAACAGCAAAAATAACTCGATTACCCACTAATAGCTACCAAACCAAGGCACAATATGAGTTGTTTTTGCACAAAGTGCTGTGGAAAAGCAATTGAATAATTAAATTAGGCTGTCAAGGCGTCGGCTAGATTTGGAACACACCCTTTTGGCATTAACTTCGTTATGGTAAAAGGTATAATTTACCGAATAATTATGGATGAAAATTTTTCCCCAAGAGTAAAAGATGTTATCAGCTTCAGTAAAGAAGAGGCCTTAAGATTAGGTCATGACGTTATTGGAACTGAACACCTTATGCTTGGACTCATTCGCGAAGGAGAGGGGTCCGCAGTTAAAATACTTGAGAATCTGAATCTAGACCTTACTAACTTCCGAGGCAAGGTGGAGGGTATCAGTGCTCCAAACTACACCTCCTCTGGCCTGCCTAAAAAAAATCTTCCGTTAACTAAACAGGCAGAAAAAGCTTTAAAGACAACCTTTCTCGAAGCGAAGATTTTTCAAAGTGCTACAATTCGAACTGCACATTTACTCTTGTGTATATTAAGAAATGAAGACGATCCAGTTTCAAGGCTGTTAAAGCATTCTGGGGTTGATTACGACCGAGTTAAAAGAGAGTATCAATCGAACTACACCGATGAAATCCCTAACATTACTCGAAACGAGCTTCCTTTTGATGACGAAAATGACGACTTTGAGAAAAGGGAAAGTTCTTCTTTCAGTTCAAAACCTAAAGGAGAATCGAAATCTAAAACTCCTGTGTTAGACAATTTCGGAAGAGATTTAACCCGTCTGGCTGAGGAAGGAAAATTAGATCCTGTAGTAGGAAGAGAAAAGGAGATTGAAAGGGTGTCTCAGATTTTATCCCGTAGAAAGAAAAACAATCCTTTATTGATTGGTGAGCCTGGTGTAGGTAAATCTGCCATTGCTGAAGGTCTTGCGTTGAGAATAATCAAACGGAAAGTCTCTAGGGTTCTATTTGACAAGCGAGTGGTTACTTTAGATCTTGCTTCCTTAGTAGCGGGAACGAAATATCGTGGCCAATTTGAGGAGCGCATTAAAGCTTTAATGAATGAGCTGGAAAAGAATGATGATATCATTCTTTTCATAGATGAACTTCATACGATTGTTGGCGCAGGAGGAGCTACAGGATCTTTAGATGCTAGCAATATGTTTAAGCCTGCTCTAGCAAGGGGTGAAATCCAATGCATCGGAGCAACAACTTTGGATGAATACAGACAATACATCGAAAAAGATGGTGCACTTGAACGTCGTTTTCAAAAGGTAATGGTAGAACCTACTACTGTTGATGAAACGGTTCAAATTCTCAATAACATTAAGGAGAAATACGAAGACCATCACAACGTACTTTATACTGATGATGCCATTGAAGCTTGTGTTAGACTCACCGATAGGTACATAACAGATCGTTATTTGCCAGATAAAGCAATTGATGCCTTAGATGAAGCAGGCTCTCGAGTTCATATAACTTCTATCAAAGTACCACAACAAATCATTGAACTTGAAGCTAAACTCGAAAAAATCAGGGAGGATAAAGTTCTTGTGGTGAGAAAGCAACGTTATGAAGAGGCGGCAAAGCTTAGAGATGATGAGAAAAATATCGAGGCAGAACTAGAAAAAGCTCAGCTTGATTGGGAGGCGGATGTAAAGAAGAACAAGGAAATTGTTAACGAAGACCATGTTGCAGATGTAGTTGCTATGATGACTGGAATTCCTGTACGTAGAATCGCTCAGGGTGAAAGTAGCAAGCTGTCTAGAATGTCTGACGATCTTAAGCAAAAAATAATAGGTCAAGCCTTAGCTGTTGACAAGATTGTAAAAGCTATTCAACGCAATCGAGCGGGTTTGAAAGATCCAGGAAAACCAATTGGCAGCTTTATATTTTTAGGTCAAACAGGGGTTGGTAAAACTCAGTTAGCCAAAGAGTTATCTAGATTATTATTTGATTCAGATGATTCGCTCATTCGAATAGATATGAGTGAATATATGGAGAAGTTCGCCATTTCAAGATTGGTAGGTGCGCCTCCTGGCTATGTTGGATACGAAGAAGGGGGTCAACTTACTGAAAAGGTTAGGCGGAAACCTTATTCTGTAATTTTATTAGATGAAATAGAAAAGGCTCATCCGGATGTTTTCAATATTTTGCTTCAAGCCTTGGATGATGGTATGATGACCGATTCTTTGGGTCGGAAGATTGATTTCAAGAATACCATAATCATAATGACCTCTAATATTGGTTCAAGACAATTGAAAGACTTTGGTTCTGGGGTGGGTTTTGGCACTACTGCAAGAGTTGAACAAGTAGATGATCACACCAAGGGGGTTATTGAAAATGCTCTTAAAAAGACCTTTGCTCCTGAATTTTTGAATCGAATTGACGATGTGATCATGTTCAATTCTTTAAGCAAAGATGACATTATTCAAATCATTGATATTGAGCTGGAAAAGCTTCTTAAACGAATCCAAACTTTGGGCTATAATCTGTCGATCGGTCTAGACGCAAAACTATTTTTAGCAGACAAAGGATACGACGAGAAATTTGGAGCAAGACCTCTAGCTAGAGCCATTCAAAAATATGTGGAAGATCCTCTTGCAGACTACATTATTCATTCTAAAATTGAAACTGGAGATTCAATTGAGATTAACGTGAATGAAGCAAAGGATGCGCTTGTACTCGAAGTTATTCATGCGGAAGACCCAGCGGAGGCTAAGAACGACGAGTAATTACGGAAACTCTTGAATACATAACAATAGCCTCGTTTTCCGAGGCTATTTATAAAGATAGAGGCAGTAAATTTATAGGAAAGGCCTACCCTATTCATTCGTTTGATGAGGCCAAGAACTTGATAAACCTAGCAAAAGAAGAGTATCATCAGGCTCGTCATTTTTGTTATGGGTTTATATCTCCGCCTCCGAATAATGAAATTCGCTACTCTGACGATGGCGAACCTATGCATACGGCAGGAACTCCCATCTTGAATTCTATTCAATCTTTTGAATTACAAGGCGTTTTCGTCTTAGTCATTCGATATTTCGGTGGAACTAAATTGGGTCGTTCTGGTTTGGTTACGGCTTATAAATCTGCAGCCTCCCTTGCTTTGGAAAAGGCAATTAGAACAAAAGTGATACCCACATCACTGCTTGAACTTCAATTTCCATACAGTCGTATGCAGGAAATACAAACTTTTCTTAATCGGACAGGAATCAAACCGATCGAAATTCAAATGACCACCAACGTATTAATAAAATTAAGGGTGGAATTATCCGAAATTCGCAACTGGGAAGAGTTTTTACTCTCATTGCCCGAGGTTATCTTTGAATTCTACAATTAATTCGCAATTATATGAGAACGAACTTTTTCACGCTCTTACTCGTCGCTAATGCTTTTAGCCTATTTGGACAAAAGTTAGATGGAAATTCATCGTCCAGCTTCTATCCTCTTGACTTAGTCAAAACAAATAGACTAACAACTCTTCCAGATTATAACGGAAATGTTTCTAGTTTAAAATCTAGCTTAGAAGACTATTTAAATGTAGATGGTGAATTTACTCTCGAGCTGCAATACCATAAATCAAGTCCAGGTGGAGAGCATTTTCTTTTTGAACAAATTTTAGATGGTAAGTCAATTTATAGGGGCGATTTAAAAGTGAATTTAAGTAAATCGGGACAGCTAATTTCCTGGTATCGATTTCCTATAGAATATTCTGAATCGCCGAGCATTCAAACCTTCCAGCCAACAAACTTGGATTTTCTTAATGCAATGTTGCCGACAATTCAGGAAGACGTTTGGTTTCCGATGGAAAATGGATTATTAGCGGCAGTTCGAAAGGAATACCATTCCAATGGATCTGCAATTCACGTAGAAGTGATTGAGCAACCGTCTTCCAATGAAATCATCTATTGGCGTGATTTAAACAGCTATTATCACACTTTTCAAGCAGATACGAATATTACAGTAAAAGTTTTTAATCCAGATCCCCTAACCACAGCTCAAGTAAACTACGGAGGTGTTTTTAGCGATCAGAATGATGGTGATGTATCGGCGATCAACGCTCAAAGACAGACTAAAACCGTGCAAGCCTCCTACTCTCAGGGTGCTTTTAGACTCGAGAATCCTTGGATTATAATGGAGGATTTTGAATCACCAAGTACGGCTGTGCCAACTTCATCTACTCCAAGCTTCGATTTTACCCGTTCTCAAAGTGGTTTTGAAGATGTTAATGTGTTTTATCATTTAACTGTTTTTCAATTCTACATGCAGAGTTTGGGATTTCAATTAGTAAGCAGCCCTATTAGCGCAGATGCTCATGGTTGGAATGGTGCAGATCAGTCTAGCTTCTCACCTTTCGCCGGTTTAAGTTTCGGTGAAGGAGGGGTGGACGATGGAGAAGATGCCGATGTTATAGTTCACGAATATGGCCATGCCATTTCATACGATGCATCTCCAAATTCAAATAGTGGAGTTGAAAGACAGACTTTAGATGAAGCATGGGGCGATTATTTGGCGGTTTCTTACAGCAAAAGTTTAAATCCACACAATTGGGGCAATGTTTTCAGTTGGGATGGTCACAATCCATTCTGGCCAGGAAGAGATGCTGTTACTAATAAAAATTACCAGAGCGTCTCTTTTAATTTTAATATTTACGAGCACACCGACCTGTGGTCTGGTGTATTAATGGAAATTCAACAGCAAATTGGGAGATCAGCTTGTGATAAAGTGGTGCTTCAAGGGCTTTATCACTCTGCATTCAATATGAGCTTTAGCGATGCGGCACTTGAAATTATGGCAGCAGATACACTTCTACATTTTGGTCAAAATGCAATGGCCATCTATAATGGATTCAACAGTAGAGGCATCCTTAACATTCCGAATATTGGGATTGGAAATGAGAATTTGACTGAGTCTGGAATTTCAGTCTTCAATTCCTATGGTTTCAGCAATGGCACTCAAGCTTTGCGCATCCAAAGCTCAAAGGGCGACTTTAAGGCTACTTTTTATGATATGAACGGATCTGTACTCTCGGAAGGACAATCGCTCAATGGAGCTATGGAGGTGGACTCATATGGCTTTACCCAAGGAGTGTATACAGTTCAAATTCAAAATGCGAATCTTTCAGAAACCATTCGCCTTATTCGCTTTTAAAAAAGGGTGATATTTTTTCAATGAATTCAGCAGGAGGTTTACAAGGCCTCCTGTTTTTTTTGGATACAAATACAAGATCTACCTTTCCCAATGTTAGTAACTCTCCCTCTGGATTATAAATTTCGTGGGAGAAGGAAATTCTAACCGTAGGAAAAACCTCTATTCTAGAGATGATTGTCAGTAAGTCATCGTATTTCGCACCCTTTAAGTATTCAATTTCAACTTTACGTACAGGTAACATTATGCCCTCTTCTTCCATCTGTCTATAACTCATATTTAGGCTCCTTAAAGCCTCTACTCTACCCACTTCAAAGTATTGATTATAAGCACCATAATAGGCGATTCCCATCTGATCTGTTTCCGCATAACGGACTCTGAGTTTTGTAAAATTTTGATACAATTTTATGCTGATTTACAGTGATTTACATTAACTTAACACAACTATAGGAATAGTTAAGTTCCGCTTAATATTGCTAAAAAAAATTGATAAAGTCAACTACTATTTGAATTTTTTCTGAACTTTTAATTGCACATTTTTGCAAAGCAAGAGGATTTGGAGTAGCTCCTTGGTAAATGGAGCTATTCGTTCTGTTTAAAAAATAAGTGAAAGTAAATTGGAAGGATCTATAGAACGTACTGCGAAAACAGTTTGGGAGGGATGTTTGTCCTATATAAAGGACAATATTAATGAGCAGAGTTATAAAACTTGGTTTCTGCCTATTCAACCATTAAAGCTTCAAGACAATGTTTTGAGCATACAGGTTCCAAGCAAGTTTTTCTATGAATGGTTGGAGGAACATTACATTCGTCTGCTAAAGTCTGCAATTACACGTGAATTAGGAGCACAGGCTAAGTTGGTGTACAGTATCATAATGGAAAATAATTATGGAAACAATACACCAAGTACCATTAAGCTACCGAGTAACCAACGCGGCAAGATTGAAAACCCTAAATTGAACCTACCCGTTGAAATTGGAGGAGCGGGAATTCGAAATCCTTTTATCATTCCAGGCCTTAGAAAGGTGAATGTAGAATCTCAGCTAAATCCTAATTACAGCTTCGATAATTATGTGGAAGGAGATTGCAACCGCTTAGCTCGTTCAGCAGGATTTGCCGTTGCCGGTAAGCCAGGTGGAACTTCTTTTAACCCCCTACTCATTTATGGGGGCGTAGGATTGGGAAAATCGCATTTGGCTCATGCCATTGGAATTGAAGTAAAGGATCGCTATCCAGAAAAAACGGTACTCTATGTAACCGCTGATAAATTTCAGGCTCAGTTTATTGATTCTGTGCGAAATAACACCAAGAATGACTTTGTTCATTTTTATCAAATGATTGATGTTCTTATTATTGACGACGTTCATTCATTTGCAGGAAAAGAGAAAACTCAAGATGTATTCTTTGAAGTATTTAACCACTTGCATCAAAATGGGAAGCAAATTGTGCTTACCTCTGATAGAGCTCCTGTAGATCTTCAGGGTGTTGAACAGCGATTATTGTCGCGCTTCAAATGGGGCCTTTCTGCCGACCTGCAATTTCCTGATCTTGAAACTAGGATTGCCATTATTCATAAGAAATTATACAATGATGGGGTAGACATGCCCGAAGAAGTAATTGAATATTTGGCCTATAGTATCAATACCAATATTCGAGATATAGAAGGGGCTATTATTTCTTTGCTGGCTCAATCCTCCTTAAACCGCAAAAAAATCACTCTTGATTTGGCTCGACAAATGATTAATAAGTTTGTCAAGAACACTACTCGAGAGATATCCATCGACTATATTCAGAAAGTAGTTTGCGACTATTTCGATATGCAAGTGGATATGCTTAAAAGTAAAACGCGCAAGCGAGAAATTGTACAAGCTAGGCAACTGGCTATGTACTTCGCTAAGCAACTCACCAAGAGCTCTTTGGCTTCCATCGGCGCTCAATGTGGAAATAAAGATCACGCTACGGTTCTTCATGCCGTTAGAACCGTTAATAATTTAACTGAAACAGACAAGCGCTTCCGTTTGTATGTTGATGATTTACGTAAAAAGCTGACTTTAAGTTAATGGCAAAGATGTTCAAAGGGAAGGAAACGAGTGAAGGAGGATTTGTTTTTTCTACTAATCGAGATTTCACTTTTGAATCAGAAAATGAATTTGACGATGTCAGCGGAGAAAAACAACTACTTGAAGCCCATTTAGAAAAAAAAGGCCGAGCAGGTAAAACTGCAGTGATCATTAAGGGCTTCATTGGAAACCAGTTTGAGTTAGCAGCCTTGGGTAAAGAACTCAAAGCGCATTGTGGTACAGGAGGAACTGTAAAAGAGGGTGAAATTATTCTTCAGGGAGATTGTCGTAACAAAGCCATTGAATTTTTAAAAGAATTAGGACATACCGTAAAAAGAGTGGGCGGTTAAACTCGTATTTCTGCTAATACTCTCTTATAAAGGTTGATATACAAGGGAACAATGTTCTTGATATCAAACTTCAGAGCTTGTTCATAAGCAGATTGTTTCAGCTGCTCATGCAGCTGTGCGTTCTTGAGCATGTCTATACCTTTTTCAGCTAGACGATTGATGTCGCCAACATTAGCAGTGTAGCCTGTTACTCCATCGATATTAACTTCAGGTAGCCCTCCCGTATTGGTAGACAAGACAGGAACTTTGGCAGCCATTGCCTCTAAAGCTGCTAAACCAAAACTCTCCTTTTCAGAAGGCAGGAGAAATACGTCCGACATACAAAGCACCCGCTCTATTTCATTTGTTTTTCCTAAAAAAATGAGCTGATCTAATATTCCTAAATCTCTCGCTTGCTCCTCTGCTTTCTGCCTTTCAGGACCCTCTCCCAATAGAACTAACCTTGAAGGCATCTCCTTTTGAATCATATTGTAAATACTAACCACATCTCCAATTCTCTTCACCTTTCGGAAATTTGAAATATGGGTTATAATTTTCTGACCTAACGGGGCTAAGTTGGCCTTCAAACAATTCTTCTCTCCTTTGTAAAGCTCTAAATCAATAAAGTTTGGAATCACCTCAATATCCTTTCTAACTGAAAAAAACTTTATCGTTTCATATTTTAGGCTATCGGATACAGAGGTTACTGCGTCAGAATGGTTGATACTAAAAGTAACCGCTGGTTTATAGGACGGATTCTTTCCTACCAAAGTGATGTCTGTGCCGTGCAAGGTGGTGATAAAGGGAATGTAAATCCCTTTTTCTTTTAATATCTCTCGAGCCATATACGCTGCGTACGCATGAGGAATGGCATAGTGAACATGCAAAATTTCAATACCCTCGTTCAGAACCGTATCCACCATTTTGCTTGATAGAGCCAACTCATAGGGCTGGTACTGAAAAAGAGGATAGTCCTCTACATTTACCTCATGATAGTAAATATTCTCCTCTAAGATGTCTAGCCTAACAGGCTGATTGTAAGTTATGAAATGAACCTTATGACCCAATTTCGCCAAAAACTTTCCGAGTTCAGTAGCCACAACTCCACTCCCACCATAAGTGGGATAGCAAACAATACCTATTGTCATTTTAGAGTCTATCATTTCAATTCGCCCATTTTATACTTTTCTTTTTTCACTACTTCGCCTTCCTTATTGAAATAAAGCCATTTTCCGTCTTTTTCGTTCTTTACAAAAGACCCCTCCACTGTTTTCTTTCCTTCTTCATCGTATTCAGAATAAACCCCTTGTTTTTCATTATTTATGTAGGAGGTTGATGATTTCATCTCTCCTGATTCATAGTAATAAATCACATTTCCGTTTATCTTACCCATATCATATTGATACTGAGTAGCTTTTTTACTATTTGCAAAAAACCAAATATACTCTCCGTCTTTCTCACCATTTACATACCTGCCCATTTCCTGCAGCTTTCCATTTCGGTCGAAAATTTGAAGCTCCCCATGTAATACTCCCATATTATAACTCCTCTTCGACTGCAGCTTTCCATTTCCATCGTACACATATTGCACATCGTTTAAAGTGTCATTTTTAAATTGATTTCGCGAAATCAATCTCCCCTGGTTATTCCATTCCAACTGATTTCCATTTCTCCAACCATTTTTATACTCAATGACTGATTTAGGAGAGCCTTCTTCATAAAAAATTAGCCAAATACCATGTGGCCTCCCTTGTTCATCTGTTGGCTTTTTATCTCCAGCAGACTGCCCATTAGCTGAGAATGCAGAGAATAAGGAAATAAGAGTTGCGAGGATTACGGTATGTTTCATTCTTCTATAGAATTATAAATGATTTCCTGGATATTGGTTCGTAAACTAGAACGAATAAGCCTTGTATTTTGTGCGTCGGGGTTTACCCTATTCGATAAGAAAATATAGATTAATTCTGATTGAGGATCTACCCAGACCATTGTACCGGTAAAGCCAGTATGACCGTAGCTCAGCATACTCACGCAGGTGCATGCCGGACCTTCTCCGCTTAGCTGAGGCTTATCAAATCCAACTCCTCTTCTATTATCTTCTTCACAGAATTGACATTTAGTAAACTCTCCTAGGGTAGTAGTACTTAAATAACGAACTCCACCGTAGGTACCTCCATTTAGAAACATTTGCATCAACTTGGCTAAGTCCAATGAATTTGCAAAGATTCCTGCGTGACCTCCTACCCCTCCCAACATGGCAGCTCCCTGATCGTGCACAAAGCCGTGTACCAATTGCTTTCGAAAATAGGTGTCGTTTTCAGTTGGAATAATTTCCTTTTTTGTAAAAGTTAATAATGGATTATACGTTAATCTACTCAATCCCATTGGCTGATAAAACTGACTGCTAACATATTGATCTAGAGTCATTTTTGTTTGTCTCTCAATAATGTTTTGCATGAGATAATAACCTAAATCGCTGTATTTGTACTCCTTTTTCTTTAGGAGCTCAGAACGGATAATGAGTTTTAAAATGGTGTCTGAGTAGTCTTTTCGAATATATAAATTCTCGGCAACTTGCGCGCTGAAAACGGCATCTAGATTTTTAGAGTACAATTTTGGTTTAGGCACCCCATCTTTATTTAGAGTCCGCATATAGAAAGGAATCCAAGCCTGAAGTTGGGCTTGATGTGCGAGCATTTCTCTTATAATTATATCGGCTTTGTTGCTTTGTTTCGCAGATGGGATATAATAACCTAGAGTCTTGTCTAGGTCTAAATCATCTTTATCGTATAACGACATTATTGCCAAAGTAGATGCCGCCACTTTTGTAATTGAAGCGATATCGTATAAGTCATAATCCGATACCTTAAATGTTTTATCATATGTATGATAACCATAGTTCTTTTGAAAAATCACCTTTCCTCTCCTTGCTATGAGCACTTGGGCTCCAGGCATCGTTCCATCTAGAATGGCCTCCTCTACTAATTTATCGATGGTATTCAATGAAGCTGAATTCATACCCACTTCTTCTGGAGTGCAAAAGCCCAAGATGTCTGTCCCTTCTGTTTTAATTCCAGCGCCAGCAGGGAATTGTGAGCTCGCTCGAACAGGAAGCCTTCCCTCCGCTCCGAAAACGCCAAAAATCAGTTCCGCAGCTTTCCGTTCAAAAGCTGGACTATTTTGGTATGCTTCAATCAGGGCTTTGCTTTTGAGTACTTCTGGAAAACTCTTGATAACGTAGGGGTTTCCAAATAAGCTAAGTACAAAAGATGACTGCAAACTTAATCGATCTAGAAACTGGCGTTCAGAATCTTCAGGTTTATAAGGTTTCCAAGGATTTACACCCGAAGTATACCATCCTACTATTATTCGATCATAACTCGATAAATTATAAAGTAAGTCACTTTCGTTTTCATCCTTTAAAATGAAAACATCTAATTCTGTATACTTTTTAAGATGATTGGCAAAAGTGGTTCCTGGATCAACACCCAATATCACACAGGCGGTTGATTTGATTTCTGTGCTGAATGGAAGGGTGTTTTCTTTATTAATAAGTAGAGTCACAGCACTTTGTGCCAAGTTATTTAGAGTAACCTCATTGCTCGATTTATTCAAATCTTCGTATAAGTTCTTTAAATTAACGGGTTCGTATTTATTCAAACCAACCCAGTACTTTGCAAGAAGAATTCTCTGTACAGATTGATTTAATTGCTCCTCAACATTGGGATTCTCTTTTAAATGCGCCAATATTTTATCAAAACCCGCTTCAACATTGGGTGGGAAAAGAAGCACATCATTTCCGGCTAAAAAAGCCTGCAGTTCAATATCCCCAGCAGAGCCCACATTAGCCCCAGCCATATTCAATCCATCTGAGACAATTAAACCATTAAAGTTCATCTCTTTTCGAAGTAAATCGGTAACTACTTCTGAACTCAAAGACGTAGGAACACTAGAACCCGTTAAGGATGGAACATTTAAATGAGCCACCATTATTGAAGCAATATCCATTTGTATGGCCCTTCTAAAAGGATCTAATTCAGTTCGTTCAAGTTGAGACAAACTCTTGCCTATATAGGGCAGGGTTTTATGCGAGTCTTTATCTGTATCGCCATGACCAGGAAAGTGTTTTCCGCAAGGGATGACCCTTTTAGACTGTATGCCTAAGGCTAAGGCCATTGCAGAAGGCAGCGCTCTATTTACTTCTTCCCCAAAACTTCTAGCATTTATGATTGGGTTGGCAGAATTGGTGTTTAGATCAAGAACCGGAGCGAAATTCCAGTGAACCCCCAATCGACTGCATTGCTCTCCTAATTCCTCACCTGTCTTCTCTAATAATTTAAGATTTTGAACTGCTCCTAATGTCATGGCCCAAGGATATCTAAAACAACTGTCTAGTCGCATGTCTAATCCCCACTCGGCATCAATCGAAATCAATAGGGGTAATTTCGACTTACTCTGATAATGATTCGTAAGTCTTGCTTGTCTCATAGGCCCTCCTTGCAAAAAAAGCAGACCGCCAATATGATATTCTTCGATATACTTTTCGATCTGCTGTTTATGACTATCGGTCTTATTTGAGTAAGCCGCCACCATAAATAATTGCCCGATCTTTTCTTCTAGGCTGAGATTGTTAATAATGCTATCCGACCAAGCCTTCGCCTTAACATCAGATTTCCAAGGCTGAGCGAAAGAATTGAACGAAATAAAAATAAATAGAAGTACTATATAAACTTGATTTTTAATCATCTATTGCGGAATTTCGCTTGAGTTAATAAAATCAACAATAACCTTTAAAGTTTGCATATAGGCATTTTGAGACAGTTCCTTAAGGAAGTATCCATTCACCTTCAATTCCCAAGCCTCTTGGCGGTCTTTATCGGCATCTGAAGTAGTAAAAACAAAAACAGGAATCCCAATTAATTCTTTTTGGGTACTTAAAGCTTCAATGAGCTCGTGCCCACCCATTTTAGGCATGTTCAAATCAACTATTAAGGCAAAAGGCTTCTTAATACTTCCGCCATCACCTAAAATAGCTCTTCTAGCTTCCTCCCCATTTCTGAAAATATGAAACTTATTTACAACGGCTAGGTGACGCATAGTTCGCTCGAAATTCATTATATCCACTTCATCATCGTCAATTAGAACGATGGAAGGAAGAACCTTATTGATTCTCATAATCAACTCGTTTATTAATAATGGGCCAAGTAAAATGGAAATTAGATCCTGTGTTTATATCGGATTCTACCCAAATTTCTCCGCCCTTGTCTGCTATAATTTTCTTTACTAAAGCCAAGCCAATACCCGTTCCTTTCCCATTACTTGATTCATCTAAGGTTTGAAAAATATCAAATATCTTCTCTTGGTATTGTTTTTCAATTCCATCTCCAAAGTCTTGAATGTTGAAATGAGCAAATTCTGGCATTCTATCTTCCAACGAATGCACAACTATGCCTCTTTCTTTCGCCTTCCCGTACTTCACTGCATTACTCAATAGATTGGAAAACACTTGAATAAAGGGTATTTCTTCTCCTTCCATTATTGGCCACTTTTCTCGTATCGAAACTGCGGTTTCCTTTTCAAGATCTATACTCTCGAGCAATTGTCTTATTAACTGTCTAGTGTTTATAGAGGAAATCGAATATTTTTTTCTTCCCGCTCGCGAGTAATTCAAGATACCATCAATGAGTTGCTCCATAAACTGAGCTCGTTGAATTAGCATTTCTACTTTAGGCTTAATATGTTCTTCTCCTTTGGATAAATCCTGTAGAATGAATTGTGCTAAATTGTACACAGCTCTAACTGGCGACTTTAAATCGTGGCTCACTGCGTATGCAAACTGATTCAGCTCTGCATTGGTAGACTGTAGTTCTGAAGCATGCTCTTTCAACTGGCTTCTCACCTTCTCTTGTTGGGTGATATCTAGTGAAACCCCTCGTACCACGAATCGATTGCTCGTTTGAGATTGAGAGCGTCTAGCCATTGTTCTTAGAATTCGTGAAGACCCTGCTTTTGCTTCAAATTCATGTTCAATAGTAAATTCCTCAAGACCTTCATTGAGTAGGAAATCCAATATACCGGTATTTGAATCCGGATCTATCGCATTGGTAAATTCAGTATAACTTATCTGCTCTGAGGGCAGATCTAGCCATTCCATCATTTTTTCAGAACATGAGACCACGCTTTTTCCATCAAAAACCCAAGAACCTAAATCAGCGAGAATTTGAGCTTTTTGCAATTGATCTGTTTTTTCCTCTAGGTTGAGTTGTGCCTTAATCTCATCCGTAATATCCCTTATGTAAAGTACTACGCCTGTTTTGGTGTTCAGTTCAAATACTGGGTGGAAGTACACATCGAAAACCCGTTTTCGATCTCCCATAACACGCACGATACGATCCCGCTTAAAATCGTTTGTGAGGGAGGATTTTAGAAATTCTTCCCAAATGTCTTGATCCTTGCTTCCATAAAGATTTCGCATATCCTTCCCTACCTCTATATCCACACCGTAGATCTCCTTTAATTCCCTTTTCGTTGCATTATTTGCAAAAGTTACCTTGTAATTTTCGTCGATGGCCCAGATATAATCGGTAATACTATTCAAAACTGCCTTTAACAGGGCTTCAGAGCGAATGAGTTCATTTTTCGCCTTAATCTCTTCAGTAACGTCTGATTCAATCGCTATGTATCCTTCGAGCCCATCCTTGGAGTCAAAAAGCGGGTCAATAGCCATTTGAACCCAGTAGGGATTGCCATTTTTCGCAAAGTTCAAGATGGTTCCTCTATAGTTTTGTTTTGAAACAATTTTTTCATGGATATCTCTAATCGTTGCTTTATCCGTTTGATCTCCCTGCAAGAAGTGGCCAGGATTTTTACCTATGACCTCTTCGGAAGTATAGCCCGTTAATTCTTCAAAGGCTCTATTTACCCAGGTAATCCTCTGTTGAGAATCTGAAATAATTACGGTATTCTTCGTTTTTTCCACTACTGTGGCCAACCATTTTACCTTTTGTTCGGCTTTATACTTCTCTGTGATATCGGTAATGGTACCAATTAAACCAAGTACCCATCCATCGGATCTTTTATCTGCTTTCGCCTTGATGCTCAGCCACTTTTCCTCATTCAATGAGTCTTTACTTTACAATTTTATTGTACTCTGAATTCGGCGATTTGAGAAGGGCGGTGAAATCGCTATTTATTTCGTTTGCGTGATTGCTATTTAAAAGATTTAAGGAGAAGGTCCCTAAAGACTGTTCTACATTAAGTCCTGTCAATTTTTTCCAAGCAGAGTTTAAGTAGACCCAGTTTCCAAGTAAATCGGTTTTAAAAACAACCTCGTTTATGTTGTCAACTATATTCCCGATTTCATTTCGGAGTGATTCTGCTTCGTTTTCACTTTCTTCAGCTCTACTTCTCAATTCTTGATTGGCAATAAAAAGCTCTCGCATGCTGATCTCTAAAATTCCCTCAGAATGTTTTAAATCTAAGTCGAATTCAGAGTATGCCAAGCTTACGGACGATAGAAAATCATCCATTCCTGCAGGAATAGTTGAAAGGTCGCCGAAATGTTTTTTCAGCTGTCTTTTCAGCAATCGGTGGAATTGTTTTTCCATTATTTCTCGCTAAAAGTGGTGATAGTCACGGTTTGATTATGCAACTCACAACGCTCTCCTTTGGAGAAAGGAGCTAATTCACCGTAAGAATAGAATCCGACCGAAGTTTTAGACGACAGTGCCAAATTGACTGTTTCTATTTCTTCTTCTATCAGTTGCTTTAAAACCAAACGCCTTCCAACACAACTAATGAGAATACTTAAATCTGGGCTTTTTGCGATTGACTCAATGGCCACATTTGCAGCGCTTTCAGCTCCGTTTACAAGCCTATCGACATTGGCTTTCATCAATTTAACATATGAATTCTCTGGGATATCCCCAGCGAAAATTAAGCTCTTCTCTTCTTCATCAACAGACAATATGGTACGCACAACAGGCGCTTGATAACCGCTAATGCGCATGCTTAGCGGAAATAGCAGTCCTGAGGCAGGAAGCTCAGCTTGCCTTTCTCCTAAGTAGCTTTTGTATAGGTCTAAAGCCGGTTTGTTATCGATTTCATACAAAACATTGTTCTTCGATTTTGTTACTAAACGTTCAACCCCAAAGCTATCCCATCCACCCATAGACCCAAAACCAATCTCCCAATCGCCATAAAATGCCATAACAGAAAGCTGATTGCTTTTTGGGGTGGCTTCTTCATTTAAAACCCAGGTAGAAAGAAATCGGCTTTCATCTCCAGCCAATCCACCAGTAACAGAAACATCAGGGGGAAGACCCTCTCTCAAGCCCTTAGCAAGCTCAGAACCATTTACATCTAAACCTTCACTCAGCACAAAAAGATGCACAAGACCTTGCTTGCGCACTCTTTTTCCCATTTTTAATCCCGATTCATAGGAAGTTTCGCTTGAAATGCTATCGTTAAAGATTTCTATTCTTCCCTTTTTGGGCTTCAAACAAAGTACTGAGACTACATCGTCCTTCACCATTCCATCAGAAATATCCCCAGCCGTGCTGCATCCGATAAAACGGGCCTCCTTAAAATGCGACTTTAATTCACGAATAAAGGGTAGAACCAAATCACTCGATAAAGTAGAGAATAGAACCACTGTGCTGGGTGAAAAATCGAATCTTGGAATTGGGGTTTCGGCAGTTGGAAGGGAAAAATTGAAGCAATGCATAACTCGTTCTATTTGATTCTCTAATATGCAATCTATTTTTGTGAAATGGAACCACCGAGATTGCCTTCTTTTTTCAAAGCACGAAGACCGCGTTCATTTGATTTTAAGCCGAGGTATTACGACGAAGACAAAGAGCGTCATAAAAAAATGGCTGAACAATTAGGAGACCGTTCAAAGGCTCAGAATTCATTAAGAAGCATAGACCTCAAATCCAAATGGACATCAGGGAAAAGAGGGAGACTTCAAGGTTCGAGTATGTACCGTTTAGCCGCCATATTGGCAGTTCTGGTGAGCGTGGCTTGGTGGTTGCTCTTCGCATAGAAAGCTATGGAAGACAAAGGAATTATCGAGCTCCTTTCTGAGAATGTTGCAAATCAGATTGCAGCAGGTGAAGTGGTTCAACGTCCAGCTTCGGTTGTAAAAGAATTGCTGGAAAATGCAGTAGATGCTGGAGCAACAGAAATTGAATTAATAGTCCAAGACGCAGGTAAAACTCTCATTCAAGTAATAGACAATGGAGCAGGAATGTCAGGCAGAGATCTTCAACTCGCTTTTGAAAGGCATGCTACTTCAAAAATCAAAAAAGCTGAAGATCTTTTCCACATTGTAAGCATGGGATTTAGAGGCGAAGCTTTGGCTTCTATTGCAGCTGTTTCCACTGTTCGGGCAGACACCAAAAAGCAAGGCGAAGAAGTGGGTTGGAGTATTGAAATTGCAGGAGGAAAACGAGAGAAAATGCAAATGTGCCAGACCAATGGTGGAAGCAGCATCTCGGTGAGAAATTTGTTCTACAATATTCCAGCTCGACGAAACTTCCTAAAATCAGAAGCTATTGAATTTCGGCATATTTCAGATGAGTTCCAGCGTGTAGCATTGGCGCATCCTTCGGTATCAATGAAGTTAGAACACAATGGAGGACTTATCTATTCTCTAAATACTTCGGTTTTTCGAAGGCGAATTACATCCATTTTTGGGCATTCGTATGACGAAAGATTAGTCCCCGTAGAAGAAAAGACTGATATACTTGAGATTGACGGATTTGTTTGTAAACCCGATTTTGCACGAAAAGTTAGAGGGGAACAGTTCTTCTTTGTCAATGGACGTTTTATTAAAAGCTTCTTTTTAAATCATGCTGTAAATCAGGCATTCAGTAATTTATTGCCTGAGGGTAAATTTCCATCCTACTTCCTCAATTTAAAGATCGACCCCAAACATATCGACATCAACATCCATCCAACCAAAACGGAAATAAAATTTGATGATGAGAAAACCATTCACACCATTTTGCGCGTTTCAATAAAACACGCCTTAGGACAATACAATATAACACCAACCCTCGACTTTGATCGTGAACCGAGTTTTTTCGTTCCCGAGAACGCAAATAAAATACCTATTCAACCCAGAATAAAGGTAGATCAGAATTATAATCCTTTTGATATTCATCACTCCTCTCCTCCTTCCAACACTGGGTTTAGAAAAATGGAGCTTGAAAAGGATGTATTCCGAAAAGAAGAGTTGTTTCAAAGTGGTGAGGTAGAATTGAACACTGAGAATATCGATTGGTCTCTCATGTATATTGGTATTCTTAAAGTGGATGTTTTACGCCTTATTCATAAACAAAGAGCTCAGTTTTGCCTTTCCTATACTAAACTGCTTAAAACCATTCAAAGAGGAACAGCCATTAGTCAACAGTTGCTTTTCCCTCAGACTATTCAGCTTGATTCTTCGCAAATGGCCTTGTTTGACGTAATCTTGCCAGAGATCCGGAAGTTTGGCTACGATATTGAAATAGAATCGAATAATACTCTTAGTATTATTGGTCTTCCTTTGGGTATTCCAGAGGCATTGGCCGCAGAAAGTATAGATGGTTTTTTAGAGCTAGAAAGTAATTCAGCGCTGATTTCCTCTGATGACCGATTAGAAAGAATGGCTTATTCCATTGCAAAAACGGAAACAAAGGGCTTAAATTCTACTTGGAGTCTAGAAGAAAGAAAGGCATTAGTGAAAGGATTGGAAAGACTAGATTGGCCAGAATACACAGTCGATGGAGAACGGATCTGGTCTGAAGTAAATAAGAACGAAATAGAGAAAATACTTTTTTGATGTTATTGCAACCCCGCAGCTTTAATTTATTGCCCGAAGTAATTAAAAACCTAATGATTATCAATGGGTTGTTCTTCGTAGCAACCTTGGTTTTCAATAGTACTTTTGGGATTGATCTCGCAGAGTATTTAGGGCTTTTTCTTCCAGCCTCTCCTCTTTTTGAGCCATATCAAATTATTACTCACATGTTCATGCATGGGAGTTTGATGCACATTTTTTCCAATATGTTCGCTTTGTGGATGTTCGGCATGGCGCTGGAGAATGTCTGGGGAGCAAAACGCTTTTTAATCTATTATTTGGTTACCGGATTGGGTGCAGCTCTATTGCATCTCGGTGTGCTTTATTGGGAATACTTTTCACTCGTTAATCAAATGTCTACTAAAGAAATTTTGGATGTAACGACTTATGGTACGGAGTACTTAAATTCAGGTAGAAACTATATAAATTCCAATCAAGCTGCTCTCAATCATTTACTGAATATGCCTACGGTTGGTGCTTCGGGTGCTGTCTTCGGTGTGCTATTAGCTTTCGGTATGATGTTCCCAAATCAGTACATTTATATTTACCTCTTATTTCCCATTAAGGCTAAGTATTTCGTAGCCGTTTACGGTATATTTGAATTGTATAATGGGTTCTCAAATCAGGGAAGTAACATAGCTCACTTTGCCCATTTAGGAGGAATGCTTTTTGGATTTTTCTTGATTCAACATTGGAGAAGAAACCGACAGATTTAGGATGGCTGGATTAAAAGAAGAAATCAAACGACTCTATCAAGAAGGAGATGCTCTTTCGAGATTAATTGGTGTTCTACTGGCTGTTTACGTAGTCATCGTGGTGTTGAATATATTTTCAACCTTACTTCAAATCCCATTGAGTAATTGGGTGATCTCCTATCTTGTTTTGCCATCTGATTTGAGTAAATGGATTTGGAAGCCGTGGACAATGGTTACCTATATGTTTGTGCATCAGGACTTTTTCCACATTCTCTTCAATCTTTTATACCTTTATTTTGCGGGTAGATTATTTCAAGAATATGTTGGAGGTAAGCGCCTGATTTCCACTTTTATTTTGGGCGGAATTGCTGGAGGATTGCTCTACGTACTTAGTTATAATCTCTTCCCGTTTTTTAGTGAAACAGTGCTTATTTCAAACAATCGAGGTGCTTCTGCTGGTGTTATGGCCATTTTAATCGCAGCAGCCACCTTTACTCCTTCCTTCCCAATAAAATTATTTTTTGTTCTGGAAATAAAGTTTTGGCAACTGGCTGCCATACTTCTTTTGTTAGACCTTGTTTATTTACCAGAATCCAATGCTGGAGGGCATTTGGCACATATTGGAGGTGCACTTTACGGTTATATAATGGCGCGTCAATGGAAAGAAAAAGGAATCAATATCAACGCATTTTTTGAAGATACTGTGGAATCTTTTTTTAGCAAACGAAAGAAGTCTAAATTGAAAGTGAGCTATTCTCGAAAAGAAAACTCTGCAACGTCTAGCTCAATTAGTAATCAGCAGAAATTAGATGTAATTCTCGATAAAATATCCAAAGGTGGATATGAAAGTTTGTCGAAAGAAGAGAAAGATTTCTTATTTAAGATGAGTAAATGACGCAAGAACATAAGAGGCGATCTTTTTTCAGAGCATTTCTCGGAATCCTAAACTTATTGGTAGCAATAAGTCTTTGGCTATCTTCTCTATCGTCCTATTTCGACCCATCGAAAATGCAATATGCTGGTTTAGTCGGATTGGGTTTTCCCGTTCTGTTAGTTATTAACCTCCTCTTTATGCTCTTTTGGATGATAAAAGTGCGTCCCCAATTTCTTTTTTCACTTATAGCCCTTTTGTTAAGTTGGAAGGATGTTTCGGCCCTTTATAAACTCAATAAAGAAAGTAAAGCACTGAATCTTAATTCGTCTATTGAAATAATGACCTATAATGTGCGCATGTTTAATCGATATAGATGGCTTGATAAACAAGGCGTTCCGGAGAGAATCGACTCCATTGTAAAGGCTGTTCAGCCACAAATTCTTTGTATTCAGGAGTTCTATAGTTATCAGCAAACACCAGTCTTCAACTTCAAATATGAAGTGAAGAATATGGCTGATTACGAAAAAAAGTACGGACTTGTACTTTACAGCAATTATGAAGTAATTCATTCAGGGCAGATAAATTATCCCAGTGGAATGGATCTGGGAACGAATACATTCTTCCAATATGCTGATTTGCTTATCGGAAAGGATACTGTTCGAATTATCAATTTACATTTGGCCAGCTTGAATTTAGAAGAACAAGATCTTCAATTGGTTGGCGAAGCTGGAGAAATAAATAAATGGCAAGAGAGGAAAGCTGAATTTAAGAAGATAGGTGGAATGATAGAAGGTGCTTTTGAAAAGAGAGGCCACCAGATGAAGGCGGTATTGAATTTTGTCGATGCAAGTCCCTACCCTATTATTTTGTGTGGCGATTTTAATGATACACCTTCGAGCTGGACATACTCTCAGATGGAAAAGCGATTTACAGATTCATTTGTAGAAGGTGGAAGAGGTTTTGGCAAAACGTATCAGCGCTTCTTTTTTCCATTGAGAATAGACCATGTCTTCCTTAGCAAAGAATTACGCGTGTTAGATCATAGAATAATTAAGAAAGCCTTGAGTGACCACTACGGTGTTGTAGTGAAGTTTTCTTTAGAGTAAACACGTTTGAGATCAAGTGTATTTAGAGCATCAGGTTCTAAGCCTTTCCATTTCTTATCATAGAACCGCATTACTTTATCATAATAGAGTAAAACCATGGGGGCTCCGTCTAAAACCATGCTATCCATTTTCTTATAAAGTTTAAATCGTTCATCCTGATCAGTGATGCGGTTGGCCCTTTCATATAAAATATCAAAGGCCGGACTATAATAATGCGTATAATTTGGCCCATTCGGTGAGTGATTCTTTGAATAAAGTAAAGAAAGATAGTTTTGAGCATCTGGATAATCGGCTATCCAAGAAGCACGAAAAAACTCGAGTTTTGAATTGGCCATACCCTCACGAAGGCTAGCTGCGGGCATCAAATCTACTTGTACTTTAATCCCCTGCTTGGCTAAAGACGATTGAATGTATTCACATAAATCAAGGTAGTTTGCAGAGGTATGCAATTGAAAAACAGGAAGCCCCTCTCCTTTTGGAAAGCCTGCTTCTACTAATAGCTCCTGTGTTTTTAGGGGATCAAAATGATACCCTTCCGTGGGTTCTAGACTTCCTTTTAAAGAAGGCGGAATAAGACCTGCTGTAGCCGCAATGCCCACATTCTTACGCAGATATTTTAGCATTTCCTTCCTGTCAAATCCAAAATTAATGGCCTTTCTAATTCGAGGATCTAAGAGAGGATGATTGCCTTCGTAAGCCACAGAATCCAATGAAAAACCCAAATATTCTGTATTCAAATAGGCACCCGATGAAAGAATAAACCGATTTTCATATTTAGGGTTTAGCTCTCCATTCTGATCTAAAAGCTCATCGATATACGAAACATCCAAACCCGAAAGGAAATCTATTTCACCTTTTAGTAGTTCGAGAAAAGCAGATTGTCTATCTGGTAAAAATTGAATAGCAATTGCCTCAATATAAGGAAGTTGAATTCCTTTCTCATCCCTTTCAAAATAATTAGGATTTCTTCTCATCACCAATTTTTCATTCCAAAGCCACTTCTTGAGATAAAAAGGTCCTGAACCTATGGGATTTACACTAAAGTCATTTTTATAAAACTCAACGGCTTCTTGAGGGATAATACTGCAATAGGCCATGCTTAACATGGAAAGAAAAGGCGGAAAGACCTCCTTTAAAGAAATATGAACAAGAGAATCTGAACTAGCCCAAATTTCATTCACATTATTGAGAACCCAAGATCCTGGAGTAGCAAGCTCCTTATTTCTAAGTCGTTCCAGGCTGTAGACCACATCTTGAGCAACAACAGTCCGAGTAGAATCTATAGAATTAAAGCAAATGGATTTTGTAAAAGAAACATCCGACCTTAAATGAAAACTATAAAGTGTTCCGGTTGAATCTATTTCCCAACTTTTTGCGAGTAAAGCTCGAGGCAATAATTCAGAATCCAACTCAATAAGGGTGGTATACAGCTGTTTTACCGCCCAAATATCTCCTTGAACTCTAGCATAGGCAGGGTCTAGTGTAGATATCCCTGAAGCTTCATTATACCTGAATATTTGTTTTGTTTGCAACTCTTTCCCTTGATTACACGATAGAGTACAAAATAGAAAGGCAAGACCAGATACAAGCAAAAATCCTCTCAACGACCTTATTACATAAGGCCGCCAAGAGGATGAAATAAAATATACGTCTTTATATATCAATGATTTAGAATCTACCAAGCAAACAAAGGACGATGGCTCATCATTTCATTTACGCGTTCTGCAATTCCTTCTAAAGCCTCTTCATCGTCGTGTTTTCTCAGCGCCTCGTCAATTAAATGAACAACGGTTTTCATATCGTCCTCTTTCAATCCTCGGGTGGTAATAGCTGCAGTACCTACACGCATACCAGAAGTTACAAAGGGAGATTCAGTATCAAAAGGAACCATATTCTTATTGATAGTTATATCCGCCTTACCCAATGCCGCTTCAGCTAATTTTCCAGTAATTCCTTTGTTTCTAAGGTCAATAAGCATTAGATGATTGTCTGTTCCACCAGAGATTAAGTCATATCCCAATTCTACAAAAGCGTTGGCCATTGCCTTCGCATTCGACTGAACTTGAAGGATATATTTTAAGAAGTCATCCGTTAACGCTTCTCCAAAAGCAACTGCTTTCGCAGCAATAACATGCTCTAATGGGCCTCCTTGGGTACCAGGAAATACTGCGCTATCTATAAGACTAGACATTTTGCGAAGGCTTCCTTTTGGATTCTTTAAACCGAATGGATTGTCAAAATCCTTACCAATAAGGATAATTCCACCTCTGGGTCCTCTCAGTGTTTTATGCGTGGTACTCGTTACAATATGACAGTGAGGTATAGGGTCATTGAGCAATCCCTTCGCAATTAATCCAGCTGGGTGAGAAATGTCGCCAAGCAAGAGAGCCCCTACGCTATCTGCGATCTCTCTAAAGCGCGCGAAATCTATATCTCTAGAATATGCACTTGCACCACAAATAATCAATTTGGGCATTTCTTCTGCAGCCCTTTGGGCAATTTTGTCGTAATCAAGCAATCCAGTCTCTTGCTCAACTCCATAAAAACTGGTTTTATATAGTTTTCCAGAGAAGTTAACAGGTGAACCATGGGTTAAATGCCCTCCATGAGACAAGTCAAATCCCATAATTTTATCCCCTGCTTGCAAGCAAGCTAAGAAAACGGCGGCATTGGCTTGTGAACCCGAATGAGGCTGAACATTGGCATACTCTGCTCCAAAAAGTGCTTTTGCTCTATCAATAGCTACATTTTCTACTTCATCTACCACTTCGCAACCCCCATAATAACGCCTTCCAGGAAAGCCTTCGGCATATTTATTTGTGAGTATGGAGCCCATGGCTTCCATCACTTGTGGACTCGTATAGTTTTCAGAAGCAATGAGTTCCAGTCCATCTGTCTGACGATGGCGTTCTGCTTCTATCAATTCAAAAATTTGAAGATCTCTTTCCATTGGGTCTTAAGCTTTGGTGCTTTTATATATTTGGCCAAAATAAAGCTTTCATGCGCTTCGCCAATAACCCCCAACGCAAGTCTTGGATATCGGTTTCTCCCGATAGCGATTTTCCAATTCAGAACTTACCTTTTGGAGTATTTATTCCAAACGATGATGTTATTACCATAGGAACTCGAATTGGCAATACGGCCATCGATTTAAGCGCTCTGCAACAACTCGGATATTTTCATGGAATTGAGATTCCTTCCGATATTTTCCTGCAAGACACTTTAAATGATTTTATCAGCCTCGGACCTGCCAAATGGGGAGCCGTTCGAGATCGTTTGGCTTGGATTTTCGACTATGAAAATCAAGAGCTAAAATCAAATTCAGCTCATTCAAGAAGCATTCTATATCCTATTGAGGAAGTTCAAATGCTCATGCCTGTCTTTATTCAAGACTATACAGACTTTTATTCGAGCAAAGAGCATGCGACCAATGTGGGTATTATGTTTAGAGGTGCCGACAACGCTCTAATGCCGAATTGGCTGCATATTCCTGTAGGATATCATGGTCGCTCTTCTTCCATATTGGTCAGTGGGGTTGATATACATCGTCCGAAGGGACAAATTCTTCCCAATGGTGCCGACCGACCTGAATTTGGGCCAAGTAAGCAAATGGATTTTGAATTGGAAATGGCCTTTATCACTTCAGATGGAAAGCCTTTGGGTCATAGAATTCAGGTGGATGAAGCCGAGGAGTATATTTTCGGAATGGTGGTATTTAACGATTGGTCTGCTCGAGATATTCAAAAGTGGGAATATGTACCACTTGGACCCTTTCTAGGTAAAAATTTCGCATCAAGTCTTTCGCCTTGGATTGTAACTCTGGATGCCTTAGAACCTTTTAGGGTAGCAGGTCCGGAAAAAGAATTGGAGATACAAGAGTATTTAAAGCACGAGGGAGAGCATAATTTCGATATTACTCTTGAGGTTTACATCCAACCAGAAGGCGGTGAGCCCAGCCTGATAAGCACCAGCAATACCAAGTATTTGTACTGGAGCATGGCTCAACAGCTCGCCCACCATACCGTGAACGGATGTAACATAAATAGCGGCGATCTTATGGCAAGTGGAACTATTTCTGGTCCATCAGAAAATAGCTTCGGTTCTATGTTGGAGCTCGCTTGGAAAGGCACAAAGCCCATCCACTTATCAGATGGAAGCAATAGAACCTTCTTGCTTGATGGAGATACTGTTATTATGAAAGCGCATTCCGTTAAAAATGGAGTTAGAATTGGATTTGGAGAAGTAAGAAGCATGCTCCTGCCTGCTATTCTCGATTAATTTATTAGCACAAATACCGAATTCTAAAGGGCGTTTTGGAAGAAGGAAAAGGGATAACTTCGCAGCATGAGCGAAGTAAACTCTCAGTTTAAACTATACCTCTCTAAATTAGGCATCGAGTCGTTGAATTCGATGCAGTTAGAGGCGGTAGAGACCATTTTAGAAAAGCCAGAAACCATTCTTATTTCACCCACAGGTTCGGGTAAAACCTTGGCATTTCTGCTGCCCTTAATTCAACTTATTGACACCAAACTAGAGCAGACCCAAGCCCTCATTCTTGTCCCTTCTCGCGAACTTGCTCTTCAAATTGAGCAAGTTTTCAAACAGATGGGTACTGGACTTAAAATAAATGCGGTTTATGGCGGAAGGGCGATGTCGAAAGACAAGTCAGATCTAAAACATCCACCCTCTGTATTAATTGGCACTCCAGGTAGAGTTGCCGATCACTTGCGCAGAGAACAGATTTCAACAGCCCATATAAAAACGCTTGTTCTCGACGAATACGACAAATCGCTTGAGGTTGGGTTTGAAAAAGAGATGGCCGAAATTGTTCTTGCCCTTGATCAACTGGAAAAGAAAGTTTTAACCTCGGCCACTGAAGCAAAAGAATATCCAAAATTTCTGAAACTGCAGTCTCTCGATTCGGTTCGTTTTAAAAAAGAACAGAAAAGTCAATTGACTGTAAAAGTGATAGAAAGCGCTTTGGACAATAAGATGGAAATACTCTATCAATTGCTTTGTAACCGCGGCTCAGATAACGGCATTGTATTCTGCAATTTAAAAGATACTCTCATAGACTTGAGTGCTTTCCTGCATGCAAAAAAAATGCAACATGCCTGTTTCTTTGGAGGTATGGAACAGTCTGACAGAGAAACAGCTCTTCTCCAATTTCGAAATGGAACACATCGACTACTACTCGCAACCGACTTGGCATCGAGAGGAATTGATGTGCCTGAAATGCAATTTATTGTCCATTTCCAACTTCCTTTAAAACCAGAGGAATTTGTTCACAGAAATGGTCGTACAGCCCGTATGCACCAAGATGGAACGGCTTTTATACTTAAAAATAAAGCAAAAGCCCTTCCCGAATATGTTGGCTTTCCAGAATTCATTGAACTTCAGCCTGCTGCTCCTCCAAAGCAAACGGAATGGTCTACCCTATTGATCACTGGCGGAAGAAAAGACAAAATTTCTAAAGGAGATATCGCTGGATTATTCATTAAACAAGGGGAATTAGACTCGGACGATATAGGGCTTATCGAGTTAAAACAAGATGTTGCATATGTTACTGTACCCAGACGAAAAGCATTCGCTCTAAGCCAGAAATTGAATAACAGCAAACTGAAAACCAAAAAGGTACGAATCACTCAACTCGAAGAAAGATCTAGGTTGGATATTCATACTCCCATTCGAAGAAAATGAGAATTCTAATAACCGGTGCCTCCGGAATGGTTGGAAAAGCGGCTCTACTTCAATGCTTAGAAGATGAAAAGGTAAAGGAAGTGGTAAGCCTAGGGCGCTCTAAATGCGGAATTCGACACCCAAAGTTGGTAGAGTTAATTCATTCCGACTTCAATAACTTCAATGCAATTTCGCATCAACTTTCAGGTTTCGATGGCTGTTTTTATTGCATGGGAGTTAGCGCAGCAGGACTTCAGGAGGAAGAATACTATAAGCTCACTTATACCTTTCTAAATCAACTTATTGAGACTCTTGTTAAGAGTAGCCCACAAGCATGCATGATTTATGTTTCGGGCGAAGGAACCGATAGTTCAGAAAAAGGAAGACTTATGTGGGCAAGAGTAAAAGGGAAAGCCGAGAACCGAGTTTTAAACGCAGGTTTTCGTTCTGCATTTGCTTTTAGACCGGGCATGATTTTACCCTTGAAAGGAATTCGTTCTAAAACTCCGTTATATCAGTTTTTCTACACTTATTTGGGCTGGCTCTTTCGATTCATCTACGCTGTTTTTCCTAAAAGCATCGTAAGCACTAGCGATGTTGGTGACTCAATGATTGAATTAGCGGAGTCGGGCTATGAAAAAACGATCATTCGACCTGCAGATATAAAAACCTCTGCTGAAAGGCATAGAAATAAATTGAAACTTTAGGGGGAAGGCTTATGCTGGATGAGATTTGGATGAAAAGGGCTTTCGAGCTTGCTGCACTTGGCAGATCTACTTGCTCACCGAATCCAATGGTTGGGTGCGTTATTGTTTATGAGAATAAAATTATTGGTGAAGGATGGCATCAAAAAGCTGGAATGCCTCATGCTGAAGTAAATGCTATTCAAAGTGTTGAAGATAAATCGCTCTTAAAGCAGTCTACCCTATACGTCAGTTTAGAACCCTGCTCTCACTATGGCAGAACCTCTCCCTGTGCTGATCTTATCGTTCAAATGCAAATTCCCAGGGTGGTAGTTGCCAATGAAGACCCCAATCCAAAGGTGAGTGGAAATGGAATTGAATGGTTGAGGAAAAACAATATCGAAGTTCGTACTTCTGTCCTGTCGGAGGTTGGAGAAGAACTCAATCGATTTTTCTTTCATTTCCATAGGCATAAGAAGCCCTACATCATCCTCAAATGGGCCCAATCTTTAGATGGATTTATAGATATCCTTCGTCTAAACCAAGAAAGAAATTCTGTAGCCATTAGTGGTACTCTTTCGCATATTCTCAGTCATAAGTGGCGAAGTGAAGTAGATGCTATTCTAGTAGGAGCTCAAACGGCACATACCGACTTACCATCTTTAACCACACGATTGTGGGAAGGAAAATCTCCCATTCGATTGTTAATCGATCCGTCTCAAAGAATTACCGAAGGTCCACTAACCGATTCATCCATTCGAACGGTCCGCTTCAGCTTCATGCCAAAGCCCTCCCACTCCCCTTTCGAAGAAATTCACTGCACAAAACCTCATGTCTGGGATTGTATTCTAGATATGGCTAGAGAAAATCAATGGCTCAGTATACTGGTAGAGGGAGGAGCAAACACAATCAATCGATTGCTTGAAATGAATCTATATAACGAAGCCCGAGTTTTTACATCTTCTCATGAACTTAAAGAAGGATTAGCTGCACCCAAATTAGCTTTAACACCTGCCTTTAAAGAGCTTATTGGGAATGACACTCTTAACTATTATTTCAACAGCAAATGATTTGGTTATTACTAAGTATCCTTAGTTCGGTTGGAATTTTTGTTTCATTCGGCTATTTCAGCCGTCTGAAAGTCAACAATCAATTAGCTATTTCTGTGAACTACAGCTTGGCTTCTATAGTAGGTTTTATTCTTGCTCCAGAAGGCCTTCCTACCCATTTTCCCAATTGGTGGTGGTCTGCGCTTTTTCTTGGCACTGCGTTCATTTATCTCTTTTATAAAATGGCCATTCTTACACAAGAAGGAGGTCTGGCATTGAGTACGATGGGTTCTCAAATGTCTATGGTTATTCCCATCGGCTTAGCGCCCATTTTGTATCATGAAAGCCTTTCTTTTCTCCAGGTTTTGGCTGTAATTGTTGGCCTATCGTCTATTGCCTTAATGGTTTGGAAGAAAGCTCCTGCCAGCTCTAAGCCCGTTCAAAATTTATTGCCCCTCACCCTGCTCATTTTCATTGGAACAGGACTTTGCACCTCAGTTGTAAAGTACAGCCGTCATTTTATGGTAAGTGATTCGGGTGAATTAACTTTTATTTCTACTGTATTCGCCATAAGTGCTCTTTTGGGTTGGATAGGCTATTTTAGAAAACCCGCCCTTCCCTCTAAAGAATTTAGAAAAGGCGTTTTGGCAGGTCTTGCTTTGGGAATACCCAATTTGGGTTCCTTGGTATTTCTAATTAAATCATTGGCTACACCTGGATTAGACAGTTCTTTTGTTTTTCCCATTAACAATATTGGAATTGTTTTAGTCTCTACTTTGTTAGGAAGTATTATTTTCAAAGAGCGCTTGCACAGAAACGGGAAATTGGGAATTCTTTGCGCTGTTTTATCTGTACTTCTTCTTGTTTTTTTAGCCTTCGGACAATAACATTGTAGCTATTTCTCGGTTGTATCTTTGCGCGCTTATTCGGACTATGTCCGGCGCTAGATGACTATGGAAAATCAAAAAAACAATGTCGATTCCGACAGCCACGATCACTTCTCCTCCTCTGTTGTAACTCCGCTTCGCCCAGATGCTTTTGTTCTGAGCGACGAAGAAAAAAAGAGGATTATAAAAGGTCATTTTGCCGCTATAATGGAAACTCTTGGGCTCGATTTATCGGATGACAGCCTTATGGGAACACCTGAAAGAGTGTCTGAAATGATGGTAGATGAAATCTTTTCAGGCCTCCATCCAGACAGAAAACCTAAGATGTCTACCTTCAATAACTCCTATAAGTATGGAGAGATGTTGGTAGAAAAGAACATAGTAGTGTACTCTACTTGCGAACACCATTTTTTACCCATAGTGGGCCGAGCACATGTGGCCTATATAAGTGATGGTAAGGTAATTGGACTCAGTAAAATGAATCGCATTGTAGACTATTATGCTAAACGCCCTCAAGTTCAAGAACGTTTAACTCGGCAAATTGTAAAAGCTATGCAAGAGGCCTTGGGAACAGAGGATGTTGCATGCTTAATCGATGCCAAACACCTGTGTGTAAATTCAAGGGGGATACGCGATATTGAATCGAGCACAGTTACCGTAGAATACGGTGGAAAATTCAATGAGGATTCTACCAAGCGTGAATTCTTAGATCATTTAAGATTGGAAACGGATTTTGGAGTATAATGAATATCAAGAAGCACGAACTTAAGGTTCACAATAGTCTGAGTGGAAAGAAAGAAAGCTTTCAGCCTCTAAATCAAGAGTATGTTGGCATGTATGTTTGCGGTCCTACCGTTTACAGCGATGTGCACTTAGGCAACTGCAGAACCTTCATCAGCTTCGATATGATGTATCGTTACCTCATGTATTTGGGGTACAAGGTTCGCTATGTTCGCAATATTACCGATGCGGGCCATTTGGAAAATGATGCGGATGAAGGAGAAGATAAAATTGCTCAAAAGGCAAGACTAGAACAGCTAGAACCCATGGAAATTGTGCAGAAGTACACGGTTGGATTTAGAAAAATCATGGGAGAATTTAACGCCCTCCCTCCTTCCATTGAACCAACGGCTACAGGACATATTATTGAGCAAATTGAAATGATAAAAGACATCATTTCTAAGGGTCTCGCCTACGAAGCCAATGGCTCTGTTTATTTCGATGTGCCAAAGTACCAAAGTCAAGGCGGTAACTACGGGGTTTTAAGTGGAAGGAATACCGATGAGCTTTTCCACAATACTAGAGAACTCGATGGACAGTCTGAAAAGCAAAGTCCTTTGGATTTTGCTCTTTGGAAAAAGGCCTCTCCTTCTCACATCATGCGCTGGCCTTCGCCTTGGAGTATTGGCTTTCCCGGTTGGCATCTGGAATGCTCTGTAATGAGCTCCAAGTATTTAGGAGAGCAATTCGACATTCACGGTGGAGGTATGGATTTGAAATTCCCCCATCACGAATGTGAGATTGCTCAATGTCAGGCTCATACAAACCATCCTCCTGTTAAATATTGGTTGCACTCTAATATGCTTACCTTAAATGGAAAGCGCATGAGTAAATCCACAGGCAACACGGTTTTGCCACAAGAGTTGTTTACAGGTGAGAATGATTTGTTGGTGAAAGGATTTGATCCTTCGGTGGTTCGTTTCTTCATGATGCAAGCGCATTATCGTTCCGTCTTAGATTTTAGCAACGAAGCCCTACTGGCCTCAGAAAAAGGTTTTGCACGTCTCATGGACGCCATGGAGAAGCTAGATTCATTGCATTCTTCTTCTTCGATATCTGAGTTGGATGTAGAAGGATGGATGTCCAGATCCTTATCCGCTATGGATGATGATTTCAACACGCCCATTTTAATCGCTGAGTTATTTGAAGCAGTGCGTTGGATCAACTCTATTTCAGAAGGAAAACTTGCGATTTCGAAAGAGGATTTAGTTCAACTTTCTTCTTTTATGAAGGATATGGTTTTCTTCGTTTTAGCATTAAAATCTCCAGCTAAGTCTGCTTCTACAGATAAACTCGATTCTGCTATGCAACTGATAATCGAGTTGAGAAGAGGTGCAAGAATTGAAAAAAACTGGGCATTGAGCGATCAAATACGCGACCATCTTGCCCAAGAAGGCATTCAATTAAAGGATGGACCCGACGCAACCAGCTGGTTTATACAATAGTGTCTAAATTCAACCAAATTGCCAGTTTTCCTGTCCGATTACTAGTTTGGATCTACCAATTGGTTATCAGTCCATTGCTTCCAGGTGCTTGTAGATACAATCCTACCTGCTCTCAATATATGCTAGAAGCCCTGAAAATATGGGGTCCTTTCAAGGGAACTTGGTTGGGCTTAAAACGCATTGGAAGATGTCATCCTTGGGGGAGTCACGGCCACGACCCAGTGCCTCAAAAACAAAAAAAACAAAAGACAACCAGTAATTGAGTACTTGGAAGTGTGCAGATTTCCAACTCATTTGCTTCCTATTTTTGCAGCATGCTACAACGCGATTTTGAAGGACTTACCGTTTCTTATCATACTTTAGGTTGCAAACTCAACTTTGCCGAAACTTCTACCATTTCGAGAGGAATGCAAGGCGAAGGTTTTCAAAAGGTTGAATTTGGAACCGCCTCTGATGTATGTGTAATCAATACCTGTTCTGTTACCCAAGCGGCGGATAAGGAGACCAAGCTGATTATCAAGCGTGCGCTAAATGCCAATCCGGATACTTTTATTGTTGTAACAGGCTGTTACGCGCAATTGAAACCTGAGGAAATTGCCCAAATGAATGGGGTAGATTTAGTTCTAGGGGCCTCCGAAAAATTCAATATTACCGCCTATTTAAGCGATTTATCTAAAAAAGAAAACGGAGAGATTCATTCTTGTGAAATTGAAGATGTAAATCAGTTTATTGGCTCCTACTCTATTGGAGATCGAACCCGGGCTTTTCTAAAGGTTCAGGATGGATGTGATTATAAATGTACCTATTGTACTATTCCTCAGGCTAGGGGGATTTCTCGAAGCGACTCTTTGGAAAATGTGGTTTCAAAAGCCAAAGCAATTGCCGAAAAAGGAATTAAAGAAATTGTACTAACAGGTGTAAATACAGGCGATTACGGAAAAGGTGAGTTTGGAAATAAAAAACACGATCACACTTTTTTAGATTTAATTCAAGCCTTAGATAAGGTGGATGGAATCGAAAGAATTCGCATTTCATCCATTGAACCAAATTTGTTAAAAGACGAGATCATCGACTTTGTTGCCAATAGCCAACGTTTTGTCCCTCATTTTCACATTCCCCTTCAATCAGGCAATAATGAGATTCTAGGTTTAATGAAGCGCCGCTATCAAAGGGAGTTATATCAAGAAAAAGTGGCTCGCATTAAATCAGTTATGCCCAATGCCGGTATTGGTGTTGACGTAATTGTTGGCTTCCCCAGTGAAACAGAAGCACACTTTCTAGACACCTATAACTTCATTAACGAACTAGATATTAGCTATCTGCATGTGTTTACCTATTCTGAAAGACCCAATACAGAAGCCATAGAACTAGAACACATCATTCCCATTCCCGAAAGAAAAAGACGGAATAAAATGCTTCGAATTTTATCGACAAAAAAAAGACAAGCTTTCTATACTTCCCAGTTAAAATCAGAGCATTCTGTTCTCTTCGAACATGAAAACCACGACGGGTTTATCGAAGGTTATTCAGAGAATTATGTTCGTGTTCGATTGCCTTTTCAAACAGAATTGATCAATGAGACAAGAAATATTTCTTTCCAAAGCATAGATCCAAAAGGAATTATGAATGGATTGGAAGTAGATGTTTTAGTCTAACCTATTTTTTTTCTATCGGACAAGTACTGATTCCGAAAATGGCATAGAGGGGACAAAAGTTGATGATAGTGGTTGCCAAGAGTATTCCTCCAATCACAAGGAGCACTATTCCCAATGTACCCGTAACGGTACCTGTGATGAACAATATTGAAACAATTAGTGCGATGGCCACACGAAACCAACGATCCATAACACTCATATTCTTTTTCATAATCTGATTTTATAAACCGAAGGTAATCAGAGAAAAGGAATGAATAAGTATTAAATATCACTTCCAAATAAAACATCTAATAAATTCTCTCCGAAGTTGGTGTTTTGATTCATACTTGAAGACAATGCAACTAGCTCTATTTGAATTTCTGTATAGCCTCCCTATCGCCTCAACATTCTCTTCTTACAAGCTTTTGGTTTATGGAATGGATGAGTAGGCAGAAAGATTAAAATCCATCGATAAGCCTGAGTGTTTCGGCTCTAAGAAGCTTTTGGCTATTGGAACGGACAAATTCAGGGAGAACATATATTTCTTTTGGACGGTGATAGGGTTTGAATTCGTCTATCTTCTTAAGCATGGATTCAAAAGAATCTGCGGACTTCTCGGATGATTCAATAATCAACACTAATTTTTCTCCCAGCACTGCATCGGGTTTACCCGCCACAAATAAATGCTTGTTAATGTGCTTTTGAAGGATGGCTTCCACCTCTTCCGATTGAATCTTTACTCCTCCTGAATTGATTACCCAATCCAGTCTCCCTACATATTCAAACTGACTTTCGGAATGGAGTAGAATTTTGTCTCGTGTTTGAAGTGTTAAATCTAGATAGGCATCTTTTACAATCAGTGCCTGGTTTTCATCTGCATCTATAAATACCTTAGGCATTGCTTTAAATACAGATTCTGTTATTGGGTAAAGAGAACGGATAGCAATATGGGTATAGGATTCCGTCATTCCAAAACCCTCATAAATTTCAGTAAGGCAGCCATAAGGAAGCCGTAAGTCTGTCTTTATACCTACTCCACCTAAAAGAACAGTTTTAAGCCTATGCATCTCTTTTTTAGATGATTCCAACTGTAAAGGAACCATGGCAGCAAAATCAATTAACCCAGAGATAAAATCCATTGGATTAGCCCTTGGAAAAACAACTACTGCCTCTCCTCCCGACACTAAAGCCCTTATAAGCTGCATCTTGGCAGCGATATAATCGAAGTGTAGGCAAAGTAAAAAGCGTGAATTTGGTTGAATCTTAAAATAGTCTAGAGTGCGTTGAGCCGATAGAATCATTTTGCGCTTTTCCAGGGCAATTTTCTTCGGCTTGGCAGTCGATCCTGAAGTAAATTGATATATGTATTCTGTGGGATCGTACCACTGATTTAAGAAATTTAAAAGACTATAGCCCTCCTCCTTTCCTTCCAAAAAGGCACTTAATGCATTTAAATCTTTTGGAAGTACAAAGCTTCTTTCAAGAACACTCAAGTTAAATTCTTTTGAATAACCCAACCTTAAATCCATAATAGGCGTATTCATTATAATTTAATAAAACATTCTTTCTTATTTTCTTGCTAAACCGCCAACTACCACTGGCGGTTTTTTTATTCTCTTATTCTCTTCCAAAGAAATTCGCCCTGCATTTCCAGATCCGATGGAAAGTTGTTCAAAAACAAACTTCCTGTTCCTAGTCCTTGTGGAATTCGGATTTCCTTCACAGCAGCATATTGGGCAATTGCTTGCAATCCAATATTTCCTTCTAATGCAGAAGTTACCCAAAAACCCATTTTATTCTCCTTCGCAAGATCAATCCACTCATCTGATCTTTCAAATCCACCTAATAAAGAAGGTTTTAAGATTATAAACTGAGCTTCGGTTGTAGCCAATAATTCTGCCTCTCTTCCCTGTTCACAAAAAATAAGGTCTTCATCTAAGGCAATAGGAATCAGGTCTTCACTTACTAAATCATTGGTTTCCTTCCAACTCCCAACAGACAAGGGCTGTTCTATGCTGTGCACGTTTAAAGACTTTAAACTCTTTAAAACCTTTTTGGCTAGTTCGAAATCAAAGGCGCCATTGGCATCTACACGAATGGTTATATCTGGACTTAAATCGCGAAGATTCTGAAGAAGTTTTTCGCTTTTCTCAAAATAATCTAATCCAATTTTAAACTTGATACATCTAAAGTTATTCTCAAGCAGTTTTTGGCACTGTTCCCATTGGTAATCGTCGGGGCCCATCCAAACCAAACCATTGGTTAATAAACCACTACGACCGGAGGCGAACAAAGAAGGAAAGTAAATTCCAGCTTCTTTATTCTCTAGCTCAAGGAAAGCCATTTCCACACCAAGCCACAGGCTGGGCCATTCTTTTTGAAAATTCAATCTTAATTCTTCGGCAGAGCAACCGCTCTCCCAAAGCCTACAAAAGCGATCTAGTTGGGCCTCATAATCCGGTTTATCGTCAATGCTCAAACCAGGCAGCAAACTGCATTCACCTAAACCCAAGCGTCCTTCCTTCTGCAAATAGAGAAGATAACTGGGCTTCTCCATCAAACTTCCTCTAGAAGTTCCGGCCGATCGCTTGAAGTGAAGTATGTGTTTTTTCCAGAGTGCCTTCAATTTGACAAATAAATTCCAAGTCCGAGTAAAATACTGAATAACAAAGTAGTAATAGCAAGTCTCTTAAGTAAGGGTTCAAAGTCTTCCGACTTCCAAGCCTTAAAAACAGAGGATAGATTCCAAAGTAAAAGTGGGGCTGTTAGAAGAAATAGATTGCGCCACACATCGCCTCCTTTCATTTGGGCATAAAAAAAGGCGAGGTCAAATGCAATGACCACTAAAGCGACATGATATGCCTTAGCCCAAGGCAAACCAATGCGAACAGGGATGCTAAATTTACCAGCAACTTTATCGGATTGAATATCACGCATATTATTGAGATTCAGAACGCCCACTGCCAATAGACCCACTGCCGACGAAGGCATGAGCATATCGAGTGAAAGCTGAGCAGTTTGGATGTAATAGCTTCCCATTACGCCAACCCAGCCAAAAAAGAGCAGAACGAAAAAGTCGCCCCAACCTGAATAGCCGTAGGCAGTGTCTCCAATGGTATAAAAAAGGGCCGCTAAGATGGCTAAGCAACCCAAAGCTATGAAGAGCAGAACAAGAGTCAAACCGCTGTCTATCAGCGCTATATAACTCAACAGACTGGCTGAGATAAAGGAAAGGACCACTAAAAGATACACCGCTCTTTTCATGGATTTACGACTGATAATTCCAGCTGAAACCATGCGCTTTTCTCCTTTTCGATGATCGTCGGTTCCTTTTACTCCATCGCCATAATCATTTGCATAATTGCTTAATACTTGAAACAACAAGGTTGTTAATAGACTAAGAATTAGAATACTCCCATCAAAAGAGCCTTCGTTTGCCGCTAAAAAATTCCCGAGAATAATACAAGAAAATGCCAGTGGTAAAGTTCGCAACCTCGCCGCTGCCAACCAAGGTTTTATAGAACTCATGGAAATTTCGGGAACTTAGCAAAATCGGGTTTGCGCTTCTCTAAAAAGGCATTCTTACCTTCTTGAGCTTCTTCGGTTAAGTAGTATAAAAGCGTAGCGTCTCCAGCCAATTCCATAATACCCGACTGTCCATCCAACTCCGCATTTAAGCCACGTTTGATCATACGGATCGCCAAAGGACTGCGCAACATAATGGTTTCGCACCAGTCAACTACTTCATCTTCGAGCTGAGCTAGTGGAACTACTTTATTTACCAATCCCATGTCTAGGGCTTCTTGAGCATTGTATTGTCTACACAAAAACCAAATCTCTCGGGCCTTTTTTTGACCTACATGACTGGCTAAATAAGAAGAGCCAAAGCCGGCATCAAAACTGCCGACTTTCGGACCGGTTTGTCCAAAAATGGCATTTTCACTGGCTATAGTTAGATCGCAAACCACATGCAAAACATGGCCTCCTCCAATCGCATAGCCATTTACGGCTGCAATAACGGGTTTGGGAAGGGAGCGAATTTTCTTGTGTAAATCCAGCACATTCAGTCGTGGCACTCCATCGGTTCCAACATAACCTCCCACTCCTTTTACATTTTGATCTCCACCCGAGCAAAAAGCCTTATCTCCTTCGCCCGTAAGCACCACCACGTTTACATCTTGTCTTTCACGAGCAATATCCATTGCTCGAATCATTTCAATATTGGTTTCCGGACGGAAGGCATTGTAGACGTGCGGTCTATTGATGGTAATCTTGGCTATGCCATTGTAAAATTCGAATCGAATGTCTTCAAAAGATTCTATGGTTTCCCATTTACGCATGCTTATCTTTTAGATAGTTAAAATAGTTGTTCAGTACTTTGTCGTTCACCTCTGCAGGCGTAAAAACCTCTAATAGTGCAGTCTTGTTCGATGAAAGCCATCTTTCCACAGAATCCCGCAAATTCTCTTCATCTACCGCACTAAAATAGTCCATCGAAAACATCTCGGCTACGGGCTTCGCCTTTCTTTTGCTCTTCGCTTCAAAGTGGGGCTCTAGATATTCTGTAGAAGAGGGTCCTTGTATGATTCTGAAAATTCCACCGCCTCCGTTGTTAATCACACAAATTTTTAGGTTGGATGGAAGTGTGTTTTGCCAAAAGGCGTTGATATCGTAAAAAAAGGCTAGGTCGCCTGTTAGAAGCACTACTAATTCATTGGTCTGCAAAGCATAACCAACGGCCGTAGAACTCAATCCATCTATGCCACTCACTCCTCTGTTTCCTAAATGAACCAAATCTGTTCTTTGAGGAAACAATTGAATGTATCGAACCGGACTGCTGTTTCCATTAAAGAGATGACATCCCTTTGGCAAAGACTGCATCAGTTTTCCTATTGCCTTAAAATCGGAAAACTCAACGGATTCTGCAAAATCCAGACTCCATTTCGCTCTAATTGCAGAATGCTTTCTTAGTTGGACTGAATAGGTTGAGGGCGTACTTGGAAGTGCTTGTAATGCGGAACGAAAAAACTCCAAAGGATCTAAAACAATCGATGCGGTGAGTGACTCGAAGATATCAGGATGCGGAAGATTTGCATCAATATGCCAATGTTTTAGTTGTGAATGCGTTTTCATCCATGCTTTTACCTTCCTACTTACTGTTTCGCCTCCCAATGTGATGACGAGCTCTGGCAGCATTTCTTTTTTGTCGGTCTCATTCAGTGTCTCCACCCATTGATCGATGGCACCTATTCCTTCCGCCACCTTTAAATTAGAAAGGCTTTCGTATAGTAAGACCGCCTTGGGATGCTGCTTTAAAAATTCATCTAAGGCTTTGGAAAGCTCCATTTGCTCTTTTCCTTCTGCCATTTGACCTACCAAAATAATCACCTTAGACGATGTCTTCCATTCTTCAGAAAGCGATTGCCATTGGCTTTCGGATAATGAAGTCTGGCTATAACTGTAATTCTCTACGACTGCATCTATTTCAACACTTTCTATCGTCTGATACAATGGCTCCGACAGTGAAAAATTCCAGTGAATGGGGCCTTTACAAAGACTTTGAGTTTGAAGGGATTCCGTCAGCTGCCTAAAAATGGCTCTTTCGGTGCTCTTTGTCTCAAATGCGTTTGGAATTTCAACGGAAGCTCGAATATGATTGGCAAATACTCCTTTCTGGCGGATGCTTTGTCCTTCTTGCTGGTCAATTCTCTCGTTGGGTCTGTCTGCACTTAACACAATGAGCGGAATTCTTTGATAAAATGCTTCTACCAAAGCTGGATAATAATTTACCACAGCACTGCCGGATGTACAAATGAGTCCTACGGCTTGCTTCTGCTGAATGGCTATTCCTAAGGCAATAAAACCCGCACTTCGTTCATCTACAACTACCCGTATTTGAAGGTCGGGGAAGGAATGAGCTGCCAACACCAAAGGCGCATTTCTCGATCCGGGGGAGAAAACGAAATGACGAACTCCGGCCTTGTACAGAATCTGCAAAGCCATATCTACTCCCCTCTTGTCTGTGCTAATCCTCATGCCTTCTCCAAAAGTGATACAAAGTAGCTCGCTTTTCTTCTGTTTCTTGCCATTCTCTAGCCAAATCCGACTTCGATGTTAGTCCGCCTCCTATGTAGAAATGAACCTGTGAGTCCCGCCGCTTTAGGCAGCGAAGATTGACATAATATCTAGAATGACCATCCTTTTTCCAACCAAAATAGCCCGAATAATATTCGCGTTCGTTCCACTCTATTTTTTCAATGGCTTTTAATGCCGATTTTAAAGGAAGACCTGCCACAGCAGGAGTGGGATGCATTTTCTGTAAAAGCGCATTCAAAGAGCCTCTATACTCGCCTATGATATCCGTTTTTAAATGCTTGATAGGTCCTGACGCTAAATCATATGCCTCAGATAGTTGGATACCTTCCACGACGCCTTCTTCCCAAACCTTTCGAATGTAATTGGTTACCATTTGTTGCTCTTCCCTCTCTTTTTCTGTCCATTTCCCTTTGGTTGGAAGCGTTCCAGCCAAGGCCATAGTTCTTATTTTATAATCGGGAAATTGTTCTAATAACAATTCAGGACTGGCACCCATCCACTCTCCGATTTCAGGATGAACAAGCCAGTGAACAGTATGATTTGGATAGAATTGCAATAGATCTAGAGCCACCGGCAAAAGGGATTTACTGGAGGCTCTTTCGCTGTGTTTTCTTGTAAGCACCAGCTTTTGAAGCTCTCCAGAATTCAACTCAGTCAAAGCCAAATCGAATGCTTTTCTGTAAAGAGGGTCAATCTCCTCAAAATGAACGGGTAGCGAAAAAGAAATATTCGATTGTCTTTTTAGAGGGAAGGAAAAAGATTCTCCCGAGAAGAAATAGGTTTTTTGACTTGGATGAAATGGAGCATAAGTGAAGTGGGATTCTTCCTCCCTTACCTCACGAAGATTCGAAAGCACTTGAACCGTCTCCGATCTGGCCTCGGCAAAAACTACAAAAGCTTGTTTTTCTTGCTCTAAACGCTCAATACACTCTCTCCAATCCTCCATCTCCCTATCGATCTCTTAACTGAGTTAATCGCTTTTCAAACTTTGTATAATTCAATTCAGAAAGCTTAAAAATGCCTATCCAACCCAAGACCAAAACAGAAAGAATGAGCAATGGACTTTGCGCTTCTACTTTCAACAAAGCCCATCTAAGAATAGCGAGAAAGGGCAAATTGATTAGGTACATGGAATACGAATACAGACTTAGCTTAGTAACCCAAACAGAGAGCTGCTTGTTTAAAGATTTCAATTGAAATAAAAGAGCAATAAGGGCAAAAGACAATAGACTTTTAAAATCGAAAACCCAAACCGCTCTCCAATAGGGATGAATAAAATCTCCTGAATACTTCCAAGCCATCCAACTAGCTAAAAGCAAGCCAAGCCAAATCCATGGTTTTTTGAAGTACTCTGGCCAAAGCAAGTGAATGGCACCAAGAACCACACCCCAAAGAATGGAAGAAATTCGAAAGACAACGGGAATTCGAGAAAACACTTCGGCGTCTTCAACAAAGCTTCTTGAGAAGAAGTAGTATTTATAAATCCAGGCAATCACTAGAAATAAAAGGCTGTAGGCCAAGAAAGAAGGTCTTTGCCCTTTTGGTAGGTAGCGCACCCAAACCCACCAAATAAAAGGAAAAAGCAAATAAAACCACTCTTCAACCGCTAGGCTCCATGATTCTTTGAAAAAGCTGCCATTGGGTTCGAATAAGTTCTGAAGAAAAGCCAAATTTCGCCAATCAATCTGCTCTCGAACGCCCATTAAAAAGTAGGCAATAATTTGAAGTGCAAGAAAGAGATAATAATTAGGAAGGGTTCTCCACCATCTTCTTTTGTAAAAAGTGCTGATCTCTTTCCAATCTCCATGTGGAAGGGTTTTAAATACAATCCTTCCGATTAAAAATCCGCTCAAAACAAAAAAGAGGGTAACCCCATCGATGGGAAAATGAAACCTCAATCCAGGAAAAGCCATTCGCAAAATGCGCTGACTATGAGTCAATACAACCAATAAAATAGCGGTACTGCGAATGAGGTCTAATCCAATATTTCGATGGAGAAGCTGCAATTAGTCGCGGCGTTTAGGGACAATCATAGTGGTGAGCTTACAATGCGAAATACGATCGCCTTTTTCGTTGCGAATATCAATTTCCCAAACATGCAGAGACCTTCCTTTATGTAGGAGACTGGCCCGAGCCGTAACAATACCTTCGGTTATTCCCTTCAAATGAGTTGCTTGGATTTCAATGCCCAGCGCAGCTTGTTTCTCTCTGTTGATATGCAAAGCGGAACCAGCACTAGCCACACTCTCTGCCAGTGCAGCAGAAGCGCCGCCATGAAGCAATCCCAGTGGCTGATGCACCTTAGACGTAACGGGCATGGTGGCTTCCAACCAATCTTCGCCCATATCGGTGTATTTTATGTCTAAAGTATTCATGAGCGTTTCCCTTCCCCAGTTGTTTAGGCGCGCCAATATTTCTGCTTTTTCCATGCAGCAAATTAACAACCTAAGAACATTGAGTCTACCTATGTCGTGAAATTGAGTTTTACATCCTTCTATCCCATTCGGTAACTTTATATTTGCGGCCTGTTAAAATCAACATTTATGATCGCCATAACCTTGCCCGACGGATCGGTGCGTGAATATGAAAACGGCAGCTCGGCATTCGACGTGGCCATGGGCATTAGCTCGGGTCTTGCTCGCAATGTTTTGTCGGCTCAATTCAATGGGCAAACGGTTGAAATTAAAGATCCACTTCCTGGAGATGGTGCTTTGGTACTTTACACTTGGGATCAGCCGGAAGGAAAAAAAGCCTTTTGGCATTCTTCTGCCCACGTTTTGGCACAAGCCATTCAAAAGATTTATCCATCTGCCCAGCTAACCATCGGACCGGCTATTGAAAATGGCTTTTATTATGATGTAGATTTTGGAGATGTCTCTTTGCAAGAAAAAGATTTTGCAGAAATCGAAACCAAGATGATGGAGATGGCTCGTCAGAAGGCTGAATTTAAGCTCAGAGCCGTTTCTAAGCAGGATGCTTTGCAGTACTATAAAGGCAATCAGTACAAAACCGAGCTTATCGAAAACCTCGAAGACGGAACGATCACTTTTTGCGATCACAGCGACTTTACCGATTTGTGTAGAGGAGGACACCTTCCTAACACAGAGTTCATTAAGGCGGTTAAAGTAATGAACGTGGCAGGAGCTTACTGGCGTGGAGATGAGAAGAACAAACAACTCACTAGGGTTTATGGCATTTCCTTCCCAAAAAAATCTTTACTAGACGATTATCTACACTTACTTGAGGAAGCTAAAAAGCGCGATCATAGAAAATTAGGGAAAGAACTAGACCTCTTTACTTTCAGTCAGAAGGTCGGACAGGGCTTACCACTTTGGTTACCAAAGGGCGCGGCATTGAGAGATCGCCTTGAGCAATTCCTCAAGAAAGCGCAGAAAAAGGCGGGCTATGTTCCTGTTATGACTCCTCATATTGGAAGCAAAGAATTGTATGTTACTTCTGGGCACTATGCCAAATATGGGGCAGATTCCTTCCAACCCATTACGACACCTGAGGCGGGTGAGGAATACTTACTCAAGCCAATGAATTGCCCTCACCATTGCGAAATCTACAAGAGTCGTCCGCATTCATACAAAGATTTACCCATTCGCTATGCAGAGTTTGGAACGGTTTATCGCTATGAGCAAAGTGGCGAATTGCATGGATTGACTCGCGTTCGTGGCTTTACTCAGGACGATGCGCATATATTCTGCACAGCAGACCAGGTTCGAGAAGAGTTTAATAAGGTGATAGACTTGGTTCTTTACATCTTTAAAACCTTAGACTTTAAAGAGTTTACCGCTCAGGTGAGTCTGCGCGATCCAGAAAAACCCGAGAAGTATATTGGTGGATTGGAAAACTGGGAAAAAGCGGAGTCTTCTATTTTAGAAGCCGTTAAGGAAAAAGGAATGCCCTATGTAGTGGAATACGGAGAAGCTGCCTTCTACGGACCCAAACTTGACTTCATGGTGCGCGATGCACTGGGAAGAAGCTGGCAATTGGGTACTATTCAGGTGGATTATAATTTGCCGGAGCGATTTGAATTGGAATACAAAGGAGCCGACAACGAAATGCATAGGCCGGTGATGATTCACCGCGCACCTTTTGGTTCTATGGAGCGTTTTGTAGCCGTTTTGTTAGAGCACTGTGCCGGTAATTTTCCTCTTTGGCTCACTCCAGAACAGATAATAATTCTTCCGATTTCAGAAAAGTATCTCGACTATTCAAAGGAACTTTTAAAGTTGCTTGATAATTACGATATTCGCGCCCTCCTTGACGAGAGGAATGAGAAAACGGGAAGGAAGATACGTGACGCTGAGATGCAGAAGATTCCCTACATGCTAATCGTGGGGGAAAAAGAAGAAGAAACCCAAACAGTTTCGGTTCGCAAGCATGGTGGTGAAGATCTAGGAAGCATGCCAATAGATCAATTCATTCAACTTGTAAACGAAGCTGTAAGTGCTGAGCTAATTGATAATTAACGAACTAACAAAACTCTGAAGAAAAATTACCAAGGACGGTTGCCTCAGATAAAAGAGGAAGACAAACACCGCATTAACAGAAACATTCGTGTCCCGAAGGTTCGTCTTGTAGGAGACAATATTGAACAGGTAGGAATTTACACTACGGTTGAAGCTCTGAAAATGGCTGAAGACTTGGAGCTTGATTTAGTTGAAATCTCGCCAAGTGCAGACCCACCGGTGGCGAAAATCATTGATTATAGAAAGTTTCTTTACGATCAAAAGAAGAAACAAAAAGAATTAGCGGCCAAAGCGGTGAAGGTTGTGGTGAAGGAAATTCGCTTCGGACCAAACACAGATGAGCACGACTACGACTTTAAAAAGAAGCATGCTCTGAAGTTCCTTGAAGAAGGATTTAAGATCAAAGCTTTCGTTTTCTTCCGCGGACGTTCCATCGTTTTTAAAGATAAGGGTGAGATTCTTTTACTCCAATTAGCACAGGATGTAGAAGATGTAGGTAAAGTAGAAAGCCTTCCAAAGCTAGAAGGCAAGCGTATGATCATGATGCTTGCTCCAAAAGCCATTAAGAAGAAAAAATAAATATCAGTCCAAACGTCGATATAATTATAGCAATGCCTAAAATGAAAACTAAATCCAGTGCCAAGAAGCGTTTCAAGCTTACCGGTACTGGTAAAATCAAGCGCAAACACGCTTTCAAGAGTCACATTCTGACGAAGAAATCGACCAAGCGCAAGCGCAATTTGACACACTCAACATTGGTAGATAAATCCGATGTGAAGAGCGTGAAGGATCAGTTAGTACTCTGATTCTATTATTGGTTCTAAATGTATAACCCTGATCGAGTGCCTTACAAGTTTGCTTAATTGCAGCGCCTCGCTCAAAAAAAAGAAAAGAAATGCCAAGAAGTGTAAATGCAGTAGCTTCTCGCGCCCGTCGCAAGAAGTTTATGAAACTAGCCAAGGGATCCTTTGGACGTCGTAAGAACGTTTGGTCCGTTGCAAAAAACTCGATAGAAAAAGGTTTAACTTATGCCTATCGCGATAGAAAGAACAAAAAGAGATCTTTCAGAGCTCTGTGGATTCAGCGTATCAACGCCGGTGCACGTGAGCACGGAATGTCTTACTCCGTTTTTATGGGTAACATTAAAAAAGGAGGAATTGAACTCAATCGCAAAGTATTAGCTGATCTCGCTATGAACCATCCCGATGCGTTCAAAAGCGTAGTTGATAAGATAAAATAAGTATAAACAAGACGTTTTGGACAAGAGAAAGCCACGCCGCAAGCGTGGCTTTCTTATTTTCGCACTTTAGTTAAGTAGATTAATCTTTCGCTCCCCCTCTTCTATGAATTGGAAACATCTCCTCCCTCTACTGCTCCCTTTTCTTGTCCTCTCCCCTTCGATCTCTTGGGCTCAAACCCCTTGTGAGACTTCTGAATTAAAGCAAATCACGGCTCCCTCCGGACTCCGTATGCGCAGCGCACCCAAAATATCGGGCAAAGTAGTCACAACGGTTCCTTTCGATAGCTTGGTGATGGCTTGCAAGGAAAAATATGGAGAGCTTAAGGTGGATGACCAAATGGGTCAATGGACTTTCGTTGTCTACAAAGAATTTGAAGGATTTATGTTCGATGGCTATATGAAAACAAAGGCTACTGAGCCAGTTGCAATAAGCCCTCCCCCTACTCCTATATCAGTAGACTCGCTTGCCGTATCCAAGCCAATAGAAGAACCCATTCGCCTAATTCACTATCCTACTCAATTTAAAATACTCACTGAGGCATACAACTATTGTGGAGATGCCAATACTATCAATCCCGGAATAAACTGGTATGCCTTCTATATGAGTGAGCAAGACCAAGCAGATATGGCTATTGAAAAGGTTAAAATTCAGGTGATTCTGAGCGAGCAAAAATTAAGTGAATCTTTGGAATTCGACATACGAACAACCAATTCAAATAAATCTGTCTTCTTATTGGGCTCAGAGAATAGTCTCGATATCGACAAAATAAAAAGAGCCTCTCTACGTGGGCCCGACAATCCGATTTCCCTTTTCCCAGGTCAAAAAGAACGATTTGCAGTGAATGCATCAACAGAAAGTGTAGAGCTAAGTGCGCTTGGAAATGTAATTTCCTTGGGAGATTGCCCCGAGATTGATGGGTATCAATTGCTCGGAAAGTCGATAATCAAAGGTGAAAACAGAACTCAGAATATTGCGCCCTTATTAAACTTAGCTGGAAGCTGTGGTCTTCCAAAAGCCATTTGGGTAGGAGATATCAATGGCGACGAGATTGTAGATATTCTTTGGGCGGCGCGCTCAATGGAATTATCTGTATTTACTTTGTTAATTAGCGACATCAATGGTTCATCTATTTGGAAAGTTTCAGATACGTGGACCTTATCCCCCTGTAAATAATTATGACCAAGCAAGACTTAGAATTCAACCGCAACGAAGATCAGATCAAGCTTTTAATGGCTGAAATGCGAAGCCGTCTTCAGACCATATCTCTGGGTGGAGGCAAAAAACGCATTGAAAAACAACACGCTCAAGGAAAGCTGACGGCTCGTGAAAGAGTAGCTTTCCTATTGGATAAGGATCGCCCTCAGATTGAAATAGGCGCTTTTGCTGGCGAAGGCATGTATGCAGAGCACGGCGGTTGTCCTGCGGGTGGCGTAATTGTAGTCTTGGGTTATGTGCAATCTAAAATGGTTATTGTAGTTGCCAACGACGCCACAGTAAAGGCCGGCGCTTGGTTTCCGATTACCGGAAAAAAGAATCTTAGAGCTCAAGAGATTGCTCTAGAAAATAGAGTGCCTATCCTCTACTTGGTCGATTCTGCTGGGGTATACTTACCCATGCAAGACGAAATCTTCCCAGACAAAGAGAACTTTGGTCGGATTTTCAGAAACAACGCCATCCTTTCAAGCAAAGGCATTACGCAGATTTCTGCCATTATGGGAAGTTGTGTAGCTGGAGGAGCCTATTTGCCTATTATGAGCGATGAGGCCATGATTGTAGATAAAACAGGAAGCATCTTCTTAGCCGGCTCCTATTTGGTGAAGGCCGCTATTGGAGAAGATATAGACAATGAAACCCTTGGAGGAGCAACAACACATTGCGAGATTTCAGGTGTAACAGATTATAAGGCGGCCAACGACCAAGATGCACTGGAAAAAATTCAGCGCATTGTAGATAAAATTGGTGCTTTCCCTAAAGCGGGCTTCGACAGAGCCGAAAGTGCGATGCCTGAAAAAGATGAAAAAGAGATTTATGGCATTATGCCAGAGGATCGATCTAAACCATTTAGAACCTTAGACATTATCGAACGCTTGGTAGACCATAGCGAATTCGATCAATACAAAGAGGGCTATGGAAAAACCATTCTCTGCGGTTATGCGCGTATAGATGGATGGGCTGTTGGAATTGTGGCCAACAATAGAGAGGTGATTAAAAATAAGAAAGGCGAAATGCAATTTGGTGGAGTTATTTATTCTGATTCTGCCGATAAAGCCGCCCGATTTATTGCCAATTGCAATCAGAAACGCATTCCATTGGTCTTTTTACAAGATGTTAGCGGATTTATGGTAGGAAGTAGATCTGAACAAGGAGGAATTATTAAGGATGGCGCTAAAATGGTAAATGCCATGAGCAATTCGGTGGTGCCTAAGTTTACGGTAATTATGGGTAACTCTTATGGCGCAGGCAATTATGCCATGTGTGGAAAGGCCTACGATCCTAGACTTATTGTAGCCTGGCCAACGGCTCAACTAGCAGTTATGGGTGGGGCTCAAGCGGCCAAAGTTCTTTTGCAAATTGAACAAGCTAGCCTCAAGGCGAAAGGTGAAATTATTACCCCTGAAGCAGAAAAAGAACTGCTCGACCGCATTACCAAGCGCTATACAGAGCAAACATCTCCCTATTATGCGGCTTCTCGTCTTTGGGTGGATGCCATCATCGATCCCTTAGAGACTAGAAAATGGATCAGCATGGGAATTGAAATGGCGAACAATCAATACGATATTCCGGCCTATAATCCGGGTATCATTCAATCCTAGAAATCCATGTCAGACTATTTCGAATTAGGCTATTTCAGCAAGACAGTAGGTCTAAAAGGGCATTTGATTCTCATGACCGATGCCGATCATCCTGAGAATTTCTCAGACCAAACGGTGCTCTTTACCGAAGAGAATGGCAGCTATGTACCCTTATTTACGGAGTCCTTAGAGCTTACCCATAGAGGTTCTTTTAAGGTGAAGTTGGAAGAGGTAGACACAGAGGAAGCAGCGCGTAAATGGATAGGTACTTCCCTCTTCTTACCCCTTAGTTTATTGCCCAAATTAGAAGGAAACTCCTTTTATTACCATGAGATCATCGGGTTTAAAGCAATAGATCAGAATTCGGGTGAAATAGGACTGATTAAGAATGTTTTAGATAGAGATCCGCAGCCATTATATGAAATAGAAAAGGAAGGAAAACTACTGTATATTCCTATGGTAGATGCCTTCTTAATTAAGGTAGACCGCGAGAGCCAATCCCTTCATTTCAATCTGCCAGAAGGTTTGTTGGAGGTCTTCGACTAATGCCTTCAGAGCTTTTTCGATTTAAGCAATTTGATCTTTTGCATGGCGAAGGATATAAGATTGGCACCGATGCCGTCTTATTGGGTTCGTGGGCAGGGTCTGATCCCAATATTAAACGCATTCTAGACCTTGGCTCAGGTACGGGAGTCATTGGTTTCCTTTTAGCTCAGCGCTTCCCTAAGGCCCAAGTACATCTCCTAGAGCGCAATGAAGCTGCCGTTCAAGAATGCCACGCCAATATCGCTCGTTCTCCTTTTGCAGATCGCATTCAATGCATTTATGCCGATGTACTCCATTGGAAAAATACAGAACCCTATGATTTGGTGGTGAGCAATCCGCCCTACTTTGCCTCTGCCCTTCCCTCTTCCAATCCACAAAAAGTATCGGCCAAACACATTTCTTCTGAAGATCAAATCAAATGGTTTGAAAAGATGGAGGAATTGGTAAATCAAGAGGATGGAAAAATAGCGCTTGTACTTTCGAACAAACATTTAAAGGCTCAGAAAAATGCCTTGCCTGTGTTTTCATCCTTCCAACTAAATCGGAAGCTGGCTGTATCGCATAGACCCCATTCAAATCCATCTCTGCTACTGTTGGAATATGGAAAGGAGGAGACTAAAAGTGAAGATCAATGTAGCATTCTCAGCTCCAATGGTTCTTTTTCAGATGAGTATAGTGCGCTGTGCAAAGACTTTTTATTGTCTGTTAAATAGTCACTTACTCGTTAATAAGTCGCATATTCTTATGGCGGTTATGGAAAACGGAATTGTATATTTAACCCTCGAATTGAGAATTTAATACGCCACCGGTTATGGAAGATGTTTTATGGTCTAATGCAGAAGGAACGCTGAATGTGAATGCAGATAAGATTCGTTTCATCAGCAAAAAGGAATCAGCCAGTATATTAATTGAAAACGTTTCATGTATTTCTGTAACGCAGAAAGACAATAGTGCGTTCTTTTATGCGGGCTTTGCGGTTACTTTAGTCGGACTGGTATTGCTAACCCTTTCTATGCCTCCTTTCCTCGTTTATGGAGTGGTATTTCTAGGCTTAATCCTATTCTTCTCTTCCTATGTAACACGCAAAAGAAGCATTGAAATCAGCTCTTTGGGCTCTGGCATTATTGAGTGTCCTATGGGTAAAACCAGTATGGAGGATCTTCTTTCGGGAATGGATATTATAGAAGATGCCATACGCGCCAAGAAAAAAGAACTTCAACCGGACATTGAGATTGACCTTTCTGATTTCGTGGAGGATGAAGAGGAAGAAGGCAATGAAGCAGAAGCTTCAGAAGGAGCCGCAGAAGGGACTGTTTAAGTTTAGAAAAGCAGAAAGTCTAGCAGCCTCTGAGTACGAGTCGATCTGATTTAATGAGTAAAGTGCCATAGAGCCTACACTAACTAAGGTGTCTTATTTTACTATTAGAATAAACTTTTCATTGTTCGTTTTTATTGTATCTAGGCTAACCTTTGCTGTTCCTTCACTCCCCTCGGTTGGTTTCAGATTTCAAAATCTTCTAAAACCTAGCTCGTCTGGAAGCTGCCGTAGTTGGCGCGCGTTTTACGAGCACTTCGCCGAAGGCGCTGTTGTTGGAAGCACTGATGCACCTGGCCTGTCCAATCCGTCGCCAATTTTACTTTCCCTAATACCCATAATGGTAGCGGCATGAGATAATCAATAGCTCGTCATTCTCATAGCTGTACACCAAACGGTGTTCGGTGTCTATCCGCCTTGACCAAAACCCCTGGAGTTCATGCCTTAACGGCTCTGGGTTGCCTATGCCTTCAATAGGAGTGCATTGGCAGCTTTTTATCAGCTCTTTGATTCGCTTGACCTTCTTCCTGTCTGTCTTTTGCCAATATAGATAATCTTCCCAGCTAGAAGCTGTCCAAGTAATCCTCATTCTTCAATCAGGCCCTCGTCTTTGGTCTTGCCTTGTTTGGCTTCTTCCATTGATAGCAGTAAGTGTTCACGGTTCTTACCTGACATCAGATATTGAGTCTCTTTCAAGGAGCGATACTCATCCATGGAGATTAAAACAAGGTCTTTGTTGTTCTTGCGTTTGATAATAAGTTCCTCAAAATCGTCTGCGACAAGGTCAAGCCATTTTCTCAGGTTGAGCCTTAACTCTGTATAATTGATCACTTTCATAATGTAGTAAAATTACACAATGCGTACGCAATTACGTTTTTTGCAGGGTTTTGATTATCCCAGCAGATGGTTTTCTCAACCCTTCTTGGCTCTCTTCCTTGCCGAAGTCATCCTTCAGTATAAGGAAGTAGACCAACTACCGGCCGAAGAAAGGAATACCGTGATCAAGGTGGTTTCTGTACTGCACAGGGATTGCAAGATAAAGGCGCGCCTATACAGTATAAAAAAATGGGCTCAGTGGCAGGGACTCTGGTAGCGATTAAAGCTTGCTACTTTTTTACTGCGAGTGAATATGACCAAAACTACCTCTTATAATGATTTTATATGCAATATGACCAGACATACTAATATCTGAAGGATCACTGTTTAACTTATCTCCCAGTATCATATTAAACCTATATCCACTAACAAATGGCCCAAAAAAACTACTTACAGAATCCATTTGAGTAACCAATGAATCACTGATTACCAATAAGCTATCAGATTTATTGTGATCAAGAATATATAACCCGCTGTTTGTTGATATTTGACAATAATTAAAAGGTTTGATTCTATCAACATTGAATATCAAACGGTTAGTTGCTTTTGGATTAACAACCACCTCTTTAAATCCCATATTCTCAGATAAAGATTTATCTGAATTTCTTTTTGGTTCACTATTGCAACTAGCAATCAATAGTAATAATAAACTACTTAACCTCAACATTTTTAATCTTTCTAAATATTGTGTCACTTTTTAGAAAATCATGCCACCTTGCAGAATCCTGGTAGTCATGTTCAAATACCCAGTCCTTTTTATCACCTGTTAATTTTGGATAATACACTTCAAAAATCACTTTACTCGGACCTTTAGGTACAGGAGCCATATCAGCAACTACGATATCATCAGATTTAGGCGGAGACTCCTTTGCTCCCCAAGAAATCCACTTCCTCAAAATCCCCAAGCCTTTGGACAATTTTTGGCCCCAGCTACCAACAGCTTTACCCAGACCGCCCATAGGGAAGCGCTCTATGGGGTCCCCTTTGTTTTCAGCATCTGGCCACTTAATATGCTGTTCATTACTATCACCATAGCCTTCCTTGCTATAGGGTTGTTTATTTTCTTTTTTTGCAATATTAATGACTATCTCATCCAATATAGTATTCCCCTCTGCTTCATATTTTCTTACCCATTCAGCCTCCTCTAATTCTTTATTTGTATTCCAGCCGTTTCCAGTAAAAACGTTACCTACTTTTTGAAAAAAACGGCCGAACCAATTATCGCCTCCTTTAACCCACATCCCATCCGGATCCACCAACATAATCGGGTTATTCCCAGTGTATACATAAGGTGACATACTCCGATACCTATGCGCCAACGGATCCACCCCCAACCAAACACTGAAAGTGGGATTGTAATACCGCGCTCCGTAATAGCCAAGCCCAGTCTCTTGGTCAAACTCCTTGGCATTAAACGTATAGCTTGTCTGGAAACTGCCGTAATTAGCATCGCGTTGTACAAGCACTTCGCCGAATGCGCTGTAATGAAAGTACTGGTAAGGGCGGCAGAATTTGTTTGGGTTATAATCGGGATATACCTTGTAATGTTTTAAAACTAAATCTTGGAAGCTTAGCTCTCTAAGAAGATTCCTCATGGTAACGTTTTGCAGCTACCCGAAGGTGGCGGTTTCGAAGCACTTCACTGTCAACTAATCACAAATTTTGATAGAAGCACAAAGCTTGATTTGACTACTGAATCGTCACTTTTGGGTAGGTGTTGTTGTGCGTTCGGCTTTCTTTTCTGTCAAGCGAGTTTAACAAAATTGTCTTCAAGTTTTACGTTAAAATTGATTTCTGCTTTTAATGCCTTGAACACTTTTAATATAGTGTCAATGGTAGCACTGTTGGCACTACTTTCAAGTTTAGAGATTTGAGCTTTCTGAACTCCAACAAGTCGTCCGAGTTCTTCTTGTGTCAAGTTTCTTTCTTGTCGAGCAGTTTTAATCATCTTTCCTAAAACGTCCATACTAAGTTCATATTCGTATTCGTCACGCTCTTGTGTCCCGACTTTACCGATATACTTGTCTTTCATTTCGGCAAGCGAGTAAGTCTTTAATTCTTTAGTTGCCATTAGATTACTTTTTTAGTTTGTTGTTGAAATAGTTGTCTCTTAGCCTTAATGCACGGTCAATTTCCTTAGCCGGAACTTTGTCAACTTTCTTTATAAAACCGTGTGTCGCAAGAACCAAAGTTTCTTTGTTATCGGTCTTGTCCCAAAATGCAAGTAGTCTAATTTGAAGTCCTGAGTATTTTGTTCGAAACTCCCAAATGTCATTTTGTAGTTTCTTAAAAATTTTTGGGTCATTAGTTTGTTCAGCTAGGTCAATATTGTAAAAGATTTTTTTGACGGTCTTTCGGTCAAGTCCTGAAATGAACTGGTCTGCTTCTTCTAAAAATCTCGTCTCAAAATATCTCATTCAAAGTTGTCTTGTTTAACGTCACAAAGATAATGAAGGTTTCTAAATTTAGAAACATTGTCTTCCGTGATTTTGATTGGTGTCGGTTTTTTAAGCTGACGCACAACAAATTATTCTAAAAAAGACTTTCCAAAATTCAGCATTACTATTTTTATTTTAATATTTAAAGTTACTACTGTCCGATAAAACTTTAAAAGCGGGATTTCCATAAAGGTCATCCCGCTTTTGTGTAATTTGGTTTTGCGAACATAAATTACATGAATAAAAGTAGCCCCTTTTTTTAGGATGGGTCATTTCATACTCCCGACTAAAACCTAGGTTTCGGTCTTTCATTTCTATTTCCAATGCGCGCTGATAAATGACTTCTTGGAAACCATTGCCTAAAGCTGAATGCACCGTCATAGCGCACCCTATTATTTTTAATGTTAACTCTGAAAATTTATACCCCTTCTTAATCATAGCCTATCATTTAATCATACGCATCACAGTTCAGACCTTCATCCACCCCCAACCAAACACTAAAAGTGGGATGGTAATACCGCGCTCCATAATACCCAAAACCTGTCTCTCCATCAAACTCCTTGGCATTAAAAGTATAGCTCGTTTGGAAGCTGCCGTAGTTGGCGTCACGTTGTACGAGTACTTCGCCGAAGGCACTGTGGTGGAAGTACTGGTAGGGGCGGCCGGATTTGTTTGGGTTATAATCGGGATATACCTTGTAATGTTTTAAAACTAAATCTTGGAAGCTTAGCTCTCTAAGAAGATTCCTCATGGTAACGTTTTGCAGCTACCCGAAGGTGGCGGTTTCGAAGCACTTCACTGTCAACTAATCACAAATTTTGATAGAAGCACAAAGCTTGATTTGACTACTGAATCGTCACTTTTGGGTAGGTGTTGTTGTGCGTTCGGCTTTCTTTTCTGTCAAGCGAGTTTAACAAAATTGTCTTCAAGTTTTACGTTAAAATTGATTTCTGCTTTTAATGCCTTGAACACTTTTAATATAGTGTCAATGGTAGCACTGTTGGCACTACTTTCAAGTTTAGAGATTTGAGCTTTCTGAACTCCAACAAGTCGTCCGAGTTCTTCTTGTGTCAAGTTTCTTTCTTGTCGAGCAGTTTTAATCATCTTTCCTAAAACGTCCATACTAAGTTCATATTCGTATTCGTCACGCTCTTGTGTCCCGACTTTACCGATATACTTGTCTTTCATTTCGGCAAGCGAGTAAGTCTTTAATTCTTTAGTTGCCATTAGATTACTTTTTTAGTTTGTTGTTGAAATAGTTGTCTCTTAGCCTTAATGCACGGTCAATTTCCTTAGCCGGAACTTTGTCAACTTTCTTTATAAAACCGTGTGTCGCAAGAACCAAAGTTTCTTTGTTATCGGTCTTGTCCCAAAATGCAAGTAGTCTAATTTGAAGTCCTGAGTATTTTGTTCGAAACTCCCAAATGTCATTTTGTAGTTTCTTAAAAATTTTTGGGTCATTAGTTTGTTCAGCTAGGTCAATATTGTAAAAGATTTTTTTGACGGTCTTTCGGTCAAGTCCTGAAATGAACTGGTCTGCTTCTTCTAAAAATCTCGTCTCAAAATATCTCATTCAAAGTTGTCTTGTTTAACGTCACAAAGATAATGAAGGTTTCTAAATTTAGAAACATTGTCTTCCGTGATTTTGATTGGTGTCGGTTTTTTAAGCTGACGCACAACAAATTATTCTAAAAAAGACTTTCCAAAATTCAGCATTACTATTTTTATTTTAATATTTAAAGTTACTACTGTCCGATAAAACTTTAAAAGCGGGATTTCCATAAAGGTCATCCCGCTTTTGTGTAATTTGGTTTTGCGAACATAAATTACATGAATAAAAGTAGCCCCTTTTTTTAGGATGGGTCATTTCATACTCCCGACTAAAACCTAGGTTTCGGTCTTTCATTTCTATTTCCAATGCGCGCTGATAAATGACTTCTTGGAAACCATTGCCTAAAGCTGAATGCACCGTCATAGCGCACCCTATTATTTTTAATGTTAACTCTGAAAATTTATACCCCTTCTTAATCATAGCCTATCATTTAATCATACGCATCACAGTTCAGACCTTCATCCACCCCCAACCAAACACTAAAAGTGGGATGGTAATACCGCGCTCCATAATACCCAAAACCTGTCTCTCCATCAAACTCCTTGGCATTAAAAGTATAGCTCGTTTGGAAGCTGCCGTAGTTGGCGTCACGTTGTACGAGTACTTCGCCGAAGGCACTGTGGTGGAAGTACTGGTAGGGGCGGCCGGATTTGTTGGTGATGTATTCGTTGTGACCCAAATAATCGGGATGGTACCAATAGATCTGTCGGAATTCTTTGCAATCGATTTCATGAATCTCCATGGCATAATACGGACTGCTGGCACAGAGGCAATCGGGTATCTGTAGAATTTCACCTAGATGTCCTTGCTCTGTGCACACTTCTTCGGTTTGCTCCAAATAGGTGGTGAAATCAAAGAACTGCTTGTAGGCGGGTACAGTATCCGTTACATCCGACCAAAAGTTTGCGCCCAGATTCGCTCCTAATTCTTGCAAGAGGTATTCTAAACTCTGCCAGGCAGAGCTTGCTCCCAACACTCCGCTTACGGGATAGGGGGCGGTGCTGCTGCTGGCTTTCATGGGTTCGGGTTGGTGTGGAAGCTCCGTAATACCCTGTTCATTTACATAGCCCATGGTCTCGCTGGCGATGCGCTGCGCACCCATATAATAGTGCTTGCTGCCTTCTACCCAATCTTTAAAATGACGCGCCACGAAATACGGATTCACATAGAGCAGATATCCGTCAAATTCTACCGCTCCATTGGTGTAATTGCCGCTTACTCCGTTTACCGCAACTTGATTGCTCAATACACTGCCTTTCATGATTCGCTCGCCCTTGCTATCGTAAAGATAATGATGTATTCCTCTGCTATTCTGAACGCTTGTGAGTCTTTGTTCTGGGTGCCAGAGCTTTCTTTGATCTCTTTCGGCATCTTCAGTAAATGGAAATGGCAAGTTCCATCCATAAAAATGCCTAGCAGCCCAAGCAGTTCAAGTAAGTATAGGAACTGCCCGATGATGAGGAAATCACCGTTATCAAGTTCGCGGGACTTACCTATTGTACTTTAAGGACAAACAGGCCTATGCTTTATAAAAAAAACCTATTAATGGCTGGGCCGCTTTGCAGTATTTACACGAGCAAAGACACTAGCGCCAGCGCAGAGGGGTAGCACTTCAAATTTCACTTATACAAATAGAGATTTATGTTGTCCGCACAATTATTACTATTCTTAGTGACATTCTTATATTGACTAATTCCTTCAATAAATAATTTATCTGAACTTAAGGAAGGCTCGCTCATTATCCAGTCATAGTAGAAACAACTTAAGTCGCTATATGAAATCATTCCTGTCATCCTAGTAAAATAGCTTAACATAATATTACGAGATGAACTTTGTTGAGAATGATAATAGCCATAATTCTCTGATTTTCCCTCTTTATCAATATGATACAAGTGGTTTTTAACCAACACCAAAGTCACTATTCTTTGAGCTTATTCTACATCAATATTTGGCATACGGATAATCAAAGGCAAATATTTTTTGTCTAAATATTGAAAAACTGTATCATTCATTTCGCATCTAACAACAAAATCTTCCAATTCTTTCAGCCAAATTTTATCATACCCTAATACCTTCTCTTTTCTTGAACTGTAACTCTCTGCCAGCTTTTCAGTTTCTTTTTTGATAACAAAAGGATCTGTCGTGGACTGAGTGACACTTTCTTGTCCTAAAGTTAAATTTGCTTCATCGTAATAATTCTGGCTACATCCGAATAAAAATGATAGAATAAAAGAGTAGCTTAGATATAATTTAAACTGCATTGCCATTACTATTTATAATTGATGCCACCTATTACCCTTCCTATATTCTGAGAAGAAATTGAATAGCCTGAAGTGTTCACATAGTTTGAGTACCGCGAATATTTCATAAAACTTCCTAAAGTAGTTTGACTATGTACCCCAGAATTATAAGTTCCGTTCCTAAAACTTTCCATGCCTACTTTGGCTGTACTGCCATAAGATGTAATACCCGTAGACAAAGTAAAACTTCGCGCGTCATTTGCGTTATAGCACCCAAAAAAGGAAACTCCAGCACAAGCATCCATTTTTATGGAACCACCAGAGACTTTGTTGTTAAAAGTTAAAAGAAGGTTGTTTGTAAATACACCTGCAACCCCTCCATAATAATTTGCCGTGGAGTGGTCTCGCATAGTAATTGAATTCACCTTGCCAAACGATGAGGTAACATTCTCCAACCCTGGAATCATGCTGGACATACCAACATCATCCGAGTATGCAGAAAGAGCAATTACACTACCTGGATTAGCATTTTGCGTGTTTACAGCGTCTCTTTGCCAAGCATTATCTCCGTTTCCCCTAATCGCAATAACATCTGCCCCATCATTCCCTAAGTCCATACCATCGGCACCGTACCATTCATAAATTTTTGTACTAAAACATTGTCTTGCTTGTCAACTTCTGAGGCTAAGGAAATATTGTCCTGTTTACCCTTAGACCACAACAAACTTCCATCTTTCGCCTTATACCAATCATTACTATCAGGATCTATAATATTTACTGGGTTGTTGGCGGAAAAGTGATACGGTGTTAACGGTAAATTATGGCCATTACTTGCCATCGCATCCACCCCCAACCAAACACTAAAAGTGGGATTGTAATACCGAGCTCCGTAATACCCTAAACCAGTTTGCGAACGACTGTAATTGTTTTCTATTTGAGTTCGCGAGCTCAACGCTTGGGGCATTTCGGTTCAACATCAAACTCCTTGGCATTAAAAGTATAGCTCGTTTGGAAGCTGCCGTAGTGGACGATTTGTTTGAAGGCGAATGCTTTGGTTTTGGCCTAGTTTCCTTGCTTGATTTCTCTTCTTTTCCAAACTCCCTTACAAGCTTGCGCTTAGTCAGTCACAGTGGCGACTACGAAGCGGTTCTTTTTCTTGAACCCGACCAATATAATGATTTCCCTACTAAAGCCTGTGTTAAATTTCTGTTTTTCGCTCAAATCCGACTCCTTTTTTTGCTTCCCCAACAAAACCAAGCCCTCTACCCATTTCACTCTCCATTATTTCCAAATTCGATAAAATCTGCGGCCACTATCACTTTTTCTTTTTG
>JAFMBM010000076.1 GCA_017858515.1 Cryomorphaceae bacterium | reverse complement strand
CATCGCGTCTCTACCTATTTTTGTGGATATGGTGCTATTTAATAATAATGTGCCTCGATCCTTGGCAGCGCTGCGGTGGCTGATGGTTTTTATTTCTTTCTTCAGCATGTCTTGCGAGAGGGATTACAATGGAAGCTTTGATGTTCAGGGCTATTGCTACGATAGCTGTGGTGGCTCTCCTTTGGTTAACTATCGAGTTTCGGTGCGACCATGGGAGGGGAACGATTTCGAGACGTTTACCGATTCAGTGGGTTACTTTAAGCTAAAGGGTTCTTATTCTTTCAAATATCATATCAGTAAAGAGCCCACTCCGGTTTCTATGGAATTTTTTGATGTTTCAAATTTGAATGATTGCTGCCGCTATTTTGAGCTGAGAGAAAATTCAAAGTTTACAAATGATACGCTCTATGGCTACAATGTGATGCGCACTGTGCTTCGAGTAAAGATCCTACCGAACAATGGCTCAACAGATAAAGACACTCTCTTTGTTTCTTATAGATACAGTTCCTATGACGGAGTTCCTGCCCCACGGTTTCGCTCCAATACTTCCACCTACAGCATAAACTACAATACATTCTACGTGGGTCCTTTTGAGAATAATCAGATTCTAGATACTCTAAAAACAAGAGTTGGGGCACATGTGGGTTTTTCGGATAATGGTAATGTGGGCTATCAATATAGAGGTCCGAATGTGGGTAGTGGGGGAACTACGCTATGGCATTTATTTATCGATGGCCAAAAGAATATTCGCGCGGGACATATTGATTTTTTAGAAATAGAAATGTAGTGCCGCTAGGCATCGCATCCTCTTGAGAGCCGCGATGCTTTGCGGCTGTACTAGAGGCTGTATTTTTGGGCGAATGAATGCGTATAGTATGGCGGATATGAATGTGCTCGAGTATAGTAAAGGGGTGCTTGCGAATAGGCCAGAGGATTGGCTGAGTTTAACTACCCATCGTCTGGATATTTACGATGAAAAAGCGGCGAAATCTCAGTTTCTCCAAGAGCTTGAGCGGCTTTTTGAAAAGAATGAATACGATACCTCTGCACTAAGTGCCCTGCCTACGGCCTATGATTACATCCGCCTAGGTCATCCGCTATCTTGCCTCTTGGAGTGGGCTCTCGGTCATATAAACGCTTTACCCGCTGAAAATGTAATCAGCTTTCAGTCGAAGTCGGCCCCTATTTTGGCTATCCTCCGCAAGAATGCTTTGGCAAACACCGCCACTCGAATTGTATACAAAGCTGCGCTGCCTTCTTTTTTTAAGGTGGATGTGATCCGGAATGTATATGCCTATTCCTTTGAATTACTGCAGCTAGAAAATCTAGATCATCTCCCTGCTTTTAATGGAAGTACTATTTTCATTTCGCAGGAAGAGTCGGTTTCTAAAACGAGTCTTATGCCTCAGATTGATTTCTATGTTGGCTTTTACGCTGAGCTTGGAAGTATTGTTCTGATAAATGGGGAGGGGAAGGCAGACTTCATACGCGAAATACAGCATGTACGAAGGAGAGAAACCATTGCCATGACGCCTATTCACTGTCTTGTGGCGCTGAATTCGCTGGTGGATGGGGCTCCGCTTTCGGATGAAATCCGTTCTAGAGAGTTGAATAAAACTCTGGTTTTGAAATCCATTCATGAAATTACAGGCACGCATTCGAAGGCTTTGGTTGCCTCCAGCGGCTTGTCTATGCAGTATGCTATTATGATGGGACTGATTCACGATGCCATCGAAAAACATCCGGGCAAGGCCATTAAAATATTGGTTCCACCCAATTGCTATGGTGGTACCAACGATCAAGCTCGCAGAGTAGCGGCTTGTCTCCATGGGGTGGAAGTATTGGATTTAGCGGTAGATGGAGGAAAGGATATGGTGCAAAGCCTTGCGCTTATTCTCGAGCAAATTGCTCAAGAAGATGCGGTTCCCTACATCATAGCAGAAATTCCTACCAATCCGAGGGTGGAAGTTCCAGACCTCCTAAAATTGAGGGAGGTATTGCTAAAAGAAAGAAAGACCGCCTCGGGTTCATTGGCCATTGATCCGGTATTTATTCTAGATCAAACCTTTTGTCCGAATGTGCACTTTTTGGGCGGAAATGAAATTCTCTCAGGCCTTAGGGCGCTCTCCTATGTAAGTGGATCGAAGTTTCCAAGCGGTGGAAAATGTACAGCGGGCTATTGTGTGGGCAATACCAAGACCGATGACTTAATGCGCAAAATAGAATTGCATTTGCAGCTTTGCGACAATGAAGCAACAGCGCTTCAAATGGAAATATTGGCAAAGCAACTTCCCTCTATGAACCAGCGTATTGCCGATGCCTATGCCAATACACGCGAATTTGTAAACTTCATCAACGCCAGCTTGCCTGCTGCGAAAATCAACTTTGTTTCTGAAGACTTGGCCAGCAAAGGATTCACTCCATCCGTCTTCTCCCTCGATCTTCCTACCCAAGGAAATACGCATGAGGAAAGAGAAGCCTACAAAAGAGCGCTGAATCACAAACTCATAACAATGATGATTTCCAGTATTCCGAATGAAAGTAAATACTGCGTGAGTTACGGACAATTGAAAGGCTGTTATTGGACTATACCGGCTACCTCCACCCAGGGAACCACCAAAGAAGACGACAAAGATTATATTGCTCGGGTGGCGTTTTCGCCCGACTTAGACCTGGAACTCCATAAAAAGGTGTTCTTAAAATTTGTCCAAGAATTGGGGTAACTCGCCTTTCAAACAAAAAGAAAACCATTGAAATTATTCGCAGCCTTTTTCCTTTGTCTCTTGGCATTCAGCATACAGGCGCAGTCTTTTGATGAACACATCAAAAAGGGAGAGGCATTCTATCAAGCCAAGAAATATCTTGAATCGGCCCAAGAGTATGATCTTGCCTTTCAGAGTGAAATAGGTACGGCTCTGCACTATTACAATGCCGCTTGTTCTTGGGCCTTGACGGGTGATACAGTTCATTCCATTCAGTACTTAAAACTTTCTTCGAATAAAGGATGGCACAATCTCAATCATATTAAAAGAGACAGTGATTTATCTAACCTTCATTCTGTAAAGGCTTGGCAGAAAGTATTGGAAAGGGTGCAAGCTAATTTAGACGAGTACGAAAAGGATTTTGATAAGCCACTCAAAAGGCAATTAGAGCAAATTTATATACGCGATCAAACCCTGCGTCAATTGTATGGTGAAGCCGAGAATAAGTTTGGAAGAGATTCGGATGAAATGCACTATTTCTGGCAACTGGTTTCTGAGCAAGACAGCTTAAATGAGTTGGAAGTAATGAAGATTTTAGACAGTCGGGCTTGGGTTGGAACGGATGTAGTAGGCGGACAAGCCAATACTACTCTTTGGTTGGTTGTGCAGCATGCGCCCTTAGATATTCAAGAAAAGTATTTGCCATTGCTGAGAGAATCGGTGTTGGCAGGACAGTCGCAAGGAAGTCACTTGGCTTTGTTGGAAGACCGAATTCGCATGCGAAAGGGATTGCCCCAAACCTACGGTTCGCAAATCATTCGAGATGAAAAAACCGGAGAGCAAATAGTCTACGAGATTCAAGAACCGAATACGTAAATCAAAGGAGGAAGGAAGTAGGCCTTGGTCCGATTGAAGACTATGTAAAGCGCTGGGGCATTGAATGGACTATCGCTCAAAAGTTGAAATAGTGCGATGATTGCTTAGCCAGCCTCTTCCATCCACTATTAGAAAAAAACCTGCACTAAATCTTCCTCTGAAATAGTATTAAAGTATTCAGAGCTTTTCAATTCCTTCAAAGCCTCTAAGAGCTTTCCTTCCTCATGCTCCCTTCCAATTAAGGCCTGTACCAAGGGTTCAAGGTCTTTATTGACAAAGAAATCGCCGAAGATCTCCAATTCTGTAATCCGTCCTTTTTCTACATTGAGATGGGCTTCAATAAAGCCACCCGGCGTTTTCACTCCTTTCTTTAATCCGTATTTAGGAGAGTAGCCATAGTTCCATTCCCATTGGCTATACTTTTCATCTGCCAGTTTTTGAATAGCTTTTTTATCGGCATCGGTCAATTCATACGGAACCGCATCGGGATAGAGATGGGTAATGTGTTGCATCACGCGCTCACCAAATTTGGCCACGCCTATGTCTTCCTTTAGATGCGTAGAAATATTGGTAACCCGACTCTGAACCGATTTACGGGCCTTGCCTTCAAATTTAAGGGGGTTCACATTCAGGGCATCGGAAATGTCTTGAATCTCCGAAGCGTACAACAAAGTGCCGTGATGGAGTACCCTTTGTTTTTGATGATAGATGTGTTCTGCATTTCCAGAAAACTTTTGGTCGTCGATTAAAATATCGTTTCTACCCGAAAAAGTAGCCGCCACTCCCAGTTGTGCCAGCACATCGATAATGGGCTGATTGTATTTTTTGAAATCTACCGTAGCGCCTTCCTCGCCGAAGCCCATAATGAAAGTATAATTGAGATTGCCCAAATCGTGGTAAACGGCACCGCCACCTGTTAATCTGCGCACCACCCGAATGCCCTTTTCTTTAACGTGTTCAACATTTATTTCGGCCAAGGTATTTTGATGCTTTCCAACCACAATGGTATAGTCGTTTTGCCAGAGCATGAAAATGTTTTCCTTAAAATTCTTCAGCAAGTACTCCTCGGTAGCTTGATTAAAATACGGATCGAGGCCTTTATTGAGAATGCAGAGCATGGGTGTTTCTTTAGAGGGGTGGAAGGTAAAAATTGCCGCAAAGAGTTGCGGCATAGATGAAGAGTATTATTCCACTTTTCGGGGACTTTTCTTTATAGCGCCTATTCGAAGTATATAAAAAGGCCAATCAGTGAGACTTCCCTACATATGAAATCGTCGCCCGGTGCCCACGGCCTATTTAGCCATCAAGAAAGGAAAGGTGAAAGTGCATCAACGGAAAATGATCTTGCTCTACTTTGGAGCCCTCGTTATTGCGGGAGGCTTTACTTTTTATCCAGGG
>JAFMBM010000044.1 GCA_017858515.1 Cryomorphaceae bacterium | reverse complement strand
AAACTCCAAACTCCAAACTCCAAACTCCGAACTCCGAACTCCCAGCCTAGTAGGTACACTAAAAATTGGACTAAACGTGTTGTAAGTTGTTTGCTGTGCTTCGCTTTTAGCTTCAGTGCATTTAGTCAAAATTCCGCACTTACTTTTGATGGAGATAATGATTTTGTAGAAGTGCATCCCATGCCAGGAATTGGACAGTTTAGTCCAGATGCATTCTCTATAGAATTCATATTTGAAAAAGGGGAAAGACAAAATTCAATCGAAGTGCTTTTCTATCAAGAGAATCAAAATGGTTTCTTTGAATTTGGTCTAAAGAATGGCATAAGTCCCTATGTCTCTTTCAATTCTGATCTATGGGTATTTGAAGATTGCCGTATCGATCCGCTCAGCTGTACTCACCTTAGTCTAACCTATGGAAATGAAAGTTTGAGTTTGTATCTCAACGGACAGCTAGCGCAGACTCAGTTTGCCTCCCTTTCGAGCCAGCCCATTGTAGAAAATACGCCCTTCTTTATCGGACAACGCCATCCTGTAAATGCCACTAGCTTTAGCGGCAGAATGGAGGATATGCGCATTTTTCAAACAACGTTATCCCCGGCAGAAATTAGTCAAAGGCTATTCCAAGAAGTTGAGGTAACGGCAATTGGCAAATATTTACACTTGCCTCTGCATCATTATTTACCGACTTATACCCGTGATCCATTTAATCCAAGGGTCCATGGCTTTCTTGGTGGTTTTCCTTCAATATTCTCTTATACACCTCTACTTTCGGAGGATGTCTGCATAATCTCAATCTCCCCAGAATCAATTGATCCTAACTGTCAAACAGATCCTGGTCTAATGCCTCCTAGTTGCAGCACCACGAACCTTGCTGCGAATGAAATGCTCTGCAATGGCGATTTCGAACAGTATTGCAACATTTTAAACACTCCTCCTTCTTCTTTCTACTTACCAGAACAGGCATTCACTGACTTTCCTTATACTGGCTCAGACGTGGTAAACTGGGAAGTTCCAAATTACATACGCAACGCACAACTTTATTCAACGCCTGATTTTTACGTTAGAGATGGATTTGGAAGTCCTAATCAAATGCAACCCCTTTGGTTAGCAATACCTGGTGGCAACAATGTGCTTTGTATACCACCCACAGATACTCATAATGGATCTGGAGATGCAATTGTGGGGCTCATTGCACACCCTCCATTGGGTGGCGAGAATTTGCTAACAACTCTACGAAATCCTATAATTGCAGGAAATCTTTATTCTTTTTCAGGTTGGTTCTACAACGGAGGAATGGCAAGTTCGGCAGGATGCAATGGTATTCCACCCACTGGTACAGTTCAGTTAAAGGTGTATTTTGGAGACGGTTTAAATCAAAGTCAAGAAGTGTTAGCTCTTATTTCAATTGTAGTCCAAGACGCCAATCTTCTTAGCACCAATAATGGCTGGCAGTTCATTTCAGGTTCTTTTATAGCCCCAGCCAGTATGAATGGATTGACTCACATGATCGTCGAGGCCAATAGCCAAGTTTATAGATATATGTATTTAGACAACTTATCTCTTTTGAACATGGGCATACCATCTCCAACAAGCTTCCCAGCCTACCTAAACACTGGCGATGCCAATGATGTATTCAAAAGAATTATAAAAGAAGATGCCTTTGGTAATATCTACATTGCAGGACAAATCATAGACCCGTCTAGCTCTCAGTTGCAGTTTGGTTTGCAAACGGTTCTAGCCACTCACAACCTGAACACTCAGGCTGGAAGCTTTGTAGCTAAATATGATAGTGATGGAAACTATATATGGTCGTACTTTCAGGAATATGTAATGATAAACGACATTGAAATAGTGAATAATGAAGTTATTGCCGTTGGGTATACTGAGCCTATGCCTGCAGGAGTCTTGGCTAATACCCCATTCCACTTCAATGGAAATGCCGTACTTACTGGGGCAGCATGTACCGGAGGCACCCAGCCGATACACAATACAGAGAATATGATGCTCTCACGCTTAAACGCCAATACAGGGAACTTGCTGGGTACTATTGAGGTATGGGGTGGAAGTACCAATGAACGTGCTATTGGGGTTGAAATCTTCGGAAATACAGCGAAGATTGCGCTGTGGGCATGTCAAGTAAATAATCCTATACCTTTATCGTGGACTACAGTATTTACAACTTCAAGTAACTCTATACTAGAATATAACTTGAGTTTATATAGTTGTATCGGTGGCAGTTTGTTGCCTTCTATTTTCCCACCAGATTATCTGATTGACTTCAATTCAGATGGATCCAATTGGTATCTCCTTACCAATCAAAGACTAATAAAACAAGGGGGTACATTCTCGGCACTTCCTCCTATCTCAGGTCAGTCCTACTCGGCCCATGAATTATACGTAACTTCTACTGGAGATCTTTATCTAGCATACAATCAGAACATTGGAAACCCTCCTTATATTGAAAAACGAAATGCTTCGCTTGCTGTAATTGGTAATTTTAGTGCCCCCTTGAATTCTACGCCCTTAACCTCTCATGCAATCCCTATATCGATTTCTGCAGATGCAAGCAGTCTCTTTGTAGCCTACGAATATTTGAGCTCCAATAGCCCCATGAACCAACAACTGCATATTGAAAAGTATGATCCCAATACCATGACTGGCACTTCAATTTGGTCTTCTGGTGTGCTCACCAATGGCATAGATGCACGTTTTGCTGGAGTTATGGGTGGTGAAGCCAATCGACCAATGGATATGGTACAAAGAGCTATTGGTGGGCTCGCAGTATTAGGAAACTTTGTAACCGACAACACTTCTTGGACTTGGAATTTACCACCTAAAAGCTTAAATTATTCCGGCACACCCGCACTACCGAGTGGACAACATTCTTTTGTGGCTGTGGTTAATGATTTAGGGAACAGTGCGGTATTTGGAAAAGGGGAGAATGGAAGCGATATTATTAGCCAAAAAAAGACGGATTTATTGGTTTATCCCAACCCACTAGGTTTTAATAAAATTCTGAACATTCGAAGCAGCTCTATAATTGAAGCGGTTGATATTTATAACCTACAAGGCCAAAAGGTTTTCTCCACTTTGGTTTTAGATCAGCCATTGGAAATAATGATTCCGCTAAACCATTTAGAGACAGGCTTGTACTTTATACAGGTTAAAAACCAAAGTGGCCGGAGTGATAACAAGTTTATCATTGAATAAAGAGGAAGTATATGTTTTAAAGAACAAGGCAGGCCATAGACTTGCCTTGTTTCTTTTAATGCTCTTTTCCTCTGTGCTACGTGCCCAAAACAGCCCCATTCAAAGTGGAACTGATTTCTTCACCATCTATACGGAGCCACACAAGTGGATAAATTTTCTAACCGATCTGACTGGCTCTGGAAGGGATACGAATGCCTTTACTGATATAATTATTCTTGGGGTTAATGAGTCTTGTTACGAAATACTAATTCCTCATTTAAATTATTCATATTCAGGAATTGTATACAAAGACAATATAAAACGGATACCATTGCCAAAAAATCCACGATTTTCTGCCGATGCGGTAGTAGCCAATCTAGTTTTCATTAGAAGTTCTGCCCCTGTTAGTGTGATTCAAGGTAGCAGTTTGGGCACGGCAATTGCCCCAACAAATCGCCCCTTGATCAATCAGAATATCCCAAGCTGGCACAGGCTTGTAGAAGCCGAATCAATGGCAATCTATCCTGTAAAACCCATCCATAATTGCCAGCTATTTTTTTCAAATGGGTCAGATTTTAACTGGATTAAAGCTGTGAATGGTGGTATTTTATGCCTTTACTCACCAACAAATGGCTCTATTGACTTTGTTCCAGCAAGTGAGATGTCTTTCCCGCCTTTAGGTGTTTCAAATTATCATCCTGCAGATACACTAATCAGTATTTCTTTCCCAAATCAGGGACTATGGATGAACGGGGTTACTTCTCATTTTGGCATAGGTAATTTCAAAAACATAAACGAGTCTCTTTTTAATGCCTCTATACCATTTCCCATCAAGTGTATCTATTTTAATACCGATGCCTTAGAGTGGGAGCCAAGTTCAGATGCCCTCTACGGCTACTCCTTCGAAGAAACCAAACCCCTAGGCTACGGGGGCTACGAATTTCACTCTCCTTCTCTTCAAGGCAATATTGGCAACACCTACTCCCTCCACGCTGGGGCAGACAGCACCGTCTTTCAGATCAATGGGGGCAACCCCATTCGCTTAGACAGTCTGCAACGTTTTGATACTTGTGTTACAGGCCCCACTATAATACGCTCCAACAACCCACTTTACGGCTATATGGGCCCTTGCTCAGACCCCACTTTTAACAACAATGGCTATTCGCCTTTCTCCGTTACCCTGAATGCCGATACCGAGCTGATGACCGAAAGTCTCTTTGCCACTTTTGAAGAACCCGATACCAATAACCACTACGCACTCTCCGTGGTTTTGCCTAGCTCTGCCATCCCTGGTTTTTTGCTCAATGGACAAAATCCTCCTCCGAACGTTTTTCAAGCTTTCCCCACCGAACCCACATGGAGCTTTGCCCAATTTGATCTTAAACCAGGCGTACACAAGGTCATTTGTCCGGGCGGCTTTCATGGCTATCACTACACTTGGTATCAAGACAGCACCACTACAGGTCAGTTTCCGAGTTACGGCTACAACCTTGCCCAAAGCATCGTCTGGCCAGAAGACTCCTTGGTGGCCGTGGGCGGTACTCTTCGCAACAACCTTCAAGCATGGGATAGCCTTGCCATTCGTCTCTGTATTGGCGATAGCTTTTACTTTAAAGCCCCGCCCCTCCGCCACACCACTTGGAGCTGGGCGATGGGCGATGGACAAAGCCTCTGGCAGCAGTCGGAGGAAAAGCCCGCTCCCTTGCTGGCGTATTCTTGGAGTCAAGCCGGCAATTATTGGCTGCGGCTTACAGACAGCCTAGGCTGTGCAAAGGGAGATAGTTTGCTTATACAAGTAGAAGAAATACCCCGTGCGAATTTCAGCTATCAGCTAGAAAGTAATTGTTCAGGGACAAGCGTCTTCGTCACTGCCACAGATCAAACGGCAGAGAACTACCAATGGAGGTGGGAAGGAGGAACTGCCACGGGCTCCTCTGCCTATATTGTTATGGCTGGAAATAGAGATAGCCTAGAAGTATATTTGAGTCTCAGTGCTCAAAATTGCAGCGATTCTTCCTCCCAGAACATTGCCCTTCCGTCTGGTACCAATGCACCCCAAGAACTCCCCAACGTCATTACTCCCAATGGAGATTTTCTAAACGAAGCCTTTGTGTTTGAGGGAATGGAAAGCTTTGAAGGCTGTTATCATTTGAGGGTGTTCAATCGCTGGGGCGCCTTGGTTTTTGAAAGCGAAGAAGTACAAAGCCCCTTTCAAGGCATAGACCCAAGCGGAGGAAGCCTGGCCAGCGGAGTGTATTTTTATCATCTCAAGCTGGGCGAAACCGAATACCATGGGGAGCTGCATTTGTTTCGGTAGAGAGGAGCCACTCTTTTCGCATTAAACACAACCTCATAGCCAGCTCTAGTTTGCCTTCTAATCTAGATTCTAAATACTACAGACGGCTGTAATTTGCACAACTTCAGTAAGAAGAGAAGATTATAGTTAAGCAAATCCAATCCTATAAATGTGTTACAGCTCTTTATATCGAGTTTGAAAATGCTAGAATATTGGCAAAGGATGATCATTCTACATTCCTTCCCCTACTTGGAATTCAAAAACTAATTTTACTTTAGTTCTACTAACCTAAGACTCGACTTATATCGAGTTAAAAGATCAATGGCTTTTTGTGAGGGGCTTTGTCTTAAGCGAAAAGAAGAATAAGAATAGAATAAATCAGTAACGCATGGAAGGAACAAAACGTGCTATTCTATCTGTATTGTTGGCAAGCCTTTGGGTAAGCATATCTGAATTTGTGCGGAATGAATTTCTACTTAAATCCTTTTGGATCGACCATTATCAAAGTCTTGGCATCGTCTTTCCATCCGAACCCCTCAACGGTGCCATTTGGGGAATATGGTCTTTGTGTTTCACCATTGGCCTTTACATCCTTACCAAGAAATTCAACTACCTTCAATCTAGCCTATTGTCTTGGTTTGTTGGATTTGTATTCATGTGGCTGGTGATTGGAAATATGGGAGTTCTGCCCTTTGGAATTTTACCCTATGCCATTCCATTAAGTTTGTTGGAAGCCTTTGTGGCTACCTTCATTATAATTCGTACAAAAGGAACTAAAAAGTGATGTGCATTTGTAACCTAGCCTTTATAAAAAGGGCTTACAATAAGAATCAGAATAGGTAGTATAGTCACAAAAAAAGGAAGACATATTTGTATTAAGTGTTATTATTACACTATTAAATTAAGTACAAATTCCTGACTTACAAACACTTGAAAAAGCCTGGTTTGTTTGTTCCCTCTTTCAAATCAAATTAGTTTTGTAGCAACTTAATCTCTCATTCAATGACCGAAGGACGTACCTACGAGCAAGGCACGCAGAGCCGAATTCAAAGTGAAAAAGCTGCCGTTAATTTCAGCAAACTCATCAATGATTTATGGTATGATAAAGGGATTGAAACCCTTTTGTTCCGAAACCAACTAATAGACAAGCGCACCAGTGAGATTCTCAATCTTCACAACTATGCACGCAAAGTAGTTGGAAAGACGATCAACATAGAAGATACCCTAAGTGTGGTGGAAGCCATGAACCGAATGGATCTTTGTCCAGCCCGTCTTGATATTGGCAAATTGGCCAGCGAATGGATTGAAGAAGCCGATCACTTCAGCAGTGTAGATGCTTTTTTAACCTCTAAGTTGAGGGATCATATTGGCGCAGACAATCGCAAAGAAATTGAGCCAAGAGACGTAGTACTTTACGGATTTGGTCGAATTGGTCGCCTTGCAGCTCGCGAGCTAATTGCCATGGAAGGAAAAGGAGAGCAATTGCGCCTTCGCGCTATTGTTACCCGCGACGGTAGTAAAGAGACTATTGAAAAACGCGCTTCGCTTCTTCGCGTAGACAGCGTACATGGTCCGTTTCCTGGAACGGTTGAACCCGATGAAGAAAACGATGCCCTTATTGTAAACGGAAGAACCATCCACCTCATTACGGCTCGAGGTCCTGAAGAAATAGATTACACCGCATATGGCATTAACAATGCCTTAATTATAGATAATACTGGTGCTTTTAGAGATGATGTAGCTCTTGCAAGACATCTTACGGCCAAAGGGGCCTCTAAAGTTTTACTTACTGCCCCTGGTAAAGGAGTACCCAATATTGTACACGGAGTGAATCAGTTGAACTTCGACCCTGAGAATATAGATATTTTCTCAGCGGCCTCTTGTACAACCAATGCCATTGTACCTGTATTGAAGGTTATCAATGACACCCTTGGAATTGAAAAAGGCCATATAGAAACCATTCACGCCTACACTAACGACCAGAATTTGGTTGACAATATGCACAGCAAATACCGTAGAGGTCGTGCAGCTGCTCTAAATATGGTAATTACAGAAACAGGGGCTGGAAGTGCCGTAGATAAAGTTATTCCAGGTTTGGGTTCAAAGCTCACATCCAATGCTATTCGCGTTCCTGTACCTGATGGATCTTTGGCTATCCTCAACCTAACCGTTAAAAAAGACACCAGTCGCGAAGCGGTAAACGAAATCATGCGCAATGCTGCGTTAAGCGGACCTTTGGTTGAGCAGATAATGTATCACATTAGCAATGAGCTGGTATCTTCTGATATTATTGGCAATCCTTGTCCATCCGTATTTGATAGCCAAGCCACCATTGTTCACTCCGACAACAAAACCCTTGTGTTATATGTTTGGTATGACAATGAATTTGGTTATACGAAGCAGGTAATGCGCCTCTCTAAATACATCGCAAAAGTTAGACGTAAATCGTATTATTGATTTCGCTATCTACCCCCTTGTGATGAAAAGCCCTGTTGAAATGCAGGGCTTTTTTATTGCTTCCTTCCAAAGAGTTGAATTACTTCGGCCTTGCCTTGATGGTATTTTCCTTCATTCAAATAACGGCTTTGAGATCGGCTGAGCTTCCAATAAAATCCAGGGAAATCTGATTTCACTTCCTCTAAATCATACAGCAAATCAATTGACTTTGGTCCGCCTGTTGTATTTCCCAGTTGCTCTTTAGAAAAAGCTTCCAGAATTAAATGTCCGCCCGATTTAAGACTATCTGCTAAAGACTGATGAACTAGGCGCCTGTGTTTACTCTCTATATGGGCATAAATAATACCCAAGACATCTATACTTTCCTTAGGGCACTTGTAACCCAGATGAGAAGCAATCTGATAGTCAAACGTATTCTCATATCCAACCGCCAAAGCCAGAGCCTTGTTCTTTCCTACCGAACTACTATCGTAGGCTTTCACCTCAAAGCCCTGTTGTAGAGCCCAAAAGGCATTCCTTCCCTCTCCCTCTGCAGCCAAAAGAAGCTTTCCAGAAAGCAAATCATTTAGACATTCCTTAAAAAAATCATTGGGTTCCTTGCCATAGACAAAATCACTTTCCCGATATCTTTCATCCCAATGCCTGTACATATGTATCGAATTAAACTTTAATGAATGAATGGATGTTGAGCTTTAACAAGCCCTAACTTTACAAGGTGAAACTACTGAATGTTCCAGAATTTTTATCCTTTGAAGCTACGGCCGTTGCCATAGACGTTCGTAGTCCGCTTGAATTTGAACAAGGACATATTCCGGGAGCTTATTCCTTGCCTCTTTTCAGCAACGAAGAACGAGCAGAAATAGGCACCTTGTATAAAAAGGCTGGACAGAGAAAGGCTATATTGAGAGGATTGGAGATCGTAGGGCCGAAATTGCGACCTATGGGAGAAGAACTAATTCAACTGTCGAAAGACCAGCCACTTTATATCCATTGTTGGAGGGGAGGGATGCGTTCTCAAAGCGTGGCTCAGTTGGCAGAACAATTGGGCATTTCTTGTTTTGTGTTAAAAGGAGGATATAAAGCCTATCGCCATTGGGTACTTGAAACACTCTCTACCCCCTTTAAGTATCAGGTATTAACTGGTTTCACAGGATCTGGCAAAACCAAGATTTTACAAAGACTTAAAGAATTAGGCGCGCAGGTCATCGATTTAGAAGGATTGGCTCATCATCTTGGCTCTAGTTTTGGAGGAATTGGGCAAAAAGTTCAACCGAGTACAGAGCAGTTTCAAAATAGATGCCTATATGAACTTCAAAAATGGGATGCGGATATGCCCATATGGATAGAAGATGAATCGGCATTTATAGGGAATTGCTATTTGCCTACTGAAATGTATCGCAATATGCAGCAAGCTCATTGGGTACAGATCATATTGCCCATTTCAGAGCGCATTCAATTTATTACACAAGTCTACGGCAGCTTGCCTAAAGATGAAATCATACAGGCTATACAGCGTATTCAAAAAAGACTGGGCCCCGTTCAAACCCAAGAGGCACTAGCAGCTTGCGAGCGAGACGACATAGAGAAATGTGTAGAAATTCTACTGCAGTACTACGATAAACATTACAATAAGTCCATCAGTAAAAAGGACATCGCAAAGGGAATTCGATTGAATTACCAAGAGTTAAATTTCGATCTAATTGCTCAGGATTTGTCTCAATTGAATGAAAAATTATGGATAAAATACGATTAACTCAATTTGCAAAAGGTTCAGGCTGTGGATGCAAAATCTCGCCAGACACCTTGCATTCTATGCTTGGAGGACACAGTGCCAGTCTTGGCTTTGCCGACCTCCTTGTGGGCCCCACCGCCAATGACGATGCTGCAGTATTGCGTTGGGATGGCGATATGGCAGTAATTAGTACCACAGATTTCTTCACACCCATTGTAGACGATGCCTACGACTACGGATTAATTGCAGGAGCCAATGCGCTTTCAGACGTTTATGCGATGGGAGGCGAACCCCTTATGGCTATCGCCATTCTGGGCTGGCCCGTAGATGTACTTCCCTTGGAAGAGGCTCAAAGACTAATGGAAGGTGGGAGAGAAGCTTGTCGACGAGCTGGAATTCCCTTGGCAGGAGGGCATAGCATCGATGTTCCCGAGCCCATTTTTGGCTTGGCTGTAACGGGCAAAGTGAAACTAGAATATTTAAAAACCAATTCTAAGGCTAAGGAAGGCGACTATTTGTTTTTAACAAAAGCCCTAGGAACTGGACTCATCGCCACCGCTACCAAAATGAACAAAGCGGAGGATACCCAAATAAAGGCGGCCATTGAAAGCATGTCGAGCCTAAACATTATAGGCACCGAATTGGCTAGAATGGCAGAAGTAAATGCTTTAACCGATGTAACGGGCTTTGGAATCGCTGGTCATTTATTGGAAGTTTGCGAAGGCAGCGGATTGAATGCCGAAATCTCCTTAGAGAAATTGCCCTTGCTTCCAGATATTGCTCGATTGATAGACGACTATTGCATGCCCGCAGGAACCACTCGCAATTGGCGGTCTTATGGCGAAAGAATTTCGAAGGTAGACGGGAAGACCCTCATGTTATTGGCAGATCCACAAACTAGTGGCGGATTGCTCATTTGTGTTTCGGAAGAAGGAAAAAACAAAGTGCAAGAACTGTTGAAAGAGAAAGGCATGCCGTCTGAACCAATAGGCAGAATGACTGCCAAAGAAAAAGGCCCCACCTTGAGGGTAGAGCCTTGAACGATTCTTGCTTAAGGAATTAACGGAAGCTGTCTCTTCTTTGACCTCCACCGCCGCCTTCGGGACGTGGACGAGCCTCGCTTACGCGGATGTCACGACCTCCCATTGGATACTCGTTAAGAGCGTCGATTGCCTTGCGGCCATCGCCATCGTCGGTCATTTCAACAAAACCGAAACCGCGTGAGCGGCCAGTTTCGCGATCCATTACTACTTTAGCAGAAGTCACCTCACCATATTGCTCGAATAATTGGCGAAGTTCATCCTCATTAACCCGATAATTCAGGTTCGATACATAAATGTTCATACTGTGCAAAAAAAACATTGGTTAACACTAAATCTGTGAATGAGCTTGTTTTGATTAAAACTTGTACTTCACAGCACTCGCAGTCTTCAACTTCTGCCTCATCGCAGACAGCACAAAGGTATAGCATTCCTAGAGTCATTCAACACGAAGAGGAAAAAGCTTTTTTATGGCTAACAAACTGTCTTTTAATACCTAAAGAGACGTGTAATTGGCAATCAATGCCGGTCGTAAACAGATGATTCCAGCCTTCATTATTAGAAATCCGAGCCTTTTCTGAATATAAGGAAAACGAGGCTAAAATTGTAACTATCTAAATTTAAGTGATTTAGAATGAAATGTATTGCAATCAACCTATAATTAGATCGGAAGAAAGTTAGCATTGATCGAAAAATGCGATCAGATAGATTGAGTGCTGAGTATTAAGCATTAAATCCAAAAAAAATTCCAACCCACTCGTTCGAGTGGATTGGAATTCCTCCAGATTTTTCATTTTTTTCTACTAGGTACGAGCGACTTGAGCCATATTTCGCTTCTGAGCGGCAATGCGTTTCCCTCTAAAAAAGAGAAATAAGTTAAAGAAAAGCGCAAGACCCAAGTAAATACTGAAGCCACCAATCTTCTCACTCAGCTCTGCAGTAAGATCAATTAGAGCCGTATCGACGTTAATTCTGTAACTGCTAATGTGTAGAATTCGGAGCGCAAAGCCAATGTTTAGCAGATAAAATCCAACTTCAAAGAGTCGATTTGTACTATGGGCAATTTCTTCACGACCGTTGAAAATGTCGAGCATAAAGACCTTACCATTCTTAAATAAAACCTTAGCCACCAACAGAGTAAGCATTATTACAATGGGAAGGTAGATAAGATAACCTACGAGGATGAGATTCTGTACCATGATTTATTTGAGTTTAAAGATTACGGTTTAAGGAACTTAGATCTTTTAAGAAGATTGAGACCCAAGATGTTAATGAAATGCAGCACGCCCAACAGAAGAGCCACTACCCCTACTCTATCGGCTTGTTGGGATATGAGATCCGATAGAAATTCTTGTCTTTCCCCTTGCATGAGAGTGTAGACGAGCAATCCGATGTTTACTAAGTAGTATCCGAGTAATAAAACTTTGTTTAGGGTAATCGCTAAGTCGGATTGACCCTCAAACAATTCCATAATATAAACAGCCCCATGTTTATAGCACTGATAACCTGCCCAAATTACCATGGCCAAAGTGGGAATAAAGTAGATCAGCTGTTGTGTTAAAATTGCTTTCATTATTCTGTACTTTCAGGAATTACTGAAACATATTGTCTAAATTTTTTTATTTCCCCAAGAAACTCACTAAGGTCTTAAAGAACCATGTGCGATCTGATTTAATAAACTTCTGAAGTATATTCTGCACTTTCACTGTATAATCTTCTAAATCACTTACCACTTTAACAAAGGTGTTCGCCTCAACGGTCTTCTCTTCCAATTCTTTTAAATTCTTCAAGCTTTCGAGAATAGGTTGAATTTCACGCTTGCTTCGTTCCTCGATAATTTTCTTTGAAATTTCCCAAATATCCTTTCCGCCATAAAAGAACTCCCTTCGCTCTCCAGGCACCAATTGCTTTTGAACCAATCCCCAATCCATTAACATTCGGATATTGGTATTTGCATTGCCTCTTGAGATATTCAGTTCTTTCATTATCTCTTCTGTGCTCAATGCATTGGGTGAAATCATAAGCAAAGCGTGAATCTGTGACATGGTTCTATTGATACCCCAACTGCTACCTAAGGTTCCCCATGATTGGATAAACTCTGCTTTGGCTTCTAGTAATTTCATAGGACAAACACACACATTCTTTTTAAACTTTCAGTAATTAATGAAAGTTTAAATCGCATTATTTCACAAACCCATTGAAAGCGAATTCAAAATGGAAGCAAACAAAGAATGTTTTGATGGAATTAGGACACAAAGCCAACATTCGATACCTTCGAAAAAACTATCCTCCCTTGTACTATGAAGCACTGGTTACCACTGTTTTTGATTCTTTTCTTACCCAAAGTACCGTTTGCTCAAGATGCCCAGTCGTTAGATTTTAGAGCGATTAAATTGGGGTTAACCGGACTGGAAGCTGTACCGGAAGATTATCCTTTTGCTCAATTATATTCACTAGAAGCACCTAGGCCCGATGGCCCATCAGTACGCGATTATCTCAGCCATCTCAAAATTCAACAAGCCCTTGCCCATCCACGCAATCGCTCATTTGTTTTGAATAAAACGCTTTCAGACAGTCTTGAAGTTACAGATGGAAGGCAATTGATTCAGTTGATTAACGGCTTTGAATACCCAGTATCCCCTGGTATTCCTAGCGATAATACACTTGCTATTTCAAAGGGAGGAATCCTCCTTCTCGCCTTCAATTCGGCAATTGGTGGCTATGATTTAAATACAGGTGAAATGCTCTATAGCACCGCTCGTTATCCTCTGGGCTTTATTGGATTGCCTTTTAATGGTCCGAGCGATAATTTTTATGATCCTAAACTTTTGTATGATGAAGTAAACGACCGTTTTATTCTGGTTTTTCTAAGAGGAAACTTACCTAATACTTCTGGAATTATTGTGGCCTTTAGCAATACAAACGATCCAAGAGATGGATGGAATGCGTATTTATTGCCCGGAAATCCACTTTCAAACAATCGCTGGACAGACTTCCCTACTATTGCCATTACGAAAGACGAATTGATTTTCACTGCTAATTTTATTGTGCCCAACGAGCCTTGGCAAACGGGTTTTGATGGAAGTATGATCTGGCAAATGGGATTGAGTGAGGGCTATGCGGGAGCCAGTGATATTGATTCTCGATTGTGGTTCGACATCCGTTACAATGGAAAATACATCCGCAATATCCATGCAGTTCCGAGCGCTGAGAGGCCAGACAGAGACGATTTGTTTCTGCTCTCGAACCGAAATTTTTCACTCAGCAACGACACTGTCTTTCTTGTGCACTTAAGTGGAAAAAGAGACGATCCCAATTCCACCTTGGAAATAAAGGCCCTTATTGCAGATAAGCCCTATGGCGTTCCTCCTAATGCTTGGCAAAAAGATACTGACACTACCGACCCTGGATCGGGGTTCGATACCAATGATGGCCGCGTACTGGGTGCTTTCTTCGTAAACGATCATATTCAATTTGCAAGCAATACCATTATAACCAGTAATGGAAGACCCGGTATTTACCACGGTATTATTCAAGATCCCTACGACTCCAACCCAATATTAACGGCAAACTACCTTAGCCATCCAAGACTCGATTTGGGTTATCCCAATATTGTTTGGACAGGCACTCAGCGATGTGAAAAGCAATCCATCATAGGTTTCAATCATACCTCTCCCACCGATTTCCCTGGTTTTTCCGCTGTATTCTATTCAGATCTAGGGGAGTATTCTCCTATTACCTACATCAAAAAGGGCGATAATTATGTGAATCGACACGGTGGTAAATACGAACGTTGGGGAGATTATTTTGGACTACAAAGAGATCCCAATAATCCATCTGAAGTTTGGGCCTCAGGCTATTTTGGCAAAATCGATTTACAGAATGGGGTGTACTCTGCCAAAGTCTTATCACCAGATACCTTACACTTAAGCCTAATGGCAAGCAGTGATGGTAGCAATGCTCTTTGTACCGGTAGCGTACAAGCCTTAGCCTTTGGCGGAATTGAACCCTACCGCTATTGGTTTAATGGCGAAGAAAGCTTTAGCAGCACCCAAAGTGGATTTTGTTTAGGCGACACAGTAGAAGTTACCACCGAAGATGCCATTGGATGCAAAATGACAAAACAGTTGATTTTAGGACTAGATAACGCCCAAATTAAAAACAGTCTCTATCCGAATCCATCGGACAATCAAGCGGCTATACGTTTCACATTAGCCCAAGGGGGAGAGCTTAAAGCGGTGCTATCGAACTCAGATGGCAAACAGCTTCAAATAATAAAACAAGATTATAGAAATGCTGGAACCTATGAACTTAGTTTCCAAACTTCCTTCTTATCTAGTGGGATTTATTACGTGAGTATCTATCTCAACGACGAACGTATTTCATCCGAGAAATTAATACGTCTCTGATTGTAGATTGATGTAATTTCGAAGCGAAAAGCGAAACTTATGATACCCATACTCGATCTCACTCATTTCCATACGGAGAAAAAAAATCAATTTGTTCAGGAACTTGGTAAAGCCTACGAAGAAATAGGATTTGTAGCCATCGTAGGTCATGGATTTCCAATTGAACTATCTCAAAAATTATATGAGCAAGTTCAGGCTTTTTTCAACTTAGATGAAGCTACCAAATTGAAATACCGCATAAATGGCTTGGCTGGTCAGCGTGGCTATACACCCTTTGGAATGGAACATGCCAAAGACAGAAAAGAAGGGGATTTGAAGGAATTCTGGCAGTTTGGAATAGAACTAAGCGAAGCGGAACTAGAAGCGTTGGGCTATCCTGCAAATCCAGACGTTATCGAACTTCCACAGTTTAAAGAGTTGGGCTATCAAACCTATAACCAACTTCTGTCTATTGGAATGGATGTATTAAAAGCCATCTCGCTTCATTTGAAATTGGAAGAGAAATATTTCGATGATTTTGTGGTGAAAGGCAACAGCATTCTCAGGCCTATACACTACCCTCCTATTCAAGGAGAAATAGGCGATGCCATACGTTCTGCAGAACACGAAGACATTAATCTAATTACTCTGTTAATGGGTGCCTCTGCTGCTGGACTTCAGGTGAAAGACAGAAAAGGGAATTGGATTAATGTAGAAACTCCTGAAAATGCCTTAGTTGTTAACGTGGGAGATATGCTGCAAAGACTGACAAATAAGGTCTTAATATCCACCACACATAGAGTAATTAATACCCCCGAAGCTAGAGATGGAAAGAGTCGGTATTCCATTCCATTCTTTTTACACCCCAAATCAGATATGCCCTTAAATTGCTTAAAAGAATGCACTCTTTCAAATCCTGCACAATTTGAAGATATAACGGCAGGTCAGTATTTAGATGAACGCCTTAGAGAAATTGGATTGAAATGATCTAAAACACTTTGTTTAGATTGGTCTTGGAAGCAAGACTATCAAAAAAAAGAAAAACCCCCGATCTAAAACTTGGTTTCCGATCGGGGGTTTTTAGTTCACCTTGAACAAAACAAATATTATCTCCGAAGACTTCCTCGTACCACTTTAAACTCGGTACGTCTATTCTTCTGATGTTCTGGATCGGTACATTTTACTCCATCCTCACACTGATTCACAAGCTGAGTTTCTCCATAGCCTTTTCCATATACTCGATAGGTCTCAATACCATTCTCAGTGATATACAATACCGAACTCTTTGCTCTTCTGTCTGAGAGTGCTTGGTTGTATTCAGCGGTTCCTCTGCTATCTGTATGGCTACCTACTTCAATAACTAAGTCGCCATTGTCTCTCATGATATTTACAATCTTGTCTAGTTTGGCGGCCGCGTCTGGACGGATATTGGACTTATTGTAATCGAAATAAATAGGATTAATGCGCAACTCTTTACCTAGGTCTCTATAAAGGGGAATGCTTACTAAAGAGCGATCTTCTTTAAATAGTTCGCCCATATCTACAATTTCCCTTTGGGTTGCATAATTGCCATAAGAAGCGATAAATCTCAAATTACCAGCATATTTGGACTGATCAAATCCCGTTTTGAAATAACCCGTATCATTTACTTGCAAGGCTGTTACCAGCTTACCCCTTTCGTCAAAAAACGTTCACTACCGCGGCGGGAAGTCCAATATTGGTCGCTTCTTCGAAAACTCTTACCTCTAATTGCTTAGGTAGCACAGGAAGTACTTCTATTTCAGGGGTAGTTGTTTCTAAATAATAAATATCATCTCTCCCCTTTCCGCCTGGACGATTAGAAGATAAATAACCTGTCTTTCCATCCTCATTCAAGGTTATTGCGAAATCATCTGTAACATCATTAATTGGAGCACCCATATTTTCAGGTCTTCCAAATTTATTTTTTTCTGTACGTGCTTTAGCCACAAGGATGTCTAATCCACCTAAACCTAAATGCCCATCGCTTGAGAAATACAGACTTCCATTGGATGCATAGAATGGGAAAACTTCATCTCCTGAAGTATTAATTTCTGGACCTAAATTAATTGGATTGCTCCAAGAAATCATTAGGTTTTCGCAGATGTATAAATCCATTCCACCAAAACCGCCTGGCATATCGGAAGCAAAAACCATGTACTTACCATCAGGACTTAAAGTAGGATGCACGCAGCTGTAGTTCGTTCCATTAAAAGAAAGGGGAATGGGTTTGCTCCAAGTGGTTTCTCCATCGATTGTCAATTTGTTCGAAGCAGAGATTTGCAAATGAGTTGTATTCTTAGAATCCTTGATCAACTTATTCTTCTCATTCATTGTATTTGTTGTCAAATACATCCGTCTACCATCTTTTGAAATGGTAATCGGTCCTTCATGATAAGGAGTGTTTAAAGAACGTATTGCCGTTACATCAGAAACCCTTCCAGCGTAAGCTGTTCCCTCATAAAGGTCTAAGTAGCTTTGTTCATCCCAACTATAAGTTGATTTGGACTTATTCTCGTCTGGTCTATTGGAAACAAAATAGATTTTATTGTCTTGTACGAAAGGCGAAAACTCATCATTCTCCGAGTTTATTGACAAGGGGGATATAGTGTAGTGGCTATTATTCTGCAACAAACGATTGATCTGTTCTACCGAAAAACTTTTATTGTTTTTGGATTTGCTATCATTTCCTTTTAATTGGGCATAACGTTTAAACCATTCAGCGGCCTGATCGTATTTCTTATTGGTAGATAAAGCTTTGGCATAGTAGAAATAGTTCTCTGGATCGATGTCTTGAAACTGTACCAATTTTGCGTACCATTCTTCACTTGCCGCATACTGTCCAGTTCTGCGATATGAATCTGCTATTCTTTGAATGGCATTCTTTAGCTGATGGCCAATTTCAATATTGTAAGCAAAGAATAATGAGGCTGAACAATAAAGTTGATGCGAAAAACATCGATTTATAAATTATTTAACCTTTTGAGAATGAGCTTTTATGGAAAACAATTGTTTACTATATTGAAGTTCTAATTCCAAATCACTTTAAAATTTTAGAAATATGAGTAATGGCAATGTATTAGAAGCAATTGAGGTTCAAAAAGAGAGCATCTCTGATTTTTCTTTCCCCAAAACGGAGGTGTTATCTTCTGCTTCGGGAAGAATGGAACGTAGTTGGAACTTACATCGAGCAACTAGCTTGGGGAATCTTGAAAAACAAAAAGTGCGCATCACTTTTGAAGATTCACATGGATTAAAAGTAGTACACACTACTATTTGGGCTGTAACACAAGGAGAAATTCTGCTTAAAGCAGGCCGTTCCATCCCTCTTCATAGAATACACGACGTTAGAATACTTTAATTCCGTTTCTTCCGCCTAAATTGTAGACCTTTGAATCATTCAGGTTGATTCGATGTCTAAAGAGAATATATATATCAAGAATCGCAAAGCGCGATTCGAATTTGAGCTTATTGAAACTTTCGTTGCTGGAATTCAGCTTCTTGGTACTGAGATCAAAAGTTTGAGGGAAGGCAAGGCTAATATTGCCGAAAGCTATTGTCTTTTCCAGAACCATGAGGTCTATGTCCGGAATATGACCATTCAAGAATATTCTTTTGGGAATAGCAACAATCATGAGCCTAAAAGAGACCGAAAATTATTGCTTACGAAATCCGAACTTCGAAAACTAGAGGGGAAGGTTAAAGACACAGGAGTCACTTTAGTGCCTCTCGCGCTCTTTATCAATGATAAAGGTCTGGCCAAACTAGAATTTGCTCTAGCCAAAGGGAAAAAGCTTTTCGATAAAAGAGAAAGTATCAAACAAAGAGATATCAAGCGGGAGTTAGGCCGAATAAAGCTTTAAATGTTTGCGGTCCATTTTATAAATTGCTACTATGAACATATTAATGGTTTGCCTCGGAAATATTTGTCGCTCTCCCCTTGCCGAAGGAATTCTGCGGTCGAAATTAAACTCCCAAGAACACTTCGTCGATTCGGCTGGTACCTCGAGCTTTCACGAGGGTGAAAGACCTGATCCTAGAACTCTGCGTACAGCAAAAAAAAAGGGTATAGACATGTCTGCCATTGTTGCTCGCCCTTTCAAGAAAGAAGATTTCCAGAAATTCGATCGAATTTACGCTATGGATAAATCCAATCTTGACCACATTCTCAGTCTAACTCAATCGGAACAGGAAAAAGAAAAAGTATCCCTCCTACTAAGCTTAAATCATCCCGGTGAACAACCTGAAGTTCCTGACCCCTATTTTGGAGGCGATGAAGGATTTGAAATTGTTTTCAAACTTCTAGATGAGGCTTGTGAAACCATTGCACAAGGTTTAAAGTCATGAAAGAAGCTCCTTCATACGGAAAGCTATACCTCATTCCTTCGCTATTAGCAGATACCGAACCGCTGGAAGTTTTGCCTTTGGCAGTCAAAAAGGTAATTGACATGGTTGACCACTTTATCGTTGAGAACGAAAAAACCGCTCGGCATTTCATTAAAAGAGTTCTTCCATCTAAAGATCAACCCAGCCTTTCTATTGAACTCTTAAACAAGTTTACAGACACTTCTGAATTACAAAGACTTCTAACTCCTTGCATGCAAGGAAAGCATATGGGTGTCTTGTCTGAAGCTGGATGTCCAGGCATAGCCGACCCTGGCTCAGATCTCATCGCTCTCGCCCATTCCATTGGAATCCGTGTTGTACCCCTGGTGGGGCCGTCTAGTATTCTTTTGGCCATAATGGCCAGTGGTATGAACGGACAGAATTTTGCTTTTGTTGGATACTTACCTATCGATAGGCAAGAGAAAAAACAAAAGATAAAGCATCTAGAAAAAATCTCAAGGGCAACGGGTCAATCTCAAATTTTTATAGAGACCCCTTACCGAAACGACAAACTAGTGGAGGACCTTCTTGCTAACCTCTCCTCACAGACCCGACTTTGCATTGCCACAAACATTACGGCTAGCGATGAAAGCATAAAGACCTACACCGTTGATGTCTGGAAGAAAAGAAAAGCCGAGATTGGAAAAATACCAAGCCTCTTTATAATTGATGCAAGCTTAAAGCCGGCTATCGGTTGAGAGTGGCTCTACCATAGTTCTTGGCTTAACAACACTCTTTGACAAGGTCATTTCTTCGATTAAATGTGTAGCTCCTGCGTATTTGTCTACAATAAACAAGACATAGCGTATATCTACCATAATGTTTCTGCAAATACGTGCATCGTAATTGATGTCACTCATGGTTCCTTCCCACACTCTATCGAAATTCAATCCAATTAATCTGCCATGGGCATCTAAGGCCGGACTACCGCTATTTCCTCCCGTGGTATGATTCGAAGCAATGAAACACACAGGTATTCTACCCGTTTCGTCAGCATAGACGCCATAGTCCTTTTTCTCATATAGTTCTATGAGTTTGGCGGGAAGGTCGAATTCGTAATCGCCTGGAATATACTTATCTATCACCCCTTCCAGGTATGTAGAAGGCACATAGGACATACCATCTTTAGGAGAAAATCCTTCTACCTTACCAAAGCTCAATCTCAAAGTGCTATTGGCATCTGGATAAAAAACGCGTTCGTTAAACACTTCCATCTGAGCGATCATATACTTCCTCATCAGGCTTTCTATCTGGTCTTGCTGAATACCATATTTTGGATTTACATCTTCTCTGAACCAAGCCCATGCGCCCGTATTTAGTGCAAAATAAGGATCCTTCTTCTCTAGGAATTTCAAAGCTTCCTCTGCTCCTTTCTTCTGTAAAATCTTAGTGGCTTTCTTCGCTATTTTCGGATTGGTAGCAAAGGAAGACTCGATATTCTTTGTCATAAAGTTCATCCAATCTCCGCCCGACTTTGTATTCCATTCATTGAAAGCATTAAAACGCTGGTCTTCTGACAAATTTTGACTGAAAAATTCAAAAATTCGAGCTGTAGTTCTCCTTTCAATTTCCTTAGAATTCGGATCTAAAGTTTGCGAAAGCTGGGCTTCGATTTGTTTCAAAACAGCCTCATCCTTCGACTTCTCATATTGTTTAAATAGGGCCTGAAGGCTATTCACCTTTTTCAGAAGCATGCTTCCCGAATAAAATATTTCAATAAATAGTGTTCTGCGTTTGAGCTCTATTGCCCTGGCCTCATACACCGCATCAAACTCCTCTAAGAGACCTGAATATGCCTTGTGATGCTCGGCATTCTTCATAAGTCTTTTTCTAAATTCCTCTTCCTTTTTAGCCTTCCGCTCTAGTCCATTGGTAATCTCCACCCCTTGAATTTCGCCAATCCATTTCTTCCAACCATTTGATATACTGGCATATTGAGCCGCGTATTTAATTCGAGTGGCATCATCCTTCCGCATAAAAACATCCATCTCTTCGAGTCGAACATCTCTCACCGCAATACGCAAGGGATCTTCTACCTCTACAACCTGCCTTACTCCTGCTCCAGGTAAATACTCTTGGGTATACCCTGGAAATCCAAACACCATTGTAAAGTCTCCAGGATGCACTCCATCCATACTGATTTTCAAGTACGCATCTGTCTTATAGGGAACATTCTCCTCTGACAACTCAGCGGGTTTATTCTCCGAATTGGCGTAAATCCTAAAAAGTGAAAAATCAGCTGTATGCCTAGGCCATACCCAATTGTCTGTGTCTGCTCCGTATTTGCCTATGCTCGAAGGTGGAGCCCCCACCAAACGCACATCTTTGTAGGTTTCTGTACCTATTATTATGTATTGATTGCCATAAAAAAGCGGCACAATCTCCAAATCATATCCCCGCGGATCTTTGCGCTTCGATAGCAAATTCTCTATGTTCAACTTGGTAATGCTATCATGTACTCGGGTACTGGCATTGGCTGGAATATCTCGAACTATCCAAGAGGTAACATCTTCCATAAAACGCACAAATGTGGCGTCTAAGCCCGGATTTTTTAACTCTT
>JAFMBM010000075.1 GCA_017858515.1 Cryomorphaceae bacterium | reverse complement strand
TTTCCCCACATGAGTTGACGACTGCTAGTTTCGTTCATTTCGCTTTGTCTGCGCAGTTTTTCTTCCAGCTTTAAAATGGTTTCCTCCTGTTGGATTTTGCGTTCTTTCAATTCACGTAACTCTGTTTCCAGAGCCATACGTTTGTCTTTTAGCCTTTGTTTTTCTTGCTGTATGCCGGTTAAAAGGCCATCTAGACGAACCTTGTTTTTAGACAGCCTTGCTTTAGCCGCGCGAATTAATTCTTCTGGCAAACCCACTCGCCTTGCAACTTCAAAAGTATAGGAGCTACCCGGCACACCTGTTTGCAGTTGATACTCCGGTAAGAAGTTTTTTTGGTTGAAGGTCATGCTGCCGTTGATGGTGCCATCCAACTGAGAAGCCAAGGCTTTAATGCGGTTGTAATGGGTGGTAATAACCCCTTGCACGCCACTTTCATGGAGGCGCTCTAATACTTCTTCAGCCAATGCGCTACCTAAATCAGGGTCAGAGCCTGAGCCAAACTCATCTATAAGAATCAGTGCTTTTGGCGATGAATAACGTAAAAACCCTTGCATTTTTTCAAGGCGACTACTATAGGTAGAAAGTTCGTTTTCAATAGATTGACTGTCGCCAATGTCTCCTAGAATATGGGTGTAGAAACAAAGAGAACTTTTCGGATCTGCCGGAACGCACAATCCGCTTTGGAGCATGCAGCTTATTAAACCAATGGTTTTAAGGGTTACCGATTTCCCTCCAGCGTTGGGCCCACTGATTACCAAAAGTCGGCTTTCTTGGGTGATGAGAAGATCAAATGGAACCGTTTTCTTTTTCTTCTCTTTATTGTGCAGTGCTAAAACTGGATTGAAAGCACGGATTAAATCCATCTTTCCTTCCTGGTTGATTTTAGGTAGGGTGTAATTGTTTTTGTAGGCCAATAATCCCTTGGCGCGAATAAAGTCGAGTTCAATCAAGAGTACTCGAAAGCGTTCTAATTGAAAGCGATATTGGGCAATATGAGCGGTGAGTTGAGTGAGAATGCGCCGAATTTCTTTGCGTTCATCATCGATGAGCATAGAAACCTCATTGTTTATTCCAATGCACTCGCCCGGTTCCAGGTAATAGAGCGTTTGTTTTCCAGAACTACCATGAAATATTCCGTTTACACTGCCTTTGTAGGCAGCTTGAACAGCAAGTACCCTGCGGTTCTCATAAACCGTTTCATTGATATCGCCCAAAAGGCCCTTAGAGGCCAAGCGCTGCTGGATTTTGTAGAAAAGACGGTCAGAGGCATTGCGTTTGCGATTGAGATCGGCGCGAATGCGCGCTAGTTCGGGGCTTGCCGAAGAGCGAACCTCACCTTTATTATCCATCACCTTATCAATGGCGCGTACAATTTGTGGAAGAGGCGGATCATTTTCAACAATTTCAAAGAGAGCTGGTGCAAAAGGCGCTTGACTTCCAAGGTATTTATGGAGGTGTTCAAAAGTGGCGCAAAGGGCAGAAATAGACTGAAACTGATGGCTGTCTAAGCAGGCATTTGTAATTCTCAAAAGGCTTAGCGCTTTAGAATCGAGTTCAAATGCGGTGGAAGGAATAGGCTGCTCTTTTTGAAAGAGCTGGCAAGCCAGATCTGCATAGAGCAGCTCCTTGAGAATTTCTCGCTCTGACTCAATGGGCAAGAGCTCTAGACTCTTGGTCTTTGCTTCTAGAGTGGAACAATGGGCAGCCAATTGAAGTAAAACTTCTTTGAAATCAAGGCTTTCTAATAGGTTTTGAGGAAAGAGCAACATGCCATTACATTATTTGAGACTCTTGAGTCATTCTTGAGATGAGAATATATTCGGGAATATGTCTATAAATGGGAAAATATTTAATGCGGACTTTAGCGTAAGACACTATAAATTAGTTATTTATGATTATTGGCACGTTTTTCCGATTAATTAGGATATAAATCACTACAGAAATGAATCTTTCTAAGTCACTCATTATCGCCCTTTCTCTAACCCTCACTTTGGCTTCGTGTTCAAAAGAGGTGGACATTATGGACTCGGAATTCAATACGTCTTCTCCCGTAGAACAATTTTCTGACCTGCAAGTTTCGGATAATTTTGATTGGAATACTAGCAGAGAAGTAGAGTTGACAATAAAAGGACTTCCCACTCAACTAGAAATTAACAAGCTTATTTCTATCGAAGACGTGGATGGAACTGTTTTTTACACTCAAGTTTGGAAGATGTCTGACACCGGTAAAATTCAATTTGACATTCCCGCGCACTACTCACAGATAAATGTTCGCTACGGAAGAATTATAAAGTCGCTGCGCATTTCAGCGGGTGGATTGGCAGAATTTTCTTTTGCTCAGCAGATTACAGAAACAAATTAAATCGAATTTTAAAAAAGAAGTAAGATGTTAAAAGGACTTTTAGTATCCAGTATAGTTTTATTGTCGGCTTCTTTGCAGGCCCAATTCAGCATGGATTTCGAATCAGGCGATCGTGGGGTAGAACAAGCCAATTGTTGGCAGTTTGGCGCGGTTGGATATGTAAATAATTCAGAAAAAATAAGCGGAACAACCAGCGCCCGCTCTAATTCAATGTCAAACACTAGTTTGAATAGTTCTTGGATTAAAACTCCTTGGATGATTTGGAATGCAGGAACAGTAAGTTTTGATGCTCGACTCATTAACACGACTGGCGATACGAAATTTATCGCTGTACGTTTTATTCCTTTCGATGATGCCGATGCAAACGATGAGGGAGTCTATACCGACATTGAGTATCAATATGATTTCGTAGCCATAGTTACTAGCAGACCGCGTTTTTTACAAGTATTGAAAGCCTAAGTTTTCCAGTACCAGCCGGTGTGCAGAACGGACAGCCTTGGAAAATGATGGTGAGTTTTGCAGGTACAGGCGGAAACAATCGCTGTGTAACAGACAATTATGTTTTTCCAGCGACATATTGGGCCGATCCTTCAGATGGATGTAGACCTATTCCATTGGTTGGTATTGCCGATGCAGATGGAGACGGTGTGGACGATGCAGATGATCAGTTTCCCAATGATCCAAACTTGGCCTATGAAACCTTTTATCCTGCCGATAAAAATACGTTTGGAACCTTAGCCTTTGAAGATATGTGGCCATATATGGGCGATTATGATTTCAATGATTTAGTAGTTGACTACCGCTTAGCGGTGAGGGCAAATGCTCAGAATAAGGTTCAGAATGCCCAAATGAAATTCTACGTTCGTGCGGTTGGCGCTGAAATGACCCATGGATTTGGAGTAGAATTCAACGGAATTGCACCCAATACAATCACTTCGGTTACGGGCTATGTTTTAACAGATGGCATTGTAAGTCTAAGTGCAAATGGAACGGAATCAGGACAAAGTAATGCGGTAATTATTCCCTTCGACAATGTAGAGAACGTAATCAATCGCACGGGTGGCTATTTCTACAACACTCAAAGTGGCAGCAATCCGGGTATTTCAGATACAGTGGTTATCGATATCGCTTTCACAGGTAGCTTGAGTACAGCGAATTTCTTAGCCATGGACTTTAATCCTTTTCTTATCCGCAATCAAGTAAGAGGAATGGAAATACACCTTCCAGACTTGCCCCCTACTAATTTGGCAAACCAAAGTGTTTTAGGCACAAGTAGCGATGATTCAGGAGCAGGTAGATATTATAAGACTTCCAACAATTTACCCTGGGCGCTCAATATTCCCGCACACTTTGATTACCCCAAAGAGCAGGTAGATATTCTCGATGCCTATGAAGATTTTGCCGAATGGGCACAATCTGCTGGTCAGCTTGCACCAGATTGGTACTTAGAAGGCTCGAATGGCAGAGTAGATGTAAATATTTACTAGAAAAAATAGGTTTAGTTTTAGGTGAAAAGAGGCTGTCTTCCGGGACAGCCTCTTTTTTGTTTTTGACCCGAAGCAAAGATCTTGGCCTATTCTTTCTTCTACCAATTAAAGGTCTTCGTTATAAAAAACACCTTGCCCTCTATTTTCAATTTAGTATCGCTCAGAAGCGAGAAGGTTCTTTTAAGGAGTTTGTATTTACAGGATTTGATAGAGTTAGAAGAAAAAAAATTTAGTTCTTAACTACTCTTTCTTGATAGACGCAAGTATCGGTAGTTACATTCAACATATACACACCTGAGGCAAGGTTAGTTAGGTTGATGTTTGCTTCGGCCTGACCTTCAAATTCTTGGCTGAATAACAATTTTCCGTTCATATCCAATAACTCAAGGCTTGCAGCTTCGTTATTCAAACTTACGTTCACAATGCCTTGTGTTGGGTTTGGATATACCCTGATGCCATTGCCGCTGAGGTTGAGACCATTTCCAGCTTCGGCTGTTTTGGCACATCCGCCTGAACCATTGTAGAATATGCGCTCTGTGCAAGTTACGGGAGTGTTGTAAATCATGCCATTGTCGTTTACACGAGCAAAGACAGCAAACTCATAGTTTGCAGAAGGATCACAACTTCCAGTAAAGTTAACTGTAGCAGAAGTTCCAGAGGTAATTAATGAAGTTTGTCTCCAAGGAGCACCCACATTTACTTGACGGTACTGCATTCTGTAGCCGATTAAAGTTACACCTGACCCAAGGCTAGGAGCAGTCCAAGAACCTACAAAGGTTACTTGATTTGGCTTAGCCAAAGTGAAGTTGCCTGGAGTGTAAGGAGAACCTACAGTACTAACGGTTACACTAGCAGAATCGGCACATCCAGCTGCATCGGTAACCACTACTTGATAGGTTTGGCCTTGCTGACCATAGATGAAACGAGTGGTTTCACCTGTATTCCAAAGGAATGTTTTGGCTTTAAATCCACCATTTGCAATGGCTTTAAGTTGAGCCGAATCACCGGCGCAGAAAGGATCTATTAATTCAATAGCGTTCACAGTCATAGGCTTACAATCTGCAGAGAAAGTCATTGGGCAAGAGTAGTAGAAATTTCCATCTACCCGCGCACCCAAGCGTACTTCATTGTCTACACCGGGTCTTTTCGCTAAGAAGTTCTGGTTAGTAAGGGAAGCGTTTGTCCAAGATTTAGGCGTAAACCAAGTATCGGTACCCACTTCTCTAGTCTGAAGAACAAATAGATCTCCGCCGCTAATAGAGTATTGCACATTGTATTGAGCAGGAGAAGAAACAAAG
>JAFMBM010000043.1 GCA_017858515.1 Cryomorphaceae bacterium | reverse complement strand
TCACTGCTGCCTCCCGTAGGAGTCTGGTCCGTGTCTCAGTACCAGTGTGGGGGATTACCCTCTCAGGCCCCCTACCTATCGTCGCCTTGGTGAGCCATTACCCCTCCAACTAGCTAATAGGACGCATGCCCATCCTCAACCGCCGTAGCTTTAATATACAAACCATGCAATCCGTATATACTATGGAGCATTAATCCGAATTTCTCCGGGCTATTCTCCTGTTGAGGGCAAGTTGCATACGCGTTACGCACCCGTGCGCCACTCGTCAGCATCCGAAGACCTGTTACCGTTCGACTTGCATGTGTTAAGCCTGCCGCTAGCGTTCATCCTGAGCCAGGATCAAACTCTCCGTTGTAAATTGTTTGATGCTGTGTCTGACTCCGTAATTATGATACTCTAGTATCTTACCTCTCTCTTCCCAAAAAATCAAAGAACTTCTTTCTACTCTCTAAATATCACTCCAAGACTTTACTCCCGCTCCTCTTCTCACTCTCCCGTTTGGGGCGGCAAATGTACAACAGTTTCTCAACTCTCAATACACTTTTTAAAAATATTTTTTCAGAACGTTTTTCCCGTTTTAAAGGGAGGCAAAGATACAACTTCAAACCTTATTGGAGCGAAGCTTTTTCACAGCTTTATTAACATTCTAAATACTCTCAATGAACTCGACGATTAACCTTCGTCGTAAGGGGCTGCAAAAGTAAACTGCTTTCTCTATTAAACAAGCATTAATTGATATTTAATTTAAGGATTACTTAAACTAATTGGCAATACCTTACCCTTCAATACCTTATGACTACTTAGGCTGAAGTTGCAAATGAATTCAGCCATTTCCGAAGGCTGAATTGGCGCCTTATAACCAGGAAAGGCCTCATTTAACATCTCCGTTTGGACCGCACCTAATGCTAGACAATTAAACGCCCAATTGCGTTCTTTATACTCTTCTTGAAGACATTCTACTAAAACAGCGAGCGCACCTTTACTGGAACTGTAGGCAGATAGTCCAGGAAACTTTACAGAACCGATCATACCGCCTATAGAACCTAATGCCACGATATGGGCATCTCTACTCAATAAAGAATCAAAAGATTGAACCATTTCAAAGAGAGAAAATACGTTAACTTGATACTGTCTAAGTATCTCGCTATGATTTAGGTCGATAAACGGTTTGTTTATGAGGAGCCCTGCATTATGAATCAAAAGGTCAATTCCTCCTAAATTCTGCTCTATAGATTCTCTAAAACCAGAGTAGTCTGAACTTTCCAAATCAAAAGCATAAGTCTTACAGCCCGTTTTTAAACTTAGCTCAGACAAAGCCTCCACACTGCGTGCGGTCGCTAAGACAGAATGTTCTGGCGTCAATCTTTCAACTATGGCCCGCCCAATTCCTCGAGAAGCACCTGTTACGACTATTCTTTTGGAACTCACTTTATAACAACATACTTAGCGGATTCTCCAAATTTCTCTTTACTTCTTGTAAAAATTGAGCTCCAGCTACTCCATCCACAATCCTGTGATCACAAGATAAAGTAACCTTCATTCGTTTCCCTGGCACTACCTGTCCGTTCTTTACAACCGCTTCATCGCGAATTGCACCTACAGCTAGAATACAAGAATCAGGGGGATTGATTATAGCGGTAAATTCCTCAATACCGAACATACCTAGATTTGAAATTGTGAAAGTATTACCCTCCCAATCTTTTGGCTGCAATTTCTTTGACTTTGCTTTATCTGCCATTTCACGCACTTCGGACGAAATAGTGGACAAACCCTTTTGATCTGCAAATCGAATAACAGGTACCAATAGACCCTCCTCAACACTTACTGCAACTCCTATATGCACGTGATTGTTGAATCTCAACTTATCTCCTAACCAACTTCCATTAACATATGGATGATTTCTTAAAGCCATTGCACATGATTTTACAACAAAATCATTAAAAGACACCTTGGCACCCGTGACCTCAGCGAGTGCTTTTCGCTCAGACCATACTTTATCCATGTCAATATCTATAGTCAGATAAAAATGTGGAGCAGAGAATTTAGACTCAGAAAGTCTACGCGCTATGGTTTTGCGCATTTGAGAAACATTCTGTTCGGTATAAGATTCTTGACCTGCAATCGATTTATGATCTACAGATTTGTTTCCAGCAGAGCTTGAATCTAATCCTTCCACATCTCTTCTCACAATTCTTCCTCCGTCTCCAGAACCTTGAATTGACCTTAAATCAAGCCCCTTATCTTCTGCAATTTTTTTTGCCAACGGAGAAATTTTCACCCGATCTGATCCGTCTGCAACAGTTGATTCCTTATCTGTAGATTCATTGACTTCAATCTGGGCTAAATTCTCCGGAGCCTTTTTCTCTTCAATTGGTTTCTCATCTAACTTTGGACTTCCCCCACCTTTCAATAAAGATTGAATATCCTCCCCCTTTTCTCCTAAAATAGCGAGTATGCTATCTACAGGTGCGGAGGCGCCTTCTTCAACGCCTATATATAATAGAGTGCCTTCTTGAAAGGACTCAAATTCCATGGTAGCCTTATCCGTTTCTATTTCAGCAAGTAAATCGCCTTCAACCACGGTATCACCTACTTTCTTATGCCATTGAGCAACAACACCATCTGTCATTGTATCGCTCAATCGGGGCATAGTTATTACTTCCGCCATATTCCTTATTCCTTTATAAATGGATAATTCTCTTGATCATAAATGTGCTTGTAAAGGCTTGAGGCATCTGGAAATGGAGATTCTTCACCAAACTCAACACATTCATTAACTTTTACTTTTACTCGAGCATCAATCTCTTCCAATTCTGCACTAGAAGCATACTTCTTTTTCAGGATTACATCTTTTACCTGGGTAATTGGATCAATTTTCTGATATTCGGCAACTTCGTCTTTCGTTCTGTAATGCTGAGCATCGCTCATGGAGTGCCCTTTATATCTATAGGTTTTTATTTCAAGCAAACTTGGTCCGCCACCCGAACGCGCTCTATCTACTGCCTCCTGAACACCCTTATATACATTTACTGGATTCATCCCTTCAACAGGCCCACAGGGGATATTATAACCCAATCCCAATTTCCATATGTCACCATGGTTTGCTGATCTCTCTACTGAAGTTCCCATGGCATAGCCGTTGTTTTCGATAATAAAAACAACTGGTAATTGCCACATAGCAGCCAAATTCAAGGTTTCATGAAAAGCACCCTGGCGAACAGCTCCATCTCCCATGTAGGTTAAAGTCACATTAGGATTCTCGAGATATTTATCTGCGAATGCCAAACCTGCACCCAATGGAATTTGTCCACCAACAATTCCATGGCCCCCGTAAAAATGATGTTCCTTACTAAAAATATGCATAGACCCTCCTTTCCCATGAGAAGTACCGGTGTCTTTACCCATTAGTTCTGCCATTACTCTTCTTGGATCTACACCCATTCCAATCGGTTGAACGTGATTTCTGTAGGCAGTAATCATTTTATCGCCTGGATTCATAGCAAGCAGTGATCCCGCCAAAATGGCTTCTTGGCCATTATACAAATGAAGAAAACCCCTGATTTTCTGTTGAATATAAAGAGCTGCTGCTTTATCTTCAAATTTTCTCCAGAATAACATATCCTCATACCACTTCAGGTATACTTCTCCAGTAATTTTCTTTACAGACATCTCGTTTAATTTTCAGTGCGCCAAAAATAAATAGAAAAGCCCGCGAAATGCGGGCTTTTCAATAAAATGTGTTAATTGAACACTTAGTATTCTAATTCCCGTGCATTATTCATTGGAAGAGTCTCCAAATCCAAAGAACAAGGTAAAGCGCAAAGTGTTTTCAAGTGGACTTCTTACCGTGGGAGTAGCTGGTATTAAATATGCGAAATCCAATCCAAATACATTGTACTTCAATCCTAATCCCAATGTGAAATACTTTCTATTTCCTTTTGTTTCATGTTCGTATTGATAACCCCCTCTTAAAAAGAACTTATCGTCGTAATTGTATTCAGCCCCTCCATTCCATATAAATTCACGCAATTCTTCTTGTCCTCCACCGGGAGCGTCGTTAAAAGACTGAAAAATTCCAGCAAAGGATCCGACATCATCGTCCTTTCCTTGAATAATATTACCTGCATCGTCTCTAATGGGAGGAGTAGGAACTAATAACTTATTTGTTTCAGCCGTAAAAGACATAGAGTTATACTCATCAAAAGAAATAGTATAGGTAGCTCCTAAGCGAAGATTTGTTGGGATAAAATCTGCATTCGCATCATCACTATAGGTGATTTTTGCTCCAACATTGCTAACTAGCAACCCCAAAGCGTAGTTTGCCTTCTGGCCACTTGGAAGATTGAATTTTCTAGATTTATAGTATACCCCAAGATCAGATGCAAAGGATTGTCCTGGTTTAGTGTTGTTCCCTGTTACTTGGCTAGCTTGATTCAAATTTGAGAAGATATATCTGAGAGCCACACCCATGGAGAGGTTTTCACTTAATTTCAAAGCATAACCACCATCTACGGCAAATTCATTTGGACTCAAATTCCCCAAGGATTGTGCTTGTTCGCCCGTCAAATTGATTTCACCCAATGAAAAGTACTTAAGAGAGAAGCCCAAACCCTGTTTGTCGCTTATTTTTTTGTGATACGAGACATAGGCCAAATCTATATCTGGCACCAATCGGCTAAGCCAAGGAGTGTAGGACATCGACAAGCCGTTGTATTTATCATCGAGAAATGCCAATTTGGCTACATTCCAATGAATCGAGTTGTTATCTGCAGAAGTACTTACACCTACATCTCCCATTCCACCTGATCGACTATCTGGAGAGATAATTAAAAAGGGAACCGCAGTTGTAATTACATTATAATCTTCCGTTTGCGCCATCAAGTTAGATGACAAGGCCAGAAGAACAAGAGGCAAAAACCTCATTTTCATACTATTATGTTTCATAAATTATTGCAAATATAAAGTTTAACGAGTAGCCTAACGCAGAATTACGAGCTTCTGGTATTCTTGAGCCTGAGATTGATCCAATTTAGATCGAACGCTTAGCTTATACATATAGACTCCCTTTCCTATTCGGTCTCCATAATCATCTAGTCCATCCCAACTAATTCCTGTAACTCGATTTCCTTGAGGTACAATTTCTCTCTGTATGGTTTTAACCATTTTACCAGAAACAGTGAACACTTGAATTAAGACTTCTAATGGCTGATTGGCCCTGTTATGTTCGAATTGAAATTCTGTATAAGTTGTAAAAGGATTAGGGTAATTCAATACATACCGCAAAGTGAGATTTTCCGAATCGGCAACAATAAAATCAATTGTAGCTTCGGAAGGGTTATTGTAAACATCCCAAGCTCTTAAGGTGAGGGTATGATTTCCCTGTTTTAAATCATTGAGCGCAAATCGCAAACTACCGCGTTGGAAGCTGTTCACGTCTGCTGTATAATATTCGTTTAAAACGATAGCATTATTTACATCCCCATCTAAAATGGCCAAAATATCATGACCAATCCCTCTTCCTACTGTATTAATACCAGAAGAATCTGAAAGAATAGCATAGATTTCAGGCTTTTCGTTCGTCATTCCGCCATTTACAAAACTCTCGTCATTCAAATACAAAGACAACTCTGGACCTTTGGTATCCACCTGAGCGGTTGTGTCTAGTCCACCTAAGTAGAAATCTTCATAAAAACCAGCTGCATCTTGATCTCCGTTATCCGCATAGTAAGAAATACGACCTTTCCCATATTGATATGAGATATCTAACGGAACAACAAACTCGAAACTAAACTCTCCATTTACAACACTTGCTCTGCCCTGGTATACTATATTATTTCTTTCAACAAAAGTCTGAGGAGCACCTACCCCATCATTTACTAGGGTTTGTCGAGATACTTCTTTGTCAAAAACAATGGGCCGCACTTCCCCATTAAAACTAGATAATGTTTGACCTTGATGATCTACAACCCGGCCCTTAACGGAAACTTTATTCAACGAATTAATGGTGTCTGTAAAACTAGATACATCCATTCCGTTCAACTGTGTTGTGGCAATATTGAAGTTTGGAATTGCTAATTTCATGGCAGGATCTCCGAAAAGAGAAAAACTCAACTTATCCCTTCCTATATTATTATTTTTAACCATGCGAATAATCTCGCCCAAGGATCGGGTAACACCATTGGGTCGATGCAAAGCGGTATCAAATATTTCTGCCGTGAGTGCCAATGTCTGCGGGCTTGCATAAACAACCCGTTGAGTGGAATACAAGGCAATAAATCCGCCATTTGGATTTAAATGACCATACTCCCCAGCGGATATTCTTTGCGGATCATCATATCGTGTGAATTCGCAAGTTATCGTAATGCATAAAGGCATTGCATATCGATTGGTCCAGGAATTAATATCATTTAATTGAAGTATACGCTCTGAAGCCAATCCTATTTCGCCACCATGGCCGGTATAAGCGGTAATTAGATTCCCTGATTCAATTGATCGAATAAATTCATCCTGTGCTTGTGGATAGCGTTCGCTTCCTCCGCTAATTATCTGTTTATACGAATCGATATAAATCTTCTGTTGATTGATCCTCGAGTCTTGGGTTGCAGCAACAGATGCAGCTTGTTCCGCAGATCGCATAAGCGTAGTTTCCCAAGATAAGTCTACGTCATCTGCAGCTACGAGGATTTTTGATCGCCAATTGCCTAATGAAGGAGTACCCGATGAATAGCGAATAATTTTATCTACCATAGCATTGGCATTCGATAAATTTCTTGCCACCAATCGGCCAATGCCAATGTCCAATTGATCTACCGAATTTACCCCCCCTTCATTCGGGTCTAGAAATCCAAAATAGTCATCTGAACAAATACTTACATTCAGTGAGAAAGAAGAATTCGACTCCCAAGTAGGAACGAGATTTGTTTGGGTTGTTAGGCGGTCTTTGTAATCGTATGAAGCATCTCCAAACAAAAGCAGATTCTTCAATCCAGAATTCGGACTTGATCTTTCATAGAACATCCTAGCAATATTCTTTATAGCGGTTAAATCAGGAACACCACTGGAAAACTCGTTATACAGCTTATCAATAGGCACTATTTCAACTGAAATCCCTTGATCCTCTCGATGGAAGTCGGCTAAGACCTGAACTGCAGATTCGAGAGAAGGATGATAAATAATAAGTAAATCAGGAGCGGCAAGCGCATGTAGGTTCTGATTCTCTACCGATCCAATATAAGTTGGAGATGGGAAATCACTTCCTCTAAACACTACAAACTCCAATAAACTATCTGTCTGAACTCGAAATTGTGCCGAAGTTCCTTGGAAACTTGGGGTAATCTCTTCAATATTTAGATGATCGGTAACATTCCATACTCGAGAATCAGAATTTGAATTAAGGATTGTAAACTCACTTATTTCGTTTGGACCAACAGATCGAGTATCTCGAAAATGCAACTGATTTAATCCCGCTTGATTTAATTCTCGCCTGCATTGAACTTCTATGTAATCCATCCAAGCAATTGCGGATGGATTGGAACTGTTATTATAGGTAGCTGTGATTGTAAAGGCTGCTGCAGAAGTGAAAAATGTATTCGCACCCATTTTAGCATTGACATAATCTGCGCCTGCCACTGTTAAATTAATAGGATCAAAAGCAAGAGTAAGGGGTGTTGTTCCCGCAACACTATAATTTAGAAAAGTACCTGAAGTAGAGGATCGGGCTACTGCTCTTGTTCTTAGGCTAACAGGTTCGGATGTTCTTATCCATGGAAAATTAAAACTGAAATTATAGCTGGGTGTAAAATCGAACTTCTCACCAAACCATTGCTTACCACTTCCAACTAAATTATACAAGTCGCTCTCGACGAAGCTGAAATCATCAAAACTATTTACTTGATTCGTTGCAGGGAGAGTACTTGAGCTCACATTTGAGACTGTCTTACTAGGACCTAAATCAAAGGCAACGAAGTATGTGTTTACTTCTGAATACAGATTGAATTGATGGCTGAAAACACCCGCATTTTCAGTCCATTGATGCGGGCCCTTAGCATAAAACAGTATATAGTCATTGCCGTCAAATATTCCATTGCCATTATCCACAACACGGATAGGAACTTCTTCCAAATCATCGTATTGCACAGTAGCATTATCCTCAGGAAGCATCCCATTACCATTGCCAAAGACTCGAATTTCATTGGAACTTACTCCCGCAAAGTTGATTTCATTTGAATTCAGGTATTGTGCCGAAATTTTATAAATGCCCGTTTTAGGAACACTGAGTTTTATCCATCTGCCGCTAGCTAATACACTTGAATTTTTGTACACCTGAGTTTTATTGCGGTTTTGTCTCTCTACTACAGACTCCGTCCAGGTTAACTCAAAACGCTCCAATTTCTTTCTTTGGCCACCGGACAGCCTAAATGGAACCACAGAAACCAATAAATAATTCTGTTTTTTCTCTGTCCTAATTTGATAATCTAACTGATAACTTGGTCCAAGATCAGCCAAATTCACCTTTCTTCCAGTTGCATCAGATTCAGATAAGATGGCAAGTGATACGTCTGAAACAGTATTTGAAATGGGGATTCTGAGAAATTTTACCGGCCAATTCGAAATATTTTCATTCGCTGAAGCTCCTTGAAACAGAGGGATAGTAACTGCATTTTGAGGATCATCAATAAACCAAGACCCCGACTCAATCCATTCAATATCAACAATTTCAGATTCTCTCTGACCCAATAAAGAGAAGGAGTAAATCACTAATAAAACACTGAAAACATTTCTCAAAGCTGAATCTATTTTGATCGATAACGCCTAAATGCATTTCATAGTGCACCGCTTTAGTGCGTATGTTAGCCAACACAAAAGTAGTTCGCTTGAACGACCTTTGTGAAATAGTAATCGATTACAAACGTTAAAGACAAGAATGAAAGGCTTTCTGCGATAGATTAATTCGTATTATTGCTGACCGTTTTTTATGAGCTCGAAGCCCATGATGAGAATTTATTGGAGTTTGTTGATATGCCTTTTTGCTTTAAACCTTAAAGCGCAAGATCCCCATTTCTCCCAGTATTATGCGAATCCATTGTATCTGAATCCTGCTTTTGCAGGTTCGGAAAGATGTCCTCGCTTTATAATGAACTACCGGAATCAATTTCCGGCCTTTGGTGCGTACCAAACCTACAGCGCCTCATATGATCAATATTCTCCAGCCCTCAATGGTGGATTGGGACTGATGGTCTTACGAGATGACGCAGGCAATGGCACACTCACATCCACTGAGGTTAATGGAATTTACTCTTACCATTTAAAGGTGAGCCGTAAGTTCTTTATCCTTGCTGGCTTCCAAGCTACATTCAGGCAACGGTCGTTGAATTGGGGGTCATTTACATTCCCAGATCAAATTGATCCTTTTTATGGGTTTGTTTTGCCTACAAGCGAGGTTGCACCAGGAAGCACAACAAATAATCATGTTGACTTATCAACTGGTTTAATTGGCTACACGAAGAATTTCTTCTTTGGTGTTGCCGCGCATCACCTTACGCAACCGAATGAAGCCTTTTTTACAAACTCTCAATTGCCTATAAAACTCACGACACACATAGGGGCAAACATTCCTATTACGAAGAAAAGGCTACACAATTCTATTCAGAACTATCTCATTCCTAACATCGTATTTCAGACCCAAGGTCCATTCACTCAAATAACGTATGGATTAGCCTTTGCTCGAAATGGCATAGCAGCAGGATTGGGCTTGAGACAAAATAGCGTGAATATTGACGCTATGATTCTGAATGTTGGTTTCATACCAGATAAACTTCCTTGGAGAATTGGTTATAGTTATGACTATACAATCTCCGAATTTTCAAATGCAGGAGGAGGCGCTCATGAAATCTCTCTTGCTTATCAATTCCCTTGTAAAGTAAAACGCAAACGAATTGAGACAATAAAATGTCCTAAATTCTAGTTTATAAGACAATGAAAAGATTAAATAACATCCCTTCCTATCGATCTATGAAGTCACTTTTCGCCTTTGGAATGTCTGTTCTTATCCTTTCCTCTTGCTCGCAAAAAAGCGGCACAACTGGATGGAAAATTAACGACAAAAAGAACGGTGGTTTTCACGTAAACACTAAATACAAAGGACAGGAGACTGCTCCAGGACTTGTATTTGTTGAAGGTGGAACATTTACCATGGGACGAGTTGAAGAGGATTTCATTAAAGACTGGAACAATGTTCCAAGACAAGTGACTGTATCTTCATTTTACATGGATGAATTTGAAGTTACAAATGCCGATTACAGAGAATATCTGTATTGGTTAAGAAGAGTATTTGATTACGACTACTATCCTGAAATATATCGTTCAGCCTTGCCAGACACATTGGTTTGGAGGGATAAAATTGCTTATAACGAAACCTACGTTGAAAATTATCTAAGACATCCTGCTTACAATTACTATCCTACTGTAGGGGTAAGTTGGGTTCAAGCCATGAAGTATTGTTCTTGGAGAACCGATCGTGTTAACGAGCGAATCCTGATCAATGAAGGTATTTTCAATGAGATGCACGAGCAAACGGATGCTGAGCATTTCAATTCTGAGGTTTATCTGTACAAGCAAGGAGAATATACTCAACAAAACAAAAAAGGCCTTCCTGATTACAATCCTAACAGTGTTTATGGTAAAGAAGGAAGACCAGCGCGCATAGAAGATGGCATTCTTTTACCCAAATTTAGACTTCCAACCGAAGCCGAATGGGAATATGCTGCTTATGGCAATATTGGAAATCGCTCATTTGACAGAACAGTAGAAGGAAACAAATACCCTTGGAGCGGAACTGCAACAAGAAACGGCGAAAAGAAAGGACGCGGTGATATGTTAGCCAACTACAAGCGTGGGAACGGTGACAATATGGGTCCTGGCGGATATTTGAACGACCAAGCTGATATTACCATTCAAGTTGGTTTCTACCCTCCCAATGATTTCGGCCTTTATGATATGGCTGGTAACGTAGCTGAGTGGGTAATGGACGTTTATCGTCCTCTTTCACCAGAGGATGTTAATGATTTTAGAGCTTTTAGAGGAAATCAGTATACTTCATTGGATGATAATTATGAAGATATCGGATCACTAGAAGTTTTACAAGATCCACAATATGCCTCTGATAGCAGTATCATCCGCCTACCCGGTGAGCTTCCTGTAAGAGATGTTACTGTTGAGGAGAATTTAAATAGAAGAAATTATCAGCAATCTGACTATCGTGATTATTTAGATGGAGACAAAGAGTCCTCAATCTACTACGATCAGGATTTAGATGAAGGGCAAAATGCTATGTATGATTATGCTCAAAATACGCTAATCGGCAATACAGTTCGCGTTTATAAAGGAGGTTCATGGAAAGACAGAGCTTATTGGATGTCTCCAGGAACAAGACGTTATTTAGAAGAAGATCAAGCTACTGATTTCATAGGCTTCCGCTGTGCTATGGATAGGGTTGGATTCCAAAATCTTGATTCAAAACGTAAAAAAGAGACCAAAGAAATAAAACAGAAGAAGTTCAAGCGATACAAAAGAAGTTAAATTTGAAACCGGCCTAGGCCGGTTTTTTTTTACCTTAACAAAGGCTATTCTCCTTTTCAATGGAAACACTTTATAAAGCATACAAGCGGTCGTCAGGCATTTGCATCGACTCGAGAAAGATACAAGGGGACTGCCTTTTCTTTTGTCTTAAAGGAGATCGATTTAATGGCAATGATTTCGCTTTAGAAGCCATTAAGCAGGGCGCATCTGCCGTTGTAGTGGATGAAGACAGGAACTGGGAATCTCCACTAATAATTAAGGTTGAGGATGGTCTAAAAACCTTGCAGGCTCTTGCCAGCTATCATCGTAGCCAATTGAAAATCCCAATAATTGGGTTAACTGGAAGCAATGGCAAAACAACCACTAAAGAGCTCTTTCGCGAAGTCCTTTCAGCTAAGTATAAAGTTCGAGCTACAATAGGCAACTTAAACAATCATATAGGGGTTCCATTAAGTCTTCTCTCCATTCAAGCTGAGGATGAAATCGCAATCATTGAAATGGGTGCCAATGCCCAAAAGGAAATTGAATTCCTTTCCTCAATGGCTCAGCCCACTCTTGGCTACATTACTAATTTTGGGTTGGCCCATCTTGAAGGTTTTGGTGGACCAGAAGGCGTGATTAAAGGAAAAAGTGAACTTTATCAGAACCTTCGATCGAATAATCGTACTGTTCTTGTGAATTCAGATGATCCTCTTCAACTAAAAAATTCAGAAGGGATCACGCGTATACTTTTCGGACAAACGGTCGAAAATCCTTTTCGCGTTCATCTCGAAAATGCAGCAAATACAGTTTCCGTTCGCTGGCAAGACTCTGTAATCAAAACACAGCTCACTGGAATATATAATTTCAGTAATATCGCTGCCGCGTTACGTCTTGGCATTTATTTTCAAATACCTATAGATTATATAGTCAGGGCCTTAGAAAGTTATTCTCCAACAAACCATCGGTCGCAATGGCAAAAAGGGAAATATAACAACCTCATTGTTGATTGTTACAACGCCAATCCTAGTAGTATGGAATTGGCTTTGAATAATTTACAACTCCAACCCAAACCAAATATCGCTATTCTAGGTGATATGTTTGAACTAGGCGTCTATGCTCAGCTAGAACATCAAAGAATAATAGATCATGCTATTAAGCTCGGAATTGATTCACTCATTCTGGTTGGCGCACATTTTTCGGATTGTCAATTTCCTAAAACCGTATTGTGCTTTTTGAATACAGATGAAGTTCTGGAATACTTAAGACAGAATGCAATTAAAGGCCAGACAATCTTAGTAAAAGGGTCTAGAGGAATGGCACTCGAGAAACTACTTGAGTGGCTCTAATTCAGCAAAATTCAGTACATTCAAAGGCTTATTTTTACTCATTGACTACAGCCGAATTACATAAAGTATTTAGTCTTTCACAACTTACCCAAAGTATTGAGAATCTTTTGCGTCCTCAGTTTTCTAAGCGCTATTGGATTAAGGCTGAGATGAACCGCCTCAACTTTCATGCAAGAACGGGAGGCTGCTATCCTGAATTAGTCGAAAAGCGAGAAGACCAGGTAATTGCTCAAGTAAAAGCTGTTTTATGGAAGAGAAATTACGACAGGATTAATGATCTCTTTTTACAGATATTAAAAGAACCTCTAAAAGATGGGAGTGAACTTCTTCTTGAGGTTTCCATACATTATGATGCTGTAAGGGGACTCAATCTTTTTGTTCATGACATCAGCATTGAGTTTGCCATCGGACAATTAGAAAAACAGCGCTCTGCTAATCTTTTACGGCTTCAGAATGAAGACCTAATAGATAAAAACAAGCGCTTGTCTTTTCCAATCATTCCCAAGTGCATAGCTGTAATTAGTGATCAAACGAGCGATGGTTTTTTAGACTTTATCCAAGTACTAAAAGAAAGTAGGTGGAAGGATTCTTTCTACATACATCTATTTCCATCTGTCTTACAGGGAAACGGAGCCATTCATTCCATTCCCACTCAATTAAAGAGAATTGAAGCAGTATCTGCTCATTTCGATCTTGTGGCCATCATCCGTGGTGGTGGATCTGATTTAGACATGAGCTGCTTTAATTCCTATGAGATATCTGCCGCAATTGCACATTGTAAACTTCCGGTACTTACAGGAATTGGGCATTCGACCAATCTAACCTTATCCGAACAAGTGGCGCATAAAAATGGAATTACTCCTACCGCGCTTGGCACCTCCATTGTGGAGCACATTGATCAAATCTGGGAGCCCATTGTAACAGCAAAGAATACATTGCTAAAAAGAAGCCTTCCCATTATTAAAAACCGGAATGAAAAGATTGAACAAAGCCAAAAATGGTTGCATCTTAAAGGGAAATCGACTATCTCCAGCTTTCAACATCAGTTAGAAGAACTTGCATTGGAGCTTGGAAATTCAATGCGGTTTCGAAATCGAGTTGAAATCGAGAAACTAAATCATTTTAATCAAATCATACGGATTGCTAATAGAAATCCTAAAGAGCATATTGAAAGCCAAAAATGGATAATTCAGAGACTTTCGCATGCCATCACGAGATATAAAAACAGAGAAGATAAGCAGCTTGAAAATTGGGGCTCTGAACTTAGCGACACTTCAAACATCCTCCTATTATCGAAGAGAAATACTATCTCGGAAACTCAACAACTCTTCGCCAAAACAACTCTTTACTTTCTTGAAAAAGAAACAATTGCAAATCAAAGAGATGCTAGAATTATTAGAATAGCAGACCCTAAAAATGTGCTAGAAAGAGGATTTACAATCAGTCGGATTAATGGCAAAGTTGTGAGTTCAAAAAAGGATTTAAAGCAAGGTGAACTTTTAGAAACAGAATGGAAAGAAGGCCTTTTCTTAGCCCGAATTGAAACGAATAACGATAACAAAAATGAATTATAAAGAAGCATCCGATGAGCTCAGACTTATCGTAGAGGAAATAGATACTGGCGAAATATCGATAGATGATCTATCCATTAAAGTAAGAAGAGCTGCTGAATTAATAAAGTTCTGTCGCAACAAATTAAGCGAAACGGCGAGCGATGTTTCGGCTATTCTGAATGAACTTGAGGACTTTGATAAAGAGAATCCTAAAAAGGATAAAAACTAATATCAAGGCTGCTTACAATTCAAGCCAAGATAAACTACTTCAAAAAAGAAAACCCGCTTAGATTTAGGTATCTAAGCGGGTTTTAAGCAGTACCAAGTAAACTACTCTGTTAAGAGTGCTCTTGAAATCACAATCTTCTGAATTTCACTTGTACCCTCGTAAATCTGAGTGATTTTGGCATCGCGCATCAAACGCTCAACATGGAATTCCTTAACGTAACCGTAACCTCCATGAATTTGAACGGCTTCATTTGTAACAGTTTGAGCTATTGTTGAAGCAAATAATTTTGCTTGTGCACTTTCTTTCTCAAAGGGTAGTCCTTGATCTTTCAACCATGCCGATCTGAGAACCAATAAACGTGCGGCATCTACTTCCGTTGCCATATCTGCAAGTTTAAAGGCAATTGCCTGATGCTTGTAAATTTCCTTGCCAAAAGCCTTGCGCTCTTGTGAATATTTCAAGGCAAATTCCAAGGCACCGCTCGCAATACCCAGAGCCTGAGCCGCAATTCCTATTCTTCCTCCTGAAAGCACTTTCATTGCAAATTTGAAACCAAATCCATTCTCTCCTAGGCGATTAGCCTTTGGAACTATGACATCCTGGAACATCAAAGAGTGAGTATCCGATCCACGAATTCCCATTTTATCTTCCTTCTTACCAACTACAAATCCATCCATCCCTCTCTCAACTATTAAACAGTTGATTCCTCGGTGACCCAATTCTGCGTCGGTTTGCGCCATTACCAAATAGATAGAAGCAGAACTACCATTGGTAATCCAGTTTTTCGTTCCATTTAATACATAATGGTCGCCCTTATCTATAGCTGTGGTTCTCTGGGAAGTAGCATCTGAACCTGCTTCAGGCTCACTGAGGCAAAACGCCCCAATTTTCTCTCCTTTAGCTAGGGGAACAAGATATTTCTGCTTTTGCTCTTCTGTGCCAAATTTCTCTAAACCCCAGCATACTAGCGAGTTGTTTACAGACATAACGACTGAAGCCGAGGCATCTATTTTAGAAATTTCTTCCATGGCTAAAACATAACTCACAGCATCCATTCCTCCCCCCCCGTATTTTGGGTCAACCATCATGCCCATAAATCCAAGCTCCCCCATCATCTTTACTTGATCTGTAGGAAACTTTTGGTCATTGTCACGATCGATTACACCAGGCAGTAACTCATTTCTTGCGAAATCTCTAGCAGCTTGACGAATCATCTCGTGCTCTTCCGTTAATTTGAAATCCATGAAGTTTGTTTTACGAAATTTGAACAGTCTGCAAAGCTAAAAGTTTGCGAGCATAGCACTGACATAAATATTATTCCGCATGACAATTCTATTAGGGGCCATGACCGGCACCTCTGCAGACGGCCTTGATCTTTGCCTTTCAGGCTTTACGGAGAGTAACCCAAACTCTTTTCAATATAAAATAATAAACTCAATATCAATACCCTATGAAAGAAGTTTGAGTTTGAAATTACGCAATGCCCACCTCCTTTCTTCTGTAGATCTACTGTCCCTTGATATAGAATTTGCGCATTGGTGCGCAGAAAAAATTAGCCATTTCACTCAAGATCATGTTGAAATAAAAGCGGTTGCTTTTCATGGATCCACCGTATTTCATCAACCTGACAAAAAAATTAGCTTCCAACTAGGCAGGCCAGAAACGCTCGCTGCACTTTTAGAACTACCCATTATCGCCGATTTTAGATCTCCTGACTTGGAATTAGGTGGAAGGGGCGCTCCTTTGGTTCCCTTTGGCGATGGGTTTCTTTTTGGCTCCTATTCAGCCTGTTTGAACCTGGGCGGATTTGCCAATTACTCCGAATCGATACAAGGCGTACGCATTGCTTCAGATATATCGTTCTGTAATTATGTGATGGATAAATATGCCCGTTTGGAAGGCTTAGAATACGACGCCAACGGTGAACTCGCCTCCCAAGGATGCTTAATTCCCGATTTGTTTTCAGCCTTAAATGAGAGAATGGCAACCTATAATCAACAAGCCCTAGCCCTAAGTCGAGAATGGGTAGAAAGCAGCATATTGTCACTATTTCCTGAAGAAGAATCTAAGAACATTTTGTATACCTGCTGTGAACACATTGGCTATCAAGTAGCTAAAAGAGTTGTAAATCCTTCCAATCTACTCATCACCGGCGGCGGAGCCTACAATTCCCATCTCCTCTCGCGAATAGAACATTATACTGGCCATAGAATAAAGCCCGCATCGCCTCAGTTAATAGAAATGAAAGAAGCGCTATTGTTTGCCTTTCTCGGTTGGCTTAGATTGCAGAACCGTGTGAATTGCTTTGCAAGTGTAACTGGAGCCAAACGAGATCATAGTACAGGAATAATTTACTATCATTAATATGCACTCAATTGAAATAGTGGAAAGAAAAAGACCGTGCCTTCGTTGCTTGGATTTGTATGCAATCCTTCTTTTTTCTATATCAATTTTATTCTTGCCCTCTGATTCCCGTGCTGCCATTTCTAAAGGAGACTCTGTTTTCAACTTTGAACTAGATAAGATTCAATGTCTTCCAAGTAGAACTGAAAAACTTAAAGGCTCAAGAAAGCTATTCCAATTAGTGAAAGGCGGGAATTTTGAAAATACTGCCTTTGCCTTTACTAGCTCGCTGCAGATTCACATGCAGATGTTGGTCATAAATGGACATGCTGATTCTGCCTTGCTTCTTGTACAGCAAAATTTGTTTGAGTACAAACTCGGTAAGGAGTTGGATGAATTGGGCAGGATGTATCTACACTTGGCTGAACTTAGTTTTAAACAAAATTTATTCTTTAGTAGTCGTCTTTACCTAGATAGTGCCGAATTCTATGTAAATGAAAGCGGCGATTTTTTGGGCGAAATACTGGTTGAAGAATTGTTTCTTAGAGTCTATACAAAACAAAATAAACCAGATGCCATTCTTGGTCGAATGCCTGATATTCTGAAAATTCAGAGAGACAGTATTGCAAAGAATGCCATTCTCTCTCAGCTCTTCGATGAACTGCTAATGAGCATTTACAGCTCGGCCGCATTGGCGAATAGGTAATTGAGGAATACCGAAAAGGCAATTGAATACTTTTCAAAAGCCGAAGAATTGGCAGACAATCTCAATTTACTACAGTCGCAAATTAACATTTGGATAGAGCTAGCAGAATGCAATCTGTCTTTAAATCGACTCAGTACGGCTGAAAAATATCTTGGAGCAGCTTTAAAGGAGGCTTCCGCTGAATCATGGCTCGAAGAGCAAACAAAGATTGATATTCTGCGCGCTGAGCTTTTGAGAAGAAGAAAAAGACCAGAACGGGCTTTATCTATACTTTCAGATTTGAGATTGGATGTAGAAACGCTATCGAACTTGGAGATTAAAAGTCAGTATTTCGACGAAAAATCATTGATATTCAAAAATTTAAAGCTAACAGATAGTGCAGAGAGTAATGGAAATCTGGCAGCAAGGGCGCGCGCTCAGCTCTTAGATCAAGCATGGCTAAACGAAAGGAAAGAAAGGGAAAAACACTTGGTTGGCGTGCAAAATCTAAGGATGGCACAACTCCAAGAGAAACTTCAAAATCAAACATATGCTGAACTTGAAGGCCAAGAAGAACAGAAGTTTATCCGCACTTTATTAGCAATTAGCCTAGTTGTAATTCTTGCTTTGGTGGGTTTATGGATTGGATTCGGTCGAAAAAGTAAGCGAGCCCATAAAATTACCCAGAAAAAGTCAGACAATACACTGATTTTCCAAAAAGCCTTAATCCATTCTTTGGTACAAAACATACGAAGTCATTCTCTTGCCTTAGAAATCGGACCTGAGATGGTACTGCGTAAGCTTAAGTTGGGAAAGATACATGATGCCTATAGTCTGCTCTCCTCACTGGAGAAGGAATACCAAGATTTAGATCATACCCTAACGCATTTTATTCGCGAAAGCGATTCACATATACTTAAGTCTATTCTAAACTCTAAAATAGATCTAAACATTTCAGAATATATCCAAAAGGAGATCAAACAGCATTCAGTAATGCTAGAAGAAAGGGGTATTGTAGTACTCCAAGAATTTGAAACAGAAAAAGTTTATAGGGTGAACGGACTGCTGTTCGAATTGGTGTTTAGAAATCTCTTATTCAACAGCATACAGCACAGTACTTGCAAGCAAATTCAAATTAAATTCTCCGGTACAGAGCAGAATATCACACTCGAATTCAGAGACAATGGAATGGGCTTATCTTCTGAACTTCTGGAGTTTCTTGCTAGTAAAGAAGCAGTGCAAAACCCATCTTTGGTTGGATTTGGTTTCTGGTTCTTTCAATTTATCCGACGCGAATTAGAAATTGACTTCAAGCCTAGCCAAGACAATGGTTGGACTGTATTCACCCTTTCTTTGTTGGTGGATGAAGCCTCCAGTCTTCCTTCAAACTCTATTGAATGACAATCGGAATTGTTTGCGTTTTATGGCCTTCTTTGCATTGAAGATAATACCAACCCGCATCCATCTGAGAGAGATCTATTTCTAGATATTCACCAAAATTCTGAGAGTCAAATCCTTTCCACCTTCTACCCGAGGCATCCATAAGCTCTAATTCCAGTGCGTCGAAATTTACTGCCTTTGCTCTGAGTTTTACCTTGCCTTGAGTTGGATTGGGATACAATACCAATGGGAGACTAGTGCGCTCTTCGGGTAGAGATATCCCACAGTTGGTCAAGGGAATGTATCCAACTACAATGGTATCCGAAGAAGTACATCCAGCTGAATTGGTTACTGAGACAAAAAAAGTTCCAGCTGTATCTACCATCAAAGAGGAAGCGGTTGACTGATCGCTCCATACGTACGATCCACCTGCTATTGCGGCATTTAAAGTAAGCGTTTCGCCTAAGCAAAGTGTTGTATCAGCCCCCAAGTTCAGACTAGGTAAACTTTCCACAGCTACAGAAATGGTATCTGAATTTGAGCAGCCATTTGAATAGATTGTAGCCCAGTAATTTCCTGGATTTGATACAGTTATATTCTGCGAAGTTTGATTTGTAGACCAGCGTACACTATCCGCCATGGCTGAGATGGATAGAATTAGAGACTCTCCCGCACAAAAACTGGTATCGGCCCCTAAACTCAAAACGGGTGGATCTAGAACAGTAATTTGAGCAATAACAGAATCAGAACATCCAGTAGCAAAGGTGATTAACTTGATATCAAACACTCCAGGGTCATTGAAAACTTTGCCAAAATTTACTGAAGTAGAAAGCAGCGTATTATCTTCTAACCATTGCTGCGATGAGCTTCCAGTGCTTAGATTCTGAAAGAAAACGGAGTCGCCAACACAAACGGAAGTAGCAGAGGCTGAGAAAAGTGGATTTGCTGAACAACACGAAACCACACTAAAGTTTGAAAGGAGGGTTGATTGAGCCACGCCATTGACCTCACCAACAATGTTAACAGTGTAATTGCCCGCAGGTAGAATACCTAGATTTAATGTCTCAGTAAGGTTGACAGTTATGGGGGTGCAAATGGGTCCTACCTGATAACTAATGCCAATATTTATAACATTCCCATTTACTCCCCAAGATGAGCCTGTAAAAAGTGCATTACCACAATTTCTGGAATAAACAACATCGTATAAAACATCATTGCAACTAGTGGCTGGAGGCGACTGTAATGAACCTGAAATTATAGAAATTACCTGTGCAGTGGTAGAACTTACGAAAAACAGGAGGCAGCTTAGAAATGCAATTTTTTTCATTCTCAATATTACTTGTAGTTTTCAAAAGTAACTCTTTGCAGTTTGGGCGCTTGATGAACCAAAGAAGCAATTAATGAAAATAGTTGACTATAAAAAAGAAAAGTTGTTAAGTTCTATTTATCGGATAATTAAAGCCCCCAAATCGGTTTAGCTTTTCTACCTTCGTCCGCAAATTTCGCAATATGAAGGATCTCCTCAAGAAGTTCGAAAGTTCATCTCCAGAAATAGAATTTCACTGGACTGACAGTGAAACCAATGCAGAAGGTTGGTGTGTTATTAACTCCCTTCGAGGAGGTGCAGCCGGCGGAGGTACAAGGATGAGCGTAAGTGTAGATCGTCATGAAGTTCTTTCGTTGGCGAAAACAATGGAGATCAAGTTTTCAGTAGCTGGACCGCAAATTGGAGGAGCCAAATCAGGTATTCGATTTGATCCATCTGATCCACGAAAAGCTGATGTTTTAAAGAGATGGTATACTGCCTTAAAGCCCTTGCTGAAGAGCTATTATGGAACTGGAGGGGATATGAATGTAGATGAAATACATGAGGTCATTCCAATTACCAAAGAATTGGGAATTGACCATCCTCAAGAAGGTGTCTTCCAAGGACACTTCCAACCCAACCCTGAAAGTAAAGCGCTCTCCATTAAACGACTCCAAGAAGGGGTGCTTCTTCCTCTTTTTCATCCAGAGTTTACTCCCATATCCGACGGAACCTATACGGTTGCAGATATGATTACAGGCTATGGCGTTGCAGAGAGTGTGCGTCATTACGGTCAATTATACCAATGGCCTTTAGAAGGAAAGAGGGCCATTATACAGGGATGGGGAAATGTAGCCTCTGCCGCGGCCTGGTATCTCAGTAGGATGGGCGTACGCATTGTAGGTATTATTGATAAAAAAGAAGGGCTCTTATCTACGGAAGGATTGGATCACAAAGCCATTCAAAAGCTATTTGTAGATAAAAAAGGAAACAGTCTTGCCTCCGAGCATGCACAGACTTTTGAAGAAGTAAATGCTAAAATCTGGGACATTGGAGCGGAGATTTTCATTCCGGCAGCGGCCTCTAGATTGCTCACTAAGGACCAATTAGACCGAATGATAAAAAAGGGCTTAGAGCTAATTTCATCCGGAGCCAATGTGCCTTTTGCAGATCAGCAGATTTTTTATGGTGAAATTTCTGAACACGCAGATACGCATGTTTCTTGCATACCCGATTTCATTTCAAACTGTGGAATGGCTCGCGTATTTGCTTACCTCATGAATCCAGAAGGGCCTTTGACTGAAGTGGCTATTTTTAACGATGCTTCCGATACCATCCGCAAGGGAATGGAAGATGTTTTTCAAAAAGATTCCAATCCGAAAAAACTAACGGCTACGGCCTATTCCATAGCGCTGAATAAACTTCTCAACGCTTAAGGAGTTAACTTATCTCGAATTATTAAATCCCGTTTCGACTATGTATACCCTAATGGTTGTGGTTTTTGTTCTTGGTTATCTCACCATTGCATTTGAACACAGTATTCACATAGACAAGGCCGCCTCTGCACTCATCACTGGTGTGTTGTGTTGGACTCTATATGTATTTGGCATGTATGACATAGTTGATATGTCCAGTATTGACTCTTGGTTTATAGCGCAAAATACAGGAGATGAACACCACCTCATTGCCAATTGGGTTACACACCATCAGCTGCTTGAGCATCTATCTGAAATCTCAAGCATACTATTCTTTTTAATTGGCGCTATGACCATTGTGGAGCTCATTGATCTGAACGGTGGATTTAGCATAATAACCGATAAAATAACCTCTACGAACAAGGTAAAGCTCATTTGGATTATCAGCTTATTAACCTTCTTCTTATCCGCGGCCTTAGACAATTTAACTACTTCTATTGTAATGGTTTCTCTATTGAGGAAACTCATTAGCGACAAACAAGACAGATGGTTTTTTGCGGGAATAGTAGTATTAGCCGCCAATGCGGGTGGAGCTTGGTCGCCGATTGGCGATGTAACTACCACCATGCTCTGGATTGGTGGACAGGTAACCGCTGGGGCCATTGTCACTAAAGTTATTATTCCGTCCCTTATTTGCCTCATTGTTCCGCTCGGAATTATTAGCTTCCGTATGAAAGGAGATATTACTCGTCCAGAGAAAATGCATGCTTCTTCTCACGGGTCTGAGGTAAGTTCCAAAGAAAAAAACCTCATCTTCTTTATAGGTATCGCCGGTCTATTGTTTGTCCCCATATTTAAAACCGTGACTCACCTTCCACCCTTCATGGGAATGATGCTGAGTTTGGGAATACTTTGGCTGGTATCTGAACGCATCCACAAAGACAAAGACTACGAAACCAAAAGGAATATAACCGTAATGGGAGCCCTTCGTCGGATAGATATGGCCTCTGTTCTCTTCTTCCTAGGAATTCTAATGGCAGTAAGCAGCATGCAATCTGCCGGTCAATTGGGAGAACTTGCCATGGGACTAGACCGATCTTTGGGTACCTCTGAAGCCAGTGGAGTAGTTGTAGTAAGTATGATCATCGGTCTCCTTTCGGCTATTGTAGATAACGTGCCTTTGGTTGCTGCCGCAATGGGCATGTATCCCACTGCAGAAGTGGGCTTTTTTGCCACCGACGGATTATTCTGGGAATTTCTAGCCTATTGCGCGGGAACAGGAGGAAGCGCTCTCATCATTGGTTCTGCTGCTGGGGTTGCCGTTATGGGCATTGAGCGCATTGATTTTATGTGGTATTTAAAGAAGATTTCGGTCTTAGCCCTCATAGGATACTTCGCCGGTGCCGCTGCCTATGTAGCTCAAAGCCTACTGCTGCATTAACATTGAGTTATGCAACATCCTTTGTAGATATCTATT
>JAFMBM010000009.1 GCA_017858515.1 Cryomorphaceae bacterium | reverse complement strand
TCTTTGCCTTCGTTGCCTTTGGCTTGGAGGACCATAAAATAGACGCTTTCTGAAGCGGGACCGTTGGGGGCTTATCCGTTCCATCTACCTCAGGGCCCGATTGCTCGTAGACTGCAATTGGATTTTATCTATAGAAACAAGTAAAATATTTAGCCAAAAGAAGAGTAAAACAAAAGATTTGAAAAAGAAGAGAGTCTTGCTAGCTTTCCTTCTTCTGGAAGACCAAATGCGCACTCCAAAAATCGCCATGGTCTTCAAAGGTGAAATGAGTGTTTTCTACCTTGTTTTGTTGCATGAGATGAAGAACCGCATTCATATCATACAAATTCATTTGCATGAGAGGTCTGTTATAGGGCAGTCCTTTAAGCACATTTAAAAGAGAATGGACAAAAGGAATTCGATACCGCAGATAGGTGGCCATTCTATTGCCTTTAGGTTTATTGCTGCTATAGGTGATCTGCAACGCACCCATGCCTCCTGGATTTAACAGTTTCAGCATTCGATCTATGATTTGCATTCCTCTTTCTACATTGATATGCTGCAGAACGATATAGGAATGGATGAGATCAAATTTTTCTCCTTTTACGAGAGAAAGAGAGTCGTCTGAAAGTTTGAAATCTAGATTACTAAGGCTGAATTTTTCAGCATTCTTTCTAGCCTCCTTCAGCATATCATTTGAAATATCCAATCCAACCACCTGCTTCGCCCTTCTGGCCAGAGGAATACTCAGTCTGCCTGTACCACAACCAAAATCTAAGACCGATTCAGGTTTAAAATCAGGAATAAAATGCTTTTGGATTAATTCGAATAAAGAACCAATATGTTTTTCACCCGTTAGAAAAAAGCGTTGAAGCGTTTCCTCATTTAAGTTATCATCTTTAAACTCGTCATGCGTAAGTACCCCAAAATAGGGGTCTTTTTTACCGTATGCATTCCAAGCTTTGTCTGAGTTGATTGTACCCATTTGTTTTTTAGACTTTTAATTAAATGATGTTATTTCTCCTTTGATTTAAATCTAAGATTAATGGAATCTTTTAAAAATGAAATAGGCAATGTATTTTCTTGCTGCAGAAGGGAGTCTAAGGTAGTAAACTTCAAATGGTGTAGGAAAGAAGGGGTTTGCCTATTCTCATCGCAATACTTTTTTAACTGCAGTGCACTCATCACTTCACCCGGATGTTCCGCATCTACCATAAAACGATCATCGAGGCCCATTCTAGAAGGAGTGGTAAATTCAATAATTGCATACTGCTTGTCGCTCAGCTCTTGTTGGAAGGACATATACTCTTTCCAAAAGCCAGAAAAGAGGGTGTCTTCCATAGCTTGATTGAAAAATGCATCGGAATAGGGAGGGATATAGAGGAGGATTTCGATACCAAGCTTGGTAAACCGATCTAAGACACCCATTGTTCTCTTTGCTTTTTCGGGGTCGTATTCAAAGGGCACAATGAAAGGTGCTTGACGATTTTTTAGCCGATCAATTAAATTTCCATCGTGATAAGTAGAATCGATTAGATATCTCTCGATTTCGGGCAAATGCCTGTAACTGCCATCGTTTCGGTAGCCTCTTCCCATCATACCTGCCTTCCCAAAGCCCCAATTTTGTAGTGGAAGTTCCCGAAGTTTGGCATCCAACATAAGCTTTTGAGTCCCTTGAAGATGCGATTTAGCGTTAAGAGCTCGGTCTTCAGGTCTATCAAATTCCAACGAATATTCATCGAGGAAGGTCTTTTTCAAAACAAAAGAAAGATCCACGGCAATGAGCATAAAGCGTGGATTTTTTATCTCGCCTTGTTCGAATAAGTCGGCTAAGTAATTGAGATCTGCCAAATTGCGAATCATTAAACCCGCATTATAGAAGTTGTCTTGAAAAGGCTCGAAGACAAAATCTCTAAATTGGAGAGTAACAGATTGTCCCACAACTAAAACCTCTGGCTGAAGCCTTTCAAAAAGAGTGTACTTATAGAGGGGTAGTGAATTGCCCAAGACCTGTCGTCCGTAATACAGTTCTTTTTTGGAAGAAGATTGAATTCGAGCCACCTCTTTAATGGAGGTTGTTTCATTGAGGCGATGTAGCAGGTATTCCCCAATCAAGAAGTAGGCGATTCCAATGAATACATAAGGCCAAGTTTTTTTTAGAAACTGTTTCATCAGAACTGGAAATAATAAAAGGGTTCTGTACCGAAATATCCAAACAAGAAGACGGCTAAAATCATAATAACATATAGGCTTCGTCTCAGCCAAGTAGGATAGCCATCAAGGTCAAAAGGATGCGATTTTTTCTGATTGTACCACTCGAAGATCATAAACCCAAGGCTGAGTGGCAAAATGGCAAGGATAAAATCGTTCAGACCAAAGAAATCTTGATTAAGAACGGCCTGGTAATAGGTAGAGGCATGGGATAAATCATTGGATCTAAACAAAACACCGGTGAAGCTTAGAATTAAAAAATTACCTAATACAACGGGCTTGCTAATGAGAGAGTTATTATTAAGAAAGCTAAGTAAACTGCGCATCTTTTGACTTTTCCGACTCAGAATACGGGGGATGAAATAGAGTCCATTTAACAATCCAAACACTATAAAAGTATAGTTTGCGCCATGCCAAAAGCCAATGATAAGGAAGAGAAGAATAGTTGAAATAATTCTCCAACTTAGACTTTTCTTATTTATGCCAGCCAACCAAATAAAGAGATAGTCGCGAAACCAAGTGGTGAGGGAAATATGCCAGCGAGTCCAGAATTCAGGAATACTCTTAGAGAAAAGTGGCGTTCTAAAATTGCGCATCAACTCAAATCCCAGCATTTTAGCAACTCCACGGGCAATGTCGGTATAAGCAGAAAAATCGGTGTATAGTTGAATAGCGAATAGCGATAAGCCGAAGATAAGTTCAAGACCAGTATGCTGATTGGGCTGGGCAAAAATGGCATCTACGCGAAGACCAATATTATCTGCAACCACCATCTTTTTAAATATTCCGTATAAAAGCAATCGCATACCAAGTACGGCTTGGGGATAGCTAAAAACTCTAGGAGATAGAAATTGAGGCAGAAAGGCTTTTGCCCTTTCAATAGGCCCGGCAACCAGTTGAGGAAAAAAGCTCACATAATTTAAGAAGGCAATAAAGTCTTTCTGAGGCTTTAGTTTGCCTTTGTACACATCTAAAGAGTAGCTAAGTGTTTGAAAGGTGTAGAAACTAATTCCAACTGGAAGAATAATATTTAATGTGGTAAATCCGCCTTGGTAACCAAAATTATGCAAGAGATCGTGTGCAGATTCCAAGAAGAAGTTGAAGTACTTAAAGAACATCAACAATCCTAAATTCACGCTAAGGCTTATGCCCATTAGAAGTTTTCGATTCTTAGAACTGGGCATATAATAACCCACTAGATAGTCGACTACAGAGCTGAAGAACATTAAAAAAAGAAAGCGATAATCCCACCAACCATAGAAAATATAACTCGCGACTAAGAGAATTATATTGTTGATTTTTAGAGATTTATTAAATCTCCAGAGGATTCCAAAAACAAGGAATAAGAAAATGAAGAATTCAACAGAGTTAAACTTCATTGCAACTTATGGTTTATAATTGGGGTCATGCAAGTAGACGTTAATCATCGAATCCAAAGAAATGCCCCTTTCTTTGGCTTGCTTTTGCAATTCATCTCGCCATTCTTTTTTAGAGCGGGCTTGATCTTGCAGATAGGAGTTATTCCTTTCCTTGGGTCTCAGAGTAGAATCGGCAAGCACCCCTAGAGCATCTTGAGTAAAATTCCATCCTAAGTTAACTAGGTTGGGCTGATTGGTAAGAATTAAAAAGGCATCGAACTCTTGCATCACTTCGTTAAAATCTAGATGACGAGTTAGAGTAGGAAGGGCTTTGGCTTCTTTTCCATCTCTTTGTGCATCTTGATGAACAGTTTGATTGTAAAACCAAAACTGAATCTCATCAAAACAATCAGTACCAATACGTGAATACTCGAAGATATCCCAAGTGAAACTGTCTCCAACAATAAGCAGCTTGCGCATTTTATTTGATTTCTTCTTTCCCCATTCAAAGTTTGGATAGACCATAGGACTGGGCTGAATAGGATTAAACAAATTCAGGGAGTGCGCAATATCATTGTCGTAATACTTCGCTTCATCACTGTAGGGCCTATCGAGTATTTTCATCTTGGGCAAATTCCATGATGTAGCATGATCAATAGATCGGGCAATGCTATCGGTTGCCAAGATGGCTCCATAGTGACTCCAATGAATTCCGTACTGCGGATACAGTAGGTAACCCAAGCTGTCTTTCATCTTTAAAAACCAAGGATTTGCATCGAGATAGTTTATTCCCAACCGTTCAAACTCCTGCGTATAATACTGATAATTGGTAGAGTCTATATCTGCTTCATAGGGAATATACTCTGGGTAATAGCTGCATTTTCCAGCAGCAAGACAGACCATGAGATACTTATCCCGCCTTGCCATCTCATCTTGGAGTTGCTTGAGTAGAGCAACATTCTTTTCAATTTTCTTAATTCCTATGAAATCTTGGCCAAAGTAGGCATCAATATATTCCTTTTCAAATAAGAAATTCTCTTTTCCCGCAATGACATTGCCTGTATAGATATTTCCGAAAAGATCATATTCTAGTTGATTGTGTACCTTAATAAAAAAAGGGAAAAGACCAATATTGTCATTCAAATACTGACTAAATGAATCTTGAAACTTCCCATTAAACCAGGATTTAAGACTAAAGGGTTCAGCTGTTTTTTCAAGATTGGCTCGGTGCACCATTCCAGATATGGAAATGGGCGTTAACATCTCAAAAAGAGGATAGGCTAAGAATACTGAAAAGAACACAATGAGTACTCTTTTTATTTTTCCATCCTTCATAATCAGAATCTAAAATAAATGAAAGGATTGAAATCTGAGGAGGCGATATAGCTGATGGAAAGCACCAATAGAATCAAATACAAAGGGGAAAGCCTGAGATATTGTTTTGCCGAGAAGGGAGTTGAAAAGAAGAACTGTTCCCATCTTCTTCCTAGGTTTGAAATGCCAATGAAAGCAAAAAGCAAGGCAATCAATAAGAAGGTATAAAATTCAGGTGGAAGGCTTTCTATCTGGGGCATTGGAGCTTCTGCATGGCGCAGACCGAACATTGTACCGAGGTAGGTCTTGGCAGAATGAAGATCGTCGGCACGGAAGAAAACCCAGCCAATTAAAACAACTAAATACGCATAGATTAGATTGAAAAATGCGGGCAGTTTATTTAAAAATTTCAATAAAAAGGCGCGTTCAAAAATGAGGAATAGTCCGTGCCAAGCGCCCCAAATAACAAAATTCCATGAAGCACCATGCCAGAGACCTGAAAGAAGAAAGACCACAATGAGGTTAAAGTAGACTCTTTGTATTTTATCGGCTCTGCTTCCACCCAAGGGTATATAGAGATAGTCGCGCATAAAAGTACCCAATGTGATATGCCACCTTCTCCAAAATTCAGTGATATTTTTTGAAGTGTATGGGCTTCTAAAGTTCTCAGGGAAATTGAAGCCGAGGATTTTACCTAAGCCAATGGCCATGTCTGAATATCCGGCAAAATCGAAATAAATCTGCATTGAGTAGGCTATGATGCCCATCCAAGCAAAGTAAGGGGAAGGACTATCGAGAGCAAAAATGATATCCACCTGATCGCCAATTTGATTGGCTATTAAAACCTTTTTGGCCAATCCAATAATGAAGCGATATAATCCACTAAGTTTATAATCGCTCGTATAATTCTGACTACGGTCTTTTATTTCTTCAGCAATAGTGTTAAAGCGGATGATTGGACCAGCTATAAGCTGTGGAAACAACAAAATATAAAGTAGATAATCTGTGCTTTTTTCAAGCGGACTATGCTTCTTCCAATACACGTCTAAGGTGTAGGTTATGGATTGGAAAGTAAAGAAGGAAATGCCGATGGGTAGGGCAATCTTCATCCAGATAACGGCATTCAATCCGATGCCTTCAAGAAGGAGGTTTAGGTTTTCAATGAAAAAGTTAGCGTATTTAAAATAGGCCAGCACACCCAAATTAATAAGGAGTGAAGCAATGAGTAAGCTCTTCCTCTTTTTCGGCACCTGGCTTTTATCCATCTGTTTTACAATATGGAAATTGCCGATAAGCAAGGCCAATAGAAGCCAAAAGAAAAGAGGAGCGCCCCACATATAAAAAATCAAGCTGCCTGAAAGAGCAACCAAATTTCTTCTCTTCTGAGGAGCTAAGTGATACGCCATCATGAAGATTGGCAAAAAGAGAAGCAAGAAAATCACACTTGTGAAAACCATCCGTCTATGCTTGTGTGTTTTTTATTATCACCTTTTCGTACACGGCAAGGGTTTCAATGGCTGCTTTTCGCCAAGAAAAATCAAAAGACCGCTCTAACGACTTCTCCTTCAATTCGAGAGTAAATTCTTTGTCGAATAAAATCTTTTGCATTTGCTGTTTAATGGAATCGGTATCATTCGGATCGGCAGGAAGTCCGTAGTTCTCAAGCAATTCCTTCATTGAGCTATTATTGCCGTAAATCACCGGTGTTTTGCAAGCCATAGCCTCCAAAGGAGGAAGTCCAAATCCTTCGTAATGTGAAACATAACAAAGTGCTTCGGCTTCATTATATAGAATGGGTAAGTCACTTTCGTCTATAAATCCCGTAAAGATGATTTGCTTTTTATGGCGCAATTGCATCAATTCTTTCGACTTCCAACCATTCTTTCCACCGATGACTAAATGAATATCCAGTGCTGGAAACTCATCGAGTAAGTCATCGAAGGCCTTAATAGTATTGATTAAGTTCTTGCGCGGTTCCAAAGTAGACAGAGTAAAGAAAAAGGGCCCTTCTGGAATACCATATACCGTTCGGGTGTATAGGCCTTTGTTTTTGTTGAGATTGGGTCTAAACTTTTGATTGTCGGCGGCGGCATAGACCACATGCAATCGATCTTCGGACAACACCTCGTCTTTTATTAGATCTGTTTTTGTAGCTTCAGAAACGCAGAGAATATCTGCCTGCTCCTTTATGAAGAACTGCAATCCTTTCTCAGCTTTTTGCACATTATTAGCGGTATGATATTCGCTAAACAAGCGATGGGTGAGGTCGTGTAAGGTGAGTAAATATCGATTGTTTGTGCCTCTAAAGGGCTCAAAATGTTGAGGCAATGGAACGTGTACGAGATCGTATGTCCCCATTTCCAATCCACCTAATTGAGCCTCGAAATTTTCCTTCGCCTGCTCCTTGCCCGACTTTAATCGCTCGAAGAAATAAACGAATTTGGCAATGTATTTGGCAAATTTCAATCCCACTTTGATCATGGCTTGCTTTACCAGTTGGGTGAATTTTTCTCTGTAGGATTTCGGCACAAATTGTTTTAGAAAGCCCCGAATCAATTTCGAGATTTTCGCAAAACGATTGAAGTGATTCTCATTCTTTTTGGCATCAAACAAATTCTTGCCGTAGTCTTTTAAAGAATAGACTCGTCCCTTTAAAAAGAGATCGATTTGCCAGCGTGAATCGGGGTTTTGAACAACGGGATACAGAGCCTTGAGCAGTTCGAGCAAATACCTTTTAATGCCATCGTTTTGGTGCATTAAGAGCTTATTAGCTTCAATGAGAATGTGCATTTTTCTATCAGGCACTTCGGTTTCGATACCTAATAACTTCATTACTTGATAATCGAAGTCCTTTTCTGGAGCAATGAGTCCACCACTGCGGGAATAGCCCATTTTTTCCATGGTATTCCGGTGATAGCTCCAGAATAAATTTTGCAGCTCTCTATCGAGTTCTTCCTTCCAACCAAAGGCCTTTCCCTTTCTAAAAGATTTGCGAACAATGGCTAATTCTTCTTCCTCATTTAATGCAATACGCTTTCCTCTACCATATTTTGGCTGACCAAATTTTAAATCATCAAAGCCAGGTAATTTGGATAAGTTGGGATCGGGTAAGTTCGTTAAAGAAGAAAGGCGACTTAGCTGAGCAATAGGATCTTGAATTAAATCTTCGAATCGCAGGAGGAGGGAAGCTCGATTCAACCAATCTTGCACATTGAGGCTCCATCCGCCAAAATAGCTTTCCTCTGCGGCAATCATAGCTTCGAGGAAGTTCTCGCGAAAATTAGAATCAGGCTCGTAGATATCTTTTCTTTGGTAGGCCATAGAAACCAGAGTGTCTCGACCATCACGCACAATATAGACCGCTGGAATATCCAATGCGTCTGGAATGAGTTCGAAAGGACGCATATGGGTTTTAACGAAAGGAAAATCGGTGTAATTCAGAGGCTCGCCAAGGCCTTCGTAAAAAGAGCTAGACTCTAATCCGTACACTTCAAATAGGACATTCCGCAGAAAGGTATTTCCTGAACGTGGAAAGGAGCTTAACCAAATCATTTTGTAGAATCTGTGCTAAGAGTTTGGTTTCTAAGATGGCAAGCTTGTTCAAATAACATCATATCGCCTTGGTTCAGCAGGGCAATCTGCTCATATTCTCTAGTGGAAATTTCTAGTTTTAGTCGTTCTGTTGCATTGTGAATCCTATTAACTATTGGAGGCCAGTTCATTATTCTTTCGAGACGTACTAATTCCTCTTCAAAATGGTCTTGAATTCCAATAAATTTAAATCGAGAGAGATCGGATCCTTTGAGAAAGCGACTCATGACATTTTGATTTTCAGTCTGTTCAGCAAATTCCAACAAAGACCTTCCCATTCTGCTCATTAAGTTCTCGTCGGGCAGCTCCTTCAGTCGCTTGGCGATTATTTCATTGAGAAAATGGTAGTTCGATACAACACGATCCACAGGATGCCGCAGCCAAGTAATCATAGCAACGTCTTGAGGCAGTTTCACATAGTTGTGTAAATCGGTATAGCTGAAATGACCATGTAAAACAGCTGTCTTTTTTCTGAAGCTATTGCGATCGAAGGGTTTTCGTTTGGCATGAATACTTCCAGAGGCATAGATATCGAAATGCAAGACCTTAGGCTTGCCAAAGCGTTCTTCCAAAATAGTTCGGAAGGAAGTACCTGCTGTTTTTGGAATATGCAGCGAAACCAGTTTAATATGTTCAGCAGAAATCTTCAAAATCCTGCCACTTTGGATGCGGGTGTGACATTTTTAGTCATGATTTGTTTTATACCATAACTAATGTCATCCGTTTCTCCCACAATGGTTCCATTCTCCATGATTATCAATCGAGTAGCTAATTGTTCGAATTGTTCCAAATTGTGTGAAACGAGCATAACTGCCGATTTTTCTTTTATTTCAGAGAGGGTTTCCATGCACTTCTTACGAAAGTGTACGTCGCTTACCGCCAAGCCTTCGTCGATGATCAGTAAATCAGGTTTAGCGAAAACAGAAATGGCAAAATTTACTCTAGCGCGCATACCAGCAGAATACGATCCAAAAGGGGCTTCTGCAAATTTGCCAATTCCTGCAAAGTCTAAAATATCGTGAATGGTTTCATCGATTTCTTTTGGAGACATTCCAAAAAGCGCACATTTCACCCTTATGTTTTCTATGCCGCTGTAAAACTTTTGGAAGGCGCGTGTGCGCTCGAATACTGTGGTAATCCTTCCATTTACCCTTATGGTTCCTGAGCTAGGAGGGAAGGTGCCCATAATGGTTCGAATAAGAGTGGTCTTTCCTGCTCCATTCATCCCTAAAATGCCCACTACTTCTCCGCGCTTGATTTTTAAGCTAACATCTTCAAGGGCCCAGAATTCTTTTCTGCGCAAAGGGGGCAAAGAATCGGCTTGACTAAATTTGAAAATATCTTGCAGACCATATAGCATATTTAGCTTCAGGTTGGTGCAGAATTTTTTATAGACTTGATCTACTTCAATAATTAGGTCGTTCTCCATAAGGCTATTCAAAAATCCTTTCAACAATTTTATAGACTGAATTGAAAAAGAAGTGAATGACCAAAACAAAGATGAGAAAGGCAAATCCTGCCGAAATCCAATAGCCTTCCCACATACTCACGGTGTCGCCTAAGAGCAGATCTCGAGGCACGCTAATGAGATAGGTAAGTGGGTTTAACTTTATGATACTCTGCAGAAATTCGCTGTCTACTTCAGCGGTGTATACAACAGGAGTTAAAAACATTAATACTCCCAAACCCTGATTAACAACTAAATATATATCATTGAAAACCACTTCAATTAAAGAAAAGAAGACTCCAATGGCCACCCCCAATAGCATAAGAGGAATGAGTGCAGGAATAAAGTAGAGAGAAGACCAACCGAAACGCACCCCCATGGCGAGTAGCACGATGATATTAATGCTCAAAGGGATGGCAAAATTGATAATGTTGAGGAGAATTTTCTCTATCAATTTGGCCTCCATTTCAAAGGGAGCTTCCATAAGCATTCTGCTTGATTCGGTTACGGCTGTAGCTAATTGCTTGAAGAAGCTTACGAAAAAGAGCCAGATCGACATACTCAATAAAATATAGCCCACGTAAGGAATAGAGGTTTCACCCGGTTGGTAAATACCGGAGAAATTCATGATCAACCAAATTACAATGCTGAGAAGTGGATTCACAAAAAGCCAAAGACTTCCCAGCCAGGTTTTTTTGTATTGCTCGGTTAAACTTAGGAAGAGCAATTGCTTAATTAATTGCCAGTTTCGGGCGATGGATGAAAAACGACTTGACCAAAAGTCGATAAAGCCCAGTCGATATTTCGGATGGTTTGCCTGACTCCTCATGTCTATTCTCCCTTCGAATTTAAAGCTCTGATAAGCTCTGTCAGTTTCTCTGCCGACGATGGGTAGGTAAATTCCTTTTCGCTAAAATCGAATTTCGACACCTTTACCTGCCAAAATACGGAGTGGGTATACATCTCCATTAATTTGTCGCGAAGATTGTCAATATTACCCAGACTATAAAAAAGTACATAGCCTTCGAACAACTCTCGAAAAACAGGGATATCGGACAATAAAATAGGCTTTTGAAAGGCAAAAGATTCAAGTACTGGAATTCCAAATCCCTCATAAATAGGCAAGTAAATACAAAAATGAGCGTGATGATATAGATTCGCCAACTCCAAATCGCTCGGCTGCTCAATGAGTATGCAATGAGGCGATGAATTTATTTTAGTTGTGATTTCTGCCTGTTCTTTGAAAATCTGCGGGTTTAATGTTCCAGCAAGCACTAATTTGAAAGGTGGATTCTCTATTAGCAAAAAAGCTTCAATGAGCTCTAGTTGATTCTTCCTTTCTGAAATTGAACCTACACATAAAGCATAGTCACCGTGGATTGAAGGAGGTGAAAATTGAGTTTCTTGAGTAAAAGAGGGCTGACCATTATATAAAACAGAGATTTTATTTTTTGGAATAGAGTAATGATGGCTTATTTCTCCTTTTGAAAATTCACTCACAGTAAGAATATGAACTGCCGACTTAGAAATACGAGGAATCATGAAGTTGTACCACTTTTGAAATCGGTCTGAAAACCAACTAGGATGAACCTTAAACGCCATGTCGTGAAGGCTTATGATTGAGTTACCATAGAAGATTGGAGCACTATTTCCCAAGTTTATTAAGAGGGGAGATCCCAATAATTTAAGATAAAAGGGAAGTATGAATTGTTCCCAAATCTGTCCGTTCAATGAAACAAAGGGAATTGACAATGAGCGAACATCTGAAGCTTGATTCTTATCCCTACTTAGAATTATGGAAGAAGGATTTATCGACTGAAAGTGACGAACGATTTCGTTTGCAAAACGCTGTACACCTGTAAGAGTCTGACTTAAATAGCGACCATTTATGAAAACAACAGCTCGGTTTATGGACCAAGAAGAATACAAGAAAAAAGAACTGAAAAAGGCATAAGCAAAAATCCCATCTTGACGAGCGAGTATATTTTCAGTTAGAAAACTCATTGAAAAAAGAACAACAAAAGCAATATGCAGTGTATTTCTTAGGAATAGAGCGATGAGAAATTGCACAATCAGTGAAGCTATGAAGGCAAGAAAGGGCAATAGGCCCACCGAAAGCCAGAGCTGTAAATACTGATTATGGGTGTTGAAGTTCCTTTTTAATGCAAGATGGTAGCCCTTTGCTTCGTATTTGGAATTTAATTCTTTCTGTGCATCGCCAATGCCTGTGCCTAAAATCAGGTTTTCAGAAATTACTTCAAGACTGGAGTTATAAATCCATTTGCGAATGCTATCAGGATTCGTCTGTTCGACTTTTTTTTCTGTAAGAGCGACTATTAAAGTTGAAACTCTTTCTTTTAGCGGTCGGATCGAAAAGACTAGAATTGCGGCAATAGACAGGGCGAGTACCGAACGGAGAAGAATGGCCTTTGGCTTAAGTCCTTCGCCTAAAACCATCATAGACGTTACAAATAAACCAGACAAAATCATTTTAGAACTGGCTAAAATCAAGCCTGTTAAGAGTATCAAGAGAAGAAAGTATTTAAAGAGGGCAATAGAAAAATCAAATCGTTTCTTTTTCATTTCGAAAAGAAGGGAGAGAAAAGCCAAGGAGCAGAGCAAAGAGAAATAAGTAGGGTGAAGGCCAATGATGCTTTCTAATTCGGTGCGAATGTGGTAATAAGCATCTTGAGATGCGAGCGCAGAGTTAAAAGTAGGGTTGAGCAACAGGGATAGGATGCCGTAAAGGCTTAGACATCCCATTACTAAGCTAAAAAAAGGCATTGTTTTTTGCACCGAAAGTGCAGAGAGAGTAGAACGATTAAAATAGAATAACCAAGGCAATAGAATTAGTAGAATGCTGCGCTCTACGTATTGATAGCCTTCATTGAAATCGGAGCTATAAGTAAGACTTATGGGATAAAAGAGAAAAGGAAGAGAGAGAAGAAGCGGTGCCCACCAACCTTTGAGTTCAGTAGAAGGTTTTGCGAGAAAAAGGAGAAAAACTTGTGCAATAAGAAAAGCTGCTCCAATCATCCCCTTAAAAGAAAGGACTATAAAAAGAGGATAAGAGCAAATGAGGTAAAAAGAATACTGACTAAGATTTAGACTGGCTTGATTTTTTCTCACTCACACAAGTTTTGATGAAATCTAGCACTTCTTGATTAAATCGATCGAGGCTAAAGCGCTCAGAATTCTCTCTGATTAAATTAGCTGAATACTGTTGCTCGAAATTAAATTCAAATTCGTTTATGGCTCCTATTAATGAGTCTGTTGTCTGTTCTTTAAACAGAATACCCGTTTCTCCATTTCTAATAATTTCTGCTGCTCCGCCTTCTCCAAATGCAATTACGGGCGTGCCACAAGCTTGGGCTTCTACTAAGGTTATTCCAAAGTCTTCCTTTCCTGCAAAAACAAAAGCTTTTGCTTTTCTCATATAGCGGTGAAAGTCTTCAAAGGCCAAATGAGAAAGTACTTGAATGTTCGGACCTGCCATTTTTTCGATCAGGCTCTTGCGGTTTCCATCTCCAATGAGGATGAGCTTTTTGTCGGGCATCTTATTAAAGGCCTCCACTACTAATTCTACTTTTTTGTAACAAACAAATCGAGAGGCACTTACGTAGTAGTCTTCTTTGGTCTTTTCAATCTGAAACTTTTCAATTTCAACAGGAGGATAGATGACATGCGCATCTCTTCCATAAAAGTCTCTAATCCGCTGACGAGTGAATTTAGAGTTAGAAATATAATAATCTACATTCTTAGAAACTCTAGCATCCCATTTTCTCAGCAGAGAGGTGAGTATTTTACTTCCAAAAGCAAAAATGCCTTTGTTGATATTATTCGACTCAAGATAAAGCTCTTGCATATCCCAAATGTAACGCATGGGAGTATGGCTGTAGGAAATATGAAGTTGATCTTTTCTTTTCTTAATGCCGTGCGCGAAGGCATGCGAGCTTGAAAGAATAAGGTCGTGAGCAGAGAGGTTGTGCGAGCGAACTGCAAAGGGAAAAATGGGTAAATAATACCTGAAATGCTGTCTTGAAAAGGGAAGATGCTGTATAAAGGTAGTCTTAGGAAATCGATCACCCATTATGGCTTTACGGTCTCTTTTCGATAGAAAGTCTACAGTAGAATAGACTTCAACATTTTGAAGTAGATCAATTAAATGCTCTGTAACCTTTTCAGATCCCGCTTTGGTGCTCAACCACTCGTGTACGATTCCAATTTTCTTTCCAGATAAGGCAGTTAGAACTTCCTTTCGCGATCTAAGCAAAATATCTGTCTTGGCTTCCCAATTGAGTTTAGTGAAATATGAAGTGTATGGTGTGGCTTCCAAATCGGATAGGTGAGCATACAGAGCAAATGCTCCGATTTTATATTAAGCAACAAAATTAAGACATACCATAAAATAAAAGAGCCCATGTTTATAACAAATACGCATTTTAGTCGTTCCGCTGAGCCTTCGATTGATCTAAGGCCATTTTATAAAGCTTCATATCCTTTTTGTTTAGTCGGATGATTGCTTTAAGCAATTCATCTGTTTGACTTACATCGTTTTCCCTTTTAAAGGTGGATGCCTTTTTCTCATGAAAACTGGGGGTAGCTGGCCAATTGAAAATATCACCCATCTTTTTGAGATCTTCATCAAATTGATCTAGAAAACCAATGAAGGCGAAGTTTTTTAAAGAAGCTCCTTTTAAAAAATAACTCATTTTGTTTTGCGTAACTTTTCCTTTAATGTAGCTTCTTAATTCTTGATTTCTAAGGTGATATGATGGATGTTCTGGTTTGTCACTAAGGCTGTGTTTCCACCAGTAGTAATTTGAAATAACCCTCGAAACAGGCTCCCTAAAAAAGCTGACCAACTTGGGATTGTCTCGCTTTACAAGGTCTTTTACTTCTTTATATCGAAAATGACCATGGATTACCTTGATTTCTGGTCCAATGATATTGGAAATTTTTATACCACGGTTATTCAAATCCAAACATTCATCGCGCTCAAAGTGACGAACGTATTCTTCTCCATAAACGTGGTTCAGCGTTTTTAGAATAGACGATCCACCTGTTTTTGGAAGATGAAAAAAAATAAGTTCAAGCATTAAATCCGTTTGCAAGTGCAACTTTACAATAAAAAGTGCGGTTGATAAAAGATAGACTGTAGACCAAAGTGAACCGTATATAGCCTAGGCAAGACCCATATCATTGTATTCTCCAATGCTGCGCTTTAGTTTTTGGTGCCAGTCCAAAATGATTGCGTTTTACCAAGAGCCAAGCGCTTCATTTGTCTTTTGAAATCGATCAAAGAAGTCCATAGGCCGCAGAATAGAAAGCCTTATTAGCCAAGTGTACCTTTGCATTGAATGGTTCTGTATTCTTCCAAAGCTTTTAATTGAAAGATTAACGCAGGGCTAGGCTGAATTTTCAATTAACTTGGTTGGATGGCGACTTCACAAAAGACAAATCTTCATCTCAACTCAATGTATTTAAACGAGCACAATGACAAACAATGATGTGTTAAGGCGTATTCGCTATATCTTCGATTTTGGCGATCAGCAAATGATGGATATCTTTAAATTAGCTGATTACGAAGTGGATAGATCTCAAGTGAGCAGTTGGTTGAAGAAGGATGAAGATCCAGATATGGTTGAAATGATGGATAGAGAACTTGCCCTTTTTCTGAATGGCTTAATCATTGAAAAAAGAGGGAAGCGAGAAGGACCTCAACCTGAACCTGAACCTGAATCTCGTTTAAACAACAATATCATACTTAGGAAACTAAAGATTGCACTCGATCTGAAAACAGATGATATTCTAGATCTCTTTGCTTCCATCGATAGAAAATTGAGCAAGCCTGAATTGAGTGCTTTTTTCCGAAATACAGATCATAAATCCTATCGTCCTTTTATGGATCAGTACTTGCGCAATTTTCTTCACGCCCTTCAATTAAAAATCGATAGCAAACCAGAGTAATCGCTCTGTTTTTCTCGATATCAATGATTTTAGCCGGATAGAAATAGAATTTTGTATTAATCCAAAAAGGAGTGAAAAGGCAGTTGGGGCTTGAATTTGAACTAGCCATGACTTGTTTGATATAGAACTTAGAATAGTCAGATATGATTACAGATATCAATCCAAAACTTCCCATGCGCAATCGAAAGCGCACAAGAGATTTCTATGAAAACAAATTGGGATTCACCGACATAGGAAGTGAGGATTTTGAAGTGTATTTGATCATGCAGAAAGACCAAATACAAATCCACTTTTTTGAATTTAAAGAGCTTGATCCTGCTGAGAATTATGGTCAAGTGTATATTCGAACCAATGATATTGACCGATTGTACCAAACCTTTCTGGACAATAAGGTAAGCATTCATCCGAATGGGCAATTGCAAAACAAGTCCTGGGGACAGAGAGAATTTGCCATTCTAGATCCCGACAATAACTTGCTGACTTTCGGACAGAGTTTACCTAGGTGAATGGAAAAGAGTGCTTTTTCAAGAAAGGATTGAGTCTTAGTCTGTAAAATTTGAACCTAACTTGGCTCATTTTTTTTCAGCCATTGCCTCAGGATGAAGAAGAAAGTCCTAATGCAAAAAGGTATTTTAGTTTAGTATGAAGGTAGTTTTGGGATAAGAATGGATTCTGACTATCCTTCCACCTAAAAACGAAGGATAAACAAAAAGCTAAGCTTAATTTCAAAGGATTTATTGGATGAGTAACTTAGAAAATATATTCGAAGGAAGAAGGGTGGTTATTGCCACTCAACATCAAAAGGAGCGAGTTATAGGGCCCATTTTGGAAAAAGAGTTTGGGCTTTTCTCTTTTGTTCCAATCGATTTTGACACTGACCTTCTGGGAACCTTTAGTGGCGAGGTGGAAAGAAAAAAGAATCCTTTGGAGACCGTTCGACAAAAATGTTTAATGGCAATGGAGGCCACTCACTGCGATTTAGGAATAGCCTCGGAAGGTTCATTTGGTCCCCATCCTTCCTTGTTTTTTATTAGCGCGGATGAAGAATGGCTGATTTTAATCGACAAAAAGAACAACTTAGAAATTGTAGTGCGCGAATTAAGTACCCAAACCAATTTTAATGGGATGGAGGTAACGAGTGAAAAGCAGCTACTCGATTTTGCAGAAAGCGTACAATTTCCTTCACATGCCCTCATTCTACGGAAGTCTAAAGAAGAGGCGTCCGAAATAGCGAAAGGAATAAATGATTTCACCAAATTGAAGGTGGTTTTCAATTCGCTCTTTGAGAAAGACAATAGAGTTTATGCAGAAACCGATATGAGGGCAATGCATAATCCAAGCCGAATGAGGGTGATTGAAAATGCCACAAGGGAATTGGTGAAACGGATGCAATCTCTTTGTCCTGAGTGTAAAACCCCGGGATTTAGCATTACCGATGCCAAGAAAGGGCTACCATGTGGCTTATGCGGAACTCCTACGAATTCTATTCTAAGCCATATATTCAGTTGCCAGCATTGTGGTTTTTCTAAAGAAGCTCATTTCCCTCATGGGAAAGAATCAGAAGACCCTACCTATTGCGATTACTGTAATCCGTAAGAAGAGTGTTTATTTCTTTCTTTCTTAGCACAAGAATATAGTAGTCGCCAATGGAACGGAGAATGGGGAGAGATTTAATTTTTTCCTCGAATTGAATGAGGGTATTCAATATTCTTGGATAGGGTAGAAAGCGATCTCTAAGGAACTCAGGAGGAACGCTTAGGCAAAGAGCTTCTAAGGCTTCTGTTTGAAATAGAGGGAGTTGTTCTTGAATAAAAGTAGGCGTATAGTAATAGGTTTGGAAGTATTCTCCTTCCAAATGGGCCAAGGTTCCGCCTTTTTTCTTTCTTCTAAAGGCAAGTTTAAAATTGAATTTCAGTGCAAAAAGCCATTCCCATAGGCAATTAGGAGGCATTATTGTAAGCACTAAAAGGCCATTGGGTTTTAAAAGTCTATCGCACTCGTTTAGTACTTTATCGAGATGTGAAGTGCAATTCAGCCCGCCGAAATTGCTGAATATTGCATCAAATGAACCTTCGAGAGTATGTAAATCTAAGAAGCTTAGGGCTTTGGTGCTTATCCTTCCAGAATAATCAGAATGTAAAATCTTCTCTTTTTGAGTATTCAACATGCCTTCACTTAGATCGGTTGAAAGCACAGTATGTTTTTGAGAGGCAAGCCAGAGGGCGTCTTCACCAGTACCGGAATTAAGCTCCAATACCTTACTTTCTTCTTTTAGATATTTTGAAAGCAGCCTACGAACTCGCATTCTCTTGTATTGTACAATCGGGCTTGGGGAATAAAATGCATCGAAAATAGAACTCTGATTCGAAAAGGCTTTTATGGCTTCTGTATTCTCTATTTTCTTCATTTTATTCCTGAAACGGCGAGGTGTTTTTCTAAATTTCTCTTCTCAATTAAATGGAATACACCATGATAGAGCCCCTTTAAAAGTTCTTTAGGCTTGTATTCGCTACGGAAGCTTCTCCAAGCAGCACTCGATCTGAATCTTCGATGCAACAGCCTATGCAGCGTCTTGTAGAAATCGGGCGAAAAGTTGGCCTTATACATCATAAGAAGCTCGTCGCTATCAGTCCAATTCGCCCTTTCAGTAAGTTGATTTTGCACCTTTTCATAAAAAGGCGTTCCAGGCAGAGGATAAGAAACAGATACGCCAATATCATAAGGCATTAGCTCTTCCACCATTTGTAAAGTAGCCTGAATATCTTGCCAGTCTTCCCCTAAATATCCAAATTGAAGAAAGAAACAAGGATTAATACCATACTGCTTCATCAAGAAACTACTCTTCCTTATTTGGTCAATGCTAGTGCCCTTATCCATGGCATCTAATATCTTTTGAGAGCCACTTTCGGCACCAATCCAAACTTCATCGCAACCTGCTTGTGCCAGGGCTTCCACCGTATTTTCTTTTACTAATAGATCCGCTCTGCTTTGAATTTTAAAAGGAATTCTGAGACTCTTTTCAGAAAGCAAATGACTAAACTCTTGCACCCAATTGGGTTTGAGTCCAAAAATATCATCACAAAACCAGATGTGATCAAATGAAAAAAGCGATTTCATATACTCGATTAACTGAGTAATGTATTCAGGAGAATGGCTATTGTATCGATTGCCATAAATCGGTTTCGCACACCAATTGCATTTAAACGGACAACCCCGTGTAGTGGCAATATTGATTGAGAAGTAGCCGTGTTGACTCCAAGCTTTTTGGTAGGGAACAATATCAAGCAAGTCCCATTCGGGAAAGCCTAGGCTATCTAAATCGTTTAATACAGGTCGTTTAGGAGTGCTAAGGACTTTAGATTGATGATAGAATGCAATGCCTTTTATAGATTGAAGGTCAGGGTTTTGAATTAAATCGACAAGTGTTTGTTCTCCTTCGCCAAAAAGAACTACATCCGCTCCTTTATCTAGATATTCGGTATAATGATCTGTGCTATCACTGCCCGATATCCAAACTTTTGCATTGACTTCTTTTGCTAGTTCAATCATTCTAAATGCGGCCTCACGCATATTAGTAAGGCACATTTTGGTCAGGTAGTTAAAGCCATCCTCATAGATTAAAACAACTTCAGGCTTGACTTTGGATAGAACCGAAGCAAAATGATTGGGGTCTGATTGAAATTGAACATCGTGAAAATGCAAATCAGTTGTCTGCTTTCTCAATACAGAAGCGGCATATAAAGTTCCCAAAGGAGGATAGGGCTTTTGTGCCTTGAACTGCTTTGGGTCTAGGGGTAGATAATAATTATGGGTAACAAGAATTCGCATTAAGACATTCTAAGTTGTTCGTAGATCTCTATTTTGCGCTTTTTCATTGATAGAGAAACACGTTCCTGAAAATCGTTGGGATGATGCTTACTTAGATTTCTTTTGCTCCTCATGCTTCGTTCTAGTTTGATCTTACCGAAAGATTTAAATTTAAATTGAAAATAGCTGTGAGTGATGCGCATACAGAGTAAATCCATCCAATCGCCTAAAAAATTGCTAAAGACTTTTTCAATTGCTTTCTTGTACCAAGGGAAGTGTGCTTCGACTTTTGGAACGGATACTGGATTTTTAAAATGGCTATAAAAATCCGAAATCCAATGGTTTGAATGTTGAAAGGCCATAATGCCTTTTGGATTGAATAAGGGAAGCAGAGTTACAATTTCAGTGGCAGTAAAGAGATCTCTTTCTGGAAGTGCTAAGTTCTTTTCAGATATGAAATAATTGACACAGAAGTACTTCTGAGAGTTCAGTAGAAATATCTTTTTGTATAAAATGAGCGCCATGCGCGCAATCCATAGGCGATTGTGCTCGGTTACAATAAAATAGTCAATGTCTCCTTTTTCATGAATGACACCTTTGCTCAAAGAGCCTGAAATGGCCAGTGCTCTAACAAAGGGGAAGGAGCTAATCAATTTGCCATATCTATAACTCATATTTAAGAAGTGTTTTGCCCATTCTTCCTTTCTCTTGCGAAGTTCTACCTCTTCTTGAATATTGTCACTCAAGCTGAAGAACAATTCAAATTCAACGCAAATCCCTTTGTCTATTAAATAGTCTAAAACTGATTTGACTTCTATTTCCGTTCTTTTTTCGCTTAATAAGTTTATTAGTTCTTGAAGAGTTAGAGGATGCTTAAACACTTCAAAATAAATCAGCTTTTCCAAGATAAGTTGAAGGGTTGTATCAGATACTGAGGCAGGCTTTTGCGAATATGTATTGCTAGAATACATCACTTAGAAGAACGGATTTCAATGATTGGAAAAAGGCTGCTATTGTGATTAAAAAATCGCTTTATTCTGGAAGGAGCCACTCGAATGCGTGCTTCGTGTCCTAGGTCATCTAAACTAAAATGATGGTAGAAGGAAATCATCTGTTCACTCCCTAATTCTTTATAATACAAGAAGCTTCGATTTTTTGCGGCCTCTTTTTCTCTTTCAGAATAGAAGTGTGTTTCGCAGATAAAAATACTTTGAAGATGGGGCATACTTCTAAATAAACGATCAAACAGGGCCTTAGGTGAGGGGAAATAATGCAAAGCGGCACCAATAACTACTGCTTTGTACTTTTTTATAGGTTCCCATTCGAATATATTGGCATGAATGAATTCTAAGTTTTCTCTAATAAACACTCTTTGAGCTTGTTCTAATTCCATTCGATTGATATCCATTCCAGTGGTCTCAAAGCCCATTTGAGCGATGGCATTCGACATCCAACCATTTCCACAACCTAAGTCGAGTATAGGAGAGCCTTCGGAAACATCGGTCTTCAACAATTGGCTTAGCTTTTTCATATTGTCTGCCCTTTGTTTCCATTCCAATTTCAAAGATGGACTCAAAGAATGAGGAAAAGGGAGCAATCGCAGTTGATCATCTGTTAACAAACGCCCTTCCTTTTGTCTTAACGATAGATAGAGTGATGAGAATTCATCTAAATCTTTTCTATGGATAGGTTGATTATTCATGAAGGTGAGCCTCTTTAGCACGAATTGCGAAATACAATAATCCACCAAAAGCCATCCAATAGGTTAGACTAAAAGCCGCATTTCCAAGGTAATTATTAAATAAACTGTGGATGCTATAAGTTAGAAGACTAGCATATATGACCAAACTTAGGTTCTTTTCAATGGTTGGAAGGGATGAGTTCCAAATTTGGAAAAAAATAATTAAGAGTAGAATTTGAAGACTAATCCAACAAATCAATCCAAAAATACCCGATTCAGATAAAAGAAGTAGGTACTCAGAGTGTGCAGAACCACCTCTTCCTAAAACCGTATTAAATGGATCGGTTACACTGATGTAGGTCATTTCTGCCTCACGCTGATAAACCAAATATTGAAACTGATAGGTGCCTGGTCCAAAACCAGTTAGTGGTCTGTCCATCCCCATTCGTAAAGCACAACGCCAGCGATTTAGCCGTTCAATATTACTTACATCACTATTCACATTTGTAACAGAGAGTGCCTGATCTTGAAGGTTTCCACCTAATTCGTTGCTCGAATATGGATTTACCAGAAAAGTATTTTCTATGCTCTTTTGGTTCAACCAAATAAGAAGGAAAATTCCAATTCCAATAAATAGAAGATGTATAAGCCTACCGCCCAAATACACAAAGCCTATGAAGAGAGAAGAAATAATAATGGAAATCCAAGCTGCTCGACTGCTAGAGATAAAAAGACTAATCAGCAGGAAGATGCCTATGCTTGTAAATAGATAGTTTCTTGGAGATTTTGGGTTGTAAAGAGGCCAAAGCAAGAATGGAAAGACGAAGAGAGAAAGGCTGGCAGAAAAAACGGTGTGATCTTTAAAGAAGGGTTTTCCAATTAAAGGCGCTGCGCCCGGATTGAACTGATACGGCAACAAATTATAAACAGAGAAGAAACTAAAAAACAAAACGGCTACTGAACTGATAAGGTAGGTTGTTCTAAAGTTTAAATTGTACTTAGTCAATAGGATATAGGTTCCTCCTACCGCTGAAACGAGAAAAACACAATTGACAATCACATACTTAAAAGAAACTAGCACCATACTAGAAAAGAGACTGCTTATGATCCAAACGAGCATGAGCGACATTAAATTTAAGGCGATGGGGTGTTTAAGCACTTTATAGAGTTGCTCTTTATCAAAATAAAATTCTAAGAGTACGGTAAAGAATAATAATGCCGCGAGAGGTTCGGAAGGAAGGGTGATTTCACTTCCACCTAAAAGCGGAAAGTCTAAACCAAATAGGGTAGTAGCAAGAAGGAGCAGGAATAGGCCTTTGGTTAAGCGAAATCTTTGAATAAGAAAGCTCACGCAAAAGGCTAAGAATAGCAATATCGCAGCAATGCTATTCTGTTTAATAAAAGCAATGAGGATTAGCGGAATGATAAGAGCAGTAAGAACCGCGAAACGCTCAGATTGCTTTATTATTCGAGTGAAATCAAGCAAGGTTGAGATTTCGTATTAAGAGATAGATTAAAGCACTTAAGAAGCCAGCAATCAAAGCAATAAGTCCTTTCTTTGGGAAGACAGGTTTGCCTTGCGGAATGGCCGAACTCACAACATAGCTGCTAGGAACTTCAGCTTGGAGAAGGTCGTTGAGTTCTTCCCAATGCCATTTTAAATTTAAATAACGATCGAGCTCAGAACGGTATTGAAGTTCATAATGTGTAAAGCGACTGCTCTTTCGCTCTTCGCCATAATTCCAAACACTTTCACCCGCCAACCTCATTACTTCAAGGCTATCTGACATACTCTCAACAATCGCTTTCATATCCATAAAAGATTCAAATGCAGAATGGGCCGCAGAACGAATATTCTCTTTTACAACGCTATTCTTGTGTTGATCAGCAAGTTCTACCAATCGGTTGGCCATAGTGGCGGCCAATTTTGCATCTCGATCTTGAACTGAAACCACAATGCTTTTATTTATGGTTCGATCGAAATGAATTCTAGAATTATATTTTTTCTGCAAATTCTCAAGCCAAAAAGGGGATAAGGTATCAATCTCAAATCGTTCAATTAGATTAAACTCTTCAATCATAGAGTGTTGAACGGCTTCAGATTGTATCATTTCTAATTGTTCTCCCACTTCTTTATCACCACCAAATCGAATTCCAGCGCTCACTAAATGGATGTTTGCGTGGGTGTTGGGAGGGAAAAAGACACAATTGCTTTCATAAAGCGGTGTAAATGCAAAGTAGGAAAACAGATATGCAAGGAAAGCGGACCCTGTGAATAGAAATAGTGGAATGCGAAAGGAAGCGATGGATTTCAAATTGAAATTTAAAAAAAGAAACGAAGGTCTAAAAGTAAAGCATAGAAAATGATTTAGACTGTCTTTATACCAATTCGGTCTACACTAACAATACCTTTTAATTCACTCCCAATTTGATTCCATTGGGCAGACATCCTAGTTGCGATAAAAAGGAATAGGAGGTAGGTCGTTCTGATTTTCATGTGTCGAGTTTTTTAAACAGGATAAAGTTGAGTTTCTCCGTTTAAATGAGTCTCACGCTTAAGCGTGAAAAGGGATTTTTAATTGATATCTATCGATTAATTAATTGAAAATAAATTAATTATAAATTTTGATAGCTTCTAGTAACTTCGATTATTTGCGGAGGGTTCTCAGGCCTAACTAAGATAAATGTTAAAGTTAACGACCAAATTGCCCATGGAATCTTCTAGCACAATGGGAAGAATCCGATTCTCAGCTGACTTCTTTTTTGCCCAAGGATCAGAAGTAATATGTGGGTCTCCCTTAAAGTACAGTTGAGAAATAAGCTCGTCTTGATTTTTTGCGCTCACCCTAAAGTGAATATGCGCAGGTCTAAATTGGTTTCCATTTAAATATTTACCTGGAAGTAATGTCTTAAAAGAGTAGAACCCATTTTCATCTGTATACCATTGGGCTCTATGTTGATATTTATCAGAAGTATTATCGTATTCGCCTTTATTGCTACAATGCCAAATCTCAACTTTTGCATCTTTTAAGGGAGTACTGCAATCGGATCCGTACACAATTCCCTTTATTAGTACTTCTTGCCCTTCCATGTCTTTGTTTATCAGATTGTTTCGAACTGGAGCATTGTCTCGGTAAAACGGGCCTAGAATATCATTGGTAGTCTCACAATCTCCGCTGAAATTTTCTTCTTTTTTTACAATAAATCCAAAAGTTGAAAGTGCAAAGGCGCTAAATACACTGGTTCTGAGAAAATCTTTTCTGTTCATAGCTAGAAGTAGTTTTCTGGATGCTACCAAGATTTATTCCACATAGGAGAAAAAAAAGTTATTTAAAACTTTAAGTCGAATAATTTAATGGCTAGCCAAACAGTACATTTGATAGAATGAGTAGACTTAAGCTGCTATTTTCTAAGTTTTTTCCATTTTCTCTTCTCACAATAATGTTGAGAAGGAATATTCCTTTGGTTGCAATTTGGGGTATTCTTATTGCCATTGTAACTGGAAACGCCTTCACCCGATATGGGGTTCATTATCTTTTTTTGGCACCTGAATATCTCGAAAAGGTATGGTCTTTTTCGTTTTTTCTTCTGGGAGTATTCTCTGGCCTATTCGTAATGGCCTTTCATATTTCAACCTACATTTTTCATAGTCTTCGCTTTCCCTTTTTAGCCACCTTGCACCGTCCTTTCTATCGTTTTGCCATTAATAATTCATTACTTCCCATTGTTTTTTACTCGACCTATGTGATTAACATTGCCCATTTTCTATACTCAGACGGATATTCAGTCTATCAAATATTCTCGGACATTTTTATGCTTTTATTGGGAGCCATACTTATAATAGCCTTAATCTTTTCCTATTTCTTCTCTACCCTCAAATCCATTGCCCCGCCTGTAGTGCCGCAAAAGAAGCGCAAGACACTGGCGTCGTTAATCGGAAAATTCGATGAGAAATATTTATCCGATTTAAATCATGAAAGTGTATATGCTTACTTAAAAAGTCCAGTCAAGATTCGATTGGCTAGAAGCGCGCGCCATTACGCCAATGATCTTTTACTTCAAACCATTCATAGACATCACTTTAGTGCAGTTTTATTTCTTATAGGGTTAATTATTCTCATACTGTTTTTGGGTTATTTCTCTTCAACTCAAAGTGTTTTGGTTTTACCTGCAGCGGCTTCGGCCTTTTTGCTTTTATCCTTGGGTTTGCTTCTGTACAGTCTTTTGTATACATGGTTTAAATCATGGAGTTTGGTTTTTTTGATTGTAGCCTTTACCATAATTAATCAATTGCATTTTTTGAAGGCTTTTCATCCAGCCTTTGGGATGGATTATACTAAAGATCCAGTAGAATATTCTGAAAATCAAATTCTTTCGTTAAACTCAGAAGAGCTTATTAATAGTGACATAGCTCAAATGGAAGCTATTTTAACAAAATGGAAGCAAAGAACGGGCGAAGCTCGACCTACATTGATCTTGTTGAATGCAAGTGGTGGAGGATTGAGAAGTGCCGTTTTTACCTATGAGTTGTGTAAACAATTAGACAGTCTTTCAAACGGTTCATTCTCAAGACATTGTTTTCTAGTTAGCGGAGCAAGTGGAGGGATGTTGGGAGCGACTTATTATCAAAAAGTATTTGGAAATAGGTGGGAGGAAGATTCAGAACGAAATCAGCGTTTAGAAACGGGCCGCGCGAATATCGCCAAGGATTTGCTAAACCCTACCATGGTACAATTTGCCCTTTCTGATGTATTTATTCGATGGAAGAGGGTAGAAGTAGGCGGAAGAAAATACAGAATGGATAGAGGTTATTCTTTTGATCAAAAGCTTCTTGCGAATACAGATGGAATTTTAAAAGGGAATTTGTTCGAGCGTAGTGAAGGGGAAAAGAATGCCGAATTGCCCGTTACTTTATTGTCTCCAACTCTAGTTAATGATGGCAGAAGGTTGATGATGTGTGCAAGTCCTATCTCTTTTTTAGGCAGTTCGCTTAAATATCCCCAAAAGTTGGAGGAAATAGATGGAGTGGAATTTGGTAGGTTGTTCGAGAATCATGGAGCAAGTGATTTGCCTTTGGTAACGGCCCTTCGGATGAGTGCAACCTTCCCTTATATAACGCCCTTGGTTCAATTGCCTTCTCATCCAGAATTAGATATTATAGACGCTGGAGTGCGCGACAATGATGGATTTGAATTTTCTATTCGATTTTTGGATAAGCTTTCTCCTTGGATTGAGGAAAACTGTTCTTCAGTATTGGTTTTGCGCTTTCGAGGGGATCGCCCAGAAGGGGTAGTGGTGGAGCCAAATGATGCCGGTGTTTTTGGACAATGGCTAAGACCCGTGAATGGCGTGGTAAAATCTTTTTCAAATCTTCAAACCTTTAATAAGGCTGAATTGAAAAATCGCGTGAATCAGTGCTTTAGTATAGAACCTGTATTTAAAGAGTATTATTTGCTTACCAATGCAGATGAAGTATCATTGAGTTGGCATTTAACTGAAGAAGAGAAAAGCCATATTATCAATGAAGTTCGTAAGATCGGTAGAAGTAGTTCTGAATTAGAACTGTTTAAGCACTGAAATAAAAAAACGCGAACTCACTTAACTGAGCTCGCGTCTTAGTCATAAAAAGGTTTTATGAATTAGAACAACTCGTAGCTTCTTTTGAAACCTCTATATCTAATCCAGTCTTTTTAATTTCAGCAAATCCACCCTCTATATTCACAAGGCCAGAGAAACCTCTTGCTTTTAAAATACTGCTGGCTATTACAGAACGATATCCTCCTGCACAATGGATGAACTTTTTACCCTCTCCCATCGGAAAAGAAGCCATTTCTTGATTGATATTGTCTAAGGGTAACAAGAGAGCATTCTTCAAATGACCATTGGCGTATTCTGATTTCTTACGAACATCAACCACCTGCAAATCGCCTTTTTTTGTTAACTCTTCAAAGCCCTCTGCGGAGATACTTTCAATGCTATCGACTTCTCCACCAGCATTCTTCCAGCTTTCGAGGCCACCTTTAAGATATCCAATGGTATGATCGTAACCTACTCTAGACAAGCGGGTGATTACTTCTTCCTCTCTTCCTTCATCGGCTACAATGAGAATCTCTTGCTTGATGTCTGGGATTAAAGTTCCAACCCAAGGAGCAAATCCACCATCAATACCAATGAAAATTGAATTAGGAATGAAGCCTTTTACGAAATCAGCATGATTGCGAGTGTCTAGTATAAGGGCGGAAGTGGCATTGGCTGCCGCTTCAAATTCGGCAGGGTTTAAGCCAATAAGACCTCTTTTCATTACCGTGTCGAAAGAGTCGTAGCCCGTTTTATTCATTCCCACATTTAGAGGAAAGTAAAACGGAGGTGGAAGGAGCCCGTCAGTTACTTCCTTTATGAACTCTTCACGAGACATATCAGAGCGAAGGGCGTAATTGGATTTCTTCTGATTTCCAAGCGTATCCCAAGTTTCTTTACTCATGTTTTTACCACAAGCAGAACCAGCACCATGAGCGGGATAAACCAATACATAATCAGGGAGAGTCATAATTTTATTTCTTAGACTATCAAATAGATGAGAAGCTAAATCTTCTTGCGTTAAATCCGATTTTACAGCTAGATCGGGTCTTCCAACATCGCCAATGAAAAGAGTATCTCCAGTGAAAATGGCATATTCCTTCCCATTTTCGTCAAATAGTAGAAAGGTAGTAGACTCCATAGTATGCCCTGGAGTATGCAGAACCTTTATACGGACGTCACCCAAAGAAAGCTCTTCTCCATCACTCGCAATATGGGCAGTGAAGCTAGGTGCTGCATTGGGTCCAAAGACTATCTGAGCACCTGTTTTTGCCGCTAAGTCTACATGCCCAGAAACAAAGTCGGCATGAAAATGAGTTTCTAATACGTATTTGATCTTAGCATGATTCTTTTCCGCCTTACGGATATAATCGGCTGTTTCACGCATTGGATCGATAATCAGGGCTTCTCCTTTCGATTCTATATAATAGGCCCCTTGAGCAAGGCAACCAGTATAAATTTGTTCTACAATCATGTTGTTTTATTTTCTAATTCTGTGCAAAGTTGCGATATGTCCGTCAATTCAATTGTGATTTGCATCACCACAAGGCTCCGGCGCAATAGGGCTTAATCTAATCTATGGCAGTAACAGATTTGATATTGTCATCCGGAGTGCGATCGATAAGATAATTGTACGGATCTATGCCTACCGATCCGGGTTTTTCAGCCACAGTAAAGCGATAAGTGTTTTCGTTTTTATCGATTTTAACTCTTTTGTACACTAAAGGCTTTCCTAAACCATCTCCATCTGCCACTCCAAAAACGGCAATGTCTATATAATCGGAGATATCTACAACGGTTTCTCCACCAAGTGAATCGGCCTTTACTTTTTCACTCAATGTAGTAAAGAGAACTTCATATTCATCTCCCTTCGATTTTGTATAAACCGAATCAACTCTATTTGAGAAAAGGGTAATGTCTTCAAATAAGTCCGTGATAATATATTGAAGACTGTCAGGAGTTACTTTGCGAAAGGCATCTACAGCATCTTGGGAAGTGGCATAAGGAGGCTCTTGATAAGCGAAGGTATTTATCAAACTTTTTAAAGCTTCGTTTACCTTTTCTTCTCCAATCATTTCTTTGAGGTAATACATCACCAGACTGCCTTTGGGATAGTGAATATATCCTTGGCGTTCTACCCTCATAAGAGGACGTTCAGCCTCTCTTTCTGAACTTCTTCCTCTCAAGTATCTATCGGCTTCATATTTCAAGAACTTCTTCATCTTATCTCTGCCGTACTCTTCTTCCATAACCATCAAAGCACTGTACTGAGAAAAGCTTTCGCTCATCATTTCAGAGCCTTGCATAGCAGAACCAACCAATTGATGCGCCCACCATTGATGTCCCATTTCATGAGCTACTACATAGAAAGCCATATCAATTTTATCCTCTTCCACTTCGCGGAGATCGTAAATGAAACCTATTCCTTCACTGTAGGGCATGGTTCCTGCAAATGCTTGTGCGAAGCTTGAATAGCGTGGGAATTCAATGATTCGAGCTTGTTTTTGAAAATAGGGCCCAAACTCTCTAGTATAATAGGCGAGCGACTTTTTTAGGCTGGTTTTCATGTTCTCCACATTGTAACTGTGTTCTGGGATATAATAAACCTCTAAGTCTATTCCATTCCATTTTTCACGAGCGACTTCATATCGAGCCGACATAAAGGAGAAGAAATTCAAGGCTTTATGATCCAGCTCATATTCAAAACACCTTCTTTCGCCTTCCGTATATTCTTTCTTTAGGCTTCCAGGTGCTATGGCAATTTGATCAAGTTCAGTACTAATCCTTGCCTTCATGGTAACCCAATCTGCATCGATATAATTTGACATTCGGGTTAGAGAATCACTAGGATCTAATACGGGCAATCGATTTTTAGCAGGAAGCTCTTTTTTCTTCCTTTTATTCTTATCGGAAATCTCGTAGCCGGATTGATAGCCTAGACTTGGAAGTAGATCAGAATTGTTAAAGAAGCTTCCGTTTTGAGTTACAGAAGTGATACTAACTTCGTTTTCAAAGCCACGGTTAATGACCTTATTATCAACCGTAATTAAAATTGAATCGCCATTTTGCAAAGGAGGATCCAATTTGAATATACGGTAACCCAATCGTCTATCTCTTAAGGTTTGCTCACCATTTTCTACTACAATGACCAAGCTGTCTGAGAATCCACCGTCTGTAAAATGCAATTCAGAAATGGTCTCACCACTTCGGTTGTATCCGTAACAGAGAATATGTGCGTCGAGATTTCTTTTGTGTGGAAACAAATTCAAATCATACTCTAGATTATAGTATGAAATGGTGGGAATACCTTCGTATTTCTTGTAGGTTAGTTCATAGTCTAGTTGCTTTTGCTCACTTACCTTCTGTGTGTCATAATCATTAATTATCTGGGTGTTATAAAATACAAAGCCAGCCGTTAAAAGAAAGAGCAACACGATCAATCCATATGAAGTTCGAACTGATTTTAAACGTCGAGAGAAATCGTTCCAACGTTTTTTGCCTTTCTCTCTGCCCCGCAAATAGAACCCATACGCGAAATACAGTAGTATAACGCAGAACAATGTCCAGTATAAGTTAAACCAGAAGTTTCCAGTTAAAAACGGACCATAGCCGTTCATATCACTGTAGGTAAACGAAGGATTTCCACCGAACTGCAGCATATTGCTATTGATCTCCAAAACACCCCAAATGAAGGAGTTTAAGATAATGAATAGAACAAAGACAAAGTATGCTAAGTACTTGTTATTTAGTATGTAATGAAAGAAAATAGCAAGAATGGCTAAATGGATGAAATTAAAGAGGTCTAAAACCATCACCGACATAAAGTAGACCTCGGGCTTGATATCATAAAATCCATTTAGCAGTTGAGTGCAAATTCCAACTACAACAGTAGAGGCTAAAACAAGAGCCACCGCACTTATGAGAGCAGTCACTTTTGCCGTGAGATACAATCCAGAAGAATAAGGAGTAGCGTCTTTAATTTCATTGATATGAACATCTCGGTCTCTAAAAACCAGAACACCTGAGTAAAAAATAATAATGGCAATTAGAAATAAATAAAAACTTCCTTGTATCTGATCTATAACACTATACGTAACAGGATAGGTTTCAACCCCATAACCTTCTGAGAAAAAGTACAAGCCAACCAATAGGTTTATAGTACCAATAGCAATAAGAATTAGGAAGGTAGGATTGCGAATAATAGACTTCAGTTCAAATGAAAAGATAGAGATGAAGCTAGCAAATGAGTTGTTTCCTGGGAGAATGGAATAGCTGGGTTCTTTTAATTGAGGAACCGTTGAAGTATTCTGTTCTTGTACTGGATTTGCACCTTTTTTCTTTAATTTTTTGGAAGATCGGAGGGTAAAACTAAATCGAGTGTAGGTGAGTCCCAAGATAAGGAGCGCTACACCCGACCAAACCAAGCGATTCGTAAGCAGGTATCCACTTATCGGAATGGGGCCAAGATTGTTCTCTTCAACCGTTCTATACTTGCCTACAATGCTGGATGCATTTTCTCCAAAAGGATCCACCATACTTGCCCAAAACTGATTGTCAATATCGGCAGATAGTCCTCCAGCAATAGACAGAAACACTAGCAATAGCATTGCTCCAATCCAAGAAACAATGGCAGATCTGAAAATCATTGAAAGAGAATAGAGCAGCACCCCGCCTAAAAGCATATTTGGTAAGGCAAAGCCAAGAAGTCCTGAAAGATGACCAGAAAGAATGATTTCACTGTAGCGTTCAGAAGTTGCCCAAGGCATCATTGGACCCGCGATGGCTCCAATGCTCACGCCCAAAAGGGGTATCATAGAGGCCGTATAAGCACCTAAAAACTTCCCGAAAAAATAAGAAGCTTTATTTATGGGTTTGGTAAATATTAGGCCATCCATTTTATTGTCAAAATCGCGCATGGCTGTACCATTCATAAAAGCAGTAGCAATCAGCAATCCCAACACAGACATTGCACCGTAAAGAGATTGAATTACAGAGGGGGCATTTTTATTTACGCTACCAACACCTCCGCCTATACTTATATTTTCAGAAGAGGTTGTACCTACAACAAGAAGCGCAATTATACCTAAGAGAATATAGGGCAGGGGACTTCTCATCCAAGCCCTAAATTCATATTTAAAGAAAGTAAACATGTATTTCAGGCTTTAAATTAATCCGTTCAACTTAGCAAAGAATACGCTTTCAAGATTTTCATCTGATTTAACGAATCCATTCAATGGGTTGTCTTCCGAGAAAACGTTAATCATAGGGAGTCCAGCTACCCTTTTGTTTGATATTATCTTGTATTTTTCTTGGTATTCTGCTAATTCAGACTTAGATATTTGTTTTTCCCAAACCTTAGATCTCACAAGATCTATAGCCTCATCGGTTGTGCCATTGAATAATACTTCGCCTTTATTCATAATGGCCATATGGCTGCAAAGTTCCCTAACATCTTGCACAATATGCGTTGAAAGGATAACAATAACCTCTTCTCCAATTTCACTTAAAATATTGTAGAAACGATTCCTTTCACCCGGATCCAAACCAGCTGTTGGTTCATCTACAATTACCAATTTAGGATTTCCAATGAGGCATTGGGCAATTCCAAAACGTTGGCGCATTCCACCTGAAAAACTAGCAACACTCTTTTTGCGGTGCTCAAATAAATTTACTTTTTGAAGGAGAAAATCGAGTAGTTCTTTGCGTTCCGATTTATTCTTAATGCCCTTCAACATACAAAGATGATCAAGCAACTCTTCAGCTGAAACCCTGGGATATACACCAAATTCTTGTGGTAAGTATCCAAGATTTTCTCTTAAACTGTGCTTGTCTTTTAGAATATCAATATCTCCTAAAAAGGCTGTGCCAGAATCGGCCTCCTGCAAGCTGGCTAAGGTTCTCATCAGAGAAGATTTTCCTGCGCCGTTTGGACCAAGGAGTCCAAACATACCGGGTTTAATATTCAGATTAACCTGTTTTAAGGCATGAACTCCATTCGGATATTTCTTCTCGAGGTTTTCTATTTTAAGTTCCATAGGTTTGAATAAAAGTCGATTCGAAAGGTATTGTAAATAATAACATTGTATTAATCGCTTAACAAAACATTAAAATTTAGACCTAATAAAAGCCTATGGTACTTGATAAAAGAGTAATTCAGGAAGAAAAGGAAGGCCGTAAAGTTGATAGAAACTTGTAAGTTGGAAAAGCGAAGGGCTCCATGAAAAGAAAAAAGGGCAGATGAGCATATCACACCGCTACGACCAGCTACCCTTGCTTCATTCCTGACCTGGGGGATTCACTAGGAGCTGGTTGTATGTCACCTACCCGAGCGCAAAGATACTTTTTTCATTGAGCTAAGTTGTACTATCTTTCGGCATTATATCTAAAAAAATTACCAACGATTATGGAACAAGGATTGGCTAGTAAATTCGGATTGAGATTTGGCGCTTACGCAAGTGCTTTCACTCTTCTATATGGCATATTAGGATACCTCATTGGTGTTCAAATGTATACTCAATGGTGGTTGGGTGTCCTTGTTTGGATTGTAACCATAGGGATATTGGTTGCTGGAGTGATTCAGGCAAGAAAGCAAACAACTGCCGATAATGGATTTTCATTCAAAACTGCCTTTTCAACTTTTATTTTTGCAGCTTTGGTTTCAATGGTAGTTGGAGTGGCCTTTAATATTTTGCTTTTTCATGTAATTGATCCAGCATTTGCAACAGAGGTGGAAGAGGCAATCATTGATTTATCTGTTGGTATGATGGAGAAATTTGGTGCGCCCCAAGCGAGTATAGATGAAGCAGTAGATCAAATGTTGACCGAAAGCCAGTTTTCTATAAAGAATCAGCTGCTAGGGTTACCGAAAGGTTTGATCTTTTATGCAATAGTTGGGCTAATTGTAGCCGCCGCTACGAAGCGTAAACCTACTTTTTTTAACGAATAAGAAAACTCACTTTGGATTTATCCGTTGTAATTCCTCTTTACAATGAAGAGGAATCGCTTACTGAGTTGCATGCTTGGATTGACCGTGTAACGGCAGAAAATAAAATTTCGAGAGAAATTATATTTATTGATGATGGTTCTACGGACTCTTCATGGAAAGTGATTGCTGAGTTGAGCCAAAAAGATCCTAACACCAAGGGTATTCGCTTTCGAAGAAACCATGGTAAATCGGCAGCCCTTAATGTCGGATTCAAAGAGACGACCGGAAAGGTAGTCATCACTATGGATGCGGATCTTCAGGATAGTCCTGATGAAATTCCAGCTCTAATGGCACTGATTACTGAAGAAGGCCACGATCTTGTTTCTGGCTGGAAGAAAAAGCGCTACGACCCCATTACGAAAACAGTACCTACCAAACTCTTTAATTGGGCGGCGAGAAAGGTTTCTGGTATCTATTTGCATGATTTTAATTGTGGATTGAAAGCTTATGCAAATGAGGTAGTTCACAATATTGAGGTGCATGGAGAGATGCACAGATATATTCCCATTCTTGCAAAAAATGCCGGTTTCCGAAAGATTACGGAAAAAGAAGTTCAACACAGGAAAAGAAAATTTGGCACAACTAAGTTTGGTTGGGAAAGATTTGTAAATGGTTATCTTGATCTAATTACCTTGAGTTTCGTCTCTCGATTTTCGAAAAGACCTATGCATTTTTTTGGCCTATACGGTAGTTTGGTTTTTATAATAGGTTTCTTTTCTGCTCTCAGTATTGGTATTCTTAAATTATATCGATTAAAGGCAGGAATGAGCACCATTCTTATAACCAATAATCCATGGTTTTACATTTCTTTGAGCTGCATGATGATTGGTACAACTCTCTTTGTAACAGGCTTTTTGGCTGAGTTAATCGTCCGGACTTCGTCAAAGAAAGAATTGTATACTGTTTCAGAAAAGCTCAATCTGGATGCCTGATTCATTGAGATTCAGTTTAATTTCTCCCGTTTTTGACAGACCGGAAGAGGTTGAAGAATTTCTACAAAGTCTACTTCATTTAAATCATTCTTCTTTTGAACTCATTATTGGAGATGGGTCGCCAAAGGATGGACTAAAAAATCTGAGGGAGGTCTACCAAAACAATGATAAGTATAAGCTTAAGTGGATTTACGAAGCCTATTTACCCGTAAGTGACGCTCGAAATCGAGCAGCAGAAATAGCTGAAGGTGAGTATCTTATATTTTTAGACTCCGATTGTATCATTCCCTCCAATTATCTCAATGAAATAGATTCATTCTTAGAGAATAGACCTTTAGATTTATTTGGTGGACCCGATGCGGCTGCCCCTGATTTCACTGTTCTTCAGAAGGCCATTTCATTTTCAATGACCAGTTTTATTACTACGGGTGGTATTCGAGGAGGAAAGAAAACCGTAACAAGCTATCATCCGAGAGGATTTAATATGGGAATTCGGAAAGCCGCCTTTGAACAAGTAGGAGGTTATGATGAATCCTTAAAATGTGGGGAGGATGTAGATCTCAGTATTCGGCTTCAAGCGGCAGGATTTAGTTCAGAACTCATCCCAAATGCTTTTGTCTATCACAAAAGAAGGACTTCATTGAAGAAGTATTTCAAGCAAGTTTTTCGGTTCGGTGCTGCGCGGATCGACTTGGCGAAAAGGCACAAAGGGCAGTTGAAAGCCACTCATATATTTCCGCTGTTTTTTTCGGTGGGTTCCCTGTTGAGCATTGCAATCTTTCCTTGGTTTCCGCTTATGTTTAAACTTCTACTAATATATACTTTGTGTGTTTTCATTTTCGCAATGTGGAACACTAGAAGCTTTAAAGTAAGTGGTTTAAGCATTGTTACAACCTACACCATGTTTTTTGGCTATGGATGGGGAATGCTTAAGAATGCAATATCAAACTTAGTCCGTAAAAAAAGCATCCGTCTCTGACTTCCCTTTGATTTTCGAAATCAACCTACGCTTAATCGCCTGAATCTTAACTCTGTCTTCTAAAGTAATTGCCATTGTTTCAGCAAGTTCGATATGATCTTTACATTCAGTGACTTCGTCAAGAATCAGTGAGTATTCTGCCAAAAGGAATTGTTTCTTGAATTCATTTTTTTTGTCAGGATGAACGTCTGTAGATAGAAAGTCGTAAAATACTTTTATCGCTGAAGTATCCTTGCCGTAATTGGTTTTCCAAATTTCCAAATCAACGAAAACCACTGTTTGTTTTTCGTTTGAATCCAGCGCATCATGCCAATGGAATAAACTCTTTCTTGCCCTTATCCACTCTTGATTCTCCATTTGAAATAGCAGCCGAGTTTTATTCGCTGAAGGCAGCTCAAGGCCTGGATTCTGGAAAGTACATAAATGATTTTCTATGTATTCTAAGAGAGCTGTATCTCTACTCAATATGGCCTCTTGAAGATTTTGAGCATAAGCTTCTTCTATGGCAAGGTTTATAGGGAATTTTGGATTTTGATTCTTAAAATGAGAAGGATTATTAAGAATATAAGGAATGAAGGGAAGTTCTAGGTTTAGTCCGTAATTGAAGAAGACATCAAAAGAGCTTGTGTCGCTACTTAAATTTGGAAATAAATCATAAAGCAAAGATTCGCCTAGCTCTTGGCGTAGAGAATCCATTCTATTTAATTCAACTATTTCTAAGTAAGCTTTTTTACCATTTGTCGATAGTTGCTTATAAGAGAACGACTCTTGAAATTGATCAAAGCTTGTAATTCGAGTAGCCGCCGAAAGGGCTTTTAACTTAATCTGTTCGTCACTAAGTAAACCTTCATTGAGTTGCATTGCATAGGTATTGGGAGCAAACCAAAGAAGGCTAGGGTAGATTACTATTTGATATTGGTCAATAAGATATCGTCCTATTCCAGAATTTCCTTCTACTTCTGCCAATAGAAAATAGTTCGATAGATAGGATACCATTTCTCGATTGGACAATTGGTTTGAAAAACGCTTACATTCATTAAGAGAGGATGTGCAAATGAATAGCATCATTCCTTTTTTAGATTCTGCAGAAAGGGATTGGAGAGTCTTGAGGTCATCCATAGATTCCACAGAAAAGTAATTGCGTTGACTCAAGCCTAATTGGGAATAAGCAAGGAGTAACAGGGTGTATTTTAAGTATTTATAAAACATGGATGGCTAAGCTTTAACGCATTTTATAGAAAAGAATCTAAGGATGGTTTTTGTTGAAGTTAAATGGGAGGAGTTTTTTCAAACAAGCTCTTACGGTTTTCAGGTCTTTGGTGATACCTCTTTTGAAAACCCTTTAATGTAGTTTCTTCTTTTGGGATTTTATCGGGAGGGTAAAGCTTTGAATCGGGCTTTACTAGAAATGCAATTTTTTTTACTTCGTTGTCTTTGAATCGGATTAAGATATTTGAGCAGTCTGTTCTGCTGAGACCTACTTCAGAGCCATCTTCTTCTCGAGCGTAATAGGCGGTTTGTCCATTTCCATAACTGTGCATATTTTTCAACTCATTATTCGCAAACTTTCCCTTCATTACTTTTCCACGGCTCTGATTGTATTGATCTAGAGTGTCTTGAGAAATAATAAAGGCGTTGCCAATCATCTTTATTGTATCTAACGCATTTTGTCTCATTTCAATCAAAATGGTATCTCCCGTAAGCTGATTCTTCTTAGACCAAAGGGCCGGTTCGTTGAATAGGCGAAAAGTACTGTCGATAGAGGAGTAGGTAAGAGAGTCGCAGACTCCTTGTATATCTGAACGATAAATTCTAACCTCATTGTAAATTTTAAGCAATTGATTTCCAGATGTATCTGTATTAAAATAAAGGGCATCCCCATGCACATGCAATGTATCTTCTTCTTGAAAAAAAGAATAGAGCGGCTCTCCCTTAACAGTGGCTTGCTCTGGATACTCGAAATACTCTCCATAGTTACCTCGAATCAGAGATTTATCTGCAGTGTCGAGGATGGAAATCCTCCCAAAAACCTGCCCAAATCCACGTTTTCTTTCATAGTACATGCTATCTCCACTTAAGCGACGCGACTTGTTCCACAACTCAGCATTCTCTTTAAACTGAGCAATGTCTGAGCTCGTATCATACATTCCATTTTCACAGTAGATTGTACTAGAATCAGAGACAACCGTTGATGGGCCCTCAAATCGAGCAATCTTAGTAGAAGTATAGTAACGCAAGGTATCTGAGAACATATCATATCTAGGATTCTCAAGTACTACATCCTTATTAAAAAGAAACATTTTTGAATCAGCGTAATAGATCCCGATTAAGCTCGTAAGGGTGTTTTCGCCGTTTACAATATTTCCGCCAGTAGTATAGAGAGCCGTGTTATTGTTTCGATTAAAGATCATTTTGTCTGTAGTCAAAAGCATGCTGGGGTCTCGGAGACTTACCTTACCCATAACTTCCGCAATACGTGTGTCTCCGTTGTATTCTAGATAATCGCCGTATAGATGAAGTGTATCGTCTTGAATTATATGGACTTTGGAAAAGGCCTTCAAGAAGTTTTTATCGGCATAAAGCCATGCGGAATCACAATACATTGTAGCTCCTTCATGGAAGAAAACTACATTGCCTTTTAGTCTGTTTTTTCGCTCTAAGCCTTTTTTGTAGAATGCCTTATCGGCCTGTTTAATTTCAATTTTACTCTTTGTCTGCTGCGCCTCAAGAGTGTATGCCGAGAGAAAAAATGCAATGATTCCAAATACAATATTCCTACATAGCAAGCTTTGATTCATTATAGGTGAATCGTCTGTTTTCGGTCAGGTCCAACAGATACTATGGAGATTTTAACCCCGGTGGCCTTTTCGATATAATCGATATAATTCTTAAAGGTTTCTGGAAATTGGTTGTATTCAGTGATTTTAGTTAAATCTTCTTTCCAACCTGGAAGGAAAGTGTAAATAGGCTCAACTAATTCTGGATCAATTCGATATGGTAAATGGCTAACTTCAACACCTTGATATTTATAGGCAGTACAAATGCCAATGCTGTCAAGAATGCTCAAAACGTCTGACTTCATCATAATGAGTTCAGTAACCCCATTTACCTCTATGGCATAACGAAGGGCAGGAAGGTCTAACCAGCCGCAACGACGAGGTCTACCTGTGGTAGAACCAAACTCCCGGCCTTCTTTCCTAATTTCTTCTCCAACATCATCCAATAACTCCGTGGGAAAGGGTCCGCTTCCTACTCGAGTACAGTAGGCTTTAAAAATACCAAGCACTCTCCCAATTCGGTTGGGCGCGATACCCAGTCCTGTGCAAGCACCTGCAGCCGTAGTAGTGGAGCTAGTGACAAATGGGTAGGTTCCAAAATCGATATCCAGTAAAGATCCCTGAGCGCCTTCTGCTAGAATGGCAGAACCCTCTTTTAATTTTTGATGTACATAATGTTCGCTATCAATAAGCTGCATTTCTTTCAATGCTTCGGCACATTTCATCCATTTTTCCTCTTCTTCCTCCAAAGAAAAAGGGAAGGTGTAATCGCCGAGCAACTTCAAGTGCTTATCTCTTAGAACTTGGTAACGTTCTTGAAAGTCACTTAATTCTAAATCTCCCACTCTCAGACCATTTCGCCCCGTTTTGTCCATATAAGTCGGTCCAATTCCCTTTAGGGTAGATCCGATTTTATCCTTGCCTTTCGCATGCTCAGAGGCTGCATCAAGCAGGCGATGAGTTGGAAGAATTAAATGTGCCTTTCTGGATATTAAAATACGCTTCGATGCGTCTGGATCGGTATTCTTTAAACTGTCTAATTCGCGCTGAAAAATGATAGGATCAATCACCACCCCATTGCCTACAATATTAATTGCATCTGGATGAAAGATACCTGAAGGTATGGTGTGCAAGACATGTTTTCTACCCTCAAATTCAAGTGTATGGCCTGCATTAGGTCCTCCTTGAAAACGGGCAATTATCGAATAGCCCTTTGTTAATACATCTACAATTTTTCCTTTCCCTTCGTCTCCCCATTGAAGCCCTAGAAGGATGTCAACATTAGTTGCCTTATTCACGAATCTGCTGTGTTTAGAGTTTTGATTTCGGAGGAATCTTCTGCCTCCTCATTGGTAGCATAGATATAGAGAATATGGCCTTTAACTTTTATTCCAAAGATCTCTTCTACCGAATTTTTAATTTGTTGTATGCGCGGATCACAAAATTCTAATACTTCACCTGTATTAGTTATAATAATGTGATCGTGTTGTTTGTTGTAGTATGATTTCTCGTAAAACGCTTGGTTTTGACCAAATTGATGCTTTCGTACTAAGTCGCTCGCCAAGAGAAGTTCAATCGTATTGTACAAAGTGGCTCTGCTAACGCGATAGTTTTTATCCTTCATGGTAATGTACAGCGATTCTATATCGAAGTGTTCATCACTTTGATAAATTTCGCGTAAGATGGCGTAGCGTTCTGAGGTCTTTCGCTGGCCATTCTTTTCCAGAAATGCTGTAAACACTTTTTTTACGTGTTCGAGTTGTTGCTCTTCCAAGGTTATGTGGAAATCAAAGGGTAAAAATAAGGCAATTGAACTCAAGCATTCTTTAAATAGCGCTCAACACTTTTAATTCCTTCAATTTTTTTGATTTCATTGATGATGTTTTGAAGATGAACGCGATTTCGAACAACCACTACTATAGAACCTTCAAATATTCCTGCGTCGCCATTGATATTAATGGATCGAATATTGACATCCAAATCATGAGAAATAAGCTGGGTAATTCGATTTACTAATCCAACCGTGTCTATACCTTTTATCACCAGGTTGGCTGTAAATTCAACTACATCCGAAGAAATCCAAGTGGCTTTAATAATTCGATTTCCATAGCGAGATTGCAAGGCAATAGCATTTGGACAATCCTTTCGATGAACCTTAATTCCCTCATTTATAGTGATGTATCCAAATACATCATCTCCATCAATAGGACTACAGCAGGGGCTCAACTTATAGGGCAAATCCTGTTCTTCTGTTCCAAAAACCAATTTACTTGGAGTTTTGTCTTGAGAGTTTGAAATTATTTGAGGAGAAGCTCCTTGCTTTTTAAATCGATTTCGAATATATCCAACAAAGCCTCCGTTTCTTTCCTTTACGAAAGATTTAAGCAATTGATTGTCTAGTAATTGTAAGCCTGCTTGATAGTATAATTCTTGACTGTCTCTTAACTTTAAAAAATTGAGTAATTGGGTCTCAACTTGATCGTTCAGCTTTATTTTTAAGAAATTAAGTTTTCTTGTTAAAATCTCCTTTCCATATTCAGCAATCTGCTTGCGCTCCTCGTTTAGGGAGGATTTTATTTTAGTTCTAGCCTTGGAGGTAACAACATAATTCAACCATTCTTCCTTCGGTTTTTGGTTGGAAGAAGTTATGATTTCAATTTGGTCTCCGCTTTTAAGTTTATAGTTTAATTGAACCATCTTGCCATTGACCTTGGCACCTAGAGTTCGCAATCCTATATCGGTATGTATTTCGAAGGAAAAGTCAATGCAACAAGCTCCTTTGGGAAGTGTTTTGAGTTCACCCTTTGGTGTAAACACGAATATCTCATCGCTAAAAAGATTAAAGCGAAAGTCATCTATGAATTCAAGTGCTGTGGAATTATTCGACTCTAATGCCTCCCGAACTCGGTTAATCCACTGTTCAAAGCGACTGTCCACTTCATCATCTCCTTTGTATTTCCAATGACTTGCTAAGCCTTTCTCAGCTTGTTCATCCATCCGCTTCGAACGAATTTGGACTTCCACCCAATTGCCATCAGGACCCATTACAGTAGTATGAAGAGACTCATAACCCGTTGACTTCGGCGTTGAAATCCAATCGCGCATACGATCAGGGTTGGGATGATAGAAATCGGTTACAATAGAGAAGACTCTCCAGCAAATAGCTTTTTCGCCCTCTAATGGAGTATCAAGGATAATTCGAATGGCATATTTATCATAGATTTCATCGAAGCTAACGCTCTGATTGATCATCTTTTTCCGGATGCTATAAATGCTTTTTGCCCTCTCTTTAATAGTGAATTTGATTCCTTCATCTTTTAAAGCGGCATCAATTGGAGAGCTGAATTTTTTGAGATAACGTAATTCATCGGCTTGCGCAGCCTTCATCCGCATAGAAATATCCCTATAAACCTCGGGTTCAGTGTATTTTAATGAAAGATCTTCTAGTTCAGTCTTAATATTGTACAATCCTAATCGATGGGCAAGAGGAGCGTAGAGATAGAGCGTTTCCGAGGCAATTTTCACTTGCTTATGGGCAGGCATACTATCCATAGTACGCATATTATGAAGGCGGTCTGCTAATTTTATTAGAATTACACGCACGTCATCGCCTAAGGTGAGGAGCATTTTTCTGAAATTCTCGGCTTGAGCCGAAGTGTGTTGATCAAAAACCCCAGAAATTTTTGTCAAACCATCAATTATTCTGGCAATCTTTTCACCAAACAATCGATCAATATCTTCCAAACGATAATCGCTGTCTTCTACAACATCGTGAAGTAGAGCCGAGACTACAGAGGTAGCTCCAAGACCAATTTCATCCACCACAATCATGGCAACTTCCATGGGGTGGAGGATGTATGGTTCTCCCGATTTTCTGCGAACGTTGGAATGCGCATCGAGCGCTAGATCTAACGCCCTGCGTATGGTTGCCAACTCTTGTGATGTTGATCTATCTCGCAATGAGCGAAGTATAGATCTATACCTCTCACAAATGGCCTTATTATCTTTTTCAGAAATGGTCTTTGACATTAAGCTCTAAGATAGTACTGGATTGAGCAATATCAAACCTATTAAAAAGCTAGGAAAGCAATTTTTGTCTTAATAAAAACTCCAATTGGTTATTTGCAATTTCAAGTTCTTTTAAAAGTTTGGAATTCTGCTTTCGCAGGCTATAGATTTCAAAAGAATCCTTAATCGCTTGGCGGACTTCATCAGGGTTCCAAGGCTTAGTTAAGTACCGGTAAACCTGACCTTTATTGATGGTGTCTATAACAGCAGAAATATCAGCATATCCAGTAAGAAGAAGTCTCATGGAGGTAGAGTTTACTTTTATAACTTCCTGAAGGAATTCAATGCCAGTCATATGCGGCATTCGTTGGTCGGTTATGATTACTTCGGGAACTTCCTTCAAAACAATTTCCAAGGCTTCCTTCCCACCAATCGCGGTAAATATTTCAAATTCTCTTCTAAAAGCAGCTTTAAAGGCAACGAGATTGTTTTCTTCGTCGTCTACATATAAAACTTTGATTTTATCTACTTTACCATCCACAATAAAAGGGTTTCGGTTTCAAAAGTAGAGAAATAAATGAAGTCAGGGTTGCAGTTAATGTTTAAGTAATAGTTAGTTTTACTGGGTTACCATACATTTGGGCTTTGTAAAGGATAGGATATGGAAAATGTGCTTTTTTCTGAGCACGAAATCGCTGCTTGTGACACAATGCTTTCTGAGTCTGCAGTTCGCAATTATTTTGGTGCATCAATACAATGTATAGACAATACTTTGTTACAGTGGACGGAATACTTTCGAGTTTTAAATCCCAGTCTTCCTCCCCAGTCTCCAGCCTTTCAATCGGAACTGAATGATTTTTTGGCGGAACATAGACTTCCAAATATTGGTAACTGGATTTTTTATCCTTGGTTAAATACTGCGGTGAGAATTCTTCCCAAAGCTGAGTTTAGACATGTTCGATATTCGAGAAATAAGAACAAGATAAAAGAGAGTGAACAGAATGAATTATTCACTAAAACGGTAGGAATTATTGGTTTATCTGTGGGTCAAACGGTTGGTGTAACCATGGCGATGGAAGGCTCGTTTGGTAGAATTAAGATTGCCGACTTCGATGTACTCGATTTAAGTAATATGAATCGCCTTCGGGCTGGTGTGCATCAAATCGGCTTACCCAAAACTACCTTATTGGCGCGTGCCATTGTTGAAATGGATCCTTTTATGGAAGTGATATTATTTCCAGATGGCATCACCGCAGAGAATCTCTCTAACTTTACAGATGGATTGGATCTTCTTATGGAAGAAAGCGATTCGCTGGAGGTTAAAATAGAGTCACGCAAATGGGCGAAGAAACAAGGCATTCCAGTTATTATGGATACGAGCGACAGAGGGATGCTTGATGTCGAGAGATTTGATAATGAAAAGGATAGAGCCTTATTTCATGGATTGGTTCCAAACATAGAGTCCATAGATATAAGCACCATAAGTTCTGAGCAGCGAATGCAAATTCTAATGCAATTGGTTGATTATCCGAATCTTTCGGACCGTTTAAAAGAATCCTATGCCCTTTTGGGTTCTGAGTTAGTCACATGGCCTCAATTAGCCGCAGATGTAATGGCTGGAGGAGGACATGCTGCTGAAGCGGCTAGAAGAATTTTACTGAATCTTCCTATGCCATCCGGTAGATACTATGTTGAGCTAGATAAATCATCCGTTTGACGTGGTTACAATTCGTGCATTTAGAGCCATTGATGACCCTGCTGCTTGTGAGCGTTTTATTTTAGGACATAGACGAGTATTAGAAGCACATGGTGTGAAAAAAGTTACTTCCTCAAACAACGATTGGGCTCAAAATCCGGCTGTATTTGTTGTAAACGTAGAGTCGGAGGATAAATCCAAAGTCTACGGTGGTGCTCGAATTCATGCTTCCGACGGCGTTAATGCACTTCCCATTGAATTGGCTACAGGGTATTTAGATAAGAGCATCTATGACCGAGTTCATTCCTTAAGGACAGAAGGAACGGGTGAGTTATGCGGTTTGTGGAATTCTTTAGAAGTTGCGGGTCTGGGAATTGGGAGCTTCTTTGCTACCAGAGCAGCAACAGCCATTGCAAATCAAATAGGTCTCAAATCGCTTTGGGGTCTTTGCGCACCGTATACCGTCCGTTGGGCTGAACGATTGGGCAGTAGGATTCAATATGATATTGGAAATAAGGGCACTTTTACTACCCTAAATTAGATTTAGTGGCCACCGTAGTCTTGTTGGAAGATTCTTATAGTCTAGAAACAGTAAGGCAATACGAAAGAGAACAAATGTTCGATCTCAGAGAAAATCCAATTCAGATTAAGCAGGAAGCGCCTCCTGGCAAGAAGAATTTAGTGGATATCAAGTATGAACTGCAAATTGCATCAGCCGATCCTGCAGAATTTTTATTTCCATTAGAAATGGTAAGGAGACCATATCCATTTGAATTGATAGATAATTCACATCATTTGCCCGAGTTTTAAACTTATTGCTTTCTTAATCTGTTTATCGCTTATTCTTCTTAACTTACTACTTGGTGCAACTATTGTTTTGCACGCCCTTAATTTAGATTTTTAAGCACCTATTTATGCGCAGAGCCCATAGTGGATTGCGGTTTCAGGAATATTCAGGAAAAGAGTTGAGTCCATTCGAAGAGCTTCTCAAGCTCTTCAAAGACCTTCTGCTCCATACCTCTGGGGATGTAGAAGAAGCGATAGATTGGTTAAAGGAATTGGATAAAGAGTACGCTCTTTCCAAACCAGATTATTCAGTAGATGATTTTATCGAGGAACTGTTTAAAAAAAGATTTTTACAAGAATCCGTCGGAAATGGCCCGGGTGATGGAACGAGTATAATGACTGCCAAAATGGAGCAATTCATTCGTAAAAGTGCCTTAGAGCAAATTTTTGGTCAGCTAAAAAAGACTGGTGAAGGCAGTCACAGAAGCAAGTATACAGGCAGTGGAGAAGAGATTTCAGACGGACTAAAGCCTTATTCATTTGGAGATCCATTGGATAGTGTTTCAATGACAGATTCACTTAGAAATGCCCAAATCAATAGCGGATTCGGAGAACTTCAAATTACGGAGAATGATCTCTTAGTTCATGAAAAGTACCAAGGGGCAAGCATGGCTACCGTTCTTATGATAGATTTATCGCATAGCATGATTCTGTATGGAGAAGATAGAATTACTCCAGCTAAAAGAGTCGCCCTGGCATTGGCTGAATTGGTGAAAACACGCTATCCCAAAGACTCTCTAGACATCATTGCCTTTGGAAATGATGCTTGGCCAATAAGCTTAGAAGAATTACCCTATTTGCAAGTAGGCCCATTCCATACCAATACGGTGGCGGGCTTGGATTTAGCAGCAGATATACTTCGGAAGAAACGCACGCCAAATCGGAAGATATTTATGATTACAGATGGCAAGCCGAGCTGTTTAAAAGAGGCGGATGGAACCTATTATATGAATAGCGTAGGTCTTGACGATTACATCGTTGGAAAATGCATCAATCGGGCTGCCGCACTTCGAAAAGCAAAAATTCCAGTCATTACATTTATGATAGCAACCGATCATTGGCTTCAAGACTTTGTTGAACGCTTCACGGAGGCCAATAAGGGAAAGGCCTTTTATACAGGACTTAAGGGACTGGGAGAATGGGTGTTAAAGGATTACGAAAAGAACAGAAAAAATACATTGTAATGTTAGATCAGACAAAGTATCCAAACACTCTAGGCAAGTTAAAAAAGACAGAGTATAAGTCGAGATCCATAAAGGAGGAACTTAGAGAAAATCTAATCTCGGCTATGAAGTTGAAAAAGAGGGTTTTTGAAGGGATTTATGGTTATGAGAACAGCGTTATACCCGATTTAGAACGCGCCATTCTATCTAAACACAACATAAACCTACTGGGTTTAAGAGGACAGGCAAAGACTCGCTTAGCACGACTAATGATCGGACTTCTAGATGAGTATACGCCCTACTTGCTTGGAACCGATTTATGTGAAGATCCCTTAAATCCCATCAGTTCTGAGGGAATCCGCATAGTAAATGAAGAGGGGGATAAGGCTGAAATTGGATGGATTCACCGTTCTGAACGCTATTTTGAGAAGCTTGCGACTCCAGATGTAAGTGTTGCAGATCTAATAGGAGATGTAGATCCGATAAAGGCCGCGAATCTTAAGTTGAGTTATTCCGATGAAAGAGTAATTCACTTCGGAATGGTTCCCCGAGCCAATCGTTCGCTTTTTGTTATCAATGAATTACCCGATTTGCAGGCGAGAATACAAGTTGCCCTATTTAATATTTTACAAGAAGGAGATATTCAAATAAGAGGGTTTAAGCTTAGACTTCCCGTTGACATTCAATTCATTTTTACCGCAAATCCGGAAGACTACACCAATAGAGGTTCAATAGTAACTCCCTTAAAAGACCGGATTGGAAGTCAGATTATTACACATTATCCTGAGGAGTTGGTAACAGCCCTAAAAATCACCCAACAGGAAGCACGAATTTCAGTGGCACAACGAAATTCTATCTTCTTACCAAGTGCAGCGGCTGAACTTTTAGAACAAATTAGTTTTGAAGCGCGCAAAAGCGAATGGGTAGATGCTAAAAGTGGTGTTAGCGCGCGTTTGAGCGTGAGCGCTATGGAAAACCTATACAGCGCAGCTGAAAGAAGAATGCTTCTTAACAATGAAGAGAAAACAGAAATTAGACTGACAGATTTCATTGGAATTATTCCAAGCATTATTGGAAAAGTTGAATTAGTGTACGAAGGAGAGCAGGAGGGAGCCGCAACGGTAGCAGAGAACCTTATCGGAAGTGCTATAAAAACAAAAATTACCGATTATTTACCTGCTCTTGACAAAATAAAGAACACCACTGTAGACAATCCATATCAAGGACTCATGAATTGGTTTTCGGAAGGAAACAAAATCGACTTACTCTATGATATGAGTGATGAAGAGTTCACAGAGCGAGTAGCCGCTTGTAAACCACTCATTCAACTGGTGTCAAATTCCAGAAAAACCAAAAAGGAAAACGCCTACTTTGTAATGGAAATGGCACTTTGGGGAATGTCAGAATATGCTAAGATTAATCGAGATAAACTGGTGGACGGATTGCAGTTTTCAGATTTGTTTGGTGCTTATATGGGAGGAATTACGAATTAGTTCAACCGACTTGTAATTCTAAGACCAGCTGGAAAGTTTCTTTCAAAGAATTGAAAATAAAAATGATACCTTCCTTTTATAGAATGGATAGATGCGAGTGTTTAAATTGTATTAGCTCTTTTAGCGTTAAGTAAAAATGAAAGTCGGATCGTAAAGGATAAATTTTCATTGAATATTCAAATATTTCCGACTTTCAGCACAACTCCCGATACACACAAATGCAATAAAAAAGTCGTTTCGATAACTATCGAAACCTCTTCTTAATAAGCGGTTTAAGAGTATTACTCGATAACGTAAACTACTCCTAGATTAAGTGGAATGTAGCTAAAATCATTAGCCTCATCCGCACCTTCGAATGTAGCGCTAAGTATAGTATAGCCAAGATTTAGATCCAGTCCAAGTGCATCGCTCAGCATATACGTTACTCCAACTCTTGGTGAAACAGTTGCGCCTCCTTCGTAAAAATCTTCACGTATCCCGAATCTGGTAATTTCAGATCGATTGATAGAGTTATATCCAAATCCGACACCTACGTAGAAATCAAATTCTTCACTTGGCGTAAAGTGATAATTACCAAAAACCTGAATGGGAATCATAGTGACAGGTCCTATCTCCTGTAATCCAAAAAGGCTTTCTACACTTGAAGAAAAGGATATAAAGCCAACGCTTAATCCTACGCCAATGTTATCTGTAACCATATCTTCACATGAAACACCTCCACCAATACCAAATCCATTATCATCAGCCCAATCGCTCATTGGCATACCGGTCATTAATCCTGCACTTGCTCTAATTTGTGCATTTGCATTGAAAGCCAGTGACAAAGCAATGGCTCCTGCGAAAAATTTCTTCATTATTGAAAAGTTTATTTTTTACCTACTCTAAACGCTTTTCGGCTACCGCTAATTATTATGAGATACAAATGTAGTATAATCTTTAATAAAACAACATTAAATTATAGATCGGGTTGTTAATCACTAATTGTCAATATAAAGAGTGGTTAACTCTCTTTTACTCATTAAAAGACACAAATTAAAGTAGGTCAATAAAACATAGAATAATCGACCTAGGTTTTTCTCTTTGGAGATGAAGAAATCACAAAGGAAGTAGCTGCACGTAAACCACGTATTCATCTGTTCGCGCATTATAGGAAAACGAAAAAGGAAGACGCCTACTTTATAATGGAAATGGCACTTTTGGGAATCTCAGAGTATGCTAAGATTAATCAAGATAAACGGGTGGACGGATTGCAGTTTTCAGATTTGTTTGGTGCTTATATGGGAGGCATTTCGAAGTAATTATTCAGAATCCAAAGGCAGACGGATTTGGAGGAATGAATATGTTTTCGAAGTAATAGAATTTACCTTCCAACCTAATCACGCCTTAATGATTGGTAAATGTCTTTCGCTGAAGAAAGGGCAGTACATAATTGATTTATGGAATATGCACAAAAAAAAAGCCGTTCCAATTGGAACGGCTTTTGGACGAAAAATAAGACTTACATAAAGTCTCTTTGAAGAATCTTCACAAGGTCAATAAGCGCCCAAATACCGCATCCACCAAGTGTAAGTATAAACAAGATGTTCCATCCAACAGGTCTTCCTGCATACCAGCGGTGTGCAGCAAATCCACCTAGGAAAAACCAAAGTGCTAAAAGTATCCAGTCTTCTTCAGAAAATTTACTTGTTTTTTCAGTTGAATCAATAATGTCTTCTGCTCTGTCTAATACTTCTTGATCAGAAATTGTAAACGCATCCATTTCTTCAACGTCTACTTTCGGTGCCGTTGAGTCTTCAGTTACAGCTTCTGTGTTGTTGCCTTTCTTTACAGGGAAAGATGCCTCTGCAGTTCCAAGGCCGATGATGCATAGCACCAGAAATAATTTTGTTAATCTTTTCATGTTCTATTTGTTTTTATGTTAAAGATGACACAAGTATAATTAATATATTTTTGTAACCATGAAGTTTTTTTACCTGATTTTCACATTTGTTATAGTTTGTTGCCTAACTGAGCTGACAGCACAAGTAAAGAGCTATGAATTAGTTGGCACGTTAAAAACTGAAAACGATCAGTTGGTACCCTTTAAACTTAAGTTTGAGGTAAGGGAAGATGGATCTTTACATGGTCAGTCTGAAACAAACTTTTTCAGTGAAGACCGCACTAAGTCAGAGATTTCCGGAAAACTCGATTTTAAGAAACAGTATTTATCCTTTGGAGAAATCCGTAATCTATCTACTTCTTCAAATGCAAATCCGAATGAATTCTGCTATATCAGAGTAGATAAATTACCTTGGAAGAAAAGTGTTAATAAAACCATTTTCAATGGCCGCTTTACAGGATTTTATCCAGATAGCAGCATCTGCGCCAAAGGGGATATTTACCTTGTTAGCATCGACATGTTAAAAGAATTCGTTGACAACAATGATGCGCTCTCTGGAATTAAGGATTCCCTTAAACAGCATTATGGCGATTCCCTTACTCCAATTTCCAGAGAGGAGATCATAAAAGAAATAGATATTAAAGCGCCTCTCATTAATGAATCAAAGGCAGTTTTCCAATGGTATTCTAGCGAGATCCGAATCAATATATGGGATAACTTTGAGGAAGACAACGATCTCTTTTCGATCTATGTCAACGATGAGCTTCGACATCAATCTGAGGTAGCAACTGCTTTCAAAAAGCCATATCTGTTCCGCTTCGAAGGAGACAGCTGTACGATTAGAATTGTGGCGGAGAATGAGGGTACTAGGCCGCCCAATACTTTTCAAGCTCAACTAGTGGATAGCGATAAGAGCAGAACATTGGAAACCAAACTGAAAAAAGGTGAATTTGTTGAATTCGTATTTATTAAAGCTAAATAATGGAAGTACTCTATTCAACCTTTGGCAAAAGAAATGTAGGGCTGTTCATCTTCGCATTACTTGGAATATGTTTTTTATACCTTTTGTATTTGCCTGCAGATCATTTTGATGAAGGGCAGACCATATGCTTATCTGTTCTTTTAGCTAATACTGAATGCTATGCCTGCGGTATGACTAGAGGTATTCAACACATTCTTCATGGAGAATTTCAAATCGCTTGGGAGTTCAATAAACTTTCCTTTGTTGTTTTACCACTGGCGGTATTTATGACCGCTACAAGCTTATACACAATGTTTTTTACAGACGAGAAAAAGGACGTCAAGACCAAGCCCAAATAAGTTGCTCTTTTTTAAGCTTGTAGGGAGGTTTGAAACGTCTTTATTTACTACTAGTCGAAAAAAGCAGCCACGTTCAACACCATCTTGCGTTTCGAGATTAAATGCCAGTACCACCGATAATATAAGAGTCGATTTTTTCAAGGACCATGAAGGCTATTAATTCCATCAGGCTAATACATTCAATAAAATAATTGGGTATCCAATCTATAGAATTGTAGCTACAATCCTTCTACGTCACGAAGATCTGTTTTCTTATAAAAAGTGCCAATTCGTTCTCCTGCACTGTTCAATTTCAAGCCAGTCAATCTTTTTCCAAGCCAAGCACCTGTATCTATATACCAGGCATTCTCAGATGTCTTCAGCAGTGCTTTTTCATCCTCTAAAACAATATGTCCAATTACCTGCACCTTGTCTAAGGGTTTTAACCCAGATCGATTGAAAAGAACTCCTTTAGAATTTGTGAGATCGTACGGGTCATGAATGGTTTTTGAAATTCCAGCATGCGTAATTAGAATCTTGGGATTCTCCCATTTCAATGGCAGCCGCTCTAGCCACTTATAGGTTTTGGATAAAGAAAGTCCCTGGTTGATCAAATCGGTATTAAAAGAAGAGACTTCAGGTTGAAAAGGGTTCTCTTTATACCGTTCTATTAGTGAATGCTCATGATTTCCTTTCAAGAAAAAACACTGATATGGATACTCTTTTTGAAGATGCCAAGCATATTCGATACAAAGAGCAGAATGAGGACCTTTTTGCACTAGATCGCCCAATTGAATTAAAAATTCATTTTCCGGATTCCAATGCTCTTCAATGAGAGTTTTAAAAGTGTGAAAACACCCGTGAACATCTCCAATAATAAAAAGATTCAATAGAAAAAATCTTTTAGGAATTGATCATAACGGGCATTACCAGCATGAGAACCTCTTCGCCAATTTCTTTTCCATCAATAGGGGAGAGGAGCCCAGCACGATTGGGGGCTGAAAGTTCTAAAAGAACATGTTCACTTTCAAGATTCGAAAGCATTTCTACTAAAAAGCGGGAGTTGAAGCCAATTTCCATGTCGCTTCCATCGTAGTCACACTGAATTCTTTCATGTGCCTTGTTCGAAAAATCGAGATCCTCTGCAATAGTCTGAACCTCACTGCCAGCAATCTTTAAGCGAATTTGATGGGTAGTTTTATTGGCAAACAGACTTACTCTTTTTACACTGTGCAAAAAGGCTTCTCTGTCGATAGTTAATTTATTCGGATTCTCTTTTGGAATAACCGCATCGTAATTCGGATATCTACCATCTATCAATCTTGCAGTTAAAACAATGTGCTTGAACTCAAAGCGACAGTTTTTCTGATTGTAGTGCAATTGCACCTCATCTTCTGCAGTGCTCAGTATTCCTTTTAAAATAGTGAGCGGTTTTTTAGGCATAATAAATTCAGCACTCTCTGCTGTAGATATATCTACTCTTCTATAACGAACCAGTTTGTGGGCATCGGTAGATACAAAAGTGGCACCTTCTTTATTCAATTGGAAAAAGACTCCCGACATTACAGGACGCAAATCATCGTTTCCACTGGCAAACAGTGTTTTCTGAATGGCCGTTGCCAGCACACCCGAAGGCATCTTAGAAACTGATGAATCTTCTATTTCAGGAAGTCTTGGATATTCATTCACCCCAAAATAGCCAATCTGATAGCGACCATAATCTGAAGAAATCTCCAATTGATTGTCGTCGCCACCAAAATCAAAAGTTAAAGGCTGTTCTGGAAAGGTCTTTAAGATATCCATTAAGATTTTGGCGGGCACACAGGCTTCGCCTTCCACCTCAGACTCTACGGCTATAGTTGTAGTCAAAGTGCTCTCTGAATCACTAGAGGTAATAACCAATTTGCCAGGCAATAGGGTAAACAGGAAGTTTTCTAATATTGGCATAGCACTGTTGCTGCTAATCAATGTGCCAGCCATATTGAGCTGTTTCAATAGTGAACCACTGGAAACAATAAATCTCATAGAATATTTCTTTTAGAAAAGGGTGTCAAATATACTTTGTTCTCTGTGTTGAATTCAATCAATTTCGGATTTATTCCGTTTTAAGCATTAGTTGATCTGCAATCAATAGGGCATCTCGCAATCCGAAGTATTGAAGTAAAACCATTCTTCCGTCAGACAATATTGCATGCAGTCTGTCGGGGTCGAATTCTCTTGCTTCTCCTAGAGCATCCATTTCATTTTCAGCCGACTTAATTTGATAGGCCTTTAGAGATATCGCTTCACCATTCGTGTTTGTCAATTGAAACTCAATAAAGGGCTTTACGGCTAATAGACTGTCCTTTCTAGAATAGATAGGATCACTTTCTACAATGGCCCCTTCATAATTTAATTTAACAATCTGCTTTAGATAGAGATCAAGTAGTTTAGAGTCGGATGGTACATCCACCCAATTCCCCTCCTTTAGTCGCTTTAATTGAGTCGTTTCAGTTGACCTCAAAATTTCGAAAGAATTCTCTGGAATAGCGGCATAACTCAATGTAAACGATTGAATATCATTTGAAGCCATTGGAAAAAGCGCTCGGTCATATAAAAGCTCATCAATGGTGATAAATCGCGAAGACAAATAGCCATTGAATCCGGGTATATGAACGGCATAGGCCTGACTTCCACCTTCCATCATCATATAAGTGGCCATTTGATCGGGCGTATCTGTTCCTACAAAAAAGTGCTTTGTCTTTTGTCCGTTTGAATACACAATCACTTCTTTGGCATAGGTTGCCATCCTTCTAACCACTTCTTCTTTTGCCTTCTCCTCCACAAAATTGCGCATTTCCATCCGCCTAAATGTTTCAAGCAGCACCTCAATTACATCTGTGCGTACTTTTCTATTGTTGAGTTGCCAAACGCCATCTATCTTTTGAAGATCTACTTTTCTAGGACTTTTATCGGAAATCACAATGCGATCGATTGAGGCTGTATCTTCAATGGTGAAGCTATATTCTGCCTCCAAGTCACTCAGTGTATTTCTCGATTTATTCTGTTTGAGTAAATAATATCCAACCAAAGAGAGGATAATAAGTCCGAGTAGAATGAATAAATTCTTTTTCATATTTATTTTTTTGCGAAGCGCTTTTTGCGCACCTGAATTTGAATGATTGCGAATAGTAGAATTAAGCCAATAGGTAAGGCTACGTTCAATCCTATCCAAAAAGAGCGCTCATTCTTGATTCGCTGAGAATCGAGTAATCTGATTTTCAACTCTCTTCCTCTTAACTCCATTAATCCAGATTCATCCAGTAGATAATCGAAGGCATTGAGCAAGAAATCTTTATTTCCATATTGCATACCTGTGAACTGATCGTAACCAGTGGTGAGAGGTAATCCTTTCGGAAGTTGAGGATTTACAATATTCAATTGGTTTTTAACCATATCGCCATCAGAAACAACCAGCATTTGGGCTGGTTTTCCCTTTTTGGTTAAGGGTAAGCTCTTGCCATTTAGATTTCTAGGAACTACTCGGTTGTTAAATGCGCTTTCAAAACTCCCTTCCAACAAAACCCCTAATGGAATGCCCTTTTCTTGAAAAGCCTGCCTCTGAGGCTCCTGATACAAACGCGCAAGGCTTACCAAATGAGGAGCATTTGATTTTCGAGAATACTGAGAGCTTTGAAGAAGAATGGTTTTTTTAATTCCAGGGGTTTGGATGGTATCGATAGAACTAGCGAATTCTAAGCGAATGCCATTTAAGTCTTTGGTAATAGGGTGATTCACATAAGGCATAATGAGCGGGGAGTAGATCCAAGGCAGAACTTGTTTTGAATCATTCACTCCAGCAGCGACTATATCTTGCACCAAATCTGCATTTATTCGCACTCCATACTTAAAGAGCATGTCGCGCAAATTCAGTCTGTCATCTATGGGGTAGGCAAGAAATTCTGAGCGATTGCTCAAGCTATCCATTTCTGCTTGAACGGCATCAATAAACCACAAGGTGGTGCCGCCATTCATTATAAATTGATCAATCAAATACCGATCTAAATCAGAGAAAGCACTTTGTGGCTTTGCAATGAGCAGAGCATCGAATATATTCAATCGGCGAATCTGTTTTTCTATAGAAATCTCGCCCGTTGCAGAATCTTTTATAAACTCTCGCAGATTGAAGCGTTCTACTTGGTAATGTTCTGAAAGCGTTCTTCCTAGGTCTGCAATAAAGCGTGGCTTAAGTTCATTATGCCCTTCAATAAAAGCAATCTTCGGTCTCTTCTCTTGGGTAATCTTTTTAATGGCTGAGGCAAGGGTATACTCTAATTTCTCAATAGAAGCATTGAGTTGTGATTCGGCCGAACGCCCCATTTGAGACTGTAAGATTTGAATGCTTATTTCGCGTTCGCCCAAGGAGAAAACTGCTCCTGGGAAGACTTGAAGCCGTCTTGAACCTCCGTTTTCAGACACCTCTAAATTAAAAGGCTGTAGGCCCTTCGATTCGAGTTGCTGATATACTTCTTGACGTGCTTTGTCATCTACTTGATCGGAAGGATCAATAAACTGATAATCGATATTTTCTGTATAGGCTCTGAATTCGTCTAGGGTTTGTTTTGTCTCCCTTTGTAATTTCTCAAATCCCGGAGGGAAGTTGCCTTCCAAATAAACCTTTATTAAAATTCTTTGATCTAGATTTCCAAGTAAGTCTTTTGTTGGATTGGAAAGACTAAAACGCTTTTCTTCAGTTAAATCTAACCGAAAGAAAAAGGCTTGAACAAAGAGCTTAACAGCTAGAACTCCTATGAGTATGATGGCCAATCCTACTAAATCGTTGTACTTCTTTTTCATACTGCTCACCAATTTCTGCTTAGAAGTTTCACACGAGTAGCGGCCAAAAATACTAGACTAAGGGAAAGGAAATAGAGAACATCTCTGCTGTCTACTACACCTCTGCTTAGGGAAATATAATGTTCATTAATTCCAATTGATCTTGTAGCCGATTGAAGGGAACTTAAGAATGGAAGAGTGCTCAATTCTGAAAGACCAAAGAAGAAAAAGAAACACAAAAAAGCACCTAGCAGGAAAGCAATAATAGGATTGTCTGAGAGAGAACTTGCAAACAAACCCATGGCCGCATAGGCGGAGCCTAAAAAGAAAAGACCTATAAAAGAGCCCCAAGTACCCCCACTATCAATGCTTCCGACTGGGGTGCCCAGTTGATAAATAGAATAAAAATAGAGTAGAGTAGGCAGGAGGGAAAGAAGAACTAAGGTAATGGCGGCGAAAAACTTAGCTAAAACAATATGCCATTCACTCAAGGGTTTTGTAAAGAGTAATTCTAAGGTGCCGTAGCGTTTTTCTTCTGCAAACATGCGCATGGTAATGGCAGGGAGTAAGAACATAAAAACCCAGGGCGATATTATAAAGAGCCCGTCTAGATTGGCCCATCCGCTGTCTAGGAGGTTGAATCCACCTTTAAAAATCCATAAAAAAGCCGAGTTCAACAGAAGAAAGACGCAGAGCACTATGACGCCCGTAAGCGTATTGAAAAATCCTCTTAACTCTTTTAAAAATAATGCTCTCATGCGTGCACTTCCAATTGGTTAACCGACCAAGCCACTGGTTTCTCTTTAAAAAGAAGTTTGGTTTGAGACCATACGTCTTTAAATAAAGGACTTGCCCTATACGATTCTAAAAAGTCTATTTCTTCCCAAAGACTATACGTAAAGAAAATTTCTGGGTTGGAAACATCTTGCCAAAGCTCTAGATGAATGCATCCAGGCATAGCCCTTATATCTTTTGCCTTCGCATGAAATAGCGCGCTAAAGTTTTCTACTTCCGACAATCTAAAATGCATTTTAACTACTCTGCGAATCATAAAAGCGTAACGTCAATCCTATCGCGCAAATATATACCTAGCAAATGGCTAGCTCCCGTAATGCTTTCAGAAGAGCCTTTATTGATGCCAATTTCTAAATAATGGGCAGCGTTGATAATCGCTGCAATTTTTCCCTCACCCACCGCATCATAGCTATTTGAGATTTTATTGACCAGATATTTTCTTGGCAGTTTAATTTCAATCCGTCCATTCTCATGGCCTTTGGTTATTAAATTACCTGGAATATTGGTTACGATATTCCCAAATGTATCAACGTAGATGCAGCGTCCTGAAATTTTTGAGCGTCCTTCAGTAACTAAGGGCTCAATACTCTTGGTATCGAAGATACTTTCTACAACCCGTCCTAGAATCTCGGCTTGTCCCCCGCGTAGGAGATGGGCAGCCGCTTTGCTAAAAATATCTAAAGCTGGAAAAGTGCTTACCTCTTTGTAAAAATCCAATTCAACATAAAGGTCTCGTCTCAGTTCTCTTCGAATCATCGAAAGAACACCGTTGTTGGGCGCAATAAAATAGTGTCCACCCATCGACATTATCAACGGCTTTTGATTTTCAGTAGAGCCTTCATTCACAGCAATGATATGTACAGTGCCTTTTGGGAAGTGAGGGAAGGCCTGACCCACAATGTACGCGGCCTGCTCAATGTCATACGGATCAATAGAATTAGAAATGTCAACTATCTGAAAATCTGTAATTTGAGAATATAAACTCCCCTTCACAGCGGCTACAAAATAGTCACGTGTACCATAATCTGTTGTAAGCGTAATTAAGGGCATTCACTTTTATCAAAATCATTACCTTCGAACGAGGGTAATTTGTGATTAATTTGCCACCAAAAGTACATCAAACAAAGTCTATTAAATCTCTGAAAACTTCCGAAAATGAAGCTTCTTCTAACCAAAGAGCTTACAACTTAGAAAACCTCGATCCCCAAAGTTTTTATGGGGCTCAGAACAAGTATTTTAATCAAATTCGCGCCTACTTCCCAAAGCTCAAAATCAGTGCGAGAGGTGGCGATATAACCGTACATGGAGAAGGCGACCAATTGGATCTGTTTAGCTCGAAGTTGGAACAGCTTCTAGAACATTTCCACAAGTACAACAGCCTCTCTGAAAGGGTTATTGAGAGAATAATGATGGAGGGTTCTGCGCTCGAAAATCATCCGGATAAAAACGTTCTTCTTCATGGTGTAAACGGACAAACCATCCGTGCGAAGACCAAAAATCAGCAGCGCATTGTAGATTCCTGTGCCAAGTCGGATATGGTATTCGCCGTTGGTCCTGCGGGTACGGGTAAAACCTATACAGCCGTTGCTTTGGCCGTTAGAGCGCTGAAATTTAAGGAGGTGAAACGCATTGTTCTAACAAGACCCGCTGTGGAGGCAGGAGAAAACTTAGGATTTCTGCCAGGCGATTTAAAGGAAAAGCTCGATCCATATCTACAACCTCTCTACGATGCTTTGCGAGATATGATTCCACCTGAAAAGTTGAATAGCTTTATAGAGAATCACATCATTCAGATTGCCCCCTTGGCTTTCATGCGCGGTAGAACCTTAGACAATGCTTTCGTTATTCTTGATGAAGCCCAAAATACTACCCATGCCCAAATGAAAATGTTCCTTACCCGAATGGGTAAGTCGGCAAAATTTATAATCACTGGAGACCTCTCGCAAATAGATCTTCCGAGAAATCAAAGAAGCGGACTAAAGGAGGTCTATTCTTTATTGAAAGATGTAGATGGAATTGAATTCGTTGAACTCGACGAGGTGGATGTAATTCGCCATAAACTGGTGAAATCCATTATTCGTGCTTACGATCAGTTTGATGATAAAGAGAAGAGAGAAAAAGAAGCTTCGTACACTAAATCCAAAGAATTACCGAAATAATTATGACACTGACGGATTCTACTTTCACGTTCAAGGGCCAAACGGGACATTATAAAGGAAAGGTTCGCGACGTTTATTCAATTGATAACGGCATGCTGGTAATGGTTGCTAGCGATCGCATTTCTGCCTTTGATGTGGTTTTGCCAAGAGGTATACCTTTTAAAGGCCAGGTCCTTAACCAAACGGCGGTGCATTTCTTAAAAGCTACGCGAGATATTGTTCCCAATTGGTTTGTAAATAGTCCAGATCCTGTTGTTTCAGTGGGAATAAAGGCAGATCCCTTTAAAGTGGAAATGGTTATTCGTGGACATTTAAGTGGTCATGCTTGGCGTGAATATAAACTGGGTAAAAGAATACTCTGCGGTGTGAGTATGCCTGAAGGATTAAAAGAAAATGATCCGTTTCCTGAACCCATTATAACGCCTACTACTAAGGCTGATCTTGGTTTACACGATGAAGATATTTCTAGAGAAGATATTTTAGCAAAGGGCATTGTGAGCCTTCCCGATTACCTTCAGCTGGAAGAATATACCCGAAATCTCTTCCAAAGAGGTCAGCAAATGGCCAAAGAAAGAGGACTTATACTGGTAGATACCAAATATGAGTTTGGTAAGACGGCAGAAGGTGAGATACTTTTAATCGACGAAGTTCATACGCCCGATAGTTCGAGGTATTTCTATAAAGATGGATTTGAACAGCGTCAGTTACGAGGAGAAAAGCAACTGCAGTTGAGCAAGGAATTTGTTCGCGAATGGTTAATAGAAAATGGGTTTCAAGGGAAGGAAGGACAAGTTGTTCCGGAAATGACGGAATCTATTGTTGATTCGATCAGCCAACGTTATATAGAGTTGTATGAACAAATTACTGGGTTGAAGTTTGATCCTTCAAATGACAAGCCCGAAACGCGAATACAATCTAATGTTGACTTATATTTGAACCACTACACAAATAAATAATCATGAAGAAAATTTTATTCTTATTCGTTCTATTGTCAACGACAATGGCCCAGGCGCAATTTCACATTGGTCTAAGAGCTGGAATGAATTTCTCTAATATGAAATTCTCTGACTTCTCAGATAATCCCTTTTTCTCAAACTTTGAAAATCAGGCGGGAAATATTGGATATCACGCGGGTATCTACACCAAATTGTCTCTGTTAATTGTAGAAATTCAACCAGAACTACTCTTCACAAGAATATCGGGTTCTTTTGAATCTACGGATCTTGCTGGAAAAACATTTGCAAATGATGTGGGCATCAATAGATTGGATATTCCTGTTTTAGGGATAACTCGTTTAGGTCCTTTGCGTTTGGGAGGTGGCCCTGTTTTCTCATATCAAATCGGATCAGTGAATTCCGTTTTAGAAGACGGATTGGGATCTTCCACCTGGGGACTACAACTATTGGCTGGTTTGGAAATACTGAAGATCCAAGTAGACGCCCGCTATGAATTTGGATTGTCTGATGCCACCAACTTTGTTTTAGTGGATGGAGAAAAAATAAATGTAGACAGCCGTCCATCACAGTTTATCATTGCATTGGCTTATAAGCTAAACTAAGAGTCAACCAAGATGTTTAATAAGCGCATCTCATAAGGGTTGCGCTTTTTTATTTATACCATGAAGATAAAAGACAGCGTATTTATAGTAACCGGAGGTAGCTCCGGTATTGGAAAAGCTTTGGCGGCTCTATTGAAAGAAAAAGGTGGAAAAGTGGTGATCACAGGTCGTGATGCGCTTAAACTCGAAAAAGTTTCAAAAGAAATAGGAGTAGAAGGTCATCTTGCACACATGACTTCAGATGAAGATTTACAAAAGCTGGTAGATTCAGTGATGAATCAGTTTGGAAGGGTAGACTGCTTAATCAACAATGCAGGCATTGGCGAGTTTGCTCCAGTAGACGATTTAAACCGAGCGGCTTTCCAACGCATTTTTGAAACAAACGTTTTTGGTGCAGCCATCTTGACTTCTAAATTAATTTCTGCTTTTAAAAGTCAGAACTACGGCAATATTGTAAACATTGGATCCAGTGCTTCGGTGAAGGGATTTGCCAATGGCTCGGTCTATTCGGCTTCTAAATTTGCTCTGAGAGCCATGAGCGAATGTTGGAGAACCGAGTTAAGACCACACAATATTCGCGTAATGCATGTTAATCCGAGTGAAGTTACTACTGCTTTTAATAAGCAGGATAGAATCGAGCGCGAAGAGAAAGACAATAAACTAAGGCCTTTTGATTTGGCTTTTAGTATTGTTGCAGCTTTGGAACTCGATGATCGAGCCTTTATTCCTGAATTTGGAGTCTGGGCAACCAATCCGTTTTAATGCAAAAAGGGGCCTCGGCCCCTTTTTTTATTATGCTATTCTCTGATTTTACAAACCGAGGTCTTTTAAGATTAAATCGATGTTCGATTGTAGCTCTGCCTTTTTTGAATCAATGGCTTCCAAAGATGAAACCTTCGATTTCAATCCAAAATAGAACTTAATCTTTGGCTCAGTACCACTCGGACGGGCGGTGATTTTACTTCCGCTCTCCGTAATAAACTGAAGTACATTGGAACTAGGCAAATCAATCACACTTTTCTTGCCACTCAATACATCCAATACACTTTGAGTTTTATAGTCGAAGACGCGTACTATTTTATCTCCTCCAAGAGAAACTGGCGGATTGTCGCGTAGGTTTTTCATCATGGCTTGAATTTCATCGGCACCCGACTTACCCTGCATGGTAATAGACTTCAATGTTTCATGATACAAGCCGTATTTGAGATACAATTTCTGCAGTTCATTGTAAAAGCTGCTGCCTTTGGCTTGAGCCCAGGCGGCCACTTCTGCAATCATAACCGCACTGGCTACGGCGTCTTTATCTCTTACTGCATCTCCAATGAGATAGCCATAACTCTCTTCACCTCCAGCTATAAACTGAAGCTTGCCTTCTCTTTCTCGTATTAATTCGGCTATCCACTTAAAGCCCGTTAAGCAAATCGGACATTCAACGCCGTAGTCTTTCGCCATTTGAGCCAATAGATCGGTGGTCACAATGGTCTCGGCAATGAATTGCTTTCCATCCAACTTACCCGCCTTTTTCCATTCTTCAAGCATATAATAAATGAGAACACTGGCCGTCTGATTGCCATTGAGCAAAACCATATTGCCCTTTTCATCGCGCACGGCAATACCCACACGATCGGCATCCGGATCGGTGCCAATAACCAAATCAGCGCCTTCTTCATTGGCTTGATTCACCGCCATTTCAAGCGCAGCGGCTTCTTCCGGATTGGGACTGTGAACTGTGGGGAAATTTCCGTCGGGAGCGGCTTGTGCTTCAACAACACTGAAGTGTTTAAACCCAACCCGTTCCATTGCTCGTTGCATTAAGGTAATGCCCGTGCCATGAATACTCGTGAAAACGGTCTTCAAGCTGTCTTTTCCTGCTGAACTGAGGGACAAAGAGCCAACCATATCCAAGTAGGCTTCATCCACCTCATTGCCTAACACCTTAATAAGTGCAGGATTGGAAGTGTACTTCACATCTTCCGGACGTGTTTTGCGAACCTCAGCAATTACATTATTGTCGTGTGGAGGAACCAATTGTCCGCCATCGGCCCAATATACTTTGTAGCCATTGTATTCTTTCGGATTGTGAGAGGCGGTAATCATAACCCCGCTATGGCAGTTCAAATGGCGAATGGCAAAGCTCAACAAGGGCGTAGGTCTAAGATCTTCGAAAAGAAAGGCCTGAATGCCATTGGCCGAAAAGATATCCGCTGTTTGAAGGGCAAATTCTCTACTTCTCAATCGACTATCGTGGCTAATCACCACCCGAATGGGCTCATGAACAGATTGAAGTAAATATTGCGCAAGTCCTTGTGTGGCCAATCCAAAGGTGTATTTGTTAACACGGTTGGTTCCCACTCCCATAATGCCGCGCAATCCTCCAGTGCCAAAATCCAAATCGGTATAAAAGGCGTCTATCAATCCTTTCGGATCTTCATCGAGCATTCTTTGAACTTCTTTCTTAGTGTCTGCATCGTACGGACCATTCAGCCATTCACTTGCTTTCTTAACGATTAATGGATCTAATTGCATGATTACATTTTTAGGAATAAGCGAATGTAATAAGAAGAGACATTGAACCCGAAACTTTGGGTGAATTATTCTTTAGGCAATGGTTAGTATTTCTATAAAATTGCTATTCTGAGTTTTATTTTTTCTCGTTTGCTTGGATGATATTTGCCGAATGGAAACATTTGATTTGGTAGTAATTGGCGGTGGCATTGTTGGAATGGCCAGTACATACAAATTCCAGAAGGAAAATCCAGATGCGCGCATTTTGGTTTTGGAAAAGGAAAAGGCACCCGCCTTGCACCAAACGGGAAGAAATTCAGGAGTTATTCACAGTGGAATATACTATAAGCCAGGATCTTTAAAGGCCACCACTTGTTTGGAGGGCTATTCTCAGTTGATCGATTTCGCTCAAGAGAATAAGGTGAAGCATGAGATTTGTGGAAAGGTCATTGTGGCTACCAAAGAGTCTGAATTCGATAGTTTCGATCGCATTCTCGCAAGAGGGGCAGAAAACGGACTGGAAGGCATTCGCGCCATTAGTACGCAAGAGCTCAAAGAAATTGAACCTTATGCCGATGGCTTGAAAGCCATTTTTGTTCCGCATACAGGCATCATTGATTATCCAGAAATGACCCGCAAAATGGGGGAGAGGGTTCTTCAAATTCAGCCTAAGAGTCAAATTCGCTATTCAGAGGCAGTAACAGATGTTCACTTCCAAAGTAATCAGATTGAGGTGCACACGGCAAAATCGAAATTTACCGCCAAGCACTTAATCAGTTGCGCGGGCTTGCAATCCGATCGCTTGGCGCGTTTAGATGGATTGAATCCGCAAATACGAATTGTTCCGTTTAGAGGCGATTACTATGAATTGGCAGAACACGCTTGGAAAAAAGTAAAAAACCTTATTTATCCGGTTCCTGACCCGAATTTTCCATTCTTAGGGGTGCACTTCACTCGAATGGTGCACGGCGGTGCGGAATGCGGACCCAATGCAGTCTTTAGCTTCGCACGAGAAGGATATGAAAAAACCGATTTCAATTTAAAAGATACCACTGATTCGCTCGGATTTCCGGGTACTTGGAAGTTGTTTGCAAAACATTGGCGCTATGGATTGGGCGAATACGAACGCGCCTTTTCTAAAAAGAAATTCTTAAAGGCGCTTCAAGTTTTAATGCCCTCCTTAGAAATGACAGATCTGGTAGAAGGCAGATCTGGAATTCGCGCTCAAGCCTTAGACAAAAGCGGAAATTTGGTAGATGATTTTGTGATTCAGGCCGGCGAAAAATCGGTTCATATTTTAAATGCCCCGAGTCCGGCCGCAACGGCCAGTTTGGCCATTGCAGATAGGGTGTTGGCAGAATTAAAAAAGCAGTATTCATCGTAGAGACGCAATATATTGCGTCTTTACTCATCTTAGAGACGCAATGCATTGCGTCTAAACAGCAAGGCATTGCGCCCTTGAAATTTAGTAGACGCAGTGCTCTGTATCAATACTCTACATTTGAAGGATGAAATATTTCCTTCTATTCCTACTGAGTAGTCTTTTCGTTCAGACTCAAAGTGAAAAAGACTCATTGCATCAAGTATGGAATGATCTTTCTTTCAATGATACCATTAGAATGCGGGCCATGCATAGGCTAATTGAAAGCCATTATAGCTATCAAAATCCAGACAGTGCCTTAGCTCTGAGTGAATCGCTTCTAGCAAAGGCAAAGGAATTGAAATTTCGAAAAATGGAGGCGGTGGCACATCTGCAGATGGCCAGCACCATCGCCTATACCCGCAATCACCTAGAAAATGCCATTCTTCATGGCAAGGAGGCCCTTGCCATTCTACTAGAAGAAGGAGATAGCCTCTTACTTGAAAGAGCGTATTTCAATATCGGCACTTCGTATTATTTCAATAGAGATATGATTAATGCCTATGCCTATGCACGAAAGGCCTTGGCGGCAGCCGAAGTGGTAGCACCCAATAGCGAAAAGTATTACGGAAGCTTAGTAATGCTTGGAAATATCTTCAGTGCCCTAGAGAATTACAAAAAGTCGGAGCAGTATTTTGTTCGAGCATTGGCAGGATGTAATGAAGAGAATCCAAAGGCCGAATGCTACATTCTCTATGGGAATTTGGGCAATACGTATATCGGAAATGGGGATACGATAAAAGGATTGGAATTCTATAAAAAATCGGCGGAAGTAAAGGAATTAAACAGACATTCATATGGTTACGCCCTTTTGAACTTAGCCTCTTTATTGGGAGAAATGCAAGAATACGATCAGGCCGATTTCTATGTGCAAGAACTGAAGATCCTGGCCACTGAACTGCAATCGAATCTATTCTTAGCTGGTTATTATTGCTATGGTGCCCCTATAAAATCACACAGAGGAGCAGATGAAGAGGCCTTAGCCGATCTTGCGAAAAGCCTATCGATTTTCAAAGCAATGGGGGTGGCAGAAGGAGAGGAGGATGTGTATACTTTCCAATACCGCATCCATAGAAAATTGAAGCGTTATGCGGAAGCTCTCTTCGACGATGATGAAATTAAGCGAATTCAAAAAGAAGCCAATTTTGGAGGTAGGAGTATTGAAATACAACGCAAAGAATTTCAGTCTCAAATTTTGGCAGACAGCATGAAAGTAGTGGATGAAAAGAGGGAGATCGAATACCAACATATGGCCGCTATTCGGAAAAAGGAGCGCACAAGCAATATTGCCTTTGGCGTGGGAGCGCTTGTTTTGCTTCTTTCAGGCGGATTGTACAGCCGTCTACAATTTGTGCGGAAGTCGAAAGCTACAATAGAAAAGGAGAAAGAACGCTCAGATACCTTATTGCTGAATATTCTGCCTGCTGAAATTGCGGAAGAGCTGAAAGAAAAAGGAAGAGCAGACGCACGCGGTTACGACTTGGTATCTATTCTCTTCACAGACTTCAAGGGTTTTACCGAGTTGAGCTCTACACTCAGTGCAACGGACTTGGTGGCTGAGATCAATCAGTGTTTTGAAGCTTTTGATCTTATAATGGACAAATTCCATATTGAGAAAATAAAAACCATTGGAGATGCCTATATGGCTGCAGGCGGACTTCCTATTCCCTCCAAAGACTCCGTTAGAAACACTGTGCTTGCAGCCCTAGAAATGCAAGACTTTATTTCTGAACGCAAGAGGAAAATGGATCAACAGCAGCTTCCCGCCTTTGAAATGCGCGTGGGCGTTCACACTGGACCCGTTGTAGCGGGTATAGTGGGTATAAAAAAAGTTTCAATACGATATCTGGGGCGATACCGTAAATACAGCCTCAAGAATGGAAAGCAATGGAGCTGTTGAAAAAGTGAACATAAGTGATAGTACCTATTCGTTGATTAAAGGCGATTCTGATTTTATTTTTGAAAAACGGGGTAAAATAGAGGTGAAGGGCAAAGGCGAAATGGAAATGTGGTTTGTATCAAAATCCCGGTAACAAACCCAATGCATTGCGTCTGTGCGATACCCGATTAAAAGGGCGCTGTACGCCCATGAAAAAATGAGAGAATGGGAAAGAAAGTCAATTTTATTGTATTAGCCATCTTAGTCTTGCTAAGTGCTTTTACCGCCACTAGCTATACGGAGCTGTCCAGCAGTATAGATAAAGGAGATACGGCTTGGATGTTGGTTTCCAGTGCCTTTGTGCTCTTAATGACTCCAGGATTGTCTTTCTTTTATGGAGGAATGATCAATAAAAAGAATGTGATTTCAACCATGCTACAGAGTTTTGTGGCTTTGGGTGTTATTAGTGTGCTATGGGTGTTGGTTGGATTTAGTTTGGCTTTTGGTGAAAGCATCGGAGGTATCATTGGCAATCCTTTGACCTATTTGAATTTCAAAGGCGTTGGAATTGAACCGAACGCCGATTTCGCTTCTACCATTCCCTTTTTGCTTTTTGCGCTCTTCCAATTGAAGTTTGCCATCATTACTCCCGCTCTCATCACAGGGAGTTTTGCAGGAAGGGTACGCTTCAGAAGCTATATTCTCTTTATGGTACTCTTCAGCTTATTGATCTACAGTCCGCTGGCGCATATGACTTGGCATCCGGAGGGATTGTTCCGCAAATGGGGTGTTCTCGACTTTGCGGGAGGAACCGTAGTGCATATGTCGGCTGGATTTGCGGCCCTTGCAGGTGCGCTGTATTTAGGAAAGAGAAAGATAGCGGTAGAAGGTCATGCCAATGTGCCCTATGTAATTCTTGGAACGGGTTTGCTGTGGTTCGGATGGTTTGGTTTCAATGCGGGATCGGCCTTGGGGGCCAATGGCGATGCGGTTATTGCTTTTGCAAACACCAACATCGCTTCGGCAACAGCCATGATTGCTTGGTTGTTCTATGAGCGGATGCACGGTAGAAAGATGTCGGCCGTTGGGGCTTGTATTGGTGCAGTGGTTGGATTGGTGGCCATTACTCCCGCAGCGGGTTTTGTAAATATTGGTCAATCTATGCTCATTGGTTTTATCGCTGCCATTGTATCCAACTGGATGATCTACCTCAAGAACAAATCGGGAATTGATGATACCCTCGATGTGTTTCCTAGCCATGGAATCGGTGGAATTGTGGGGATGCTGCTCACGGCTATTCTCGCCAAGGAGGTAGGATTGATTTATGGTCAGACTTCCACCTTCATCTATCACCTTATTGCATTGGCAATTACCGCCATCTTTACTTTTGGTGGAAGCTACTTGCTCTTTAAATTGGTAGACGTTTTATTGAAAATGCGGGTGCGAGAAGATCAAGAAGAAAGAGGCTTAGATATAAGCCAGCATGGCGAGCAAATAGAATAATC
>JAFMBM010000074.1 GCA_017858515.1 Cryomorphaceae bacterium | reverse complement strand
TCATTCAAAAAGACGATGGCAGCCTTTTGCACATCGGTTGGACAAATGATTTTGGTGTAGCCTATCCAGAATTATGGCTCTACGGCACCGATGCCAATGGCTCTGGAGGCATAGGCTTAAGTGACCCTGAGATCTTATCCCAACTCAGGGCCTTTCCCAATCCCCTGCAAGACCGCCTCTACCTGAGCTGGGAGGGAAATCCACACCAAGAACTCCGCTACCGTTTACAAAACCTCAATGGGCAAAACCTTCTGGAAGGGCAATACAATACCCAAACCGGCATCAACGTACAAAACTTACCGCCGGGCCTGTATTTGCTTCAGCTCCACCAAAACCAAGGCCCCGCAGCCGTGGTTAAACTCATCAAACACTAAGCCCATGCCCCTTCGCATCACCCTACTGCTCTTGGCCATAGCCGCTTGCGCTTTGGGGGTGCGTGGGCAGTACCCTTATTTTAATGAACAGCACCCCTTAACCAGTAATTTTTAATAGATGTTTCTGGGTCTATGAGTTCGATGGATAAGCTTCCCTTGCTCAAATCTGCCTTTCGCATGCTCTTAAACAAGCTCAACGCGGAGGATAGAATTGCCATAGTGGTCTATGCTGGTGCGGCCGGATTGGTACTTCCATCCACCTCTTGCGATAAAAAGGATGTGATTCTACAAGCTTTGAATTCACTCAGTTCTGGAGGCTCTACTGCTGGAGGAGCAGGCATTCAACTCGCTTACCAAGTGGCAGAAGAAAACTGGATTAAAGGCGGCAACAACCGCATTATTTTAGCTACCGATGGCGATTTCAACGTGGGGATTTCAAGCTCCAACGACCTTGTTGAAATGATTGAGCTAAAGCGTGAAAGTGGAGTATACTTATCTGTTCTAGGATTTGGAACCGGCAATTACAAAGACGCTCAGATGGAAAAACTGGCCAATCATGGCAACGGAAACTTCAACTACATCGACAATATGTTGGAAGCTGAAAAAGTACTGATCAATGAAATGAAAGGCACTCTAGTAACCATCGCCAAGGATGTGAAAATTCAGATGGAATTTAATCCAGCAGTAGTAAAAGAATACCGCTTAATCGGATTTGAAAACCGAATGTTAGAGAAAAAAGATTTCGAAGACGACAAAAAAGACGCGGGTGAATTAGGAGCGGGGCATTCCGTAACGGCTTTGTATGAAATTGTATTGTTTGCGTCGTCTGAGGAAGGGGAAGAATCCTCCACCACGCGATATCAGAGTACTGTACTAAATTCAAAAGCCTTAAAGGCAGATGAGATTGGGATGGTACATTTCAGATATAAGAAACCCGATGGAGGCAAAAGTATTTTACTTGAACAGGCCATTGAAAACCTTCCCATTGCTTTAGAAGCCTCTTCGAACAACTTCCGTTTTTCTGCCGCCGTGGCCGAATTTGGCTTGCTCATCAAAGATTCCGAATATAAAAAAGACGCCAACTATGAAGAGCTTATAAGCTTGGCAACAGGGGCTCGCGCTGAAGATCCTTTTGGCTACAGAGCAGAGTTTATTCGTTTGGCCGAAGTAGCTCAAGGACTGCAGCTAGTGAGTTACGAAGATTAATGCTTTCCCTATTTAGGTGAATGAAAAAGTCCCCCTTTGAGCTTCATCAAAGGAGGACTTTTCATCATTCTAAAATACTTTTAAAATCACTTAAAAGCGTTTAAGCCCGTAACATCCATACCTGTAATAAGTAGATGGATATCATGTGTTCCTTCGTAGGTAACTACGGATTCTAAATTCATCATATGGCGCATAATGGGGTATTCGCCCGTAATTCCCATTCCACCCAGCATCTGACGCGCATCGCGACAAATGGTCAAGGCCATATCTACGTTGTTGCGCTTGGCCATAGAAATCTGCGCTGTACTCGCTCTTCCCTCGTTCTTCAACTGACCTAAGCGGAAGGTTAATAATTGTGCCTTGGTGATTTCAGTAATCATTTCCGCCAACTTCTTTTGCTGCAATTGAAATCCACCAATAGGACGATCGAATTGAATGCGTTCTTTGGAATATCTCAAAGCCGTATCGTAGCAATCCATGGCAGCGCCAATGGCACCCCAAGCGATTCCGTAACGTGCTGAATCTAAACATCCAAGAGGAGCGCCCAATCCGCTTTTATTGGGTAGTAAATTCTCTTTAGGAACCTTTACATTATCGAAAACCAATTCACCGGTTGCACTTGCTCTAAGGCTCCATTTGTTATGTGTTTCTGGAGTGGTAAATCCTTCCATACCGCGTTCCACGATTAAACCGTGAATTCTTCCCTCCTCACTCTTAGCCCATACCACAGCTACATCGCAAAAAGGTGCATTGGATATCCACATTTTGGCTCCATTCAATAGGTAATGATCGCCCATATCTTTAAAGTGGGTGATCATTCCACCTGGATTAGAACCGAAATTGGGCTCAGTTAATCCAAAAGAACCCAAGAATTCACCGCTAGCCAATTTGGGTAGAAAGCGCATTCTTTGCTCTTCGTTTCCGTAGGCATAAATCGGATACATCACCAAAGAAGATTGCACAGAGCAAGTAGAACGAACACCGCTATCGCCGCGCTCAATTTCTTGCATCATCAATCCGTATGAAATCTGATCTAAACCCGCTCCGCCGTATTCTGTAGGGATATAAGGCCCAAAAGCACCTACCTCTGCCAAGCCTTTAACGAGCTGTTTTGGAAATTCTGCTTTTTGAGCGTAGTCTTCAATGATGGGAGAAACCTCTTTCTTCACCCAATTACGAGTAGTATCTCTCACCAATTTGTGCTCCTCGCTGAGCAGCTCATCCATTAAATAATAATCGGGAGATTGAAACTGATCTGTTGCCATACCATAATGTTTGCTGCAAAGGTAAGTTCAACAAGGGTTTTATGACCAAGAGTTTGAAGACTATTCAGCCCGTACCTTTGTGGCTTGGATAGACTCGCACACAATACAGATTGGACCGTATTAGTACTTCTAATAGGCTGTATTGTATTTATTTACATTCGAATCATTTTCCCCAGAAAATACAAGGCACTTACTGATAGTGTAACTAATACGCGAAGCCTTTATCAGTTCTACAACCCAGACAGAGCCATTCCGTTCGACACCTTTTTGCTTCTAAAGAGTCTCCTTTTTTATTTAATAGTTCCCCTCACCCTCGTGCTTTGTTACCGCTTCATTCGCAGACAAGAATTGCAGGCAAACGACTGGCAGTTCTATTTGGTAGTTGTTCTCTTCTTGGTGCTTTTAGGTCAAATTCAAAGGCAATCGGCCAAGTTATTGGGATGGATCTTTCGAAGAGGTAAAGAGATTAACAATCAGATATTTATAAAATCTTTTCTTTGGCATTGGAGTGCTTTGGGCCTTATACCACTCACCTTATTTGCGCTCTTCTCTCCTTTCGATCCCGTATGGATAGCCATTATTCTTTCGGCCTTACTTGCGGGCAGCTACTTATGGGCCGTAGGAAGATCCATTCAATCTTTTCGCTCTAGAAGTCCGGTTTCATTTACATACCTTTTTTACTACCTTTGCGCGCTAGAAATTCTACCTTGGTTGGTAGTTATTCATCACTTAGGTGAATTGTGGAAATTGACCGGTTTAAAGGCATAAAAACATTGGAATTGAAAATCAAATCTATTCTTGTATCTCAGCCGGAACCTAAGACGGATGTAAGTTCGCCTTATCAAGAACTTGCAGAGAAAAATAAAATAAAAATCGATTTCCGCCCCTTCATTCAAATTGAAGGTGTGGCACATGCTGATTTTAGGAAGGACAAGGTAAATCCAGCCGAACATGGTGCCGTTATATTTACGAGTAGGAATGCGGTAGACCATTTCTTTCGCATTTGCGAAGAGATGAGAATCCCCATTAGCAACGAACTCAAATATTTTTGTCCATCGGAAGCCATCGCCTTGTACCTTCAGAAGTATGTGGTGTATAGAAAGCGCAAAATCTATTTTGGCAATGGCGACTTCAAAGATCTTTTGCCTCATCTTAAGAAAAACAAAGACGAGAAGTTCTTGCTTCCTTCTAGCGATATTCTAAAGGCAGATATTCCGAAACTTTTAAACGACAACAAATTCAATTACACCCGCGCTATTCTGTACAAAACCGTTTCAAGCGATTTGTCTGACTTAGCTGATGTTAATTACGATATGTTGGTTTTCTTTAGTCCAAGTGGAATTAAATCTCTTTTCCAGAATTTCCCAGACTTCAAGCAAAACAATACCCGCATTGCTACTTTTGGTCCAACTACTTTACAAGCGGCTGAAGAAGCAGGTTTGGTGGTAGACATAAAAGCGCCTTCGAGCAAGTTTCCTTCCATGACCATGGCCATTGAAGCCTATGTTAAGGAAGCAAACAAAGGGAAATAAAGGATTCTTTGAATCCCGTTCAAGCTACATACCGATTAAAATCTAGCGAAGAGATTGCCAGCCTGGTTAAAACAGGTCAATCCAAAGTAAAGTATCCGATTAAGGTTTTTTACAAGGCCAACGATCAGGAAGGGATGCGCATTGCGGTTGTTGCCTCTAAGCGCCTTTTTAAAAGAGCTGTTGATCGCAATAGAATAAAACGACTGCTCAGAGAGGCTATTCTTTTAGAGCTTAAGAACAATGAAGATCTAAGGCATTTGGCTCATGCCCATTTAGACCTCCTCCTCATTTTCGTAGGCAAAGAACTTCCCAGACTAGAGCAGTTAAAAAAGAGCTTGGCTTTTATTCTCAAGCATCTTTCCGCAGCCTAATCTTGCTTAGGCTTCCTCCTGAGCTTCCCCTTTGAGTCTTTGTTGAGCCATGAGCAATCCGATCGGGAAAAAATGCATAAACAGCAGAATGGCCCATGCTCTCTCCATCATAGATTCGGTTAAAGTGCAAAAAACAAAGAAAGCTAGGCAAGCCATGATTAAATAGTCTTTGGCCTGAGCTGAAATAAGGAAATAGCCCCATAGCCAGATAGAATAAAATAAAAGACCCACCATTCCTCCTCCAATCCATATTTCTAAAAATTGGTTGTGGGCGTTAAACCCACGGATGTATCCTTGGTGGAAATTCAATTTTTTATAATTGTCTAAAATGGCTTGGTATCGATCGCCAATTCCCTTCCCAAACCAAATATCTTCTTGAGCCAATTTCCAGTTTGAACTCCAATTCGCCAAGCGATAGGTTGCACTTGAAAATTCCTCGGCACTGCCTGAAATAGAATAACTAAAATCGGGCATAGACAGATATCGGTCTTTTAGAGTCTTGGGCGCAAAGAACAAAAAGAGCAACAAAGCTGCTATTCCAAAGAGAGGAATGAAAAGCAATTTGTACTTCTTAGATTTCAGTGTGTACAGAAAAACACCCGTTCCTACTACCGCTATAAAGGCAAGCAGGTTGATTCTTCCCTGAACCAGAACCAATGCCACTAGGATGATAGACAGCAAGAAGCTCCAGCGTATTTTTTGACTTGAATAGAAGATGAAATAAATGCAAATTAAACCAGCTATGCCCAAATAGGTTGCGAAGTAACCGGGGTGCATAAAAACATCTATCAATTCTTGATAAGTAAAGAAAGACACATCTACTTTACCGCTTGTAGATTCTACCGTAAAGTAACTCTTGCCGGCTGAAAAGGCTCGGTAACCCGCTCGAATGAGGGCAACAATAAAAACAGCAAGCGATCCGTAAACCAATGATTTGAGTAGAGAATGCCAGTATTTTTCTTTTAAGAACCTTCTATTTAATGCTAGAAAGAAAGGCGAAATTAGGAT
>JAFMBM010000073.1 GCA_017858515.1 Cryomorphaceae bacterium | reverse complement strand
ATAAGCATTGTTAATCCAATTAAATTCGACTTGCATTCTTTGGCCCAATTCATTGTACAAACTCAATTCATACTCATGAATCGAATATCCATTCATTGAGATGTTAAGCCTATCGCTGGTTGGGTTTGGATGGATGGACAAGCCTTTGTTTAAAAAGAAATCATCCACCGAAAAAGAAGAACAGTTGATCGGTGATCCTGACTGTTCTATAAAGTTGCCATTGGATACACTCCAATGCTGCCAAGTTCCTCCCGATCCGGTTTCCCAAGTATTGAGATCGAAGGTATTAGAGCCATTGGCCTCACCCTTTATCTGATATACTTTTAGGGCTTGTCCACCTAAATCCCACGTTAAGGGATTTCCAGGACTGCAGTTTTCTGGCAACTGAACCGCAAGTTCACAGTTGGATTGAATGAAATAGGCATTGTCGTCATAGGTTGGAAAACCTCCAAAAACAGAAGCGATACCGTTGGTATCTATGCATACTGCTGTATACTCATCGCAAGCAATAGCCCTTGCATAGACTCCATAATCCGATTGGATTCTCGCCAGAAAGGCAACAAGTCTCCCCTTTCTATCTGGATTATCGAAATGCGTATCGGTAAGGGTTTGATCTAAGAAAGTATTCTGAAGAAAGGTACTGGAGTCTATAGTCACCAAATTATTGAAAGGATTGGCCATAGCCGTAGAAGAAGTAACCGTTCCATTTTTAGCCGAGAAATAGTATTTACCCTGAATAGCCATTCCGGCACTTGTTCCTCCTATTACGCACTTTCTTTGATTAATGGCTTGATTAATTGCCGTATTGAAAGGCGTATTTCTCCAAGAATCGATATAGGTCCATTGATCGCCACCCGCAAACCAAATGGCTTCCGCTTTCTGAATTCTTTGCAAAACATAGGGATCACTGCTGGCCGCAGCAGAATTACAGACTATAGTTTCAACCGAATTCACCGCAACGCCCAAACTAGAATAGAGATAAGAGTTGTAACCGTCTGAGCCCGATGTTCGCAAGACCAATACATCGCCCCCATTGGCTCTTTGAAGGAACCACTGCATAGCATTGTCGTCTTCCGATGCACCACCCATCAGACAAACCCCTCCCAATGCATTCACTACAACATCGGTGGTATTCCCAGTAAAATAAGAAGTGTACGCCTGACCAAAGCCCAATATCGGTAGAAGGCTTAAAATTGAAAGTAAAAACTTGTACATAAACGAATTATTCAAGAGTGTTATCGAGTTTATAAGAGGCCGTCTAGACTTCTTTACGTATTGTTTCATTCCAGCCCAATTGCAAATCAGCATTTTCCTTTTAAGTTGAGTACATTTTCAAATGAGCCAGATTCTTTTGGTTCGTCCCAAAAAAGATTCTCTCTTTCGGATTTAAAAAGGAAATCTGCCCTTGCTTTGGAAGCAGAAAATGAATTCTCAATATCCGTTTATTTTTTCGAAGATCGCATCGCTTTTACTTTCTTTAGATTCGGACTATGAATCGCTTTCGCATATTCCTCCGTCTCCATTCCAAGCAGCGCTACCTTTCCATTGCTATCCGAGAGCACTCCAAATCCGTAGGTCTTTGTTAAAGGTGAAGCTCTAAAGCAAGCTTGACCTTTGGAGAAAAATGCTTTTCGGGCTTGATCGTATTCCGCTTCAGTTAAATCATTGCGGTTGGCAAAAACCTGAAAGAATACATCGTCTGAGCTATATTTATACGGATGGCCTGCGAGCATTTCATACTGCATTTCCGCTATTGTTTTCTTATCTCCTTTCGAGGGAGGCCTTGTTCCTCTGCTGGCTTTTGTGTCTTCAGCTACTTCGATAAAACAATTGTAATAATTGGTTGAGTGCATTTTGTTTTTCTCCACAGTCTCTATGACTTAATTCTTCTTTGTCACTTCTGTGTTCCAACAGACCACATATTGCCCCAATAATCTAAGAAGGTAGCTCTACAATCTGGGTCCACCTCGCTATCTTTCGGTTCTTCAATTACTTTACAGCCAGTCTTTATAGCCTTTCGGAAAGTCTCATCGACACTGATAACATATACGTGCATAACCAACTGAATCGCAGGAAATCTATCCGATGAATCGCTTAACATTATAATTGAATCGTCTACTTGAATTTCTGCATGCATAATGGTTCCATCTGGATTGGAAAAGCGTCTCGTTTCCTTTGCATTAAAAACATCTTCCATCCATTCAATAAACCTCTGAGCACCATTTAGTATAAAGTATTGCGAAACAGAATTGTAGCCTTTCGGTTTATAATTTTTATTCATTCTAACTTTTTTTGATCAATTGGTCACGAACACTTTTTATAGTTTTTTTCAATTGTCTGATTTCTAACTCAATTACTCCTCTCCTCCCGGCAATTCCAAAGCCTGAATACTCTGAATGGCATTGCCGGCTATACCTCGTATGGAAGCGTGCATATCAATGGTGTTCACCACCACTTTTTCAATTTGCTTTTCGCGCTGTTTCCAGATGCGCTGCATGCTGCGCTTCTCGCTCTCTAAATCTTCTTTCATTTGAGTGAAGCCCTCTACTATAGCATCAATCTGCATTCGGAAGGTATTGCTTGTCAGAAAATTGTACAACATATGCATCTTATCTCCTTTGTTTTCTTGGGAAGTCATGGCGAGACTGAGTTGAACAACTGATTCTCTCAAAACCGAACAAAGGCCTTTAAACTCTTCATAAGAACAAACCCAAACGCCATCGCGAATGCCCATTCTATCCATGTCTGAGGGCATCGCCTCTGTAACCAAAACACCCACATCGGCTCCTTTGTCTCGCATATCTGCTTTGAACTTCTCTATCCAACTGGGCTGGAAGTCTTTGGTGCGTTTGCTCTCGTAATAAATGCTTCCGCAATTTTGTCTAGTGCGGGTATTCACTATCTGTATGCAATCTCCGCCGCGGGCTCCTTTCTTAATTTCATCAATGGTATCGAGCGGAAAATGTGTGGCCAGCCATTCTTCAATGGCCAATTCTTGAACCTCTCCCTGCAGCTGCATTGAACCTTGGGCCTGTTTGCGCTGCATTTCTTCGGTGAGCTTCATCTGGTCTTCCAACTTCTTCTGCATCTCTTTTATACGCAGCTCGTTCTTCTCCGCTTCGGCCTTGCTAATCTTTTCTTTCTCAATAGAAAGCACTGCATTGAGCCGTTTTTCTGCGGCCAAATCGGCCACTTCTTTTGCCTCCTCTTTCTCGCGCTTTAAGCGCTCTATTTCCACTTTTGAACGATGGAGCTCTTTGAGTTGCTCCGATTTCTCTACTAGCTCCTTCTGCATTTCTGCAAATTGCTCGGCATTTTCTTGGTTGAATTTGGCCTTTAGCTTCAGTTCCATGTCCTTCTTCTGCTCCGCAAGCTGCTTTTCCAATCGCTCTTGAAATATTTCGTTCTCCTTGCGCTTTTTATCCTCAAAATCAGCTTGCAATTGTGCCAATCTCTTCTCTTCTTCTTTTACTTTGAGTTGAGATTGTTGCAACTGCGCTTGGTATTTCTGCTTTATTTCTTCTTCTAATTGATGCGATAGAATATCTTGTACATCGATGGCTGTACCGCAGTTGGGACAGTTGATTTGATTTACGCTCATGCTTATATGCGATTTTTTAATTGAGAATAGGGTTTCATCTTGGCTTCATTGGCACTGCCAAAGCTTTCACTCTTACTATGCCGCGCTTGTACTGTTCAGAAGGCCATGGTTCTATGAATGTAAAACTACACAGCCTTCTTTTCACTTCCTAGCTCTATAGAATAATCTGCAAAAAGAATGGCTTTCAGCTGCCAGTGAAGTATTCATTTATGTATTTAGATGGATGGATCATACATTCATATTATCAGCGCTTTACGCCATCTATTAACATCAAACATATACGAATATTTTCATAGGAGATCTCTTCCTTGAAGTATTCAAAATAGCTCTTAAGCGTAGCGGTAGCGGGATCTAATTTCTCTTTGGCCTCCAGTACTCTTTTCATTTCTTCTTCGCTGACAAATTGATGGAGATCTACTTCCTCTCCTTCTAAATAGGCTTTCTGAAGATGTGCAAGAATGGTCGACTCTTTGAGCTCTCGCTGGGCGGCAATTTCTTGAACTGATAAGCCTTGCCTAAACATTTCAAGGCTTTGCATGGCGGTATTGGATGTGCTTCCAGCTTTTTTGACACTAAACTTGGCTATTTCTGCAAGAAACAGAGCGCCATACAATTCCATCTTATGCTTTCCTACTCCTGTTATGGCTAAGAATTCACTTTCAGTTTGAGGCATATTTGCTTCCATTTCTCGTAAAGAAACATCGTTAAAAACCAGGTAGGCTGGCATTCCTTTCTCCTTGGCCAATTCTGCTCTAAATGCTCTTAGATGCTCAAACACTCCTCCTTTAGACTTCCTCTGTGCAAGGCCTTCGTTTTCTGCATTGGCTGCTTTGCTCTCTTTCTTGGCAGCACTTACTCGGTCTACTGCGCGTGTGAGTTCTACTTTTTTCGATTGGAAGAGTACTTCATGTGAAAGCGGTGTAAGTTCTAAGGCATTCTTTTTATGGAAGGCCAATTCAGCTAAACCTTGATTGATCATTTGAATGATATACTGTTGCCAATGTATCCAGGAAACATCTTTTCCAATCCCATAGGTTTTTATCTGGTCCAGTCCGTTTTCCAACACATGGGCGTTACGGGCACCTCTCAACACATCTATTATTCCGCCTATGGCCTCTTTTTCTTCAACTCGGTGAATGGTAGAGAGCACTTTTTGCGCGAGTATGGTGCCGTCGAAGAACTTAGGTGGATGGGTGCATATATCGCAGTTGCCGCAATTTTCAGAAAGCATTTCTCCGAAATAAGAAAGCAGAATTTTTCTTCTGCAAGAGCTGGCTTCAGAGAACTGTTGCATTCGTTCTAGCTTTGCCAATTGTACTTCTTCATTCTCAGCGCCTTCTGTAAACTTCTTTAGCTGAATAACATCGGCATAGCTGTGAAAGAGAATGGCTTTCGACGCCAATCCATCTCTACCCGCCCTACCAATCTCTTGATAATAGCCCTCAATGTTTTTAGGCATATTGTAATGAATCACAAAGCGTACATTCGATTTATCTATGCCCATTCCGAAGGCTACTGTGGCACAAATAATTTTTATTCTATCGTATATAAATCCTTCTTGAACAGAATTGCGCTGCTCAAAGCTTAGTCCTGCATGATAGGCTTCTGTTAAAAAGCTTTGTGCTTTGAGCTTAGTGGCTACTTCTTCCGTTGTTTTTCTACTCAGGCAATAAATGATTCCCGATTCTTCTCGGTTCGCTTCGATAAATTGTATGATTTGCTTCATTCTATCCTGACCCGGACGCACATCCAGCTCAATATTCTTTCTGTCAAAAGACGAGACAAACTGCGGAGCATGCGAAATAGAGAGCTGATTGGCAATGTCTTGGCGTGTGGCTTTGTCGGCTGTGGCGGTAAGGGCAATGATGGGCGTATTGGGCAATGCCTTTTTCAAGAATCCCAATTGGTGGTAAGAGGGTCTAAAATCATGACCCCAACTGGAAATGCAATGCGCTTCGTCTACCGCAATGGATGAAATCAAGTTTTCGTTTAGAATATTGGAGAGTTGACTTAAGCTCTCGGGTGCTACGTAAAGCAGTTTTAGTTCTTTATTGTAGACTTGGTTTAAGATGGTATTTTGCACCGCATAGTCTTGACTGCTATTGAAGTAATTCGCTTCCACCCCATTGGCTCTCAATCCATCTACTTGGTCTTTCATAAGGGCAATGAGTGGAGAGATAACAATGCATACTCCATCCATAAGCAAGGCGGGAATCTGAAAACAAAGCGACTTACCTCCACCCGTGGGCATGATAACGAGGGTGTCTTTTTTTGCAAGTACGTTTAAAATGATTTCTTCTTGTGCATCGCGAAAGTGGCTATAGCCGAAATACTTTTGTAGAGGAGCGTATAAATCTACTGATTGACTTTTGTTCATAGTGAGTGAAATGAATAATTCTGTAAGCTATTTATTGAATTTTTCAAATATAC
>JAFMBM010000072.1 GCA_017858515.1 Cryomorphaceae bacterium | reverse complement strand
AATCGGTTTATGAAACGGCTTATTTCGAAGGTGAATTCAAAGGCATGGAGAAAGGCATGGAGAAAGGAATGGAGAAAGGAATGGAGAAAGGAAGGGAGGAAGGAATCGAGCAAGGTAAAAGAGAACGAGAGATAAAAATTGTTATCAATGGATTTAAAGAAGGTTTTTCCATTGAATCCATCTCTAAAATTGCCGAAATACCGGAAATCGAAGTCAAAAATATTCTTGAAAAAAACGATTTGATTTAATCCAGTCTTTCATTCTGTAATAAAAAAGTTTCAGGCCTCCTTACTTTCCTCTATCATTTCAAGTTTTCTAAAGTCGAGTTGAACATGGCGATTTTTCATAAAAGTCGTTCAGAGAATGTTTTGGATTACGATTTAACACCTCTAATTAAAACGCAAGCAGGTTCTTTCGAGAAACAAAATTTCATTATCGTTTCATCGTACCAAATGGTTGCTAAGAACCTTGAAAATTGCAGGACATTTGTTTTTGCACCTCTTGGGTTTCTTTTATTGATCGCAAAGCTTCAGATTATCAACAAAATACGAGCGGATCTAGAACCAATCAATACAATGCCAATCCTCTGCAATCCAAGTTCAAATCAATTTAGACTGCTTAGTAATTCTTTATTTTTACTAGGACTCGACCCCTCAGAGTATCCAAATTTTTCGAACGAGCCAATGGCCTTTTCCGTTTTGAATCCGAATGAAATAGATCCCAGCCTTTTGATCGAGCTCTAAGTAATTACTTCCACCTCCTTCCGTCTGTCCTTCTGCCACTTTGCGGCCAAGGGTATTGTGTATTTCCCACTGTATAAGACCAGAAGTATGAGTCAAGTCTAAGGTAAATTTTCCAGTATTGGGGTTGGGATAAATGGCAAAATCGTTTAAAGCTCCGTTTTCTGTTAAGCCTATGACTGGATTTACAAAATAGCAATTGGAGGTGTCTGTGCAGCCGTTTTGGCTAAGTAATACAGCATAGTTTCCGCTGTTTTGGGGTTTGAAAGCCTGAGCTATTTCCCCAGGTATCGGGGCGAAGTTTGAATCGCAATACACCCATTGATAGCTGCTCACATTTGCGTAGGCAGTTAGAACAGTGTCTCCCGCTGAAACGCTTACTGAGTCGTTTATAAAAGTAAGGCTTACAACATAGCTCAGCAGACTGTCGCAGCCCGGAAATGCCTGCATAGAATCTACATACACTCCAGGAACCGTACAAACCGTACCCATGGGGGTAATAAATTGATTGCAAGCGGAAATAGTAATCTGTGTGTTGCTGCTATAGGTTAAGGCGAGGTTTATTTCTATTGTACTATCGCAAGACCAAACCGAAGTATTTGATTCTATATAGGTTCCGGCTTGGGTATAGACCTGAGCGCTTGGACTTACAAAACTGTCGCAGGTCCAAATTGAAATCACTTGATAGGAGGAATGCTGGAGATTGAGATCGATATACAAAAGACTATCACAGCCGTGAAGGCTCGTCAGGCTATCGATATAATTGCCTGAGCTGGTATAAAGCCTTCCGGAGGGTGCATAAAAGCTATCGCAAGCCGCCACTGAAATGGAATCGATTTTGGAAGAATATATACTAAGATTAATGCTCAAAACACTGTCGCAACCTTGAGCGCTTTGAAGCGTATCTAGGTAGAATCCACTGTTGCTTATGATTTGAGTACCACTCGGGTTACTGTAGCTATCGCAAGCGGTTATGAAAAGCGTATCCGAAAAAAGCAAGCAGGGATTGTTTTCATACCAAGCCACATAATCCGAACCTGTTGTACTGGCCAGAACATCCAGATCCCCATCTCCATCCACATCAGCAAGTTCAACGCGATGGGCATCATTAACCGTGTAATCGATGGCTTGGAAGCTAGAAAAGTTGCCCAATCCATTTGTGTTTTCAAACCATCCAACCTCATACAACCATCCACCTACAATATCCATATCTCCATCTTGGTCAATATCTCCGCCATAGACCGTATAGGGCCGAGTAGGACTTCCCGTTGAAAGGATTTGTTCAGGGCCAAAAGTTCCCAGACCATTGGTATTTTCAAACCAAGCAAGTGTATTGTCCCACCAAGAAGCGCAAGCTACATCTATGTCTCCATCGCCATCGAAATCGCCAGCAAAAACATCAATGGCGCCATCCTGTGTTGAGCTGATGATTTTGGTTCCGCTCCAATTCCCATTCCCAAGATTCTCATACCAGGCCAGCTCGTCGTCGAGATACGAAGCGGTAATGAGGTCGATGTCGAGATCGCCATCTATATCGGCGGACCATATCCCTTCCCCATAATCCGGACCCGTGCTTATGATCACCTGAGGGCCAAAAGTTCCTAGACCATTGAGGTTTTCATACCACGCTAGCTTATCAGCACCTGAAGAAACCGAGGCTAGATCTATGTCGCCATCTCCATCTAGATCGGCAGCGGTAAGACTTTCTGCTCCATTGGCAAAGGTGGTAACCGTATGTGTGGTGGTAAAAGAGGCGCTTCCATTGTTTTCATGCCAATAAATATGGCTTGCACCCCCTGATGCAATATCGAGATCTCCATCTCCATCGATGTCGGCCACAAAAATGGACTTCCCAAAGTTCACGGTAGCAATGATGTTTTCGGGTCCAAATTGCCCTAGGCCGTTGAGGTTTTCATACCATGAAACCCGGTGTTCATCGCGCATTATGGCTACCACATCAATATCTCCATCTCCATCGAAATCTCCGCTTGAAACTTGTTGTGCATCGTGTGCAAAGCTGTCTATGGTTCTTTTGGGTCCAAAGGAGGTTTGAGCTTGTAGAGAACTTGCAAGGAGTATGAAAAGAATGAAGAGTTTGAGAATGTTCATGGGCAAACCTAATAAGGTTAGAAGATACATTTTTTTAGAAGTGTGAAATCTGAATTTAGTTGGAATTTACTTTAGACCCCATATATTCATTCTTTCTCCAGAAATCTGGTAAAGTAAAAAGCCCCTGAAGAAATTTCTTCAAGGGCTTTTTCGTTTTAGAGATAGCGCTTAGGCTGCGTTTGAGCCAAAAGGTTTATTTGCTTTTAATGCAGCACTATAATGCGAGTGTGTTCCGATTGCTTAGCATCTGAACGCAAGAGCATATATACGCCAGCCGGTACCTCAGAAAGATTCCATTCCATAGCATTTTTTCCAGCAGACAATTCTTTGGTTTCTACCTCTTTTACACTTTTTCCTTGTAAATCAACCAAAGAGAAGCTATTGCTAGAAGTTACTTTTTGTATCCAACTGATTTCTATTTTGTCGTTGGCTGGATTGGGGCTGCAACGCATACTAGATTGAATAGCAGGGACATATTCTTCATTGCTTAAAACGCCTCCTTTCCAATAGATATCGTCTAGCTCAAAGTTGGTGCTCACTCCGTTTTCTTCCAAAATAACAAAGGTGTACTGCATCATACTGAGATCTATGGCAGGACCTCTAAGATCTGCAATAGGAATAATCGCTTGTCCCCATTGTCCGTCTCTTTGCAGGCCAAAGCGGGTCTGATTGGCAGGGAATTCAATATAGTTCTGATTTCCCCATGCGTCGGTAAGTCCAATTTTAAAAGCCACATTCGCCGGAATGCGGATGCGAAAGGAAAGTTCACCATTGTTGAAGTTCGACATGTTCAAGGGTTGTGCTGCCATGATACCTGCTCCAAACCATCCTTTGCCATTGCTTACCCAAGAAATGCCATTGGTTCCTTCAAAAGGAGACCCGCTACCATCGATTAAGGTTTCTTCCCAAACAAAAATATAGCCCGTACTATCAATGAGCATCTGATCGTCTACGGTGGTTAAATCTGTAAACAATCCGTATGTACCAGTAGGAGCAGAACCCGGACCCAAATGCACAGTTCCGTGCCCATTCCATTCAAAAACCTTTACATAGTCGATCACCATTTCGGCAGGAAAAGGCATAGAAACCGGGGCTCCGCTGGCGGGGTCTCCCAAATTGAAGGCATCGGTTAGCGCACCACCAATGGCCAAGTTGGCCAAGAAGTAGAATGGCTGATGAAATTCTCTAGAAACGCTATCGATGGCGAAAGGTGTTTCGAATAAATCGTTTTCAATTCCATTGTGTTCAACCGTAAAGCGAATATTCGAAGGATCCCAATACATGCGATAGGTTAAAAACTGATTGTTCAGCGGACTGCCCGGACTGTAATAAGGTCTGCAATAGGTATCGGCTGGATCGAATGATAAGCTTCCCGCGCCCAGTGGATTTGCTGCGTTTATCGATGCCTCAGAGAAAAAAACCGCATTGGCAGCAATCACCTCATTGGTGGCACTGTTGTTTTGTCCGTTTCCACCATTGTGCGTATCGTGCAAGTCGCGAAAGGCCTTTTTATGTCCCATTTCCATTAGACTAAAATGACCGCTTTGGGGCCATCCGAGGTTAGAATTGCCCAACATCCAGAAGTTTGGCCAGCCGCCTGTTCCTGGGTCTGGCGCACTTATGCGCACCTCCACCATGCCGTATAGAACCGAAACCTTTGATCTGGAAGTCAGCCGAGCCGAAGTGTAGTTCAGCGGATTTCCCCATTGGTCTACAATACCTGAACCACTTTCTTGCTTAGCAACAATATGCAGTCCATTATTGCCTGGATCTCCCGCAATAGGCGCTATAAAAGCATTGGTGTCTTGATAGTATTGCAACTCGCCATTTCCCCAACCCCAACTTCCGTTGCCATTGAGTTCAATCCAATTACTTAAACTATTGAATTCATCTTGCCAGAGCAAGGCACCCACTTGTGCCTTTAAACTTCCTGTGCAGAAGAACATCCCAACCATCAGCCATAAGGCTTGATTTACCACTTTACGCATAGCATTTTATTAAACGTTCGTTAAAAGACCAATCGCCCTATTGTGGCCATTGCTCCTTGGCAAAAAATAAATTGTTATTTACTGAATGGTGAACCATTCAGGCGCATCCAAAAGATAGTTGGGGTTCGGACGACTTAAATACGGCGCTAATATAGGCTTGGAAGGAAAAGAAATGAAAGAAAAGGTTACTTTTTGTTGTTTAATTTGCTATTTGCATCCCCAAAATGTGAGAGCTACTAAAAAATCAAAGATGAAATGCTTTAGAATTGGTGGTGTTTGCTAGTGATTGCACAAAAAAGCGCAACTTGGCATGAATCCTAAAATCAAACGAAATGAAGATGAAATATCGCCTGAATCACTTTGTACTTGGCAGCCTTTTGATCTTTATAGGATGCACAAGTGAGGAGCAAAGTACAGACAACGAGGAAACTAGATTTGAGGAGATACATTCTTTTGAAGAAAGTAGCGAAGTAGTTATTAGTCTCAATAAGGGGGAGCGCTGGCAGGCCAATCTGGAAACCACAGAGGGCATTGGGCAAATGAGGACTAAGATGGATGGATTTAATCAAGACGCCGAATTAACAGAATATCAGTTATTGTCTGCGGAATTGTCTGCAGATTTTGCGCTCATTTTTAAAAAATGCACTCTAACCGGACCGGCGCACGATCAACTGCACCATTATCTTCTCCCTATGCGAATCTATTTTAAGCAGATGAAATCATCCGATCTGGAAGAGAGAAGAGTGGCCTTCAATTCGTTACTCGAATGGCTAAATGAATATGAGGTCTATTTTAAATAAGTAGTCCCCTTTTTCGTTGAGCAAGAGGCTGCATCCACCTAAAGACCCTTGTAACTTAAAAACGCTCGATGAAATGAAAAGCATTCACTTTCTTTTATTGGCCTTTTTGTTTTTCGGAAATACGGCCTTCTCACAAATGAAGAAGTGGGAGGGTAGAGAATTTTATTCAATAGCAGCCTTGCCCAAATTAGAAGATTCTACTTCTAAAGAAGTAAGTGCGATTCAATCTATTTCGGCAGTCCAGATTCCTCCATTCCGTTATGGACAAGTCCTGGAGCTTAAGCGTTGGGGGAGGTTTGTAATAGTAGATTATTCGCCCATTCCAGATATAGGGTTGAATACAGACAATCCCACCATTTATGGAAGATATCGTCGCAAAGGCGATAGTCTTTTTC
>JAFMBM010000042.1 GCA_017858515.1 Cryomorphaceae bacterium | reverse complement strand
CGCAATTTGCGGGGCTTTCTCGTTTTAATTCAACTCATATTTTACGTCTTCGGAATTGTAGAAATGATATTCAAGGAATCGGAATCCATCTCTCGGTATAATTTTCAAAGAGATTTTATATTTTTTAGACCATTTATGCCTGAGGCTTGAGAAGAACCAACCTTTCTCTAAGTACGCTGCCAAAAAAGGATGAAGGTGTAAGAACAAAACCTTAATATTCTCTTGGCTGGAGATTAGAGATAGATGATTTTCTAAATGATGTAAGATGTTAATAGGCGCTTCAATTTCAGCAGAGCTCCCATTTGGATCTTCTTCACGTGTTTTAATATTCATCTCAGGACGAACCCTCTGACGAGTAATCTCTACAAGACCAAAGCGACTAGGAGGAAGGATTTTGTGTTTTGCACGGTCATCCTTCATACAATCTTTGAGCTTTTCGTAAAGTTCTTTCCTGTTTTCTACTTTATGAAGATCAATGAAATCTACTACTATGATTCCACCCATATCGCGCAGCCTTAATTGACGAGCAATCTCTTCTGCAGCTTGAATATTCACTTCAAGAGCATTGGCTTCTTGATTTTCCCCACTCGATTTTCTGTTGCCGCTATTTACATCAATAACGTGCATGGCCTCGGTGTGCTCAATAATAAGATATGCCCCGCGCCCAAAAGTAACAGAACGACCAAATGCCGTCTTAATCTGTCGCTCAACTCCAAAGTGCTCAAAAAGAGGGGTCTTGCCCGAATAGAGTTTAAGCATCTCTGTTTTAGTCGGATCTACACTATTTAAGTATTCCCAGACTGTTTGAAACATATCTTCCGAGTCAACCTGAATGGAAGTGAAGCTATCATTCAATAAATCGCGTAATAAGCCGGTACTCTTATTTAAGTCGTTGTGAAGACAAAGAGGGGGTTTAGCGCTATTGATATTTCGGTGCAAATTTTTCCACTTCTTCAACAGAGCTTGCAAATCAGATTCTATTTCTTGAAGCTGTCTTCCTTGAGCTACTGTGCGAATAATAACACCGAATCCTTCAGGCTTAATAGGTTTAACTATGCCTTTCAGGCGATCTTTTTCTTCTCGTGATTCTATTTTTTGTGAAACACTAATTCGATCCGAGAAAGGCACCAGAACCATGAACCGGCCAGCAATAGAGATTTCACTGGTAATACGAGGTCCTTTAGAAGAAATAGGTTCTTTGGCAATTTGAACAAGTACTCTCTGACCCGATTTAAGAACGGTATCGATCTGACCGTCTTTAGGAATATCTGGATCTCTTTCAAAGTTCTGAAGCGACCAAGGTTGCTTCCCTTTTTGAGTTTTGGACAAGTATTTATTTAGCGACCTAACTTGAGGTCCTAAGTCGTGGTAATGAAGGAACGCATCCTTTTCGTACCCTACATCCACAAATGCAGCATTCAGGCCAGGAACTAGCTTTTTAACTGTGGCTAGATAAACATCTCCCACATTAAAGTTTTGCTGTTCCGATTCATTATGAAGTTCAACGAGTTTTCCCTCGCGAAGAATCGCAATGTCTGTTTGCTCGCGCATTCGTGAACTGATGTACAGTTCTGTATTCATGGCTTGCAGAATGATTTCTAGAATATTAAGTCTAAAAATCAATAAAATTATATTAACACGCAAAGCACCATTAACAGGTGCTTTCTACGTGCGCGAATTATTTATAAAGAATTACTTCTTCTTTGTCTTGTGACGGTTCTTGCGAAGGTGCTTTTTCCGCTTGTGGGTAGACATTTTATGTCTTTTACGTTTCTTTCCGCTTGGCATAGCTAAATTCTTTTGGGTTTATATACTATCTATTTCATTCAACAGAGCCGTTGCCTGTTGTTTTGTTTCTTCAATGGGATTGCTTTCTAGACACTTTGTGAGATACACTTTGGCACTCTCAGAATCGCCCAAGCCCTTTTTTGCCTGCGCCATTAAAAATAGTGCATCTGCGTTATCAGGTAGGCGTTCAATGACTACAGAAAGTCTTTCTTCCGCTTTATCAAACTGACCACTCATAATTGAGAAGTAGCCTAGATAAAAGTTTGCATTGATGTGTTTTGGCTCAATATCGAGCACTTTTCTAAGAAGACCAATCGCTTGCATCGGAGGAGCCGTGCCCGTATTCAGCATTTCAACTGCCTGTGCGACCATAACCTCTAGGCTATCGGGTTGCTCAGTAGTATGCTCATGGCCGTCTTCCATTGTGGAAGGTTCTGGGCTTCTTGGAATAAAATACATAGCCACTGCTATAATAACAGCAATAACAATGGCTATGTAACCTTCTTTTTTCAATTTCTAAAAACCTAGAACTAAGCTTTTTTCACTTTTTTCTTCACACTTTCAGAAAAAACCTTCGCAGGTTTGAACGCTGGTATAAAGTGTTCAGGTATGATAATGGTAGTATTTTTAGAAATGTTTCTACCTGTCTTTTCTGCTCTTTTCTTTACTATAAAACTGCCAAATCCACGAAGAAACACTGCTTCTCCAGCTTCAAGTGACGTTTTAACTTCTTTCATGAACGACTCTACTGTTGCTTGTACGTCGGCCTTTTCCATTCCGGATTTCTCTGCAATTCGAGAAACAATCTCCGCTTTAGTCATTGTTGTTGTCTGATATTAGGGATGTTAAACCATTAGTTTTGAGGGCTGCAAATATAGTGCAGATAATTGTAATATCACTCAGTTAACTCAAAGTCAATCAATTTAGTGTGAAGAATAGTTTTGTAAGCACCTGGATAGGGTGGTATTTGGACAATGCGCGCGATTTACCATGGCGGGAAACACGCGATCCCTACGCTATCTGGCTCTCGGAAATCATATTGCAACAAACTCGAGTAAATCAGGGACTTCCCTATTATTTGCGCTTTGTGGAGAGCTTTCCTACCGTCTTTGATTTGGCTTCTGCGGAGGAGGATAAGGTTTTAAAACTCTGGCAAGGTTTGGGCTATTATTCTCGGGCTCGAAATCTCATGAAAACCGCCAAAATTGTCGCATTTGATCGAAAGGGGGTTTTTCCAAACACCTATTCAGAGCTAGTAAAACTTCCCGGTTTGGGTCCTTATACAGCTTCGGCTATCGCTTCTTTTGCCTTTGGAAGGGCAGAGGCCGTTATTGATGGAAACGCTTACAGGGTGCTTTCACGTCTGTACGATATCGATTTAGAAATTGGGTCACAAAAAGTATATGAGAGCTTCCGTCAGTTGGCAACCGATTTAATGATGGCCACGAAACCGTCTGTTTTTAACCAAGCCCTTATGGAATTGGGTGCGGTAATTTGCCTTCCTAAACCGATTTGTGAACGCTGTCCTATATCGGATCAATGCTTGGCTTTGCAAAATAAATCCATCCACCTAAGACCCGTTAAGAAGAAATCAAAACCCAAAGAGAGGCAGGCGCATTATTATGTTTTACCCATTACTCCAACAGGCGATTGGATCTTGGAAAAGAGGCCTGGAAAAGGTATTTGGTCTGGTTTATACGTTTTTCCTCTACTCGGTGAAGGCGAATTCAATCCTAAATCTCCCTCTTTTCTTCAATTGAAACATTTGCTTAGTCATAAAGAGATGGATTTGCATTTTCAAATCAGGGAGTTTGCTTCAATTGAAGATTACCCTGGCGCTCAATTGATTCCAAAAGATAAGCATGAAGAGATACCATTTCCGGTTCCCTTTTTAATGGCGTTAAAGCACTGGAAACTACTATGACTAAATGAACAGCATACTTTATATTTGCACCCATGTCTGGTACTTTGAATAAAGTGATTTTGATTGGCAACCTAGGAGCAGACCCTGAGGTTCGCAATTTTGAGTATTCTAAAATTGTACGTTTTCCCATTGCTACTTCAGAGTCCTACACGAATCGTGAAGGGCAAAGAGTAGAACAAACCGAGTGGCACAATATAGTAGTGAGCAAAAAAGGGCTGGCTGATATCTGTGAACAATACTTGAGAAAGGGAATGAAAGTGTATATTGAAGGAAAAATCAGGACACGTAGTTGGCAGGACTCTTCGGGGCAAACTAAATACATGACTGAAATTAACTGCTTCGAAATGACTATGCTTAGCGCAAATACAGATCGTTCAACAGGGCCTTTATCGTCTTCAGATTTTTCATCTACTGCGGAAAATTCGCAAACAATGAATGATGATTTGCCTTTTTAGTTTATCTAAAATCAATTAATTGGATCCTGACCCCCCATCCTTATTTCTTCTCGCTGCATCCGATTGGTTGGCTATTCTCCCTTCTCTTTTGGCTCTTTTGGCTTTATTGATTAGTTCGGCCTTGATTTCTGGATCGGAAGTGGCCTTCTTTTCACTTAAACCTTCCGATGTTCAGATTCTTGAGGAAGGGAATGCACGCAGTGATAAGCAACTCATTGAATTAAGAGACAATCCAAAGAAATTACTTGCTACTATTCTCATTTCCAATAACCTAGTGAACATTGGAATTGTTATTCTTTCTAGTTTTGTAATTAAAGAACTGGTCGATTTTAATGGCAATGAGCTCCTCGAGTTCTTGGTTAAGGTCATCGGAATTACCTTTGTTCTTCTTCTTTTTGGTGAAGTTCTCCCAAAGGTGTATGCTTCAAGAAATAGCCTTGCATTCAGTCGGTTGATGGCGATTCCTCTTCGCACTTTAAGCTGGTTTTTCTCTCCTTTGAGTTTACTTCTAGTTAGCTCTGGCAATTTTTTAAATCGAGCCAAAAGAGAATCCAACTCTACTCTTTCTGTTGATGATTTATCTCAAGCTTTAGAGCTTACCCAAGAACCGGTGGCGGGCATAGAAGAACAACGAATTTTAGAGGGAATTGTAAAATTCGGGAACACAACGGTAAAGCAAATTATGAAGCCTAGGATGGATGTGGTTGCCATCGAACAAAGCACTTCATATAAAGAGGTTCTCAGCTGTATTTTAAATTCTGGCTATTCACGAATACCCGTTTTTCAAGAGACTTTCGACCAAATTTCAGGCATACTTTATATTAAAGATTTACTTCCATTTATAGAAAGTAGCGAAGAACTCGATTGGCAAAAGATGCTTCGGAAGGCCATTTTTGTTCCAGAAGCGAAGAAAATCGATGACCTATTGCAAGAGTTTCGAGAGAAGAGGATACATATGGCGGTGGTGGTAGATGAGTTCGGAGGAACCTCTGGCATTGTTACTTTGGAAGATATTATCGAAGAAATAGTGGGTGATATTTCAGACGAGTTTGATGATGATGACTTGATCTACAGTAAATTGGATGACTTCAACTATGTTTTTGAAGGAAAGACGCCATTAAACGATTTCTATAAGGTTTTAGGGATTGATGGAGAACTCTTTGAAACCAATAAGGGAGAGTCTGATACTTTAGCTGGATTTATTCTAGAAATTGGAGGGCGAATCTTGACAATTAACGACCGTATCGACTTTAACGAATTTCAATTCGTTGTAGAAGCACTGGAGAATCGCCGAATTCAGCGAATTAAAGTGAGTCTTCAAAATCCATTAGATGATGAAACCGAGGCTTAAAGTTGTTCTCTTTTCTAGTATTCTCTTATTTTTTAATTGTCGAGAGGAGGAAAACCCTCTTCCTTATGGCCAGATTCGAATAGAACTGCCAACGACTGTTTATGCTTTGGATTCAGTTAACTGTCCTTATTCCTTTTATATGAATACAGCAGCTCAGTGGGAACCCAAGGAGAATTGTTGGGGGGATATCTATTACCCTAGTATAAAGGCTCGCATGCAGCTTACGTATAAGAGCCTTGAAGGCAATATTGAAAAGCTTTTGTCTGAATCTCAAGACCTAGCCTTTACCCATGCTTCCAAGGCGAGTGGAATACAGGAAAAGGTATATATGAATGTTGAGAACAACGTTTATGGTATTCTTTACCGTATGTCTGGAGATGCAGCAAGTGGGACACAATTTTATGTTACCGATAGCACAAATCATTTTTTAAGAGGAGTAGTGTATATCTATGCTGCTCCGAACCCAGATTCTTTGAAACCTGTAGATGATTTTATGGCAAGCGAGGTAATTCAACTTATGGAAACCCTAACTTGGAAGAATTGATTTTAAAAGTTTAAGTTTCATGCAGCAATGGGTTATTATGGCAACATTTTATACAATTCAAGAGGCACATATGGCGGCTACTTATTTGTCTAGTCATAATATTGAGGGTAGAATTGAGAATGAAAACTCGAACTCTATTTTGCCTGTTTACGGTCTATCAGCGGCTGGAATTAGACTACTTGTACCCGTTGAATCGGCTCGAGAAGCCTTCGATCTATTGGAAAAATATTTACCGAACGAAGGAGGTTCTCTTTTTGTATGAAAGGCTTAGCCAAGAATAGAATACCCAGCCATAGAACAGACAGGCAAGCATTAGGTGAATAGGCTGAAGCGCTTTCGGAAAACCGAAATACGCTATTCCAATCCCTACAGCAATATTCGCTATACAGAAGATAAAGGGTAGGATAACATTCTTTTCAATACGGTTCCGATTCTTGAATAAAAAGAAGGCTGAGAGGATGAAGATCAGCCAAGAGAAACTGCGATGCACCAGAAATAAGTCGCTCAATTGATTGATCCAAGTAGATCTTTCTATGTCATCAAATGACTTATAGAGAATATCTACTTCTTCACGCACCTGAGTGCCGAGAAAGATCTGAATTAAAAGAAATAATAAAATGAGAGGAAGAATATAAAGACTGTGAGGTTTACTTATTCTTGATCTTTTAGAGTGCAGGTGCAACATGCCCACTAGAACACTTACTATTGCTAAAGCACCAAACATATGGATGCTAATTTGACCAGGCACCAAATTGCCATCTACTACTAATTTGCCCAGCCAAGCTTCAAAACCAAGTAGAAATAAGCCCAAACTACTGAGCAAGAAGAATTTAAAATTGCGTCTGATTCTAACTAGCCCAATTATAAAGAGAATCAACATTGGAATGCCAGATAGCGCTCCTAAAAGGCGATTAATATATTCAGTCCACGTATGAAAGGCGTTAAAAAGGGCGTAATCATGTTTGGTATACTCTTCCCATTGGCTTGGTTCGAAGGATTTCCCAGAAGTAAATCTCGTTTTCGCTTGAAGAAGCTTTTCATTGTAAATAATCATCTGGGCAGCCTTGTACTCAGTATTTGCCTTCCAGCGGATTTGACTTTCTTCTGTAGGTGGAATTAAGTGGCCGAAGCATTTTGGCCAGTCGGGACATCCCATGCCAGAACCCGTCATTCTAACTACGCTTCCAGCTAGAATTACTAGATAAATGAGAACAATTTCAAGAAGGATTAATCGCCTCAATGGATTTTTTTAGAGGATGGAAGCAGAATAATTGCCTTCGCCTATTTCCGAAACAAAAGTGCGAATGGCCTCTTTGGATACTTGTGTAGAATCGAATCGTACTTCGGCAGTTGCCTCGTCAAAATTCACTTTACATCCTTCTACTCCATCTTTTGAAGCTAATTCTTTCTCAATGGTGCCCGCACATCCTTTGGAGCAGACCATTCCATCAATAGATAAGTTTACAGCGGCATTGGCTACAACGGCCACTTTTTCTGCGGTTTCACTTATCTCCGTCTCGACTACTTCTATTGCCGGACTATTATTGGAGCAAGAAAACAAGGCCGCAACACAAAGAGTTAAAAGAATTGAACGCATAGTAAATAAATTAGAATACAAAGGTACAACCTAGACACATTGAACCGCATGCTAGACTACCTTTGGCCCTCTATGAATACACCTCTAGCTAAATGGCTGGTCTTCTCTGTACTGGCCCTTACTTGGGGCAGTTCATTCATTCTTATGAAAAGAGGATTAATTAGTTTCGACTTTTTTCAGGTCGGCTTATTGAGAATTTCCTTTGCGGCATTAGTAACACTTTCATTTGCATGGAGAAGCCTCAAAGAATTTAGACGAAAAGATCTCAAGTATATAATTACTGTTGGTCTATTGGGAAATGGAATTCCCTATTTCTTATTCCCTATTGCAGTTACACGATTAGACAGCTCTTTGGTTGGAATTCTCAACTCCTTGGTGCCTCTATTTACCATTGTTATTGGAGCAATTTTCTTTAAAATTTCGCCCAAGAAGCTTCAGTTTGTTGGAATATTCATAGGCCTTTTGGGCGCTGTATGGCTTCTAGCACCATGGCAATCGGATATCGCACCTGAGAATTTAATGTATGGTTTGTTTCCAATCATTGCAACCATTCAATATGCCATTAGCATTAATATAATCAGTCAAAAGCTCACGCATCTTAGCTCTAATGCCATTACACTTTTGAGTTTTCTAAGTCTTCTTGTGCCCGCTGTGATTTTGCTGTTTGTCTTTACCGACTTTGTTTTTGTTGTAACCCACGTTGAAACGGCCCTAACAAGTCTTGGATATATTGCCGTTCTTGGGGCAGTAGGTTCCTCTATTGCAGTGGTTTTGTTTAATATGCTGATTAAATCAACATCGGCACTTTTTGCCTCGAGTATAACGTATTGCGTACCCATAGTGGCCGCCGCTTGGGGATTCTTAGACGGAGAACAAATTGGAACTCGTCATCTAGTGGGAATATTATTTATCCTTCTTGGCGTTTACCTTGTAAATGCCAAGAAGGAGGTGCGCTTTTTCAGGGCGTTTAGAGTGCGATAAGGCTATTTTGCTCAGCACCCATTCCGCTTTCAACTTGTTCGTCAGCGTCTTCTTCTAACATCCAAGTATTTCCATCTACTAAATATTTGAATGCGTAATTGCGCTCCGTTTCTAGATCTATGGCAATTTTATGTTTGCCATTTTTCATTTTGTTCATCGGATGCGATGTCTGATTCCACTCATTGAATTCACCTAGAAGAACTATTTGTTCTGCTTCAGGATTTAACACTTCGAAAGTTACCTTACAAACGGGCTTCGATTTTAAGAACTGCTTTTTAATTGCCATTGTTTACATTTTACGGCCGCAAAAATACTCACTCTTGAGTTAACTCATTGTTGTTATTCAATTCAATAACATGATTTTCTGGAATGCTATCCAAATCTATGTCAATATAGCAAAGTGAATCAATTCTCAAGCTGTCGTCTATACCTCTATAAAATGGATCGAAATTAGATATGGGGTTAACCCAACGATAGGTTTCGCTCTTAAATACAGAATGATTTGTGCTAAAATTATGAAGGTATAGTCGCATTTTTCCTTCCTTCATTATCCCCTCTTTTTTAGAAAAGATTATTTCATTGGCATTCCATCGAATGGTTCTACGAGAATAACTTCCCTCTAAGGCATGGGCAAAGCCATCTCCTTCATCTTTGTATCGAATTCCGTCACCCTCTGCACCCAAATAAAGGTGCCACTCTTCTCTTTCTGGTATTTCTGAAGTATGTTGAATGAGACTCTGTGCAGGAATAAATCCGCCTATTTTTTGAAAAACGGGCAAACGGTTGGCAGAGAGCTCACGGATGTATTCTTTACCGCCTTCTAGCATTTCATCCGTAAATAAATCCACCCAATTTCCCTCGGGTAAATACACTTTTACCAAACCAGAATGCTGCGCCACGGGGCAAACCAACAAATGCGGTCCGAGTAAAAATTGATTTTCATAAGATCGGTCCATCGCAAGGGGGTCATTCGGAAACTCTAAAAACAGCGGCCGCATAGGTGGTAGTCCGTTGTGTTGATGCTCCTCAAAAAGCCCATAAATTAATGGAAGAATGCGATATCTGAGGTTGATATAGTTTCTGCAGATTTCCTCGGTCTCTTCTCCAAAGCTCCAGGGTTCAGAATCGGCAGAGTTTACCATAGTATGGCCACGGAAGAGTGGCTGAAAGGCGCCCACTTGAATCCATCGGCTGAAAAGCCAATTCCATGACTCGCCAATAAATCCGCCTATATCAGTACCTACGAAGGGCATTCCGCTAATTCCCATGGCAGACATCATTCTACAACTCAGTAGAAGCTGCCCAGGTCCTGAGCTGTTGTCTCCTGTCCAAACGGCAGCATGCCTTTGAATGCCTGCAAATCCTGCTCTGGTAAGTACGAATGGCCGTTTGAACTTTCTTGCTGAAAGGCCATCAAATGTAGCTTCTGCCATCCAACCGCCATAGGCATTGTGAAGGTCTGCGTGTCCAAAGCTTTTGCCATCAGTCTCAAAACGCACATCGTCTGGAAAGTGTTTGCCCCAAACCGCTGGCTCGTTCATATCATTCCAAAGTCCGTCGATTCCTCCTTTGGCAAAATCTTTTACTTTTTCTGCCCACCAAGATCGGGTGCGGCTTTGGCTGAAATCTGGAAAATGACAAACGCCTGGCCAGGCTTCCCCTGTGTACAATTCTCCATCGGGATATTTGAGTAAGTGCCCTTCTCTTTGGGCTTCCTCATCGATTTCAAATCCTTCTTCCACCTTAAGTCCGGGATCTAAAATAGCCACGGTTTTAAAACCTTTATCATGTAGCTTTCTCAATATAGTATGGGGCTCTGGAAACTTCTCAAGATCCCAAGTAAAGACTTTATAATCATCCATATAGTGGATGTCGAAATACAAAACGTCGCAAGGAATTTTCTTCTTTCGGAAGGTGTCTGCAAGTATTTCAAATTCTTCGGCGGGATAGTAACTGTATCGGCATTGCTGATAACCCAAAGACCACAAAGGAGGAAGCGGACTTCTTCCCGTAAGCAGGGTATAGGCGCTCACAATTTCAGCTGGATGGGTTCCTCCAAAGAAATAGAGATCTAAATTTCCCGAATCGCTTTTGGCAAAGGAATAGCGATGATTGGAAGCCCCGAAATTGAAATGGGTTCGGGCAGGATTGTCTAGAAAGACGCCATACCAAGCACCTTCATTTTCACCTAAATAAAAGGGCACACTGGTGTACAAAGGATCGTCTTCTTCGTGGTAGGCAAACTTATCTGTATTCCAATTTTGATATTGAATACCCCGCTTGTTCAACGGACCCGTTTTCTCTCCCAGCCCGAAAAAGCGCTCGTTTTCTCGAAGAGCGAAGCGCGCTGTACTAAGGGGTCCTTCGCAACTAAATCCAAGAGAATCAGAAAGTAAACTCACCTGGCCTGCGGCATTCGTCAATTCAATGCATCCATCCTTCTTAGAAACACGCAACGTATTTAATCCAAAGGAAAAAACAATATCTTCATTGCTTTCCTTGTATGTTGGAAGGCTAAATGTCTTTGATTCTACAGCTGAAGTGTTGGCTCCAGATTCAATTGTATTGAATTGGATATTAAAACGAAGGGCTCCACTGCTGTGTTCGGCAATTGAAATGGTAGCGCTAGCTGTGGAAATAACCACATGATTTTCAATGTTTTGAATTTTGGAAACGCTTCCAACTGGAATAATCTTTGGCATCTTTTTCTGATAAGCCGCCAAGATACTACAGCTAAGATTAGGAAGCTATGAATTCTATGAGATCTTGAAGTTCTTTCAATGAACTGGCTTCCATTGCTTTTTTTTCTTTGAGCCATTGATTTACACGAATTTCTTGTAAAATCAAGCCAGATTTATGTCTAGTGGAAGATTGTATTTTCGAAAATTGCAGCTCAAAGACTAAGCTGGGCATTACACTTCGAACCGGACCGAAGCGCTCTTGAATATGACTTTTCACAAACAAGTCGATTTCATCTAGTTCGGTTTTGGCCAAATTGAGATGAGACTTTCCAATTGGAATTAACACGCCATTGTCCCAAACGGAAAAGCTGAATTCGCTGAATTGGCCATTTCTATTTTTGATGGCGTAGGTTAAAACCGCCGAAATTCTGTAATTCGGGTTTTTCCAAATCCCTAGTTTTTCCAAGTTCTTTCCAGAAGAAGTACGGTTTATTATGAGTCCTTCGGAATGGAATTTTTGAGCATTTATTTGGAAATCAATGGCTTCAGGCCAATGGGCAAAAGACTGGGGCGCTACCCATCGAGTAAATGGAAGGGTTTCCTCTTCTATCCATCTTTTTATATGGTCTCTTCTTGTTAATTCTGGCCATTCTCGCGCATCCTCTCCATCCCACTCTAATAGATTAAATATCCGAAGTTCAGCCGGGCAATCAAGAGTAGCTGCTTTTGTTGATTTTTTTAGCGACAAACGTCTTTCTAATCTACTCTTCTCTAAGACTACCTCTTTAAAACCAATAAGTTCTGCCTCTATAACTACTGAATGGTTTAGTTTTGAATAGGCCTCAAATTCAGGAAAAATTTCGGTAATAAGGTCTCCATTCTCCGTCCAAAGAAAGACCACGCCCTCTCTTACAATTAACTGAACACGAATGCCTTGACCCATAATTTGGAATTCGAGACCCTGAATGTCAAGTGATTTAATATTGGAATAAAGCAGAAGCTCTCTCTCTTGAAAGGGATAGTATTTAGATAGTGCGGCTTCTTGAAATTGGTCCTTGAAGAGCCTTTCTAAACTAAATCCATCGGGATTCCAATCTCGACTTAAGCGGTAGGCAATTTCGGCTTCAGATTGAGCAAAATGCTGAGAGAGCGCACGAATGAGAATCCCTCGGTCTACGCGTAAAGAGATCGCTGCGGTCATCCATTTATTGAGTAGAAAGCGTTCTGTAAAATCCAATTCCATCCAAGCGAACTGAATAGACTCTCTCACTTCCTCTTCCACTGCTGTCTTCATACGAATCACAAAGTGCATCCAATCGCTCAGACTAAAATTAGATTTAGATGGAGGAGGGGGAAGGATGCGGGCCAAAGTTTCAGCTGTATCGCCAATGGCCAAATGGCATTCTTTATACAGCCAATCGGGAAGTTGGGCTATTTCCAAGGCCCATGAAATGAGTTTAGAAGTATTTACACATCTTTTGGGTTTCTCTCCCATTAAAAGATAAATGGCCCAAAGAAGGTCTTCTGAATCTGCAAGCTCAATAAATTCACCAAGGGCCTGCATCTGAGAATGCGATTGCCGTGATTGCTCTAGAAGGTGAAAAAGCCTAACAAAATGATTCATAGGGCCTACTATCTCTTTCTTTTCTCTAGCGCTTCTTGTGCCTTTTTTCGAATGTTCTCAAACGAATCGTTCTCGCTCATTTTTTCAACAGAGTCCTTTACTTTTAACCAACCTGCCGCATCTAATTTCTCGCAAGAACGCAGAGAAAGTAGTCGTATTTCAGACCATTCATCGTCTAAACCAATTCCAACAATAGTTGAAAATAGTCTTGGATTATTGGTTTGAAGTAGGCCCACAATAGCCTCATATCTTCCCACAGGATCTTTGGCCAAATTAAGTTGAGTAAGCAATTGAACATCGCTTTTACTTTCAATCCAATGAATTGGTAGCTTTCGAGAAGGATCTACCCTAATGAGATCTACATCTTCTTTCACCAGAAACATAAACTGTCCGTTTTCACCTTGAAGGGGAAAATCGACCAACTCCTGCCTTTTTTTGGTGTAGAACTCAACTTGACTAATGCACTTCACATAAGGCTCACGGACTTGTTGAGTAAGGATGTAAAATCGTTCCGCTTCTTTTTCATGACGATAGCTCACGGTCACTTTTGGAGCACTTCCACCCAAGAAAAGCCGCTGCCAAATTTTCATTTCAAGACTGTCGACCTTTTGACTCCACAATTTCTCAGAATCGGATTGAAGTGAAAGACAGAAAAAGCTCTTTCGTTCTATAGGATTTAGATATTGCAGAAAAAGCCAACGCGCTTCCATTCCGATCTGTAAAGAATCGTTTTGGTTCAGTGCTGGAGAGAGAGAAAAGAAAGCATTCGAAGCTTGCAGCTTCTCGAGTTCAAACGATCGATTTTTTGGCCCATTGTACCATCTAAGAAAGGCATCCTTCCAGATTCCCAAAGGCTTAGTTCTCCAATAAAGATATTTGAGACGCAGGGTTTCAGCATCGAATTTATCTCTGAGAAATTGATTTTCTATGCTATCTAGCTCGGCATCTCGGCTCATTCCAAGAAAAGAAATAGAATCGATTAAAGGGGGAAGGCAGTCGGCTAGTTCATAGGTAAATTCTCTTTGAACGGATTCAAGTTCAAGACGCTTCTTTGAAACTTCTGCCACCATGTTTTCTATGAGTTGCCGTTCCTCTTTTTGTTTTTCGGCTTTTCGTCCCTGACCAATCCATAACCGTAAAGCAGGAATTGAAGTAGGGGGACTATTCTCGAAAAAGTAGGTTGTTGTTCCCGAACCCGATTCAACAGCAAAGTCTAATTCTTGTTGGAATTGGTAGAAAGCTTTTTTGTCGAGACTTAGAATGAGTTTAATGGGGCAATGGGCCTTAAGATAGATAGGAACGGGTAAAGTTTTATTCTCCGAGCCGAATTCCATTCCCTCTTTTAGCAGAGAGGAAACCTTTTCTAGCGTTTTGTATTCGAAGTGGAGAACCAGACGATCGTATGCGTAAGGCAGGGTATAAACGGCAGAAGAACCTTGTTGCGGAGGAAGGACGGCCTTGAGGTTTTTACGGTAGACAAAGGCTTGAACAATAGAGCACTCCTGAGTGTTAATGGTATGATTTCCAGAATTTAGACCCAGAAACTCTATCCTTCCAATCAGGAGGTCTTTGCTCTTTTCAAAATCCAAATGAATCTGAATTTCGGTGGGTTGCGAAAGTATAACTAGGCTAAAAAGGAGAGAAATAGAGGCAAGAATAGACCGCATGTTGGCAAATATACATTGGCCCTAAGTCTCGTCTTAGAGAAAGTAGATGGCAATGAAACTTTTACCATTTCTTTGAACTTTTTACCACAGAAAGCCGTCTATTTTTGCACGGCATCTAAACCCATATTATGGATATCCTCATTCAAGTAGCTCAATTCGTTCTCAGTCTTTCTTTACTCATTATTCTGCACGAGTTGGGACATTTTATTCCCGCCAGAATTTTTAAAACCCGTGTGGAGAAATTCTACCTTTTTTTCGATCCTTATTTTTCTCTAGTGAAGAAGAAAATTGGAGACACAGAATACGGTATTGGTTGGCTTCCTTTAGGTGGATATGTGAAAATTGCTGGAATGGTAGACGAATCTATGGATACCGAACAATTGAAAGGAGAGCCTCAGCATTGGGAATTTAGAGCCAAACCGGCATGGCAGCGATTGATTATCATGCTTGGCGGTGTAACGGTAAACGTTATTTTGGCCTTCATTATTTATGCCGGAATGCTGGCTTACTATGGCGAAGCCTATATCGCAAATAAGGATGTAAAGTATGGAGTTTCTGTTTCTGACGAGGCTTGGGCGATGGGCTTCCGAAACGGAGACAAAGTTCTCAGCGTAAACGGAAAGGAATTAGAAAACTTTGGTGAAATACCGCTTGAGGTGGTCTTAGATCAAGAAGGTACGGTAGTCGTTGAAAGAAATGGCGAGCCCTTGACTATACCCTTTGGAGAGGAGGATGTAAAATCGGTTATTCAAAGCAAAGGCCAATTTTTTAATCCGCGCTTTCCTTATGTGGTTGGAGGGTTTACAGACAGTTCCACCGCGGCTATAGGAGGAATGCAATTAAAAGATAGTCTGGTAAGCCTAAATGGAAACCCAATGTTTTATTTCGATGAATTCTATGACTCTATTCCAAAATATGCTGGAAGTTCGGTTGAATTCGGTGTAATACGAGATGGCAGCTTAGTTTCTTTGACAGTTGAGGTCCCGAAGCATGGAAAAGTAGGAGTAAAGCCAACTGCGGCAACAGATTACCTCAAAATATCTACGCGTGAGTACAGTTTCTTCGAGTCTATTCCCGCAGGTATCGCAAAATCAGCCAAGGTGTTAACCGATTATATCAGACAGTTCAGAATTATTCTAAACCCCAAGACGGAAGCTTACAAAGAGGTGGGTGGATTTATCATGATTGCCAATCAGTTCGATACGGTTTGGAATTGGCAAAGGTTCTGGGGCTTCACGGCTTTTCTTAGTATTATGCTAGCATTTCTGAATATTCTTCCTATTCCGGCTTTAGATGGTGGGCATGTAGTTTTTACTCTTTGGGAAATGATTTCGGGCAAACCAGCACCACAAAAGGTATTAGAATATGCTCAAATGGTTGGTTTTATTCTTCTTTTAGGACTGGTTTTATTGGTGAATGGGAATGATATTCTCAAACTTATTTTTAATTGAATGTAAAAGCTTGGATAGACGAGATTGACCAATCTTTACGATCGGCAAGCAACCCTGAGCTGGCAGAAGGAATGGCTGCCTATATGAAGGGGCACTTCGGTTATTTAGGAATAAAAAAGCCTATTCGCGCCGAGAGAACCCAAAAACAAATTCGCTCTTTTGAAGGCTCAATGGAAGAGTTATTTGATGTAGTTTTTCTTCTTTGGGAAAGAGAAGAACGCGAATTTCAATACGTAGCGATGGATCTTTTAGAGCGCTATAAACGATTGCTTAAACCAGAACACCTTCCCCATTTAAAATCACTTATTGTATCCAAGAGTTGGTGGGATACAGTAGATAAACTCTCAACAAATATTATTGGCTTCATCATCTTAAAAAACCCAGAACTAAAAAGCGAGGTTTTTTTATGGGGCGATGAAAAGAATATGTGGCTTCAGCGTTGTTCTATTCTTTTTCAGCTTAGCTTTAAAGGAAAGACAGATAAAGAGTTGTTAACCGCAGCGATAGAAAGGCACAGAGGTAGTAAAGAGTTCTTTCTCCAAAAAGCCATTGGTTGGTCCTTGAGGCAATATGCGCGCACCGATGCCCGTTGGGTTTTAAAATTTGTTGAGGAGATCCCTCTAGCACCCTTGAGCAAACGAGAAGCTTTAAAGCACTTCAAATAGTAGCTTATCCTAAAGCAACATCTAAGATCATCATTACTAGAAATCCGCCAATAAAGCCAAGGGTAGAGATATCTGTGTATTTATCGCGTTGACTTTCCGGCACAACTTCTTCAATCACAACATAGATCATGGCGCCAGCGGCAAAGGCTAGGGCGTAGGGCAAAAGCGGTTGCATATACATAACCGCAAGAGCTCCTATAACTCCAGCAACAGGTTCAACAATAGCAGAGAGCTGACCGAACCAGAAGGCCCGAAAGGGTCTTACCCCATTTCTTCTCAAGGGCATGCTAACGGCCAATCCTTCAGGAAAGTTTTGCAGTCCAATTCCAATTGCCAAGGCTAGAGCGGCCCCAAGTTCAGCTCCTTCAACACCGCTGGCGTAGGCGCCAAAGGCCACACCTACAGCTAGTCCTTCTGGGATATTGTGAAGAGTAATGGCCAATACGAGCAAGGTTGTTTTATGCCAATTTGTTTCAGGGCCTTCGGTTTCAGATTTGGAAAAATTTATATGAAGGTGAGGTACAAATCGATCTAGTGCAAATAAGAACAGCGCACCACATGCAAATCCAATGGCAGGTGGAAGCCAGGGAATCATTCCCTGAGATTCACTCATTTCAATAGAAGGAGCGAGTAAAGACCAATAGGAAGCGGCAATCATTACGCCGCCCGTAAAACCAAGCATTCCATCCAACCACTTTCTACTCATTCCCTTAAAAAAGAAAACAAGAGAAGCACCTAAAGCAGTTACCAACCAAGTAAAGGTTGTTGCCATAAGCGCTTGGCTAACTCCAGATTGATTTAGAAACCATTCTCCTAAAACCTTTTCCGCATTCATTTAAGAGGGTTCTTTTTTACCTAATTCTATTTCTTCTTCACTCAGAATATCTCCCAGTCTAGATAAGATGCTCAACTTCCCTCCGTAGGCGTTTTGTAAATTCTTTGCAGTAAAAACCTCTGATTTAGGACCGCTGGCGATCAGTCGAGTGCGCAATAGAACAACCCAATCGAAGGTTGAATAAGCCGTTTGTAAATCGTGATGAACAATAATTACTGTTTTGCCCTCGTCGCGCATTTCTGCCAGTAGCTTTAAAATGGCATCTTCGGTTGCCGCATCCACCCCTACAAAGGGTTCGTCCATAAGGTAGATATCGGCTTGTTGAGCCAAGGCGCGGGCAATGAATACCCTTTGCTGCTGGCCTCCAGAAAGCTGGGCAATTTGCCTTTTAGCTAAGTCGGTTAAGCCTACTTTTTCAATGGCTTCATTGGCAATTCGATGGTCTTCTTTGCTAAGGCGTTTAAACAGGTTGTCTTTGCGATATCGGCCCATAAGTACAACGTCGCGCACATTGGCGGGGAAATCCCAATCCACTGATTCGCGTTGAGGCACATAACTCAAGCGGCCACGAACTTCTTTAATGGGCTTGCCAAAAAAGCGAACCGTTCCACTGTCTAAGGGAAGCAATCCCATAATAGACTTTAACAAGGTGGTCTTTCCAGAACCGTTTGGTCCAATAATTCCAATGATTTGACCCGCAGGTAAGGAAAGCTGTATATCCCACAAAACGGGTTTGTGATGATAACTTACCATTAGGTTTTCTATCTCTATGGCGTTTTCCGCCGACGACATTTTGGATTTTCCTTCCATGATTTCAAAGGTATGCCGAAGGCTTCCGACAAACTCACTTTTCTTCTGAACTTTAGAAGAAGAAAAAACCGACTGATTCATGCGCTAAAAGAATTATTTGGCGTGATGAATTTACTTGAGCATTTTTGCAGAGGCAAATATATAAAGTTAGACGAAGCTAACACTATAGTATGGAATTAAGTATTGCAGAAGAAAATTATTTAAAGGCCTTGTTTCATCTTACTATTGAGCAAAAGAACAGCAAGGCGGGAACCAATCAATTGGCTGAGTATCTAGGTGTTTCACCCGCCTCTGCAAATGCCATGCTTAAACGATTGCGCGAAAAAGAGTTAGTGAAGTACGAGCGCTATGGAAAACTCGAGCTCAGTGCCAGTGGTTCCAAAATAGCCATAGATATGATTCGAAGGCACCGCCTTTGGGAGAGCTTTCTGTATACGCACCTCAATTTTGGATGGGATGAGATTCATGAAGTAGCAGAACAGCTAGAGCACATTCATTCGGCTAAGCTGATCTCTCAGTTGGAGTCTTTTCTGGGGTTTCCTGAATACGATCCACATGGAGATGCCATTCCCAAGGCAGATGGAAAGTATAAACCCGCCATAAAGAAAACCTTGGCTTCTATGCCTTTGGGATCGAAGGTGCGCATAGTGGCCGTGAAGGATAGTTCGGTAGCCTTTTTGCGCTATTTGAATTCATTAGGCTTAATGTTGAGCAGCGAAATAGAGCTCAAAGAAAGAAGAGAGTTCGATCAGTCTATCCAAATCCGATACGAAGGCAAAGAGGTAAACGTTTCGCAGAAATTTGCTGAAAACGTATACGTCAGTGGCTAAGCTGCTATGATCTTTCTGAGTGCTTATTCGTCGTAGCTAATTACCACTCTTTCGCTTCTTGGGTGACTTTGACAGGTTAAAACATAGCCTTCTTCTACCTCCTCTTCTTCTAAGGCATAGTTCATATCCATCTCTACTTCGCCTTCTAAAACTTTTGCTCTGCAAGTACAGCAAACGGCTCCTTTACAAGCAAAGGGAACATCAGCCCCAGCATCCAATGCGGCGTCTAAAATAGATTTGCCATTGGCGTCTATTTCGAAGTGGGTTTCTTCTGTGTCTAAAACTACCGTTACCCTAGAAACAATTCCTTTCGCTTTTAATGGAGCTCCTTGGGTAATGTCTTTTTGTTTGCCCCCAACTGTGGTAAAGAGTTCAAATAGTATGTTCTTTTTATCTACCCCTAAATCGGTTAAAGTGGCACTTACTTCTTCAATCATTCCAACCGGACCGCATAAAAAGAAAGTGTTAACCTTTTGTGGTTCGAAAAAAGATTTGGCAAAATGACGACATTTTTCTCCATCAATTCTTCCCTTTAACCAATCGGTTCCTTGGTCTTCTCGACTTAAAATATAATGGATCTCTAAACGACCCATGAATTCATTTTTCAAGTCTTCTAATTGCTCTTTAAAGATCACAGAACTGTTGTTCTTATTCCCATAAAACAGCGTAAATCTGCTGGTACTTTCTACCTCAAGGGTAGTGCGGATGATGCTCAATATTGGCGTAATTCCGGAGCCAGAGGCGAAGGCTACATACAAATGAGAATGATCTTCTGATAAGGCTCGGTAAAAATTGCCTTCAGGGGTCATTACTTCCAATTGTTCGCCCTTTTTAAGCTCCTCATTGGCATAGGTTGAGAACACTCCATGCGGCACTTTTTTGATCGCCACACGCAATTCTCCGTCCAAAGGACTGCTGCAAATGGAATAAGAACGACGAATTTCTTCTCCATTTATTCTATTTCGAAGCGTTAGGTATTGACCTTGGATAAAACTATAATCCTCTTTTAGAGTCTTGGGAACGTCAAAAGCAACCGACACGCAGTCGGCCGTTTCTCTACGTATATCGCTCACAGTCAATGCATGAAAGCTGGCTCTTCGGCGATTTGTATCTGTCTTAGCAAGGGAATCTTTGCGCTCTTTGCGCTTAAAAAAGTTGAGCATGGGGGTAAATAATTCGGATATGCAAATTAATTCAAGAACACAATCTATTTCAAAACGTTTATGATTGCAGACTAAATTTGTGAAATATCCAAGATTTACAACCATGGGAGAAGTACAACTCGAAAAGAGATTTCAAGATTATCTAGACGGCGAGAATAAAATTGAGCCGAAAGATTGGATGCCGGATGCATACAGAAAAACCCTAATCCGCCAAATTAGTCAGCATGCACACAGCGAAGTTGTGGGAATGTTGCCCGAAGCGAATTGGATTACTCGAGCTCCATCTTTAAGAAGAAAAGTAGCCTTACTTGCTAAAGTTCAAGACGAAGCAGGGCATGGACTGTATTTATACTCTGCAGCCGAAACACTAGGAATTGATCGATCAGAATTGGTGGGCGATTTGCTTTCAGGCAAGGCGAAGTATTCATCCATCTTTAATTATCCAACTGTTTCTTGGGCGGATATGGGCGCCATTGGTTGGTTGGTAGATGGTGCCGCTATTGCCAATCAGGTTATGCTTTGCAGAACTTCCTACGGGCCTTATGCTCGAGCCATGGTGCGCATCTGCAAAGAAGAGAGTTTCCACCAGCGTCAGGGCTACGAGATTATGTTGAGCTTGGCAAATGGCACGGCAGAACAAAAGCAAATGGCACAAGATGCTTTGAATAGATGGTGGTGGCCTTCGCTTATGATGTTTGGCCCTACAGACGATCTTTCACCCAATTCTGCACAGAGTATGAAGTGGAAAATCAAGCGCAAATCCAATGATGAGCTGCGTCAAGAGTTTATTGACAAAACGGTTCCCCAAGCAGAATTCCTTGGCTTAACGGTTCCAGATAAAGACTTAAAGTGGAACGAGGAAAAGCAGGGCTATGATTATGGCGAGATAGATTGGGAAGAATTCTACAACGTGGTTAAGGGAAATGGACCGTGCAATAAGCAAAGACTTTCAGATCGAGTGAAGGCTCATGAGGAAGGTGCTTGGGTTCGTGAGGCCGCCAATGCCTATGCTGCCAAAGAAGCCAAAAGAAAAGCTGATAAAGTTCAAGCTGCGTAAGGAGCGATTTTCGTTAATTGCACCCACCAAACCCCCGAACCTATGGATAAGCCAAATGATAACTGGAAAATATGGGAAGTATTTATCCGCAGTAAAAACGGATTGAGCCATAAACACGTTGGAAGCTTGCATGCTCCCGATGCAGACATGGCAATAAAAAATGCCCGCGATGTATACACTAGACGAAGCGAAGGCATTAGCATTTGGGTAGTGCCTTCAGAGGCCGTTACCGCCAGCAGTCCCGATGAAAAAGAACCTTTGTTTACACCAGCAGATGACAAAGTATACCGCCATCCAACCTTCTACGAGATTCCTGCCGAAATAGGCCATATGTAGGTCTTAATCCCCCCTTATGAATTTAGATTTAAAAAACTACACTCTCTTTTTAGCCGACAATGCCCTTATTTTAGGGCAACGCTTGGGTGAGTGGTGTGGACACGGTCCTGTTTTAGAACAGGATATTGCACTTACCAATATAGCTCTCGACCACCTAGGCCAATCTAGGATGTTGCTACAATATGCCGCTAAGCAAGTAGGCAATGGTGCAAACGAAGACAGTCTCGCTTTTTTTAGAAACGAAGGCGAGTTTAGAAATCTTCTGATTACCGAATTGCCCAATAACGATTGGGCCTACACCTTGGCTAAGCATTTTCTGTTCGATACTTTTAACTTCTTCCAATACGAGTTCTTGATGAATAGCAAGGATGAAACCATCCAAGCCATTGCCAGAAAGGCCATTAAGGAAATTGCCTATCATGCACAATTCTCCGCAGAGTGGATTATTCGCATGGGAGATGGAACGGAAGAAAGTCATCAAAGGGTGCAGAATGCCATAGACGAACTCTGGATGTTTACCGGAGAAATGTTTGTTTCAGATTCTTCGAGTGAGGCCATGACAAAAGCGGGGGTGGCCCCTGACTATGCGCTTTTAAAGGAACAATGGCAAGAGAAGGTATCTCAGGTTTTAGAAATAGCTACTCTCGTAAAACCAGAAGAAGGCTGGATGCAAAAAGGCGGAAGAGAAGGAAAGCATACGGAGCATATGGGTTATATACTTGCCGAAATGCAACATCTACCCAGAACCTATCCAACCGCAAAGTGGTAATCCGAAGATCCAATGAATGTTAGTACTAAATCTTGAAAGCGCCAATCGCACTTTAGAACAAGTTAGCGATCCTGAGATTCCCGTTCTCACCATTGCCGACTTAGGCATCATTCGAGACGTGAAAACCGAAGGGCGATGCGTTGAGGTTACCATTACTCCAACCTACTCAGGCTGTCCGGCCATGGATACCATTGAGGCTGATATCCGTACGGCCTTAAAGGAAGCGGGCTGGGATGAGGTGAAGGTAAAAACCGTATTGGATCCACCCTGGACTACCGATTGGATGTCGATAGACGGAAGAAGAAAACTAGAAGAATACGGCATTGCCGCACCCATGGATGGTACGGCAGATAAAAGAATTCTCTTTGGAAAAGCAGTGGAGGTTCGCTGCCCTAGGTGTAAATCAATTCACACTCAGAGGATTAGTCAGTTCGGGTCTACCCCATGCAAGGCGCTGTATCAATGTTCTAGTTGTTTAGAGCCTTTTGATTACTTTAAGTGCATCTAAGCACTTAATTTAGTTCCATGAGTTCACTACTAATTACCGAGCGCTCTGGAGGAGTGCTTACCCTTCGTTTTAATAGACCCGATAAGTTCAACAGCTTTGTTCGGGAAATGGCTTTGGCAGTTCAGGATGCTCTAGATGAGGCTAGAGACAATGCCGAAATCCGTGCCGTTCGCATTATTGGTTCTGGAAAGGCTTTTTGTGCGGGTCAAGATCTTGTGGAGGCTACAGCAGCAGATGGCCCGAGCTTGAGCAGAATTGTTTCTGAGCATTACAACCCTATTATTCTTAAAATGCGGGATCTCAGCTTGCCAATCGTTTGCGCTGTGAACGGGGTTGCTGCGGGCGCGGGAGCCAATATTGCCCTAGCGGGCGATGTGGTTGTTGCGGCTGAATCGGCCAGCTTTATACAAGCATTTAGTAAAATTGGATTGATCCCAGATAGTGGGGGAACCTATACTTTACCGCGTCTGGTTGGCTTCCAAAAAGCCTCTGCGCTTATGATGTTGGGCGACAAAGTCTCTGCACAAGAGGCCGAAAAAATGGGAATGATCTATAAGGTTTTCTCAGATGAAACCCTCGAAGAGGAAAGTATGAAACTGGCCTCTAAACTGGCCCTTATGCCAACGAAAGCCTTGGCTTTTACGAAAGCGGCGCTCAATTATTCAATGAGCAACGATTTAAAAAAACAGCTCGAGTTGGAAGATGCGCTTCAAACGCGGGCAGGGCATAGCCATGATTACCAAGAAGGTGTTCAGGCATTTTTAGAAAAACGCAGTCCAAATTTTAAAGGAGAATAATGAGTGTAGGTGTTATTGGATGCGGATCTATGGGGTCTGGCATTGCGCAAGTGGCGGCACAAGCAGGCGAAACTGTCTTGGTTTTCGATACCAATTCAGAAGCTATTAAGCGCGCTAAGGCTTCTTTGGAAGCGATATTAAGTCGTTTAGTGGAGAAAGAAAGAATTACGGAAGACAAGAAGAATCAGATTTTATTACGTATTGAATTTGTAGATAGCCTGAAGAAATTGAGCCATTGTAATTTGGTTATTGAGGCCATTGTAGAAAAAATAGAGGCCAAGCAGTCTGTTTTCGAAATGTTGGAAAAGATTGTAGATGTCAACTGCGTTTTAGCTTCCAATACGTCTAGTCTAAGCATTGCCTCCTTGGCAAAAGGTAGATTGCATCCAGAGCGCATTATTGGTTTGCACTTCTTTAATCCGGCTCCGCTTATGCCGCTGGTTGAACTCATTCCTTCCCTTCTCTCGAATGCCGCTATTGTTGAAAATATTCGCACTCGTGTAGCCGCTTGGGGCAAGACAGTTGTGCTGGCCAAAGACACTCCAGGATTTATTGTAAACCGCGTGGCTCGTCCTTTTTATGGCGAAGCCCTGAAGATGTACGAAGAAGGATTGGCTGGTTTTCAAGAGATTGATCAAGCCATGCGTGAGTATGGTGGATTTAAAATGGGACCCTTCCAACTAATGGATCTCATTGGAAACGATATAAATTATGCCGTTACCACCACTGTTTGGACTCAGTTCTACTACGATCCAAGGTTTAAACCTTCGCTTACTCAATGCAGAATGGCTGAGGCGGGCTTGCTTGGAAGGAAGTCAGGTCAGGGATATTATTCCTATCCTTTAAATGATGACTTAACCGCTCCTTTAGACAAAGCCAAGGCTAAATTTATTTTCGAGCGCATCTTTTTTATGCTGGTCAATGAAGCCTATGATGCGCTCTTTATGCAGGTTGCCTCCGCAGAAGACATAGATTTGGCGATGCAGCAAGGCGTGAACTATCCGAAAGGATTGATTGCTTGGGGGAAAGAATACGGACTTCCAACCGTATTGGCTGGACTGGAATTCTTGTTTGAAGAGTATGGAGACGATCGCTATAGGCCGAATCCGCTCTTGAGAAAAACCGCTAAGGCGATCTAAATGCCACGCATATATTTTGGAGAAAAGGAAATAGAATGCAAATCAGGTGATAATCTGAGAAAGACACTGCTTAAAAACGAATTGAGTCCGCACAACTCTGGCACCAAGTTGCTCAATTGCATGGGCTTGGGGAGTTGTGGAACCTGTGCTATTGAGATTGTAAAAGGAGAGCCTCATGCCAAGACTAAGATAGAAGAATGGCGATTGAATTTCCCTCCACACACCTCCAAAACCAAACTGCGATTGGCTTGTCAGATTAAGGTGGAAGGCGACTTGCACATCTGCAAACACCCGGGATTCTGGGGAGAAAAACGCCCGTAAAAAGGACATACAAGTTATTCGGACTTTTCCTGAAGTATAGAAATTCTGCCAATTCGGCCATTTGAGCCAGACACCCATATAGTACCTTCTTTTTCAGAAGCGCTATAGAAGTAAAAGGGAAATTCTTTCCAAGATTTGCCCGCATCTTCGGTGTAAGAAGCACCTGTTCTACTGATTGCAAACCACTTTTTAGCATCGAGAGCAAGAATAGAAGAGCGGTATTTGTTTTTTAGGTGGATGCGTGATTCTTGGGTCACCTTCCAGCTGTAGCCTCCATTATTGGATATGGAAATGCAGTCGGTGCTCAGCGAATCGGCGCGATAATCTCCCCCAACAACCAGAATGTTTTTTGAATCTATAAAAGCGAAGGCAAAGATTCCTTTGGAATCTTCTCCTTGATCGATGGGCGCAAAGCCCCTATACCAGCTTTTACCGTAGTTTTCAGTAATCAATAAAGTGGATTCTCTTCCACCTAAGCCAATAATTGCCTTACCCCCTTCAAAAGTCTTTAAGCTACTGCCCGAAGCGGCAAATCCACCTTGATTTTCAAACACAGAAGGAATTTGGTTGGATGGAATAGGCTGCCAAGTATCTCCTCCATCAATGGTTTCAATGATCAGGAGTGCTTGCCCTCTCGCATCGCTAAAAGCCATTCCCCGCTCCTCATTCCAAAAGTCAAAAGCATCAAAGAAAACGCCATCTTCTTCGTTTCTGTATACCTCCTTCCAGCTCTTGCCGCCGTTGGTGGTTTTAAGAATAACAGCAGGCAATCCGGCGGAAAGCACCCATACCGTTTCTGAATCAAAGGCGTGGATGTCTCTAAAATCGAAATCTTCATAGCCTTTAGCGCTGCAATCTTCTATCTTCTTTCCGTCTTGGGAAATATGGAAGATCATTCCCTTGCTACCACTCACCCAACATTCATGGGCGGAAAGTGCAGAAATACCTCTGAAATTAGAGCTTGAATCGGCTTGAAGCGGTGTTAATTGCAGCTGGGCATTCAAAGGCTTTAGCAGAAGCAGCAGAGCAAATAAGAAGTATTGCGGAAGCCCTAATCTTGATGTGTTTATAGAGAGCATAATTTTTAGCCTATTGGGTGAATATATGAATTCTCTTTAGCACCTATGGCAACACAAAACGAGAAAGCCAAGAGAACAGCCGCGAAAAGACTCATTTGGAGGCGGTAGTGGATTTTACTTCAGACCACTCAGGCTAATCAAAAAGGGGATTAAGGTTTTGGAACTTCTAGTTTGTAAATAACATCTGTTGCTAACCCAAGGCAATTCAATGCAGTCTTTGGGCCCTGCTGTTGTGCAGATCTGTATTTCTTAAAAAGAGTAACAATGCAATACAGCAGTATACTGAACCTAGCTTGAAAGAGCGAAAGAGCCTTAAGAATATACGCCACTTGAGAGAGTAGGCTATGAGCCAATAATATAGAAAACGCACAGGTTTAGAATAATCGCTCAATGAAATCAGACCTTTCCGAGCGAAAGATTTAGAAAACTTTTTT
>JAFMBM010000071.1 GCA_017858515.1 Cryomorphaceae bacterium | reverse complement strand
GTTGCGCGACGATGGTCCCGAGTTCCGCGACGGTCGGCCCGAGTTGGCGAACGATCGTCCCGAGTTCCGCGACGATGGTCCCGAGTTTTGCGTCGGTGGACCGTTAATTCGAATCGAACAACCAAAGTTTCAAAACGGAGGTCAGGAGTTGGAAGTCGAAGGTCAGAAGTTGGGCGGAGCAGGACCTTTAATTGAAATCGGTGGTCAGAAGTTCCACGCCGATGGTAGGAAGTTGGCCGACGATGGTTCCGAGTTGGAAATGGGTGGAGCCGAGTGGCGTTGCGAGGGTCTTTCGTTTTAATTGGAAAGTCCGAAGGGGAGACATCGCAAATCCCTTCCAACTAAAAATGGCCTGGAAGTTTTTGAAGCTCTATTTCCTTAAAAAATGGAGGCATGAGAGCGGCAAAATGACCTTCCGCCTAAAAAATAGCTACTCCTATATATATAGGGAGAGAATTTCTGTAAACCGGCCTCCTCTCCCAGAGGATTTCGAAGCAATAGAAAGAATAGAACAACTACCCTTTTCAATGCATAGGCTCTTAGTTGTGCACTATTTACTCTCTTCCACTCACTCTACAACCCATCAGTCCGGCTTGCGCAAAGCCTTTTGTCTGTAAAACTGTCCGTCGAATTGTAGCTGCACTACATATACTCCTGCGGTTGCGGGAAGCTGAAAACGAGCTTGACCAGCTTCTAGTTCTTCTCTTAAAACTACCGCTCCTTTTACATCTAAAACAAGCAGCTCTCCCTTTCCCCTTCCTTCAGGTAAATCAACCCAAATCTCTTTACTCGTTAGTTTAAGAAACGAAGCAATATTCCATTCTTTGCTGGAAAGACTCATCGCACCTGCGGCAATGGGATAGTCTGGCTTGAGGCTGTAAGCGAGGTCTTTTACCACCACTCGCTTGGCATCGGCTGAAATGTCTAAACGCATCCAACCATAGTGTGTACTATCGCCAATCTCAAAGCGAAAGCCTAAATATTTATCTGTAGCGCCTCCATTCCATGGTTCGTTAAACGGATTGGCCCCGTCGATGGCCATGGCAAAGGTTCCTCCATTCAGAAAGGCCTGCGAGGGTCCAATGGCATCCATCATCTCAAGCATCGAAATATAATCGTAGCTCCCGGGCCGATTGCCCATAAAATCATTTTCCAAATTGAAATAGCCTCCACCACGTACCCTTCCTACATCGTAATAACCATTGATAGCGGCTACCAAGGTGTCTTCGGTAATCAATACAAAATCATCAATTGAATCTTGGTCTACATCTATATTGATAAATTCCAAATTGCCTTGAAGCTCTAAATCCGGATTGAAGTCGAGATATTGTACTTGCCCTTTGGCAATGCCGGCCGTAGCCACACTTGCCAAAGAGAGATATAAAGAGAGTTTGTCTTTTTGCATAATTCAATAGAACACTATGGCACAAAGGTCTGCATTTCAATTCGATGCTCTTTCATGAAATTCAGCTTTTCGCACACAAGCTTTAAATTCTTGATTTCAACGACTATAGTTTCACTTCATTGCCTAATTCAGGGCGTTTCGGTATAAACTTGTGTCTACAGCATCCCAAATAGCCTCCCATTGAGTATCCTCTCCAAAAAGAGCCGTCAACTCCAATTCAACTGTTTTATCGCCTTCAATCAATCGGTGATACTCAATCTCTATAAAATCGATATGCGGTTGATTTTGCATCCAAAGCAAAGCCTTGTTCTCTTGGTTTTGGAGCACATTAGCCAATTGAAGGGGGAAATCTCGAAGGGCCTTGGCTTTGTCTTTCCCAAGCATTACTTGCTGAGAAACCAATACTTCGGTAATGGGTCTTCGCATAAACACCACCTTATACCTTTGTCCGGCAGGCAGTTGAGGCAATAAGGGCGCTACAATCTTTACCACCTTCCCCTGAGCGGATTTCACCCAAGTCTTGTTTCGAGTAAGCGACTTCACTGCTTCGTATTCGTAATATCCTTTCGGATTCGATTCGTCTGCAGTTCTCTTTTCGTCGGTTACTATTTCCAATCCGGCTTTACTGAGCATCTGCATCATTAAAGAGGTTCCCGAACGCGGTAAACCGGATACCACCATCACAGGCTCGGCCTGCAGCTCTTCTAACTTTTGTTTTAATTCAATGGCTTTAGATGGTACATCCAAGCGATCTTCATACAATTCTATTAAAAAGTGAATAATTTTCGCATTGGATGGCATCATCAAAAGGGCCAACTCCAAGGCCTGCGCACTTTGTTCCCACAAATGCATTCCGCGCAAGGCCTCTCCTATATATAAGTGAGTGCTCGGCTGAGAGTACAACTGCCCTATGCTGTCTAATAAATAATCCATTGCCTCTTCATACCGATGAAGCCGCAACAAACAAAAACCTGCTCCTGAAAGAGCTATTACATTATGGGGGTCTTGCTCAACGACCCTTTCGTACCATTGCAGCGATTCTTCAAAGCTCAGCTTGCTCCTATAGATCTGTGCTATCTGATTGAGAATATTCACCTCATTGGGTGCTATTTTTAGCAAGTCTTTGAATTCAGCCAAAGCTCTGCTCTCATTTCCAGCCACCGAAAAAACCATTCCTGTTAAGAACCGTATACGCGGACTCTTGCTCAACTCTTCGTCTAAACCTTCCAGCAAGTCGGCGGCCTTTCGTTTATACCCCAGCTTAATATAGGCACGTACCAATCGGTCGATGTAGCGGATGGCCTCTTTATCTTCTGAAAAAATGCGCTCCAAAATGGGAAGTGCTTGTTTGTATCTACCTGCATCCAACAAAGAAAGAGCGAGGTTATAATCGTTCTCGCGCAGTGCTCTTTCAATATGTTTTCTTTTATCGCCTTCAAGGGGTTCTATGTATCCTAACTCTTCCAATTGCTTCAAGCCTTCGAAATGATCTTGGCCTGTTTCTTCTAATCCAGGCAGATGCTGCCCTGTTATTCCAGGAATAGTCTCCCAACTGTCTATGTATTTTACTTCTTCAGCCTTTTCAAATGCCTGTATCAGCACACCTCCTTCCATATCTCTACCCGTGGGCAAGCCGTACAGATGTAAAAGAGTGGGGGTAATATCCAGCAATCGCACGCCAAACAGAGTTTCGCCCTTTTTCACCGATGGACCTTTCATGGCAAATATTCCGAACTGACGGTGCTCGTGCGCAGGTGCGGCTGGCTCATTGGGCAAGCGCACAGGACGAAGATGATCGCTGTGGAAGCCGTGGTCTGAAAGCAGAATCACCGTGGTATCTTCTTCTGCCAATGCCAAACAGCGCTCCAGCATCATATCGTGGAAACGGTAGCCGCTTTCTACAATATTCTTATAGTGTTCAAACTTTTCTTCAGATAATCCCTTGAGTTTAGGTGGATGGAATTTCATTGCCAAATGACTAAAATGATCTATGGCATCGTGGTATATGGCCATAAAATCCCAATCCGCATTTTCCATTAAATAGGTGGAAGCATTGTGGATGCTGGCTGCATGCGAAAGAATCTTCATTACCCCATGAAGTACATTGTCCTTTTGTAAATCCAATTGAGCCAAGTTTGGGAAGAAAGGCAATAGCATTTCGGCTGAAATTTCGGAAGTGTGAAAGCGGAGCGAAGAAAGTAGATCAAACAAATCAGCTGGGTGGATGGCTTCCCTTTCCAATTCCCAATCTTCTGGATGCCTTTCGCTTCCCTTCTGATAAAAATTTGAAACCATGCATCCATTGATAGGCTCCGCAGGATGACTCGGCCACCATCCAACTACATTCGATTTAAGTCCGTTCTGATTTAAGATATTCCAAACCGCCTTTACCTTTCGTGAGCTACCATTCATAGGACGCAGTTGAGTCCCATCGGCAGTAGGCTCTACAAAACCGTGAATGCCGTGCTGCCAAGCTCTTTTTCCTGTGGCAATGGAAGTCCACAACATAGGAGAAAGCACAGGTTGAAGCGTAGCAATGTTTCCACTGACTCCCTCGCTCAAGAATTTCTTTAGGGTGGGCATTGCCCCTTTCTCCATTAAGGGCTCTATCACTTTCCAATCGGCTGCATCCCAACCAATCAATAAAACTTTATTCTTCTTTAGCATTCTTCCTTTCTTCGGCCATTCTTGCGTATTCTTCTTTGGTAGGAAGTTGTATGGGGAATTCTTCTCGCCATATCTGCACGGCTCTATATCCAAAAGCCAAAATGGCCAAGGCTCCTTGCGGACCCATAGAACGGATCAAGTTGCGCAAGGATTCTTCCTGTAGCTCTTTTATTTCCATGAGGGAAAGATAGAACATGAGCTTGGAAATCCAAATTCTGTTTTATATGCTTTTAGACAAACTATAAGATGCCTTTAGAAAGAAAGTAGCGCTGAAAACAACTCAATCTAAAATAAAATCGCAAAGCATTGAATTCAAGACAATCACTCGAAAATAGGGGTGTTTAAAGGGATTATGAGAAGGATGCTTGGGTGCGAAAGACGTATCACTTTTTAACAACTTATAAAAAGCATACAATATCCCATTAAAAGTTCTAATTTCGCAGCCAAATTCAGGCCCCTCCCCAAAGGGTCCTCGTTCATAGAATAAAATAGAGCGAATGGCACAAGTAAAAGGCAAAATTGCCCAGATCATCGGACCCGTTGTTGACGTTAAATTCGACACTACGGAACACACTCTTCCGAAAATTTACGAAGCTTTGGAAGTACGCCGTGAAAACGGTCAAATCGTAATCCTAGAGGTTCAACAGCATATTGGTGAAGACACCGTGCGTGCCATTTCGATGGACAGTACGGATGGTTTTACACGTGGGCAAGAAGTTCTTTCAAAAGGAACGCCTATTAAAATGCCTATTGGTGAGCAAATCAAAGGCCGTGTATTCAACGTGGTTGGCGGTGCAATCGACGGACTTCCTGAATTAGACAACACCAATGGTTTGCCTATTCACCGTGAGTCTCCCCGTTACGAAGACCTTTCTACTGCTACAGAGATTCTCTTCACGGGTATTAAGGTTATCGACCTTATTGAGCCTTATGCAAAGGGAGGAAAAATTGGATTGTTCGGAGGTGCCGGTGTAGGTAAGACCGTATTGATTCAAGAATTGATTAACAATATTGCCAAAGGCCATGGTGGTCTTTCGGTATTTGCCGGTGTTGGTGAGAGAACGCGTGAAGGAAACGACCTTCTTCGCGAGATGATCGAATCAGGCATTATTAAATATGGCGATGAGTTCGTTCACAGCTTAGAAGAAGGTGGATGGGATTTGAGCAAAGTGAAGGTAGATGAGCTTACTGAGTCGAAGGCTACCTTCGTATTCGGTCAGATGAATGAGCCTCCTGGAGCCCGTGCACGTGTGGCCTTGAGTGGTCTTACCCTTGCAGAATATTTCCGCGATGGAGATGGAGAAGGTGCAGGTCGCGATATCCTTTTCTTTATCGATAATATCTTCCGTTTCACTCAGGCTGGTTCTGAGGTATCCGCACTACTTGGTCGTATGCCTTCTGCGGTAGGTTATCAGCCAACGCTGGCTACTGAGATGGGTGCTATGCAAGAGCGAATCACTTCTACCAAGAATGGATCCATTACTTCGGTTCAGGCGGTATACGTTCCAGCGGATGACCTTACGGATCCAGCCCCTGCAACTACTTTCGCTCACTTAGATGCTACTACAGTATTGAGTCGTAAGATTGCTTCTTTGGGTATCTATCCTGCGGTAGATCCTTTGGATTCAACTTCAAGAATTCTTGCTCCTGAAATTGTGGGTGCTGAGCATTACGATTGCGCACAGAGAGTAAAAGAAACTCTTCAGAGATACAAAGAGCTTCAAGATATCATCGCCATCTTAGGTATGGATGAATTGTCTGAAGAAGATAAAATGATCGTTCACCGCGCTCGTCGTGTTCAACGTTTCTTATCTCAACCTTTCCACGTGGCAGAACAGTTCACGGGTATGAAAGGTGTACTTGTAGATATCGCCGATACCATCAAAGGATTTAACATGATCATGAATGGCGATGTAGATGAGTATCCAGAGGCAGCATTTAACTTAAAAGGTACAATCGAAGAAGCTATTGAGGCGGGTAAGAAGATGTTGTCTGAAGCAGTAGAAGCTTAATACAAAGACCTATGACTGTAGAAATCATTACTCCAGAGCGTTTGCTTTTTGTGGGCGAGGTAAAAGCCATTCAGCTTCCTGGCAAAGATGGATTGTTCCAATTGCTAGACAATCACGCTCCACTTATTGCAAGCTTAGGTAAAGGCTCTATTAAAATGGATCTTGCAAAGGCTTACGAAAGAACTGATTCCTCTTCCAATAAACTGATTTCTGAAGGACAATCCCTGAAGGTAGATATCAGCGGTGGTGTGGTGGAAGTAAGTGCCAACAAAGCCATTGTACTGGTTAGCTAATCTCGATTTGAAATCATTGCAAGGACACCCTAGAGTGTCCTTTTTTATTATGAAAAATTCCACATTCTTCTTCTTGAGCGCGCTGTGTCTGTCGTTCTCTCTCAAGGCCCAAATAATTCTTCAAGAGGCTCCTGCTTTAGCCAATCTCTATTTGTCTCAGCAAGCCGAATCGGCCAGCCTTATTACCATTACCCGTGCAGAAATAGACCATATGCCCGTTCAAACCATCAATGAGATACTGGAGTACTCGGTGGGACTAGATGTACGGCAAAGGGGGCCGCTAGATGTTCAGGCCGATTTAAGCCTGAGGGGAAGTACTTTCGATCAAGTCTTGG
>JAFMBM010000041.1 GCA_017858515.1 Cryomorphaceae bacterium | reverse complement strand
AAAGTTTCAGTAGAAATGACAATGCTTCGAGATCTTTTCGATTTTCTCGAACAAGAGCAAGGCACCTTCGCCGGCAATAGCGAAGCCTCAGCGGCCTTCGCTCTCCTTAAAGAGAAGCATACTTCTCTGGTAGAGATTAATCAGACTATTTTGCAGCTAAGCAAATCCTATCTAAAGGAAAGGGACCGTAAAATAGGCGTCATTACAGAGCAGTTTTTACAACTCTCAGGCCTGTTAAAGTCCTTGGCGCGCAAAACCAACAATTCCAATCTGGCTTTGCAGGCGCATAGTACCAAAAGCGATTTGGCACATGGTCGACTAGAAGACCGTATGAACCGAGCCACCCTGCTCATCTCTTTAATGAAAGAGGTACAGTCTGATTTTGAAGGAATCACCAATGGGGCCCAGATCTATCAAGAAATGTTAACGGCCTACGATGCCTTCTCTGTAGAAAATCGTATGCCTGTGGGCAGAAGAGTAGATGCCAGTGCATTGCGCAAAACGGCAAAACGCTTGTATAAGGAGATAAAAGCGCTCTTAGAACTTGAGCTTGATCCCGCTTTGCGAACCTATTCGCTTACGCATCTCAATTTTTATAATGCCTACCTCTTGCACCGCCGCACCAACAAAATCAGTAGCGGTAAAACCAAAAGCAACGCAGAAGAAACAGGCGCAGCCAACCCGGCAGTAGAGGGAGCCAATCCAACACCCGATGCCTCTACCATGCCCTAATCGTCTCTTGCTCTATGGATCCTCAGCCGCCTTCGATTTGCATCGGGGGCGGCTTTTTTTATTTTGAATCCTACGATAAAAGGTACACCATCTTTTCTCCTTCATGGCTAAATCCAGTCAGATCGGATGAGCGCCTTGCAGAATACAATAAATCCAAAAGAGCCTATCACCTTATTTTGTATTTGGTTTCAACTAAGGCACCCAGCCTAGGCTTTCACGTTGGCATATATCCCTAGCCAATCCCTATTTCATTCTAACAACAAACACCCCAAAACAAAAACGGCCACCCAATAGGGTAGCCGTTGAATAGGTTAAGAAAGCCGATATCTTATTTCGCAGCTGCAAATAATGTTGCTGCATTCTCCCAGTTCACCACATTCCAGAAAGCAGAGATATAATCCGGACGTCTATTCTGATAATTCAAATAATAGGCATGCTCCCAAACATCCAATCCTAAGATCGGAGTTCCAGAGCATCCAACTCCAGGCATAAGCGGATTGTCTTGGTTTGCAGTACTGCAAACCTCTAGTTTTCCAGCCGAGTTCACACAAAGCCAAGCCCATCCTGAACCGAAGCGAGTAGCAGCGGCCTTAGCGAAAGCTTCTTTAAAGGCATCCAAAGAACCAAAGGCAGCATCAATGGCCGCGGCTAATTCACCAGAAGGCGATCCACCACCCTTTGGCGAAAGACTATTCCAAAATAAATTGTGATTCCAAAAGCCACCGCCGTTGTTGCGAATAGCAGCAGAATCGATATGATTTTTCACCAATTCTTCAATGCTTTTGCCCTCAAGGTCTGTACCTGCAATGGCCGCATTAAGGTTGTTTGTATATCCTGCATGGTGCTTTCCATGATGAATCTCCATGGTGCGTGCATCAATATGAGGTTCTAATGCATCGTGTGCATAAGGTAAAGGAGCGAGTTCAAATGCCATAGTATAGTTTTTAGTTGAGTAATGGTATTCCCTTTTAACTAGAATAAGAGAATGAATGTTTATCCTTCAAAGCTACAAGCAACTTTCCAGAAGGACGCAATTTTTCTATGTCTTTTTTCTATTGCCAAATAGAAAAGCCCCACCCTTGCGGGTGAGGCTTTCTAAAAAAGAATTCAATCGCAGATTAACGAACGATGAAACGGCTTTGATTTCTTACGCCATTGCTGTTGGCAACGCTCAAGATATACACACCGGCTTTCAACTCGTTACCGTCGATAACAACTTCGCCATTTACTTGTCTCATTTGCTTCACTTCACGTCCGCTCAAATCCAAAATAGATACATTGTACTTGTCAGCAATTCCCAAATCTACCTTAGAAACCCCATTTACTGGGTTAGGATATACTTGAATGTTTTGCAAAGCAAAATCTTCACCTAGTCCGATAGACTCTGTGCAAGTATTGAATACATACGCCAACAAAAGAGGCTGATCGTTGGTACGTGTAGTTACACGGTTAAATCCGCCAATACCGTTCGGTTGGTTACAGATCGTATCTCCGCCAGGGAAACTCTCTTCTACTTCAACCACTGCAGAGTTAGGATCTGGATCGCCATTTACAAACTTCCAGAAGAAAGTACCAGGGCACATGCTGTAAGTAGCCTGATAGAAACCTGGGTTTGCAGCATCTGGAAGAAGTTGGATGGCACCCGCCTGCCAAGCAGGAGAAGTGAAGTCGCCAATAACAAATACACCAGAAGCATCAGGAGCTTCGTTGGTCATGTCTACGCGGAAGGTTACATCTGCTGTAGCAGGTACAGGAGAACAAGCAACTACATCGTTAAAACAAGTAAAAGGAATAGTGGCGTTTCCAGTAGCTTGATAGATACGGTCAGAAATACCTTCCCAGTTGGCGTTACCAGCGAAGTAACGACGGAACTTATACTTTACCTCTCCAGAGTCTACGTCTAAAGTGATGCTGTATACACCATCGCCATCAGGATCGCGAAGCATATCACCACCACCCCAATTGTTAATAGTACCGGCAATGTCCACAGAGTCTGCATCGCAAGTAGTGCTCATGTCTACCTCAAAAGTTAGGCTGTAAACAGGTATTGGTCCACCCGGACAAGCTACACAAGAACCAAAGCATACAGCAGGAACGGTCATGTCGCCCGATACTACCAAAGCGCGGTTGTTGTTGGTTGCACAAGCCGAAGGAACGCTCTCATCATTACCCCAAGCATCTCCGTTTACAAATTTGTATTCGTAAGAACCTGCAGCAATATTGAAAGTAACGGTGTAAATACCATCCCCGTCTGGATCGGTAAGAGCAGTAGAAGCAGGATCCCAGTCCGATGGGAATCCAGCGGCGGATTGAAAGCTACCCGCAGCATGTACTCCAAGAGCTGGATCAACCGTTTGGTTTTGCATATCCACTTGAAGGGTAACGTTGAACTGTGCGTTCGCCGTTAGTGCGCCTAAAAATAATAGGCCTAAAATGTAGAGTTTCTTCATTTTTTTCTGAGTTTTGGTTACTTAGTGTTATTAATACAACATCAAAAGTATGAAAATCGCAGGCTTTAAAAATGACATCTATCATAATATTAACAGTTTAGGGCTTTTCCTCTGTTTGTTGATGTTTATTCAAAACGCTTATTCTCAATCTGTTAACAGAATAGATCCGCCTCATTGGTGGCTGAATATGAGCACAGATACCCTCGAATTATTGGTCTATGGAGAGGATTTAGACCAGGTAAAAGAGGTAAAATCGAGTTCAGATGGACTAAAAATCCTCTCTTTTCAGGCTACCGAATCGCCTAATTATCTTCTTACTACCGTGTATATTCTTCCAAATGCGCGTTCGGGCGAGGTCGTTTTGGAGTTCGGCAAGAAGAAATCGGCCCGTTTTAAGTGGAATTTGTTTCCAAACAAAGGCTTTCAACCCGCAAAACACAGTCCTTCGGATGTGATGTACCTCATTTCTCCCGACCGATTTGTAAACGGAAATGCCCAGAACGATGCTTTCTCTTCGATGCAAGAAAAGACCGTCAATCGCAAAGAGGCGTTCGACCGTCATGGCGGAGATTTAGAGGGCGAAATAGCCAAGTTGGATTATTTGAAAGACTTGGGCATTAGTTCGGTTTGGAATTGTCCCTTGCTAGAAAATGATCAGCCCAAAGAGAGTTACCACGGCTATGCTATAACAGACCATTATACTATTGATAAACGCTTTGGCACCAATGAGCACTTTTACGCTCTCTCAGAGGGCCTCCACAAGCGCAATATGAAGTTGGTTATGGATGTGGTATACAATCACTGCGGAAGTATGCACCCTTTTCATACCAATCCTCCCTTTGTAGATTGGATTAACCGTTGGTCTGAGTTCACCCAAACCAATTATAGGGCGGCCACCTTTGTAGATCCCAATGCCTCTGAAAGAGATAAGCGCATTTTTCAAGATGGTTGGTTTGTGGCTACCATGCCCGATTTAAATCAGCGCAACAAACAAATGGCGCGCTATCTCATTCAGAATTCAATCTGGTGGATTACCCAAGCAGAAGTCGATGCCCTGCGAATAGATACCTACGCCTATCCCGATCAAGATTTTATGAATGATCTGGTGAGAGCCCTTCGCAGAGAATACGAAGACTATTTCATTTTTGGCGAAATCTGGGTAACAGGTAGTCAGGTTCAAGGTGGATGGACCAATAACCCTATGCTAGGAGACAAGGCCGCAGAATTGCCCTCGGTACTCGACTTTCAATTTTGTTTTGGGGTGCAAGAGCTGGTAAAAGAAAAGCCCGATTGGGCCCGCGGTATGGGAAGACTCTATTTGAGTTTGGCAGGCGACTGGATGTACGAGAACCCTTCTCACTTAGTCACCTTTATAGACAATCACGATATGGGTAGAATCTTTGGGGAGGTAAATGGAAATCTGAACGATTGGAAAACGGCTGTGGGCATCTTGCTGACCTCTAGAGGAATTCCTTGTCTGTACTATGGCACAGAAATACTGATGAAAGAAACCGCCAATCACGGTCTTATTCGCCAAGACTTTCCGGGCGGATGGGCAGGTGACCCTGTAGATAAATTCACCCAAGCGGGAAGAACGAATGAGGAGAATGAGGCTTTCCAATTCATTCAACGTCTCTCAAGCATCCGACACAGCAATCCAGAGTTGTTTAATGGAAAGTTCACCCATTTTGTGCCCTTAGAGGAAGTGTATGTTTACTTCCATTCGGGAGGCGGAAAGCTTATGATGACTATTGTTAGCAGATCTTCGGAGATCCGCAGCCTTTCTCTCGAACGCTTTTCAGAGCTTTTGAGTGAAGGCATGCAGATGCAAAGTCCGCTAACAGATAAAATCATAAAAGCCATGGATACCATCGAAGTGGCACCCAATAGCTTCGATACGTTTATTCTGCTTCAATAGATCAAGAAAGAGTGCTTTCATCGGGTACGCTCACCAACGAATCGTCTTGCACGCGAAGCGTTAACAGCCCAGCCAAAATCATACAAACGCCTCCAATAATGAGGGCGTTAATGGCTTCTCCATGAAAGAATGTCCCCACCAAGGCGCCCAAAATACTAGCGGCTACTATTTGTGGTATAACAATGAAGAAGTTGAAGATACCCATATAGTAGCCCATTTTGTTGGAAGGTAAACAGCCAGCCAACATGGCATAGGGAACTGAAAGGATAGAAGCCCAAGCAATACCTACGCCCACCATGCTCAATATAAGCATCTTCGGATCGCTTACAAAGTAAATGGATAGTAGCCCTATTCCGCCCATAGTAAGAGCCATCATATGGGTCATTTTACGACTGGTTTTCTTGGCAATAATGGGTAGGAGCAAGGCAATAGCCGCGGCCACTCCATTGTACACAGCAAAACAAACCCCAACCCAGTCGGCGCCTTCGTTGTAAAGGGCAGATTGCGGGTCGGTTGTTTGATAAACGTGGCCGGTTACGGCACTGGTGGTATAGATCCACATGGCAAAGAGAGAAAACCAAGAGAAGAACTGCACCACGGCAAGCTGCACCATGGTCTTGGGCATGTTTTGGAAATCGCGTACAATCTGTACATAAGGGTTTTTGTAATTCCCCTTGGCCATCATTAATGAGGTAATGAAGTAAGACAATCCAAAAAGGGCGAGCATTCCGGTCATTACATACAGCGCCTTGTCTAATTCATTCAAATAAACAAAGAAGCCAAAGCCAGCGCCTACAGTTAAGAGTGCCAATCCGATATTGCGATAGGTTGAAGGTTGATAGCGAATGACAAGTCGTTCTTCTTGAGCAGTGGTATGCTCCTCTTCGGGCGGATATTCTTTTGTAGAGAAAACGGTATAGGCTACGGCCCCTATGTAGGCAATGGCCCCTAAATAGAAAGACCATTTAACCGTATCCGGCAATTCGCCTTCGGGGGCGGTATTGTCTAGTCCTACCCAATTCGTAAATATCCAAGGCAAAAGCGAAGCGATAACGGCACCTAAACCAATAAAGAGACTTTGCATGGCAAATCCCTTGGTGGTCTGATCGTCTGGAAGCATATCTCCAACAAAAGCGCGAAAAGGCTCCATACTAATATTAATAGATGCATCCATTATCCAAAGAGTACCCGCGGCAATCCATAAACTCGGAGAGTTAGGCATAAATACAAGGGCAATGGAAGCCAAAATGGCTCCAATTAAAAAGAATGGTCTTCTCCTTCCCCAGTAAGGGTGCCAGGTGCGATCGCTCATATAGCCTATTATGGGTTGAATGAGTAATCCAGTTACGGGTGCGGCAAGCCATAAGACAGGAATTTCTTCTGCTTTAGCACCTAAGGTTTGAAAAATTCGACTCACATTGGCATTTTGCAGCGCAAAGCCAAATTGTATTCCTAAAAAGCCGAAAGAGAGATTCCAGATCTGCCAAAATCCCAAACGAGGTTTATTCTTCATTCTATCTTATTGTAATTTGTACAAGGGTCTAAAGCTATAAAGTTGGACGTACATTTTCACAAATTAAGTTCTAGTATGCATATACGAAATATCTTTGGCCACTTGGAGTTATAAAACCGTTGAAAGTAATTAAAACACATACTGCATTTCCGCTGTTTTTGCTTGTTGTACTAAGCCTAAGCTCAGCGTGTCGTAGAACCAAAGACAGTTTTACCAGTCGTACCTATCATGAAATGACTTCCAAATACAATCCGTTGTTTAATGGTGAGGAAGCATTTTTAGCAGGGGTACAGAAGATAGAGACAGGTTGGAACGATGATTTTTCTTCGGTTTTAGCCGTTTACAAATGGCCAGATGAACAGGCTGCTACGGCAGTGGTTGCCGATATGGATCGGGCTATTGAGAAAGGAGTAAAGGTTATTCAGGCGCACAGCATGTACATCGGCAACTCGCAGAAGAACGATTATATAGACGATAGTTATATTTTAATGGGGAAGGCGCGCTTCTTTAAACGCGAGTTTTTTCCAGCCATGGAGACCTTCAACTATATTCTGCAACAGTTTGATAAGGAATTGATCGTTTACGATGCTCGCCTTTGGCTGGCTCGCTGTAAAATTGGAATGAACAACCCAAGTGGGGCCCTCACCGATTTTGAGCTTTTGTACAATAATCCCAAGCTCCCTAAAGAGCTGCGCGTTCCGGTATTGGCGTCTATGGCGCAGATGAACATCGGTTTGCAAGATTGGCCAGCAGTAGCCGCCAATTTAGATGAGGCGGTTCGCTTTTCGAAGAAAAAAGAAGACAAAGTGCGCTACACTTTCATTCAAGCGCAAGCTTTAGAGCGTTCGGGCGAAACTCAACGCGCCTCAGATCTCTACGCCAAGGTGGTGAAAATGCAGCCGGAATACAATTTCTATTTCCACTCTCAACTCAACAGAGCTAGAAACTTTGATGTCTACGCAAACGATCCAAGACCCGTATATAAGGAGCTAGAAAAAATGGTGGCCGACGATAAGAATATCGAGAATCGCGATCAGATCTATTATGTAATGGCGGAGTTGAGCTTAAAAGAGGAGGAGTTTGAAAATGCGGAAGACTATCTGGGCCTCTCCATCCGAAATAGTAAATCAAATACCATTCAAAAAGGACTGTCTTATTTAAAAATTGGAGAAATTGAATTCGATTTCAACAATTATGTGCAAGCGCAAGCCTATTACGATAGTGCGTATAAGTCTTTTCCTCCCGATCATCCGAAATATGCTCAGGTAAAGTCTCGTTCCGAAACTTTAACGCGTATGGTGGCAGACTTGACTACTATTCAAGAGCAAGACAGCTTGCAAAGAATGGCCTTGCTTCCGTACGCAGATCAAGCCAATCGAATAGAGAAGTACATAAAGCGTTTAAAGAAAGAAGAGGAAAAGCAGAAAGAATTGGCAGAATTGGCCGCACTCAATAAAGAGCTGGCGGAGAGCTCTGGAAGTATACAAGAACCAACGGCCGCTCCCAGATCGGGCAAATGGTATTTTTATAATCCCGCCTTGGTTTCGGGCGGAAGGGCAGATTTCCGCAAGAAGTGGGGCGAAAGAATAAATGCTGACAATTGGCGGCAACGCAGTCGAATGTCGAACGATATAGCCAATACTTCGGACGAAGAAAATACAGAGACTAGTTCAACGGGAGAGAAAGAAGAAGGAGCCCAAGGTGGCGGGAAGTATGATTTATCTACCTATTTGGCCAAAATTCCTGATACGGAGGACAAACTCACTGCAAGTCATCAATTGATAAAAGATGCTTTCATCGATTTGGGCTTGGTGTATAAAGATGGATTAGAAGACATCAAGAAGGCGATAAAATCCTACGAAAACCTATTGGTACGCTACGACACTTTTGTAGAGAAACCCCGGGTATTGTATTCACTCTTTTTGATGTACAAATCGCAATCGATGAACGAAGAGATGTTGCGCTGCAAGAATGCGCTTCTCAGCGATTTCAAAGGAACGGAGTTCGCTTTATTGGCAGAAAGAGATGGGGTTCCTTTGTTGGTAGAAGACCGAAGACCCTGTTTGGTAGACTATGAATTTGCTTATAAGGAATACCAAGCAAACCGCTTTTCAAAGGCAGCCGCTGCGGCAAAGAAAGGATTAAGTGATTGTAGTTCAGACGAGCTGCGACCGCGTTATTTAATGGTTTATGCTCTTTCTGCAGGAGGAATGGGAAATAGAGATAGCTTGGTGGCGCGACTGAAGCGAGTTCAATCTATTTACCCTGCAACCGAACAAGGTGCCAAGGCCAAACAAATGCTCGAGATGCTGGGCGAAAGCGGAACAGCGGCAGCCAAGTCCGAAGGTGCTGAGGGTGAAAGCAGCCCAAAAGCAGGCAGTGGGGTGGAATATAAAGTGAACCTAAAGGCCACCCATAGATATGTTTTGTTGGTTAAAGGAGCAGAGAATGGCATCAATCCGCTTCAAATAGCCTTTAGTGATCACAACAGTGAAAATCATCGCTTCGAAAAGTTGCAAATCCAAATAATGCCGCTCGGAAAAGAGTATTTAGCTTTGGTAGTGAATGGCCTAAAAGATTCAGACGCAGGCAAGAAGTATTTACAGACCTTAGCAGCAGATTTGGCCATCCAAGAACTTTTAAAGGCAGAGAACCACGAATATTTCATTATTTCGCAAGAGAACTTCCTTCCGTTCTATCGTGGAAAAGACGTAGATGGATATAAAATATTCTATCAGAAAAACTATTTGTAATGGCATTATTGAGCAAGCAAAACAACAAGAGTCAGGCTACGGATACAACCATTAGCAACCGAATTCTCAATGGAACAGAGATAATAGGAGAAATCATTTCCTCTGGCGACTTTCGAATCGACGGTACAGTTAAGGGAAATGTTCGATTGAAAGGAAGACTGGTTGCAGGAGATAAGTCGATTATAGAAGGAGATATTGAATGTTCCAACGCAAGTCTATCGGGCTTGGTGAAGGGAAAGATTCAAGTTTCTGAATTATTGACCTTACAGGCCACCTGTAAAATTCAGGGGGATATAGTAACCACTCGTTTGTCGGTAGAACCCGGAGCCGAGTTTACGGGCTCTTGCAGCATGGGCGTAATTCGAGACATTAAAAAGAAGGATGAGCCCACAGAAAAAAGACGATCGGCGAGCTAAAGCCCTTCGTTTCTCGAATCTGGGGTTTCAAATGATGTTATTAATCGGCCTTTCTGCTTGGGCTGGATCGTGGTTGGATGATTTCTTCTCCCTAAGTACCCCTTGGCTAACCATATTCTTGAGCCTCTTTGGTATTGCAGCGAGCTTTTATTTGGTGTTTAAAGAGATTAAAGAATTAGAATGATCAAGTATTTGCTGTCATTGCTTCTATGGACATTGGGCTTATTGGGTTTTCACTTCTTCTTGGTTCAAACCCTGCTTCCCGCCGAATGGGAAACCACAAAGGCCTATTGGGCCTATCTCTTTTTATTTATTCTTACCGCAGGCATCCACTTTGGATTGACCAAGCTTTCATCTATCGATGCAGATCGCGTGGGAATGGCCTTCCTCGCCTCCAGCACCATCAAGCTTATTGCAGGTGGAATTTACCTATTGCCCTTTATCTTAGCCAAAGACGAAAGTAGTAGACCAGTGGCCTTGCTTTTTTTTATTCCGTATTTCGGGCTGCTTGTTTTTGAATCCATACAAACCAGTAGGCTAATTAACAGTCGATAATATCTGTTTGAAAGTCAGATTTTTGTCGATTTTTAATTTGCTGTGTTTCATTGGGTATTTAAACATACATTTGCACCGATTTTTAGGAGGGTAAAACAACCGAAAAATGGGCCGAAAAGCTATCTCGATCTTCGCATTTCTTACAGTTTTTTGTCTAGCCACACCAATGATGGCACAAGACGAACACGCTGATCATTCTAACGATAGCACGCATTCTGCTGTTGTAGATTCTCATTCTGAGGCACATCATGCATCAGATGCTTCTGCTCATGAAGAGGGCGAAGAAGAGTTCAATGCCGCTGAGGTTATCATGCATCACATCGCTGATTCTCATGAATTTCACGCCTGGGGTGAAGGAGAAAACGGATTTACACTTCCTCTACCTATTATTTTGTGGACGGATGCAGGATTGGTTACTTTCTTGTCAAGTGAATTTCATCACGACGATGCAGCGCATCACGTAGTTGAAAAGAAATCTCAGCGTTTTGTAAAGTATCACGATAAGATTTACTACGCCTCTGAGACTGCAAATGAGCACGGTGCCTATGTTAGTTACGATGAAGAGCATCATCCAACCAATATAAAGCCACTCGATTTCAGTATTACGAAAAACGTGTTCAGCATGCTACTAAGCGTGGTTCTGATTCTTCTTATTATGATTCCTGCGGGTAGTTCATACAAGAAGAATGGCGGAATTCCAAAGGGCGTAGCTGGATTTATTGAGCCTTTAGTACTCTTTGTCCGTGACGATATCGCTCGTCCGAATATTGGCGAAGAGCGTTACAAGAAGTTCCTGCCTTATTTACTTACCGTATTCTTTTTCATTTGGTTGAACAATCTGATTGGATTGGTTCCTGTTTTCCCTTTCAGTTCTAATTTAACTGGAAACATAGCAGTAACATTTACCTTGGCCTTTATGACCTTGTTGATCACCAATTTTTCGGCAAACAAGGGATATTGGAAACATATTTTCCTTCCTCACGTGCCTCTTTGGCTCTATCCTATTATGATTCCGGTAGAAGTAATTGGCATCTTAAGCAAGCCTTTTGCCTTGATGATTCGTCTTTTCGCGAACATTTCAGCGGGTCACATCATCATCTTGAGCTTGACGGCGTTGATCTTCATATTCAAAAGCCTTTGGATATCGCCCGTTTCGGTATTCTTCGTCTTATTCATGAACTTTATTGAGTTGCTAGTAGCAGCTTTACAAGCATACATCTTCACATTGCTATCCGCCCTATTTATAGGTTTGGCGCATGTTGAAGAAGAACATCATTAAAAACTGTGTTTAATCCAAATCCAAAATCATGGGAACAATCACTGGAATCGCAGCTATAGGAGCTGGTCTTGCCGTAATCGGTGCCGGAATGGGCATCGGACGTATTGGAGGGTCTGCAATGGACGCCATCGCTCGTCAGCCTGAAGCTGCCTCGAAGATTCAAACAAACATGATCATTGCAGCTGCCCTTGTAGAAGGTGCTGCACTTTTCGCGGTTGTTGTATCTCTTCTTGTTGCTTAAGAAAGCAAAAAAGACTTGGGGATCGAGAGGGATGGCCTCCGCTCCCCAGTTTTTAACTTTTATGGATCGGATTTAAAAAAGGTAATATGGATTTAGTTACACCCGCAATTGGACTGGTATTTTGGACCACCTTAGTGTTCATTATTCTCTTGGTTATTCTTCGCAAAGTGGCATGGAAGCCCATTCTTACGGCGGTAGAGGAAAGAGAAGCCAACATTACAAACGCACTTCGTTCTGCTGAAATGGCGAAAGAAGAGATGCTTGCTTTAAAGGCAGACAACGATCGCATTCTTCGCGAAGCAAGAATTGAGCGTGATGGTATCTTGAAAGATGCACGCGAAATGAAAGAGGCTATCATGAAGGAAGCGAGAGAAAAGTCGGCTGAGCAGTCGGAAAAGATGTTGGCAGATGCGCATGAGGCCATCCACAATCAGAAAATGGCAGCGATTACTGAATTGAAAAATCAGGTAGCTACCCTTTCTATTGAAATTGCTGAGAAGGTTTTACGCAAAGAGTTGGAAAGCAAAGAGAAGCAACAATCACTAGTGGATAGTTTGCTTAAGGAAATAGGAAACAACTAAAACGATAGCATGCGTTCAGTACGTTCCGCCATACGATATGCACAAGCCCTATTGGGTTTAGCCAAAGAGCAAGGCTCTCTCGATGCTGTGAAAGCAGATATGGAGTTGATCTTGCGCACGCTAAGCCAGAATAGCGAGCTGCGTGTTCTAATGCAAAGCCCGGTTATTCGGGCAGAGAAAAAGCATGCCATTCTAACCGAGTTGTTTAGCGGCAAGGTTGAAAAGATGACCATGAGTTTTTTACAGCTTTTGGCCAAAAAACACAGAGAGATGTTTGTGGTTGAAATCGCCCAAAGCTTCATCCATTTGTGGAGAGGAGAGATGGGAATAAAGAAGGTTCACATTGCTTCTGCACAGGCCCTTTCAGCGGCTCAAAGAGAGACAATGATTAAGTGGAGCATGGAATGGACAGGTTCTAAAGTAGAACTAGAAGAGATAGTAAACCCCGACCTTATTGGTGGGTTTGTGTTGCGCGCAGATGACAAACAATTAGACGCCTCGATTTCGAATCGTCTGAATGACTTAAGGCGCAGTTTTGATGACAATTTGTATATAGCCGAATTCTAAAAGAAAAAAGACCTCTTATTATGGCAGAAATAAATCCAGCAGAAGTATCCGCTATCCTTCGCCAACAATTGGCAGGAATGAAAACTGAAGTAGAACTACAAGAAGTGGGTTCTGTTCTTCAGGTTGGAGATGGTATTGCTCGTGTCTATGGCTTGAATAATGCTCAAGCAGGTGAATTAGTAGAATTCGAATCCGGATTGAACGGAATCGTTTTGAACCTTGAAGAAGACAACGTAGGTATTGTACTTTTAGGTGCTAGCACTGATATTAAAGAAGGCTCAATTGTTAAACGTACCGCTCGTATTGCCAGTATTCGCGTAGGTGAAGAAGTGGTAGGAAGAGTAGTCGATACTTTAGGTAATCCAATCGATGGAAAGGGTCCTATCGGTGGCGAATTATTTGAAATGCCTTTAGAGCGCAAAGCGCCAGGAGTTATTTATCGTCAGCCAGTAAATGAGCCTCTTCAAACAGGTATCAAGGCAATTGACGCTATGATTCCAATTGGACGTGGTCAGCGCGAATTGATTATCGGCGACCGTCAAACAGGTAAGACTACTGTGGCGATTGACACTATTATCAATCAGAAAGAATTTTACGATAGAGGAGAGCCCGTTTATTGTATTTATGTTGCAATAGGACAAAAGGGTTCTACTGTAGCGGGTATACAGAAAGTATTGCAAGACAAAGGAGCAATGGACTATACGGTAATCGTAGCGGCCAATGCTTCGGATCCTGCGCCAATGCAATTCTTTGCTCCTTTTGCCGGTGCGGCCATTGGAGAGTATTTCCGCGATACAGGTCGTCCAGCTTTGATCATCTATGATGACTTGTCTAAGCAAGCGGTAGCCTATAGAGAGGTTTCTCTTCTACTTCGTCGCCCTCCAGGACGTGAGGCATACCCTGGTGATGTATTTTATCTTCACTCTCGTTTGTTGGAAAGAGCAGCGAAAATCAACTCCTCTGATGTCATTGCACAACAGATGAATGACCTTCCTCCTTCTTTGCAAGGCAAAGTAAAAGGAGGTGGTTCACTGACCGCACTTCCCATTATTGAAACACAAGCAGGAGACGTTTCTGCCTATATTCCAACCAACGTAATTTCAATTACGGATGGCCAGATTTTCCTTGAGGCTGATTTGTTTAACTCAGGTGTGCGTCCGGCGATCAACGTAGGTATTTCGGTATCTCGTGTGGGAGGTAATGCTCAGATTAAATCAATGAAGAAGATTTCAGGTACCTTGAAATTGGATCAAGCTCAGTACCGTGAGTTGGAGGCCTTTGCCAAATTTGGTTCGGATCTAGATGCGGCTACTATGGCGGTAATTAATAAAGGTAAGAGAAACGTTGAAATTCTAAAGCAAGGGGTGAATTCTCCTCTTCCAGTAGAAGAACAAACAGCGATTATTTATTGTGGTACGAAAGGTTTGTTGAACCGTGTACCAGTTGATAAAGTGCGTTCGTTTGAGGCGGATTTTCTTTCTTTCTTGAGAAACAAACACGCAGCGGACGTATTAGAGCCTCTTCGCAAAGGCAAACTGACCGACGAGATCACAGCTATTCTCGAGAAAGTATCCAAAGATTTGGCAAGTAAATATTAAAGAGAGCTCATGGCTAATCTCAAAGAACTTAGAAATAGGATAACCTCCATAGGATCTACAATGCAGATTACCTCTGCAATGAAGATGGTTTCTGCGGCTAAATTGAAGAAAGCACAAGACGCTATTCAACAATTGCGTCCCTATGCAAATAAGCTTCGGGAGATTCTGGTGAACATCAGTGGATCTATAGCTGAAGGCGGAAGTCCCTTTTCTGAAGAGAGAGATGTTAAAACGGTTATGCTTGTAGCCATTACTTCGAATAGAGGTCTTTGTGGTGCTTTTAATGCAAACGTTGTTAAGCTTACGAAGAAAACAGCCGAGGCATATAAGAAGGAGGGTCGCGAAGTGAAAATTGTAGTAATCGGTAAGAAAGCCTTTGATGGATTGAAATCCTCTGGTTTTACTATCGTAGCCAATCATAGTTCTGTATATGAAGAGATAAACTTTGCACGTGTTTCAGAAGTAGCTGAATGGATTATGTCTGAATTTGCTTTAGGTGTAGTTGATTCCGTGGAAGTTTTGTACAATCAGTTCAAGAATGCGGGTGTCCAAATTCCAACAAAAGAGGCTTTTTTACCTATTAAGGTGGAGGCGGATGCCGCTCAGATGAGTCATATTAAAGACTATCTTTTTGAACCGTCTAGAGCCGAAATTTTGGAAGATTTGATTCCAACTACTCTGCGCACTCAGCTTTTTAAATCGGTCTTAGATTCAATTGCCTCAGAACATGGAGCGCGAATGACTGCGATGCACAAAGCAACTGATAATGCAAAAGACTTACAGAAAGGATTAATGCTAGAGTACAACAAGGCTCGTCAGGCTGCTATTACCAATGAGATTTTGGAAATTGTAGGGGGAGCAGAGGCTTTGAAAGGATAAATTAGAATCTTTTAATGATAAGGCGGCTTTATGCCGCCTTTCTCATTTATATTCACGCCTGAAATGAAATTAATGTCAGAAGAAAATGTCTGTCCGGCCTGCAATAGCAACCGAGTACAATATGCGCTGAAGGTAGGCGATTACGATTTGTTTAATTGTACTTCTTGCGGTTTTCAATTCTTGTGGCCTATTCCAGACGATGAAAGCTTAACCAAATTGTACGACGATCATCAGTATCATGATGAAGAGCGCTATGATTCATCAACCATAAATCCGAGGGTAGAAGTTATTTGGAAAAAGCGCTTGAATGTGTTGCACAATGATCTAGGACTGAAGCCAGGTAGTTTAATGGATGTAGGTTGTGCTACGGGTATTTTTCTGAAAAATGCACGTGAACAGTCTTGGAATATTGTAGGCCTAGAAGCTTCGCCACAAGCGGCTGAGCAAGCTCAAACTCTCTTGGGGAAGGATTTTGTGGAAATTGCTGACTTTATGCAGTACTCTTCGGAAAAGCCCTTAGACTTGGTTACCATGTGGGCGCTAATTGAGCATGTGCGAGACCCCAAGGCTTATTTGAAAAAGGCACACTCTCTTTTGGTCACTAAGGGTTGGATAGCATTAGCAACGCCCAATATTCGTTCTTTCTCGGCCAAATGGAAGGCTGCAAAATGGCGTTATTATATTCCTCCCTTTCATATCACCTATGGCAATCCAAAAAGCTTGACGCGATTATTAGAATCCTCAGGTTTTGAAGTGATGAAGATTGTTACTCACTTTAGGCCCATTGCATTTTTTAGCAAGAACTCTAAAAGTTTAAAGTTGTATCAGAAGAACAAAGTCTTTCGAATTGCGATGAAAGTAGTTTTAAGTCCATTGAAGCTCTTTGCAGAACAATTTCATTGGGGAGAAACCATTGAAGTCTACGCAAGGAAAAAAGACTGAGGCGGTATTTTCGGCTTTGCTCGAGGCTTCCTTGTTCTTAGAATTGAAAAACCCCCCTTAACGCGATTGTTAAGGGGGGTTTTAAATTACAGATGAGTGATTTTATTGAATCAAAACCCGCTGCATTTCTTGACTCTCATTGTATTCAAGAATAAACATATACAAACCGGTAGAGAGTGTTAGATCGAATTCGTGATTGCCAGGAAGTAACTCCACAGCTCTTTTAGTAATTTGTTTTCCGTTCATATCCACCACTCTTAATGAACCTATAATTACTTCATTAGTATTGATGGTAAAGCGACCAGAATTCGGATTAGGGAAGATAGTCCAAGCGGTGTTCAAGACCTCACTCAAGCCAATTCCTTCTACATTCACCGAATCCGAAAAACTACCGCAACTAGAACTGTCACGAACTTCTACTTGATATTGTCCAGAAGTTGTAGCAACCCATTGTGGACCACTCGCTCCAACTATTCGGGCTCCATTCAGATACCAACGGTATTCTACTGCACTTTGTGTACAGGTAAGTGTATCCACACCACTTAGAATAAGGTTCGGTTTAGCAGGATTGGCAAAAACTTCAAAGTCAAAGGTGAAGGTGCTATCACAACTGGTATTTGTGTGAACATAATCAATGCTATAGACGCCCGGATTTAAAAGCGAAACATCTAAGCTAGAAACCATATTGCCATTAAAAACGTATTGACCGCCAGGAGGATTGCTTACCCAATTCAAGTTAATTACACCGTCGCCCATACATGCTCTAGCATTATTTATAACCAAAATGGGTTTGGATGAAATTTGAACGCTACGGGTGATAGATGCACTGCAGCCATTAGAGTCTGTAAGAGTATAGCGCATAATTTTTACACCTGAACCGGCTTGAGCGGGGTCTAAAATACCATTGGTAACTCCTGGTCCAGAATATACTCCTCCCGCAGGAGAACCAAAGGCGAGAGCCGTAGGCCCGTCGCCAATACAAAGTGCTGGAATAGTTGTGGCACTCACGCTAGGTCCTTGATTGAGTTGGATGACTACAGTGTCTGAATAGGCTATAAGGGGCCAAGCACAGGCCTCAGAAGATTTTAGACTGGCAAATACTGCATCGCCGTTTTGAAGGCCACTCAACACGGCTGAGCTACTTTGTATTCCTAGTGAAACACCGTTCACATACCAATCGAACTCTGGATTTTGTCCTTCATTGAGAAGGCTGGAAGTAAAAGTTACATCCGAGCCAATACAAAGAGAACCCGTCTGAAGTTGTATTGATGCTAGTGCATTGCTATTGGCCGTTACCCATGAATTAAGGACTAAAGAATCACTGCCGATTGAATTAAAGGCCGCTAGTTTAATAGAATAACTACCTGGGTTGGGATATCGAACCGTTGGATTTAACGCGCTTGAAGTAGAAGGAATTCCACCAGGGAAACTCCAATGAACCGAATCAATAATACCTCCACTCAGGTTTAAGAGTGATAAGTCGTAGTTGGAACAAATGTTAGATGCACTTGTAAAAAACACTTGAGGGGCTGTTGCCGCCGCTCCAGTTAAATTGATGTTGTCTAGGTACAAACGATTCCCCAAGCGTGATACGCTGGTGAAACGAATTTGAAGATTTGTTACGCCATCATAATTTGAAAAATCTAAATCGGCACACTGCGCAAAGCCAGGACTTCCGCACCAATCGGAGGCACTGCTAGGGTTAAAAGCAGAATTATTTGGTGCTACAGTGGCTAAAGGCTGCGCACCTCCTTCATTCCACCTTGAAATTTCCGCCCATGTATTTCCGCAATCGGTAGAAACCGACACAATGAGAGTATCAAAAGAATTCACAGATCTTCTTGCATAGGCAAAATCGAAGTAGAGCCGAGAATTTTGAATGGTACTTAAATCAATACTTGGACTAATTAAATGATCTCGGGCTCCAGTTGAACCATTATTACTATACGTATGAAGATCGATCATAGCAGCTTTGGTAGGACTTCCTTGTTTTCCTATTCTGGCTACTTGTCTCCAGCCAAGGCTTGGATTTAAATCAGGGTTAACAACGGTCCATCCTTTCAGCTCGTCTGCACTTTCAAAATCTTCAAAGAAAGGAGCAGCAAGGGCACCTGCTCTAAAGGAGGCCAATTCTAAAATAGAATCCGCTCCATTGTCGTTGCTTACGTTTAGTTTTACGTTATACCATCCACCTTGGGTTACAAGAATTTTAGCTACTTCACTGGTGTCTGTAGTTCCTCCTACATAGTTTAGAGTAGTAGGAGTAACAGTCCATTTAAAACGTTTTGGGAAGTTGATAGATGTGTTTGCAAGGAAAATGGTGTCAGATAGACTGCAAACCGCCGCAGTGGCATTAAAGCTAGCTATAGGAGGAAGTAAATCGCCTTGGTAAGGCTTGCTCTGCCATAAACCACGTCCGTAGGTGCCTGCTCTTATTTTATCAGAGGCGGGCTGATATTCCAGCTCGTTTACGATTACGTTCGGAAGACCTTTCATAAATGGAACCCAATCGGAGAGCCTATCGTCTTTGTAGAAAACCCCAATGTCTGTTCCAACGTAGACGCCATTGTTGGCTGTATCCAGTGATAAAACGCAGTTAGCAGGAACATTCGGCAAGGAGCCTGAAATATTGGTAAAGCTAATGCCACCGTCAATGGATTCAAAAACTTTATCACCAGCAGTATAACCAGAACGCGTAACCCAAATATGGTTTTGGTCGTCTTCTGCAACCGCAACTCCTGTAATGGTGCCACTTCCAGGAACGGCAAAACTCATATTGGTAAAGTTTTGACCTCCATTGGTCGATTTGTAGATGCTCGTACCAATTCCAACATAGACGTGTTGGCTATTCACTTTTGGAACAAAAATTCGATCGAAGTTCAAGCCATTAATACTTCCAGAAACATTGTTAAAGATTACCCCGCCGTTGGTCGATTTCCAAAGTCCATCGAAGCCAGCATAAAGTGTATTTCCATCGTTGGGATCAATGGCAAAAGGGGTCACCCAGTTTCCATTTCCAGCCGGAGAAAGGTTAAAGTTTCCATTGAAATTATTTCCACCATTGGTAGACTTAAAGAAGTCTCCGTAATAAAGAGATACATATAAAATATTTGGATTAACGGGATCGATAGCGCAGTCCATTCCATCTCCTCCAAAAATGCGGTCCCAGCCCGATGAATTTATCCTATGACTTCCATTGTCTTGGGCTCCACCAAGCGTAATAACAGTATCTGCTGGGCTAGTAGCAATGCGGTAATACTGTGTTATGTTCATACCGTTTTGGTATTCATTCCATGTAGAGCCATTGGAAGTGATGGATAAACCACCATCAGAGCAAGCGTACAATTGACTGGTTCCAGGTCTGAACTCAAGATCATGAATATCAGCATGAACGTAATCTGCTCCACCTGATCCAGTCCAGTGTGCATTAATACTCCAAGTTGTTCCTCCGTTGTTCGAACGCCAAATATTAACGCCTCCAGTATAAATGATGTTTTCATTATCTGGAGCTACGGCAATGGCCAGATCATACCAACCTTGGCCACCTGAGTCACTTCCAGAGGCAGACCATCCCAACAAATTGGGTGAATTACTTCGCAAAGTCCAAGTTACACCTGCATCTTGAGAGCGGTACAACCCTAAGAAGCCATTATTTGTGCCAGCAACAAGGCAGTACATGGTATTTGGATTGGCAGGTGTAGTACCAATTTCCATTCTTCGTCCTCCAACTGGTAAACCAGAAGTAGTAGAATTCAATTGAGTCCATGTAGCGCCTCCATCGGTAGAGCGATGTACGCGTGCAGGACTGTAAGTAGTTGCAACCAAAACACTCGGATCTCCCGACTTCTGATGCAATGATTGAAAACCTCCGCCCGTTACATTGTTCCATGAATTTCCTCCATCTGTAGATCGGAACATGCCAGAACGGGTGGCAACAACTAATTCTTGAGTGTTATTTGGATTTAAATGCAATCCAGTGATCCGAATAGATGAACTAACCGAATGAATTAGTCCCGTTGTATTCCAAGTTTGTCCTCCATCAAAACTTTCAAGTAGTCCATGAGAATAGGTATCTCCTCCATCTCTATCTCCTGTTCCAATGAACATATGATCGGGATTGGTAGGATCAATAGCAATAGTAGAAACACCCAAATTGGTAAGCTGGTCTGTGGTGGTGGTCCAACTCAGACCATTGTCAACCGATTTCCACAAACCTCCGGCAGGTGCGCCAACAAAGAGAATTTGACTGTTGGTTGGATGGAAAGCGACCACATTTAGACGACCAATTCCGCCAATACTATTGCCGTCAAAAGGGCCTATGGGTTTCCAATCGCCGAGCTGCGTAGCTGTGCTTTGCTGAGCAAGAGACTGTTGTATTGCTTGCATTAATATGGCAGGATCAGGTCTAAGACCATCCGGTCTCACCCTTTCTTCAGTGAAGTGTTCCCATCGTTTGAACTGTTTCCAGCCTTTGCCTTTTTCAATTTCTTTTCCTTCCCAATACGATTCGAATTGTTCTTGAACAGTATAAAAATTAACAGCGGGGTCTTGCATTCCGTCTACCCAATCTTGCCCCGAAACGGATAAGGATGCTAGTAGAAAGAAGGACGAAAGTGCAAAAAGCGAAGAGGTTGTACGGCTCATATTTCAGTTTGAGTGAAAATCAATTAAATGTTAACGTAAATTAAAGCGAAAGGTTGGGAATTTATCGTGAATTGAAAAATATAACTTCAGTTGCCATTACATTTGTTGCATGTACGAAGCTCAGGTTACAGGGGGTAGCACACTCCAAGTAGAATTCACCAAAGAAAAAGGTGTACGTATTGCAGGTGCCCCCGATGCCCAAATTCAAAAACTTGGAGCAGACCGCTGGCATGTGTTGCATAAGAACAAATCTTATGAAATTAGCTTGATAGAAGTAGATGAAGCTTCTTCAAAAGTGCGTTTGCGCGTAAATACGAAGTACATTGAGGTAAGTTTAAAAAGCGATCGCCAATTGCTTCTAGAAAAAATGGGTCTTTCATCTTTATCTGTGAAGAAAGTTTCAGACGTAAAAGCGCCCATGCCCGGATTGGTAGTTCGGTGTATGGTGGAAGTAGATCAGGCAGTAGAACAAGGAGATGCACTCTTGGTATTGGAGGCCATGAAGATGGAGAATATTATTAAGTCACCCACCTCGGGTGTCATTTCTCAAATTGTGGTGAAGCAAGCTGAGGCAGTAGAAAAGAATCAACTATTAATCAAGTTTAAATAAATGAAAATGAGAAAATTAAATCTTATGATCTTCAGTGCAATGGCACTGTTTCTTGCCTCTTGTGGCAGTCCTGAAGTAGAATCTGTAGCCGATGAGGCAATGATTGATTCTACCGTGGTGGATGAGCATGCTGGGCACGATCATGGTTCAGACGCAAAATCGGATGAGACATTTCTAGAATACCCTGCGGGTTCCGCGGTGTTTTTTGTAAATCTTTCAGATGGACAGATTGTTCCAAGCACTTTTAAGGTGGTTATGGGCTTAGAAGGAATGGAGGTGAAGCCAGCAGGAGAAATGCTAGCCGGAACAGGCCATCATCATATCATTATTGATGGCGGTTTTGAGGAAAAAGGAAGTGTTGTTCCTAAGGATGAAAAGAATATTCACTTCGGTGGAGGAGAAACAGAGGCGGAGTTAACACTTTCTCCTGGCGAGCATACGCTTACTCTTCAATTTGCCAATGGAGCACATATGAGCTATGGCGAAGAATTGAGCAGAACGATTAAGGTAATCGTAGCTGAGTAAAGAAGCCTGCTTACATGTTATTCTAGTACAATGGCCATATTCCCTCTGAGGTTTGTGGCCATTTTTATTTGTCCATCTGCTGATTGCAATGGACCTGAGTATTCAAACTCTAATTGTCGAGTATTCCTTCCAAAAGCATCTTTCTCATAAGTAGAGGAAGCCAAAATGTTTAAGGTGCTAGTGGTGGGATTGAAAAAGGTAGTAAATTCTTTCCCAGAATAATCAAAATACGAGAGCTGAAAGGTGCCGAGTTGATTGGGGTCAAAAGTCATTTCGGGTGCAATGTCATACGTAAAGTCGTTGTTGCACAAAGTACCTGTTGCGTAACCTAAGGAATCTACAACGAGATTTCTGCAACTTACATAAGTACAACCATCGGCATAGATTTGCTCGGAACAAATTTCATGCGACCCAGGTGATAGATTTACAAAGTTGCCCGATATACCACTGCCACTAGGCATTCCATCTACCAACCAATTCACCGTATTTAGATTACCTGTTCGCGCAACACAGGTGGAATAAAATGAAAAAGTAGAACCTTGATGAATCTCAAAGCTTCCTTGACAATCGCTCTGAGAAAAATCGATGTAATGAGTTACGTTGGTTAAGCAGAGGTTGGATGAGTTCAAAGTAGTGAGGCGAACAGGATATTGTAATTGAATATCGGTATTGTAAACAATGCTTGGAGAAAAAGCAGTGGAGAAAGTCCCGTTTCCAAAATTCCAAGTTTGATTGGAAATATTAGCAGAATCGGTCATTTTAAATTTAACCTTGAAGAGGTTTTTAATCGGTTTTTCACCAGCGATAGAAAACAGAGAATGAAGACCAACTGCAAGCGCGCTATCGGCATTGAAGACAGAAGAGTTTTGAGGGGCTCTGTATTTGAGAGACCAAGCATTTTTTAGGCTCTCAGTGGTATCCTGAGCAAGAATACCTTCCAGAATAGTAGCCATTGTAGAATCGTGCGTTAGCCTTGTAAACATAAACCACTCTTCTAGTCCTGCATTTAGCTGGAGGACTTCTCCATCTAATTCTCCTGTTAATCCAAAAACAGGTGTGCCGGAAGCAAGCGTAGGCATATTGTTCTTCTCACAAGAATGAAAGAACAGTCCCGAAAATGCCAAAACAAATGCGAGTAAAAAAGAGTGTTTTCTATTAGTAGAAATAGTAGGCAAGGCGAAGTTTTACTTGACGATTTAAATCAACATAATTCTCATTGAAATGAGCATCTATACTGAGATCAGTAAGTCCATGGAGATAATCTAGCCCAATTCCAAAGCGTGCATTGGGTGTCCATTCGTAGCCAAACGCCCATCCGTGATCTAGCTTTTCGAACGCTTCTGAATAACCGGATTCAGAATGCGTAGAGTGTTCCCAAACATCAGAATTCATTGGTTTTAGGCTATGAGTAACCTCATTGCGAATGTTTATAATGGGAGCGAAGTAGTAACCCGCTTTGAAGCGATGGCTAGGCGCCAATCGAATTCCTAAGAAAATGGGAACTTCGATAAAATCAATAGAGTGGGTTTCAACGGCAAACTTTTCTTCTTCTGCACCAAAACCGAAACTTGTACCTAGGATTTCACGATTCATCTGCATTCCAGAGCGACGAGTGTAATTCAAATTGGTCTCGATGGTCCATATAGAAGCGAAGTAATATTTGGCGCTTAATCCGAGTCCAAAGGCATTAAGACTAGAAGAACCATCGGAAGTGTTTTTTAAGGATGAAGACATACCTATAAGACTATGGATACCGAAAGACCAATGGGTACTAGGCCTCCAGCGGATCCGACTTATAGTGCTTTTTTCGGCAGGAGCAAGGGCCGAAGGCAAGCTATTTTCTATCGAATTAAAGTTTGGAAGTTTTTTAGCCTTCCACTCCATAAAACTTGACTCTAAAGATTCTTCAACCATTGACTCTCTATCCGACTTGAGATCGGTTAAAGAAGCACTTTTAAAGGAAGAAGATGCCTGTGCAGATAAAGAAGTATTTTGGTTTATCGCGACGGTCTTGTTATTAGAAGTACGTGTGGAAGAAGTAGAAGCAGACTGTACTAGAGAAGAGTTTGTCTCTTCATTTTGAATCGATTCAGCCGTTCTATTGGGCGATGAAAAGGCAGAAGAAGCCTTTTCTTCTAGTACGTTTTGCTTTGGGGCAATGCTTTCTTGGGCATTGTTGTCTAATAATTCCGGGTTTTTTATTTCTTCATTTCCTGAGTAGAAATAGAGCAGACCAGCCATACTAATTGTGGCAATGCTTCCTGCGGCTTTAATCCAAACTCCACTCTTCGCATACCAAGGAATGCTTGCTTGATCGAGCATGAGAGAAAGTTTTTCCCAAGAAGCAGCATTGTAGGGCAGCTCGCGCTCGGCGAATTTCTTTTGGAAGAGTTTTTTAAGTTCAGTCTCTTTCATAGGAATACTGTAGCCACTTTATTCATAACCTTTTTCAACATCTCCTTCATTGTTTTACGCGCCGATGAAAGATGCCACTTGGAAGTTCCTTCCGATATATTCAGCATTTCGCCAATTTCTTTATGGTTATAACCATCTACTATATAGAGGTTAAACACCTTCTGACTCATAGGAGGCAGATTCCGAATCATATTTTCTAAGTCTTCCGCATCAAAGCGTTGATCGGCCTCATTGAAATCCATGCTTTCAATAGGCATACTGTGATCGAAGGTTTCAACAAACTGATGTTTGTCGTTTTTTCTCTTTCTAAATTCGTCGATAATCGTATTGATAGTAACTCTTTTCGCCCAAGCCTCGAAAGGAATATCGCGTTGATATTTATCGATTTTTGTTAGAATTTTAAAGAAGGAACTGTTTAAGAGAACTTCCGCGTCTTCTTTATTTTTTTCATAGCGAAGACAAATACCCAAGAGCATACCGTAACTCAATTTATAGAGCTCGTTTTGGCTGCGTCTTTCGTTGCGCAAGCAGCCCTCAATTATTTCAGGATCAATCTGCATAGGTATCTTAACGGAGGCCGTTAAGGTACGCAATGCACTGTTATCTATCTTGTTAATTGAGCTCACTTCGAATTTCTTTGCTTTAACCTTGAGTCTGGCGGCACCTAGAGTCTAAAAAAGCGGCCTCAGGAAGGCCGCTTTTAACTGTGTTTTAGTTTCTCCAGGGTTTCCCCAACTACTCCTATAACGAGATTAAAACGAAAAGGGTTGGTTAACTCAAAGGAATTTCAAACTGTGATAGTTCTACAAAGCGCTTAATTCGGCTATTGATCTCTTCAACAGAAAGCTTTACGAGCCTTTCTGTTCCAAATTGTTCAACACAAAAAGAGGCCATTACCGATCCATAAATGAGCGCAGTTTTCATATTCTCAAAGGAAATATCTCCCGTTCTAGCCAAGTGGCCAATAAATCCGCCTGCAAAAGAATCGCCGGCGCCTGTTGGGTCGAAGACCTCATCGAGCGGAAGAGCTGGAGCGAAGAAAACCTTGTCTTCACCAAAGAGTAAGGCACCGTGCTCACCTTTTTTGATAACCAAATATTTTGGACCCATTGTGAGGATCTTTTTAGCGGCTTTAGAAAGAGAATATTCACCAGAAAGTTGACGCGCCTCCTCGTCGTTAATGGTTAACACATCGGTAAGTTTGAGGCCTTCCATTAGGCTATCCCAAAAATTATCCATCCAAAAGTTCATGGTATCCATTACCACTAACTTGGGTCTATTGGGTAGTTGAGCCATTACCTTACGCTGAACATCTGGCAGCAAATTCCCCAACATCAGATATTCACAATTCATAAACTCGGCTGGAATAACAGGATTGAAATCTGCCAAAACATTCAACTGAGTGTCTAAAGTATCGCGTGAATTCAGGTCTGTATGGTATTTTCCAGCCCAAAAGAAGGTTTTGCCTCCTTTCACCACTTCAATTCCAGCCGTATTTACGCCGTGGTCTTTAAGACGTTGAATGTGTTTGTCTGGGAAATCCTCACCCACAACGGAAACAATATTTATAGGTCTAGTTAGGTAAGAAGAAGCAAGGCCAATATAGGTTCCGGCTCCACCTAAAATATGTTCTGCTTTTCCAAATGGTGTTTCAACCGTATCGAAGGCCACCGTTCCTACTACAAGTAAGCTCATAAATGATCAATTTTGCCCAAATATAGCACTAGAGATAGTGATGATATCAGTTTCATTTTTTTTCGAATTTAGGGCTTGTAGAATCTAGTGAATTGTTATAATATTGCAGCCCGATTTTAAGACAATGAGTCTTAAAGTCAGGAAAAATTCCTCCTTAGCTCAGTTGGTTAGAGCATCTGACTGTTAATCAGAGGGTCCTTGGTTCGAGCCCAAGAGGGGGAGCTTAAAAATCAAAGGGTTACAGAAATGTAACCCTTTTTCTTTTCCCCTTTGTAACACGTTTGTAACGCAAAACAGAAATAAGGGGCTCTATTTTGGGTATTTCGGCTTACTGTTTACTTATCGGGTTTCCTGTCAATTTTTGAACATTTCAATTTTCAACCCTTTGACTTTTAAAAAAAATTCAATTGATTCAATTTTATTTCAACAGATTGGACTATTGCTGATTTGCCATAAAGTATAATTAGGAGTATTAAAATCGAACCTGATCTATTCTTGCCGCATAAGTCGCTCCTGCTGGCATTTCATCAAAATATGAATCTGCAACACCAGTACTATTTGGGCTGATATTCTTAACTGTTCCTTTTTGGCTAGTTATAAGCCTACCTTCTTTATCGCGCCATGTAAATTCTACAACAACGATTGATACGGTTCGATTCGATTTATTCTCAACCTCAGCAACAACGTTTTGCCCGTAACCTTTAGCCGTAGAATTAAAATCTTTAATTACTACTAAGCTCTTACTATCAATTCTTGGTGGTCTTGGTGGACCTTGTTCACAAGAAAGAAATATTGACACTAGGAAAACTAAAATTGCTTTTTTCATTCTTAATCAAATTTGTGCTTTGCTAAACAAAGAGTAAGTTTCTAAAATCAAAACGGGTCTCTATGTAGAGAATAGTTCTACTCAGTATAAACATTAGAATATTTTGGAAAAAATCAGTTTTTTGGGCTATCGTAGGTATTCCTATTCTGATTTTGACAAAGCCTTTTACTTTATTTCTATTTGTAGAGAGTAGGCTCATTAGGGATTATCATAATATACTATTTCTCTTTCTTCCATTGAGATTGAGCCCCTAAAATCGGCTATTCGTACTATCCAATTCCCTTCTTTGTCGTATTTATCATACAAATAAGCACACTTATTTAATAAAGAACCATCTGAATAGTACCAAATCTCCTCTATTTTATTTCCATTCTCATCATACTCACTAATCTCCCTAGTAACTAAACCACCTGAATTGAACCTAATCCTCTCTATTTGATTTCCATTCTCATCATACAAATAAGTCCGCTTATCTAATAGAGAACCATCTGAATTGTACCA
>JAFMBM010000008.1 GCA_017858515.1 Cryomorphaceae bacterium | reverse complement strand
ATCTCAAAACCAAACTCTATATTTACAACTTGTCGAAAAAAGCAGCCACGTTCACATCAATATTTAGCTGAAATTTAATAGAGCAATATCCAAGAACTCTTTTCACTCTTGGTTTACAAACCTTAATTAAAGAGACTTTATTCCTCTGTAGTCTGTGCTATGGGTGTTGCCTGAGATTTGAGCTTTTCTTTGAGCGATTTACGTGCGGGCAAGGCTATGGATATTCGCCCGCGCTACAATTACTATCCTGGCGAACTCATGAAAAAAGACAGTGGCTACAGCAGTAATTTAGGTGGATTGCAATTCATACTCACCTTTCCATTTATTACCGAAGGGGCTGAATAAACACAGCCCTTAAGATTTCCTGCGCACGAAAAACATATTCATTTCGCCCGCTCCTTTTACCGCAAGGCTTCCTCTCGATTGGAAGTCGAATTCTTTGTGATGCTTTATTTCTTCGTAGGTCTTTTCACTTAGGTTCACCTCGCCTAAGGCTCCGTTGCTTTCCATGCGACTGGCAATGTTTACCGTTTCGCCCCATATATCGTATTGAAACTTTTTATTCCCTACAATTCCGGCGATCACTGTACCCGTATGGATTCCCAATCGCATTTCGAAGCTCCACTTCCCTTCCTTCTCCCTTTGCTGTCTGCGCAATTGTATAAACTCCTGCATTTCTAATCCCGCCCGCACCAAGTCCAAGCTTTTTGAATCCAGATCTTGGCTTAAGTTGGCGGCTACCATATAGGCGTCTCCAATGGTTTTGATTTTTTCGAGATGGTATTTTTCAATAATCGCGTCAAATCCCGCAAAGCAGCTGTGTAACTCATCTACCAATTCTTCGGGATCGATGCTTCTGCTCAGATCGGTAAAACGATGGAAGTCGGTAAACAATACCGATGCGTTTGGAAAGCGTTTGGAGGTGGCTTTCCCCTTTTGTTTTAATTCTTCCGCTACTTCGGCTGGAAGGATATTGAGCAGTAGACGTTCGGATTTATCTCTTTCTAGTTGCAAGGCATTCTTTGATTTTCGCAAGAGTCGCAAACGCATTAGCAACATCAGGGCAAGGAGTACAATTGCCAGTGCAATTACAAAGATCAACTGAGTCTGTATCTGCTGTCTGCGCAGTTTGGCTCTTTGTTCCAGCTCAAATAGATCCTGCTTATGTGCATAATGGAGGCTGTCTGTCTTCCATTGTTGCTGAAAGAGTAAATCCATCTCCAAGCGCGCCAAAGATTCTCTGGCTTTTAAGTCCAGAATAGAATCGTTCAGCGATAAATAGCGATCTTGAAATTCAATGGAGGCCTTGTATTGGCCTTGGGCTTTGGCTACTTCTGCCAAGAGAAACAGACTTTCTTTCGCTTGCAGTCGCATTCCTCTTTGTCGGCTGATTTGCAGAGTTTTCAATCCCAAGCGCTGAGCCTCCTTATAGCGCTCTGCCCTTCTGAAATTCTCTGCGCGCAACCCATCCAAGCGAATCATGGGCCCTTGGCTATTCATTTGAGTGTAGAGTTCTCTCGCCCGCAAGAAATCGGCTTCGGCTAAGGGAAACAATCCCAACTCAGACTTAAAGCGTGCCGATTCTACTATCAATTTGGCATTCAACAAAACACCTGCATACTCGCAGTTCTCTGCAAGAGCTAAGGCGGTATTCATATAGTGTTGAGCGCTATCTCCTTGCTGCAGGCGGCTAAATACACGCGATAGATTTTTATAGCTCACAATGCTAGAGCTACAAAAACCAAGGGGAATGGAATGCTTTAATGCGGTCTTATAATACTGTAGTGCCGCTTCTGAATTGTCTAACTTCTCGGCGATATACCCCAAATCTTGAAGTACCGTACACAAGAGGGTTGAATCGGTAGATTGTCTTTTTTGCGATGAGTAAGCGCGCAAGGCTTCCAGTACTCGGTTGAAATTACCGGCCGCCAACGGAGGTCTGAGATAAAGATATGAGGCGCGGGAAATGCCTTGTTGATTGGATCTTTCGTTGAATTCCCTTCGAAGTTCTAAGAGGCTGCTATCTAATTCTGCGGTAAACTGTTCTTCTTCCACCTGAATCCAAGCGGAATACAATTGCAAGGCTAGGCTCCAAGTACTGTCTTGTTGAAAAGGGAGAATAGAATCTAGAAAGGCTTGATTCTCTTTATTGAAATCTTGCTGCCAAATGAGTATTTGATCCAGTTCTCTTGGGTTCTTTTTCTCAATGGCATTGCGTAGAGCATCTCGCCTTTCTTCCGGTCTCAGCGGATGTTGGGCAGAAGCAGTGAATAGAATAAGGGTAAAGAGGCTTACAACTAAAAAGCCTCTCATTCTTAGGCCTGCTTAGACTTTATAAGCTCATCTAAGAAAATCTCCTTCTGTGCTTGGAAGCGTTTCTTTGCAGATTCTGTGAAAAACTGATGCTCTTTTAAAAAGCTAATCTGAAGATTAAACCAAGCTTCGTCTGTAAAAGGAAAACCAAGAATAGTACGCTCTTCACGCAATCCATTGGCAATTCTAGGATATTCTAAGGTTCCCAAATAGGCTAAATCGGCATCGCAAATAATCTCAGAAAGATGATTCGTGGGCACCTGTGGCCATTTCGTTGCTAGAATGAGATCTTCAATCTGCTTGATCTCCTCTTCGCTAAAATCTATGGTTTTGCAGTATTCAGCCGCCATCTTCGCGCCTGTAACTTCATGCTCTATGGGACTCTTTATAAATCCATAGTCATGAAAGAGAGCCGCAAAAAGCAAAATTTCAATCTCTTCTGTATTTAGCTTCTCGTCTTCCGCCAAGAGCCTGCAGTATTCCAATACCGATAAGGTATGATCTACATTGTGGTATTTGAAATCAGTAGAAAGCTGATTCTCCAATTCTGGTATCCACCTGGCTAATGCGTTTTTAAATCGAACTGTTAGCATTTAGTTGTATTGCGTTGAGACTTACTACAATATTAGTTAGAAAACATCATAAAGATGTCTCGGTTATCATTTACCTTCTTTCCAGTAAACATAAGAACCGGAATTTTATTTTTATTGGTGATGATGTTTTGGTCGAAATTCTTTCCCAATAAATTCGAAACTCCGTCTTCGTGATGGTTGATAATAGCTATAAGCTTTGCATCTACCATTCTAGAGTAGTCTAGAATTTCTTCTTGATACTCCTTTTGGTCCGATGCGCGCACCACTACAAAGTCAACCCCTTTTTCTTTCAAATATCGCTTGGCAAAAGAAAGGTTTAAATCCACTCTTTTCTTGAGGAGTTCATCTGAATAGTGGGCTCCTATGATATGTATTCGGGCATTGAGAACTTTTGCCAAGGAAGCGGTTGCACTTAAGATCACCTTTTCTTCAGAAGAAAAATCAAGTGGAACTACAATTTCATCTATCACTTCGCCGAGCTCTACTCCTCCTTGTACAATAATAAAAGGAATACTGGTTTCAGACACCACCTTAATGGCCCTGCTACCTACTAAGTATTGAAATCCTTTTAAACCATGCGTTCCCATAAAGATCAGCGATCCGCCCATATCCTGAGCGAATTTGCCCATATCTACCAACTCACCTACCATGGCACTATACCGTATATTACCCTTGCTGGCATACTTATTCTGTAGCATCTGCAACTTAGACTCAGCGCCCTCTATGGCACTCTGACCAGAAACAATATGCAGCAATACTATTTCCGATTCTTCTGTCTGCTGGCAAAAATTAAGTGCATGCTGTATGGCATTTTCAGTTACTTCTGAAAAATCTACAGGCACAACAATGGTCTTTTTCATTTCAATAAGTCAATACGTGTCAAATGGCTAAAATACTCTCCTCTTTTTCAAAATGCTTAATTGGCGCTAAAACTAAGCTCTTTTTTCAAAAGTGGACAATATATCACAAAGTATTGTTAAGCTGTATGATTTGAAGCTTCTCGAAAGTTAGTGGGAGGAACAAAATAATATATTGATGCAAGGACAAGAAAATCCGCAACCGAAAAAACACGCCACTACTTTGAAGCTCCTTATGCTTGGAGCCCTTTCCCTCCTCCTACTCATTCCCACCTTCTTCATTGGCGACATCATCCGCGAGCGCTCTTCTTTAAAAGAAAGTGTTCAATTTGAAATTGGGGATAAATGGGGACATGAGCAAATCATTACGGGTCCCATTATCAGCCTGCCCTATCAACTGCTTTCTACCCAAGAGGATGGAAAGATCTTAACCCATAGGGGGATGATGCATATCCTTCCTGAAAATCTAAACATCGAATCCGATCTAGTTCCCATTGTAAAAAGAAGAGGGATTTACGAGGCCATCCTCTACAATGCCACATCCAAGCTGACTGGAAATTTTGAATTTAGCGAATTGAGTGCACGCCTTCCCAAGGAAGCCACTCCCCTTTGGGATGAAGCCCAAATCTCTATTGGCATTAGCGATCAAAGAGGAATAAAGGAAAATATCGTTCTCAGCCTGAACAATAAAAAGTTCGAAACCAAACCTGGAATTCGTGGCATTCCCAATTATTCCAATGGGGTGAGTGCCCACTTAAAGCAATTCAATGGAGAAAATATTTCCTTTAGCACCGAAATTAGCTTGAACGGCAGTCAGCGTTTTATGGTAGTGCCTCTGGGTAAAACCACCCTTTTCAATGCCCATTCTACTTGGACTGGCCCTAAATTCATGGGTGCATTCTTGCCCGAAGATCCTATCCTAAACAAAGAAGGCTTCGAAGCTTCTTGGAAAATATTAGACTTCAATCGCAATTTCGAACAGTATTGGAACAATACTACCTACGCCTTAAGCGAATCGGCCTTCGGTATTGAGTTCATGGAAAAATTGACTCAGTATCAGAAAACCGAGCGCTCTATTAAATATGCTTTGCTCATCATCGCCCTAACCTTTTCCTCCTTCTTCTTCTTTGAGGTATTGAAGAAAAAGAAAATCCATCCTATTCAATATACTATGGTTGGATTTGGATTGGTGATGTTCTACCTCCTCCTCATTTCGCTTACGGAACATATGTCTTTCTTTAAGGCCTACTTCCTAGGTGCCGCGGCGATCATTGGAATTAATTCTTTCTATTTTGGAAGTATAACCAAGAGCAGCAAGAATGCATGGGGGATGGCGCTTACCTGTGGTGTTTTGTACAGTTTCTTATATGTGGTCCTCACTCGTGAAGACTATGCGCTCTTAATAGGATCGATTGGCTTGTTTGTAAGCTTAGCTGTAATGATGTGGATTACCCGAAAGATCGATTGGTACTCCATTAAACCCTCTCAAGACGAGTAGAATTAAAAAGCCCCGCGATGGCGGGGCTTCTTTGTTTATCCAACTTTCAAAAGTTCTACTTTAAAAATCAAAGGGGTGTCGGGCGGAATAACTCCTCCCGCTCCTCTTTTTCCATACGCCAATTCGCTGGGTACATAAAGGGTAGCTCTTGATCCTTCTTTCAAAAGACCAATCCCTTCGTCCCAACCTGGTATTACCTGGCCAATGCCTACTTGAAACTCAAGTGGCTGCTTACGTGGCAAGGAACTATCGAAAACTTTACCATCCATGAAAGTGCCGGTGTAGTGTACACTCACCTTTTCACCTGGTTTTGGGATTTTTCCGCTCCCTTCTTTTTCAATAACATAGTGAAGTCCAGATTCGGTTACTTGGCTGCCTTCAATCAGCTTTTCCCAAGCTTCAAACTCCCCTTTGCGGGCATTGCGCTCCTTGTCTTTTATCCCTGCTAAATGGGTGTCAAACACATTCGCAGCATCAAAAGCCTCTGCATTTGCGCCTAGGCGGAGAATTTCTACTTGCTCTAAAACATCATTTTGAGCAATCGCATTCACTATATCCTGACCTTCTACCACCTTTCCGAAAACGGTATGCTTTCCATCCAACCAAGAAGTTTCTACATGGGTAATGAAGAATTGACTTCCATTGGTTCCAGGTCCTGCGTTGGCCATACTGAGTATGCCCGGTGCATTGTGCTTTAGTTCTGGATGGATTTCATCTGGAAAATTGTAACCGGGTCCTCCTGAACCTGTTCCAGTAGGATCGCCGCCTTGTACCATGAAATCAGAAATCACACGGTGAAACTTCAATCCATTGTAATAGGCCTCTCCTGCTCCTTTCGACTTGTTTTTAATTTTACCCTCAGCAAGACCAACAAAGTTGGCCACTGTCATAGGTGTTTTTTCAAATTCAAGTTGAAGAGTGATTGTCCCTTTGGTAGTATGCATACGGGCATACAAGCCTTCACTTAATTCGCTCATTTTGCAATTCCAATCAATTCAACATCAAAAATTATCGTAGCATTCGGTGGAATTACGCCTCCTGCTCCGCGAGCTCCATAGGCTAAGTTGGCTGGAATAACCAATCTCGCCTTATCTCCCACCGACATAAGTGCCAATCCTTCTTTCCATCCTTCGATCACTCTCGCATTCGGACCAATTTCAACTTGGAAAGGAGCATAAGGCTCACGACGTGCGTCGTAGGTACCCTTTTCTTCTGCAATAGCTTTAATAGATGTGTCGAATAAAGTTCCGTCTGCCAAATAACCTGCGTAGTGAACATCTACCAACTGACCCGGATTTGGACGAGGCCCTGAACCTTTTTCGGTGATTTTGTAGCCCAATCCACTTGGAGTGCGCTCCATTCCTTCAAAAAGAGCGGCGTTCAATTTCTCTTGCTCCTCTTTCGCAACTCTTTCTTTTTCATCGAAGGCTTTCTTGCCCTCGTTAAAAGCAGCCATCGCATCAAAGCTCTTGGCATCTTTACCCGTTCTAACAATAGTAAGCTTGTTGATTAAGACATCCTCATTGGGTTTATCCTGCTGATTCTTGGCTACATCTCCAATCTTAACTACAATCTCTTGTCCTTTTACCACCTTGCCAAAAACGCTGTGACGGTCGTCGAGATGAGGTGTGGGTCCATGAGTAATAAAGAATTGACTTCCGTTGGTAGCAGGACCTGAATTGGCCATACTTAGAATTCCAGGGCCATTGTGACGAAGGCTAGGATCGAATTCATCTGGGAAGGAATAACCTGGTCCGCCTGAACCATTTCCGTCTGGATCTCCACCTTGAATCATGAAGCCAGGAATAACGCGATGGAACAAGGTACCATCGTAAAACTTTTTACCTACGGCTGTACCTTCAGTCATGCTTCCTTCGGCCAGAGCAACGAAATTGCCCACGGTCATGGGTACTTTTTGGTATTCCAATTGAACAAGAATGTCTCCTTGTGTGGTTTCGAAATGAGCGTATAGCCCATCTTCTAATTTCATTTTTTCACCGTTTACACTAATCTTGTTTTGTGAGTTACAAGATATTACGGCTAAAGCGGTACAAGCCGCTACAAAAAACTTTTTCATTCTATTAAGATGATTTTTTAGGGTTACGAAGGAACGGAATATTGAGAATAATTAGGGTGTGCTGAAGGAAATTAGTCTGAGCTTAAATAAAACCGCTGCTTTCAACGGAACCTTTAGCTGATCTCCCCCAATTCCATAGGCCAAATGAGAGGGAAGAATCACTCGTGCAGAGTCGCCTTCGTTGAGCATAAGAACGGCCTCATGAAGACCAATGGGTACCGAATCATCCTTCTCTATTCTCCACTTTAACGCTCCAGTGCTATCACTCGAATACAAACGACTTCCGTCGAGCAGATAGGATGAGTAATCTACGGTAACATAATCTCCATATCCGGGTGTTCTTCCCGAAGGACTGCCCGCGAATTTCTGAATATAAAGCCCCGTGCCGGTGCGCTGCATCATCCAATTCTTTGTTTTTATGAAGGAATTGATTTCATCTCGCTCCTGCTTCAGAAAATCACGCTGAACTTTTATGCGCTCCTCTGTAAGCGAATCGGTATTATAGCTTTGATACTTTTTGTCGGAAGAGCCATTGGAATTTCGACTTCCACAGCCATTGCAGGCCGATAATAGACCGATTATAACAAACAGACTAAGGCTTAATCCAATTCTAGTTGTTTTCATCGATATACTTTTCAATGGCATTTATGGCCGATTCTATAGAACCAATAAACTTTCCGCCTGCCGCATTCTTATGCCCGCCTCCATTAAAAAGAGTGCGCGACATTTGATTTACATCCAAATCTCCTTTTGAACGAAGAGAAAGCTTCCAAAAACCTTCCGACTCTATAAAAAAGGCCGAAAGCGAAATACCTTCCACACTTAGTCCGTAGTTCACAAAGCCCTCGGTATCTCCTTTCTCTAATCCAATTTTTCGCTGTTCCTCCAAGCTAATATAAAAGACCACTGCCTTCCCTGACTTCAATACTTTAAGATGAGCCAAGCTGGCGCTCAAGAGGCGCAATCTCTCTAATCGGTTTTGGTCGAAGATGCCTTCATGCACTTTATGCGGTTCGGCTCCCACCTCCATCAATCCTGCAACGGCGCGGTGGGTGGAAGAAGTGGTAGAGGGAAATCGGAAGGATCCTGTGTCGGTCATAATTCCTGCATACAGCGCATTGGCTGCTAACGGACTCAAAGAAGTCTCCCATCCCATGCTACTTAAAATATCCCAAACCATTTCACAGGTAGAGGATTTCTTGGTGTCAGAAAAAGTCCATTGGGCGTAGTCGGAAGGATCAATATGATGGTCTACCATCCACATAAAACGAGGACTTTGGAGTTCTTGCAATGCTGCTTGAATGATTTCACCCGCTCTCGATAGATCATTAAAGTCTAGGGTGGCTACCAAATCGCACTTTTCTACTTCCTCCTTCAGTCTTTCGGCATTTCCTTCCGCAATAAACCAAGATTCGTCGGCTAAGAAGGCAATTAAGTTGGCAGGTGGAGTGTTCGGAAGAACAATGCTAACCGTATGACCTTGGCTTCTCAAAGCGCAAGCTAAGCCAACGGTAGAGCCAATGGCATCTCCATCTGGATTGGTATGGGTAGTAATGAGAAGCTGCTTGGGCGACTTAAAAAAATCTTGAATAATTCGAACTGACTCGTGCATTGGGCGAAAGTACGCCAAGCCAACAAATTAAGCTGGCTCATTTTATAGAGTATGCTTACTTTCGCGCCCGAAAACAACAACACAATGGCTAGTAATCGCACTTTCACAATGATTAAGCCCGATGCCGTACAAAACGGACATATCGGTGCAATTTTAGACAGAATGAACAAAGCAGGATTTAGAATCGTAAGTCTAGAGCTTACCCGTCTAAGTTTGGCAGACGCCTCTGAGTTTTATGCAGTTCACAAAGAGCGTCCTTTTTTCAACGACTTAGTAAGCTTTATGACTTCCGGTCCTATTGTAGCTGCTATTTTAGAGAAAGACAACGCAGTAGAGGATTTCCGCAAGCTTATTGGCGCAACGGATCCTAAGAAAGCAGAAGCAGGCACTATTCGCGCCGATTTCGCAGAATCTATTGAAGCCAATGCCGTTCACGGTTCGGATTCAGATGAGAATGCAATGATTGAAGGTTCTTTCTTCTTCGGAGTACGCGCTCAGTTCTAAATCAGTCGGATATCTCTAATTTTTGCTGAGGGAAGCTCAGTATTTAAATAGTCTTTCAGTGCCGAGCGGCGATTAAATATCTCGCTTCTCGGCACTGATCCGTTTATAAAGGCATACAAGACCTCGTCTTTCAGATTTAATTTGGTGGTGGCTAGGGCCAATTCATTCCCCAAATAAGCATCCCACTTCTGACGCAACTCTGCTTCCAACCATTTATCATCCCAGCCGTATTGGGCCCTGAGTTGCTCAAATACCTGAGAAAGGCTCTCTGAATTGCTTTGTCTTTTCTTTTTCAACTTAGTTTAATTCGTGAATAACAGACTCCTCGTTAATTCTCTTTACAATATCCGACGTTCTGTCTGCGTGGGTGTCGGTAATAAAAATTTGACCGTAATGATGGGTATTGACCAATTGAATGAGTTGTTCTACCCTCTGGGCGTCTAGCTTATCAAAAATATCATCCAAGAGCAGAATAGGTTTGATGTTGGTCTTTTTAGAGATAAAATCAAACTGCGCCAATTTTAAAGCGATCAGAAAGCTCTTTTGTTGTCCTTGAGAACCAAAGGCCTTTAAACTCATTCCTTTTAGATTCCACTGCAGATCGTCTTTGTGAATTCCCACCGAGGTATAGCCGGAAGCGCAATCTATACTGGCTCTCTTCTTTAATTCATCTAAGAGTGAATAGTCTTGCAAGCCACTTTGGTACTCCATGCTAGCCTCTTCTTGCCTTCCGCTGATCTGGGCATAATACGATTGCACGAGTTCCTGCATGCTTTGAGCAAAAGCTTGCCGAGCATTAAAAATCTGATTGCCATAGAGCTCTAGTTGGAAGTCGTAATTCTCCAATAAACTTGCATCTCTTTTTCCGCTTTGCTGTTGCATTTTAAGTAATGCATTGCGCTGTAGCAATACTCTATTATAATGAATCAACGCATCGAGATAGGCCGGATTGGATTGTGAAATCACTTGATCGGCAAATTTTCTTCTCAACTCACTTCCCCCCTCAATGAGTTCATGATCCTTAGGAGCAATCACCACAGAAGGAAAAACGCCAATATGATCCGAAAGGCGATCGTAGGCTTTTTCGTTGCGCTTAAAGACCTTCTTTTGGCCTTGCTTCCATCCACACTTAATATGTTCTTCTTTATCAGAGCGGAGGTAATTACCTTCCAACATAAAAGCATCCTCCTGAATTCGAACCGTTTGTTTGTCGTTGGAAGAAAAGTAACTCTTGCACATAGAAAGATAATAGACGGCATCGAGCAAGGCGGTCTTGCCCACTCCATTTCTTCCTACAATGCAATTTATTTTATCCGAAAAACTCAGCTCGAGCGATTCGTGATTCTTAAAATTATAAAGTCGAATGTCTTTTAAACAAAGAGAATCCATAGATCAAAGGTAGAACGCCAAAGGATAGCCAAAAAGAATTAGTTTTGCACGCGTTTGAAATAGCCTCATTTAGAATAAACAATGTCGAACAAAAAGAAAAAGCAAGAAGAGGAAGTATTGGTTGATGTAGTTTCTCAGATCTCTGGACTAGAGAAATTCATTGAAAAGAATCAAAAAAACATCCTAGTAGTCATTGGCGGAATCGTAGCGGTAATCGCTGCTTTCTGGTTGTATAACAGTTATTATCAGCAGCCAAGAGAAATGCAGGCCAATGAAGAAATCATGGTTGCTCAACTCGCCTTTGAAAAAGACAGCTTAGAGTTGGCCTTGAACGGAGACGGTGGAAGCAAACTCGGTTTCTTGTCGATTTACGACGAATACAGCGGAACAAAAGCAGCCAACTTAGCGCATTATTATGCTGGTGTTTGCTATTTGAACCTGAAAAATTACTCAGCAGCCATTAAAGAACTCGATCAATTTGATCCGAAAGACGAAGTTTTCGCGAGTCTTTCGAATTCGGCCATAGGCGATGCCTTCAACGAATTGAACCAACCAGAAGATGCGCTTGATTTTTACGAAAAAGCCGTTGCTGGTGGAGCCAATGAGTTTTTAGCTCCTTTCATCCACAAAAAGGCAGGAATGACTGCAGATATTCTGGGTAATTATGCCAAGGCGATCAAGCACTATCAAATTATAAGGGATATGTATCCAAACAGTCGTGAGGCTTCGGATATTGCCAAATACATTGCACGCAGCGAGGCTAAAATGCAATAATGGCTACCGCCCTAACTCATTTAGATTCCTTTGGTCACACCATTGAGCAAGAAGCAAATGGATTGCGTTTTGCTTTGGTGGTTTCCAAATGGAATTCAGAAATAACAGAAGCATTGTACCAAGGTTGCTTTAAAACCTTGGTAAGTGCTGGGGCAAGGGTTGAAGATATTTTCCGATCCAATGTTCCGGGTAGTTTTGAGCTAGTCTATGCCTGTAATAAACTGGCAATTTCTAAGAAATTCGATGCCGTTGTTGCCATTGGCAGCGTCATTCAAGGCGAAACCAAGCATTTTGACTTCGTTTGTGAAGCGGTAGCTCAGGGAATAAAAGACATCAATCTTAAGAACGAAGCACCTGTTATTTTTTGTGTGTTAACAGACAATACCTGGGAACAATCCAAAGCCCGCTCTGGAGGGAAACATGGCAACAAAGGCGTAGAAGCCGCCGCCGCCGCCATCGAGATGGCCTACCTGAAGACCACTATTTAATCGGCTTTTCTCTATAGAAGCAATACCTTTGCTTCGCCATTGTCTTTCTGCTCTAAATCAATAGACTACATGTCACATTACGAATTTGCGCTGCTCGCGTTTACCTCGTTTATTACGCTTATAAATCCTTTTGGAATTATCCCGGTCTTTGTTTCCATGACGGCCAGTCTTGAGCCAGCCATGCGCCATAAGACCGCAAGAAAAGCCAATTTAGTGGCTTTTATTACCCTGGTAGCTTTTGCCTTCACTGGCGAATTCCTCTTCAAATTCTTTGGCATTTCTGTCAATAGTTTTCGAATGGTAGGCGGAATTATCTTCTTTATGTTGGGAATGGATATGCTTCAAGCTCGATTGGGAAAAACCCGTATTCCTAAAAAAAGAGTTCAAGAATATGTGGGAGATATTTCCATCACCCCTCTTGGAATTCCAATGATCACTGGTCCGGGCTCCATTACCAATGCCATTGTTTTAATGCAAGATGCCAAAACATGGGATATGAAAGGACTTTTGATTGCAGTCATCGGACTTGTTATTCTCATCAATATGTTGGGACTACTCTTCGCCTCCAAGATTACCCATTTGCTCGGTGAGACGGGCAATAACGTAATGATGCGACTCATGGGATTGATTGTAATGGTTATTGCCGTAGAGTTCTTCTTCAGTGGACTAAAACCTATTTTGCAGGAAATTTTTCAGATTGGCTCTTAGGTCGTTACTTTGCTTCAAACAATGTTAGAACATGAAAAAACTTATTACGAGCTTAGCTCTATTCGTAGGATTGTATTCCTTCGCTCAAGAACTTCCACAACCTAGTCCAGCGGCAAGCCTAAAGCAACGCGTTGGCCTTACCGACATTCAGGTAGACTATTCAAGACCTTCATTAAAGGGCAGAAAAGCCTTTGGTGAATTGGTTCCTTATGGTCAACTATGGAGAACGGGTGCCAATAAAGCAACAAGTATTGAATTCAGCACGGATGTGATGATCAATAAAATTCCAGTTCCTGCTGGTAAGTATTCGATTTTTACCATTCCTAGTGAGAAGTCTTGGGTTATCATCCTAAATCGCAACACTGAATTATGGGGAGTAGATGGATATGATAAAGGACAAGATGTACTTAGAACAACCGTTGCTTCCAAAATGGAAGGAAAGTATGAGTCATTTACTGTTGAGTTTGAAAACCTAACTGAAAATGGTGCTCATCTTGCCCTTAAGTGGGAAGGTCAGAGTGTTGCTATTCCAATTATGGTGGAAGTAGACAAACAAGCTCAACTGAATATCGAAAAAGCCTCGAAAGAAGATGCAGGCAATTGGAGAGTGCACAGAGGAGCCGCTTCTTATTATATCGGCAAAGAAATGAGCTACGACAAAGCCTTAATGCACATCGACAAAGCCATTGAACTAAAAGCAGACAACTGGTATAACTACTGGGTTAGAGCTGAAGCTTTGGCTGGTTTGAATCGCAAAAAAGAAGCTATGGAGTCTGGCAACAAAGCCATTGAAATGGGCGAAGCTCAGGCAAAAGCAGATGGTAAAGAATTTACGTATGGCGACGGTTTAAAAGCCGAAATGGCCGCTTGGAAATAAGCATTCGCCTTTCTGTTAAAAGCCTCCTTCGGGAGGCTTTTTTTTTGCCGTACTCCTCTAGAAACAAAAATATCTTGAAGTTTAAACAAATACCTTTGCCGTCGGTTAAATGACCCGAAACCGTAAAACCAAACTATGCGTTCATTCCGAGTTCTATTTGTTAGTGTATTTGTTCTTGGATTTCTTGCTTCTTCGGCACAAACAGGAATCATTCGAGGAAGAGTTTTCAATGCCATCAATAACGAGAGTATTCCCATTGCAGCCATTACGGTTGAAGGATTGCCAAATAAAGCAGTGGCCTCTGATTTAGATGGAAACTATGAAATCATAGGGTTAAATCCCGGTTTATACAATCTTACCGCTCAAATATTGGGTTTTGAAACCAAGACCATCTATGAAATTCAGGTGAGCAATGCCAAGCCCGCGGTGGCCAATTTTAGTTTGGAAGAATCCAATACCAAACTGGATGAAATTGTGGTAAGTGCTCAAGTTCAGTTCAACCGAAATCCTGAAAGTCCGGTTTCTGTTCAGACCATTGGAATAAATGAAATACAAAGAAATCCGGGTGGAAACCAAGATATCTCTAGGGTAATTCAGGCTTTGCCAGGTGTTGCTAGCACGCCTAATTTCCGTAACGACTTAATTATTCGAGGAGGAGCGCCGAATGAGAATCGCTATTATTTAGATGGAATTGAGATTCCATCGATCAATCACTTTTCTACACAAGGTTCTGGCGGTGGACCGGTTGGATTGATAAACGTGAATTTTATTCGTGAGGTGGATTTCTACACCGGTGCTTTCCCTGTAGAAAGAGGAAATACCCTGAGTTCTGTGATGGAACTGAAATTAAAAGATGGAAGAGAAGACAAATGGGGATTCACAGGTATTGTGGGCGCTAGCGATATAGGACTAACTGCTGAAGGACCTCTGAGCAAGAAAACCACCATGATTGCCTCCGTAAGAAGATCGTATCTCCAATTTCTCTTTAAAGCACTAGGACTTCCCTTCCTTCCTACCTACAACGACTTCCAGGCAAAAGTGAAATACAAAATCAACAATAAACACCAAATTACCTTCTTAGGATTAGGGGCTATTGACAATTTTAGTTTGAATCTAGATGCAAATGAAACACCCGAGCAGCGCTACACTTTAAACATTCTCCCGGTCAATGAGCAATGGAACTACTCTGTGGGTGCCAAGTATACCTATTTCGCTCAAAAAAGTTACACCAATGTAGTTCTAAGCCGATTTATGTTGAATAATTCCGCTTTCAAATATTTGAATAACGATGAATCCAGCACTCAGCTTTTAGATTACAATTCATATGAGATTGAAAACAAATTAAGAGTAGAGAATTTTTACAGAAGCAATGGATGGCGTTTAACCAATGGAGTGGGCTTTGAGCAATTGAAATACGACACCCAAGAAAGTGACCTTCGCGTTCCTGAAGGCCAAGACCCAAGGAATTATTCTACCTATTTAGGAATGTATCGCTACAGCGCCTTTACTCAGGCCACAAAGAGTTTGCTAGATGAAAAATTAGTTTTGTCGGGCGGCTTTAGAATGGATGGTGTTGATTTCAACGAGAATACATCCAATCCATTAAATCAGTTCTCTCCCCGCCTCTCTACCACCTACAACTTTAATGAAAACTTTAGCTTTAATGCGAATTGGGGAATCTATTATCAACTTCCACCCTATACCCTACTGGGCTTCAGAGATCCTGATGGCAATCTGGTGAATGAAGATGCCACCTACATTCGAAGTCAGCATTGGGTAGCGGGTTTTGCTTATTATCTGCCCTTCAATGCCCGAATAGCCATAGAAGGATTCTACAAAGGATATTCGAACTATCCCTTCCTCCTCACCGATTCTATTTCTCTAGCCAATTTAGGAAGTGATTTTGGAATCATTGGCAATGCCCCTTCCGAGTCGAGTTCAGATGGAAGAGCGATGGGAATTGAAGTAGTGTATCAGCAAAAACTCTTTAAGGGCTTTTTTGGAATTCTATCCTACACCTTTGTAAACAGTGCTTTTGAAGATAAAAATGGCGATTTAATTCCCTCTTCATGGGATAATAGACACATTCTAACTTTTACAGGAGGAAAGAAATTCGGAAAGAACTGGGAAATTGGTATGCAGTATCAGTTCTTAGGTGGAGCTCCATTTACTCCCATAGACGTTGCAACTTCTTCACTCATTTCCAATTGGGATGTAATTGGAAGAGGTATTCCTGATTACGACAATTTGAATTCCCAGCGCTTCTCTAACTTTAATAGAGTGAATGTGAGGATTGACAAAAAATGGTATTTCACAGAGTGGAACCTAGATCTGTTTTTCGATATTCAAAACCTGCTAGGAGCGGCTGTTCAAGGGCCAGCGGTAGTAGACGTAGCTAGAGATGCAGACGGAATGGCCATAATCAATCCAAACGATCCTAGTCGTTATGAGCTCACGCAATTTCCTAACGAAAGTGGAACGAGACTTCCAACCATAGGTGCCATAATCGAATTCTAAGAATGTATCTTTACGCATAATGGCTGACACTGTATGGCTTTTTATGCATATTCCCAAGACGGCTGGAACCAGTCTTAGGCAGGTATTGGCTAGAGAGTACAAAGATTTTGGACTCCTAGAAACGGTCTATGATCCTCAGCTGGTTGAATTTGGTCCGAAGACTAAAAATGCAAAGGCCTACCTCGGACATTTTCGATTTGGATTTCATTCGCACTTAGAAGGCAATGCTCGGTATATAACTTTCATCAGAAGACCGGAAGACCAGGCTTGGTCGCATTACCATTATTTGAAATCCCTCAACCGACTTCCAACCGAAATAAAGGATTTCAGCGATTTTTTGCATCATCCTTATGGAAACAATTTACAGCTGAGATTTATCAGCGGTATTGAGCATTTGAATGGAAAGGAATGGGAGGTTTTAGAAATCGCCAAACAGAATATTATTAAAGACTTCGCCTTTGTGGCTCCGATTGAAGAATACACCAAAGCCTTGCTTTTGCTAAAAAGAAGACTTAGCTGGCACCGCAGTCCTTACTATCAATTGGCCAACGTTCAAGATTTAAAACCCTTGATTACAAGGGAAGAATACAACCTGGCTAACACTCGATTGCAGCCCGAAATAGAGCTCTATCACTTCGTGCAAAATTGGTTTGCGAATGAGTATTTACAAGACAATCATTCTTCTTTGGATCTCGAAATTTTCAACTTAGAAAATAAAGCTTTTCGCGCTTTAGATCCTCTTTATGGCCGGCTTAAATCCTTTTTTCGTTTCGATTCGAAGAATTCATAAAGGCTAAGATTCATTAGAATCAGCAGCAAACCATAGAAAGCATCCTCCATTGGTATGGTTCCTATTCGCTTTCCTAAATGGTGTAAATCATTATACCAGACAATGGGCTCATCAATCCATGATCCTGTTAGAACACTGTTCACCAAAAGAAAAGGAATTAGAATAATTGCATAAGCACGCATAAAATTGCCTAACCAAGCCGTTTTGTTGATGTAAATATGCCATCCCATAAAAAGCCCTAAGAGCAAAAAGTTAGTAAAGGTGTAAGCTCTTTGGTAGTTGAGAACGGCAACACCCAATGGAAACCAAACAAGGAAGGCCGGAAGTTGCTGTTGCAGCAATCTAGTCTTGGTATCACCCAAGAAATAATTCAATACACGATAGATAAAAATGCAGGAAAAAGGAACGACAATGAAAAAGAGCCATTCTTCAATGGGAAGTAATAAAATAGAGAACCCTACTAAATAGCGCTCATTGAATCCCCAAATGCCATAAAACGTAAACAAAGCATCCCAAACAACAAAGAAAACTCCTGTTATAGCAATGGCTTTAAATAAGGATCCAAAGCTTTTGTAATAGGCAATCTTCGACTCAAAAGACCGCAATAAGGGAACCGATAAGGTAAAGGCATCTAGGAGAAGATAAAGGAATTTCTCTTTCATAAACTCTTCTTAAGGCTCTGTTTTTTGGAATGTTGGGAAGCTTTGAAATACCGAGGATGTATAATTAGCATTCCAAAACTCTCTCCCTGTTCTTTGCCTAAATGCTTATGATGCATTTTATGGGCAAAACGAATGGCTTTCAAATAGGATGAATTTGCATTTTTAAACCAGCTAAACCGTTGATGTATAAAGACCTCATGAACGATAAAGTACGCTAGACCATAAGCTGCTATTCCAAATCCAACGGCCACTGCAACAGGAAGCTGATTTATCATTCCCAGCATAATACAAAGCCAACTAGGAACCGCAAAGATTAGAAAGAATAGATCGTTCTTTTCAAAGAATCCCGGATCCTTTACGTGATGATCTTTATGGACATTCCAAAGAAATCCATGCATCACAAATTTATGTGTGAACCAAGCGACAAATTCCATGAAGAAAAAAGTGGCCGCGATAATTAGCATCCAATACAATGTACTCACAGGAGCTTATTTAAAAGAAAGAAAAAGAGAGCTTGAACTACAAACACAGGAATTGCCATAGGGTTTTTGAATTCTGGAATTCTTGAGCGAGACAACCACTGAAAAAAAAGACTGAGGAAAAACCAACCCAGATAATTCTGTAAGGGAATCTCACCAGAATCCCACATCCAAAAATCAACTTTCATTGCCACTGGCTCTATGAGCAAATCGATTGCAACCATCAGTGAAGCGGCACCTATAATTTTCATAAAAGTAGATAAGAATATCTCCGCCATGGCCCTAGTGGCCAGAATAAGTATAAACCAATTTACGCCTATAATAATCGGAATATCGTCTAACTTCAGACCTAAGTTCTTTCCGTAACGGTAGTCTCCAAAAGGAAATCCGGTTTTTACACCCACCCATTCTGCAATAAAACCCAAAATAAAGATCCATAGAAAAGCGCTCCACCACTGCTTTTTACTTCCTTCTTGATAGACGTATAAAACGGCCATGGTAAGAAGCAGATTAAAAGGGGTGAGAGCAGCGAAGAAATCTCGGTAGGGCGATAACATCCCAAACAAGCCCACCGAGTGAAAAATTAAAAGTATGGCCCAACCAATAAAAGGCTTTTGCTTTAAATCAAATGGCATAGTCCAAATTAATAATTTCTGTGGTTATTCGCGCCGAAAGCAAGCACAAAGGAATGCCTCCCCCTGGATGAGCACTTCCACCTACAAAATAAAGACCTTTCAGCTTTCTAGAAAAATTGGGATGGCGCAAAAAGGCACTCATTGTATCGTTACTCGCCGAGCCGTATAAAGCACCTTTATAACTGGAAGTTTTAGATTCTATTTGAGGTGGATCTAGAATTTCTTCTACGGAAATAAAGGGTTCTATATCGGTGTTCAGTGCTGCATTTATTTTTTTGATAATGGTGCGGCGAAGGCTTTCTCGAATACTCGCCCAATCTTGACCGTAATCTCCTGGTGTGTTTACCATTACAAACCAATTCTCAGAAGATTCTGGGGCATCGCTGCTCGTGTGTTTTGAGCTAATATTGAGGTAAACAGTTGGATCGCTAGGAATAGACTTATCGCTGAATATGGCTTTAAACTCTTTCCGATAATCCTGACTAAAAAAGATATTGTGAAGTCCCAGTTCTTGGAAGCTTTTTGATATTCCCCAATAAAAGATAAAAGCTGAGCTGGATCGCTCTTGTTGTAAAATTTTTTCTGGAGCCTTTTGTTTTGGAAGTAAATGTCGGTAGGTTGGATGAACATCTGCGTTGCTAACCACTAGGTCTGATGAAAACGACTTCCCTCCTACTTTAACTCCGATGGCTTTTCTCCCTTCCAAAAGAATTTCATCCACTTTTGAGTTAAAATGGAACTCTACGCCTAAATCCTTTCCCAGTGAATAAAGCGCTTCCGTTATGGCATGCATTCCTCCTTTGGGATAATAGGTTCCCACATTATGCTCCAAATGAGGTATGATCTGCATTACCCCTGGTGTTAAGAAAGGGCTCGATCCGTTGTAAGTCGCAAAGCGATCAAACAATTGTACTAATTTGGGATTCTTAAAACGCTTTGTATTTATATCGTGTAGATTCTCTGTAAGATGCAGCGATCTTAAATTGAACAAGGCCGAAAAGACTTCTTTGTTTAGATAGGTTTGCCAACGATGAAGAGATGATTCTAGGAATAAGCTATGAGTATTCTCGTACAACTTTGCGCTTTCATCGAGGTATTTCAGTACTCGTTCAGAAGGCTCTGCAAGTTTCTCTTCTACTTCATGAGCGAAGGCCTTTGCATCAGACCATGCCCTTAATCGTGTGCCATCATCCCAAAAATATCGGCAAGCTTCTTCACATCGTATAAATTCGAAATAATCATCCACCTTCTTGCCTGCAAATTCTATAATTTCAGTCACTAGCTTTGGGAGCGTAAACAAAGAAGGACCCGCATCAAATCGGTATCCTTTTAATTCGAACTGAGACAGCTTGCCACCAGGATAGTCATTCGACTCAAATACAGCAACTTGCCACCCCAAGGCTGCCAATCTTGCCGCAGAGGCCAAACCCGCTACTCCCGATCCAATTATAATGGCTTTAGACATATTGCAAATCAACATCAACACTTCGGCTTAGTTCGCGTTATTTGACAAAGTTTTACTCAATTTATACCCACTTTCACCCAATTGAAACCGTCTTCCCCACTTGTAAAATACTTTTTGGTTTTTGTTTTTTCATTGTTGGCACTTTCCTTTCTTTTTCCGCCTAAACCAAAAGTACCTTCATCAAACGATCCAACTTTCACAGTTCGTTCTGCTGATAAATTGTTCTTCAAAAACCTTCGTTCTTATTATTACCACTCCGAATGGGATAATGCGGGTGTTTTTAATCTGCGCCGGTTTAAAAAATTAGATTCCGAAACTTTACAATTCTTATTAATTGAAAATGAAGCCCTTGATGAATGGTACATTAGAGCTTATTGGTCGGATAGTTTAACAGACCGATTGTGGTGGATAGAACATCAAGCCGTAGCTTTAGACAGCCTGAACAATGAAGAACAATGGCAGTTTGCATTTGAATTCTACAGTGCAATTTTAAACAACAAAGAATTGAAATACTGCAATACAGACAACTCTTCTGACTGTGTTTACTTGGATGAAGAACAACGTAAAAAGTACGAAGCCAACCTATTCGACTATTTTCGAATAATTGGATTGAATTAATATGAATTGGCAACAGGCACTCCGTGGTTTCAGGACCTATTTGATTCTCGAAAGAGGACTGTCACAAAATACCATTAAGGCCTATCTGAACGATTTAAAGGCTTTGCAAAAGTTTAGCGAAAAGGAAGACTGTAAAATTGCCTTGTTGGAATTGATTCATCTGGAGGAATGCCTAAAAATAGAAATCGAGGAAGGAAAATCGAAAAGAAGTATCGCCCGAATTGTTTCCTCTTGGCGCTCTTTTTTTGATTATCTCGTTTACGACAAAGCCCTCGAAAACAATCCTACCGATTTACTAGAAAGCCCGCGAATAGGAAGTTATTTGCCCGAGGTATTGACGACGGAGGAGATTGATAAAATTGCAAATTCAATAGAGCTCGGCTCAAAAACAGGACATAGAGATCGTGCTCTTTTTGAAGTTCTTTATGGATGTGGTCTCCGTGTAAGTGAATTGGTAGATTTAAAAATAGACGATCTCTTTTTTACCGAAGGATATATTCGAGTAATCGGAAAAGGAAACAAACAAAGAATAATTCCAATTAACGATTTAGCGATTAAACATATTGAGCTTTATAAAGATCAAATGAGAAATCACATAGACGTTGTTGAAGCTGCCAAAGCTTATGTCTTTATAAATCAGAAAGGGGGAAGACTAAGTAGAGTAAGTGTTTTCAAATGGGTTAAGCTTTGGGCCGAAAAGGCCGGCATTAAAAAGAACATCAGTCCGCATACATTTAGACACTCTTTTGCTACCCATTTGGTTCGAAATGGAGCCGATCTTCGAATTGTACAAGAAATGTTAGGACATGAGAGCATCTTAACCACAGAGATTTACACCCATTTAGACCGAAAACATTTGGAACAAGCAATATTGAAATATCACCCAAGAGGATCCTCTTAGAATCCTGTTTGGTTCCAAACTTTAATCTTGTCTTCCGAAGAAATTCCTTCTAAAACCTCTACGTAAATACCATCCGACAATCCCAGCTTAAGAGGCTTTTTCTCAAATACCTGTTCACCCGTTTGAATTTCTACATAGGGATTACCTTCATCAAACTGAAGAAGTTTTTCATCTAGTGTGAGTACGCCTTCGCGTTTATCCAAGACGATATCCGCATTGGCGGAGAACCCAGCCCTAATAAAGCTACCCTCTGGAATGGTAACGTCTGCCTTAATTTCGAATTGAATGGCGCCATTCTCCAGCACCCCTTTAGGAGAGATGTATTCTAAACTGGCATTAAATCTTTCATCCTCAATAGCTCCAATGGTAAGCAACAAAGTCATTCCTTCTTTAATTTTTCCCACTTCCGATTCATCAATCTTACCGAGAAAAATCATGTCCTTCATATCGGCAATAGTAGCCACCGTGGTACCATCATTGAAAGTATTGCTTTCAATTACCTGATTACCCAATTTTACTGGAACCTGGAGTACCATTCCTTGAACGGTAGACTTAATAAGGGTTATAGCCGATTTGCCGGAACTCTTTGTGGCGCCTTCTTTTACTATATCCAAATTGTCTAATGCATTCTGCATTTCTATTTTGGCATTCTTCAACCGCAGTGAAGTGGTTTGCCACTCTTGCTGCGACATTGCCCCTTTAGTATACAGGACATCACTACGGTCAAATTCTAATTGAGCATTATCTAGTTCCGCACGTGCTCTATCAATTCTATTTTCGGCATTGTTCAAGCTACTCATATTTGGAATAACCTGCACTTTGGCGATGGGATCTCCCACCTGAACTATTTCACCCGGTTCAACAAATACTTCGCTAATAATTCCAGAAACTTGAGGTTTTATATCCACTTCTTCTCTTGGAACAATAGAGCCCGTTGCTACAGTTTTATTAATTACATCTCTTACAGAAGCCATTTCAGTTGAATACACAACTGGTTTTTGCTGCGATTTTTGGTACAAAAAATAAAAGGTGTAGATCAATCCACAGAAGACGGCTATTCCAAATAGCCATGGCAAAATTTTCTTCATACTTTCTTTTTATTCGTCTCTTAAAGCGGTTATCGGTTTTACACTGACGGCCTTTCTAGCCGGAATCATTCCTGCACCAAGGCCAATAATAATGAGTATTCCCAATGAGGCCAAGGTTAGTTTTAGATCTACACCCGGTTTGGTAAAAGATCCACCATCGCCTGTTGAATCTATAATGGAGCTTATGCCTTCCAAAGACCAAACTCCAGCTAAAATACCGGCTATTCCTGCTATCAATGTTAGAAAAGCAGATTCACTAAGAATCTGGCTAAATACATTCATTGGAGTAGCGCCTAGCGCTCTGCGTATCCCAATTTCTTTGGTTCTTTCTTTGACAATAACCAGCATTATATTGCTAACGCCAATGGCTCCAGCAAGGAGTGTAAAAAAACCCACCACAAAGGAAAGCCATTTAATTCCGGTAAATAAACCGCTAATCTTACGGAATTCCGTTGCCATATTCCAACTTCCAATGGCTCTTCGATCTTCTGGATGAATCTTATGTCTTGCCATTAAAAATTGTTTCACTTTGGCCTCAACTTCCACAACATCCTGATCTTCTTTTGCAAGAAAAGCAAACCATCCAACTATGTCTCCGTAATTAAATGCCTTTTGAAAGGTAGAAAAAGGAATAAATACCGATTGATTCTCTTCGTCGCCATTCTCCCCTTTTTGCTTACTCCGCAGTACACCAACCACCATAAAATAGACGCCATTCACTTGAATAGACTCTCCAATTACCTCTTCGCCATCATCAAAAAGCATTTCCTTTACGCGCTGCCCAATTACGCAAATCTTCCTTTTTTCTGCTAAATCGTTTTCATTCAGCAATCTTCCTTCTATCAAAACAATGGGCTTCACTCGAAAAAAGGCTGGTTCATCGCCAAAAATTGAAAAGGCTCCCGTTCTTAGCCCCCGAATTACATTGTTTGAACCTTGCCATCCACCCAAACTATTTCTCGGGGCCACAGCCTCTACTTCAGGAATTTGTCGTTTTATAGCCTCAATATCCTCATTCTTAAAATAGAAACTCCGTCCTTTAGGTAATCCCTTATAGGGCATACTCGTAGACTGGGTCCACATGAAGGAGCTATTCATAGCCACACCGCCCATGTCTCGAGTTACCCCGTTTTTCAGGCCATTGCCAGAGCCAACCATAATAATCATCATGAAAATTCCCCAAAAGACACCGAAAGCCGTTAAAGTGGTTCGGAGTTTATTCGCAGAGAGCACGTGAAATATTTCTTGCCAGCGATCGCGATCAAACATGTTTACTCATCTTTAAGTGCGACAACAGGTTGAACGGATGCTGCCTTTCTAGCTGGAATAAAGCCGGCTATGGCTCCTGCTAGAACTAACAAAATGGTTGTAATTACGGCAACAGAGAAATCTACAGAAGGATGTTTGAAATATTCTGCTTCTATCAATGGTCCTAGAAACTCCAAAAGCAAAATTCCAGAAAGTAAACCAAGATAGCCCGCAACGGCAGTTATAAAAATAGATTCTTGAAGTAACAAACCAATGATAGACTGAGGTGTAGCGCCCAAAGCTTTCCTTATTCCTATTTCTTTTGTCCTCTCTTTTACAACGATAACCATAATATTGCTTACCCCTACAATACCAGCGATGAGGGTTCCAATGCCAATAACCCAGATGAAAATTCGGATTCCCGCCAAAATTTGGGTAATATTCTCTACTTCCTCTCGGAGATTACGCACATTTACCGCTCTTTGATCGCTCGGATCGAATTGCTTCCTCCTTGCCAATTCGCTCTTAACGGTAGTTGCTAACTCGTTCGTCTTATTAAAGGAAACCTCAGGATCTAGAGCTAGCATAACCATATCCACTTGATTTGCACCTCCAAAGACCTGTTGAGCTGTACTTATTGGAGTGTAGATAACGCTTTCTTCGTTTTGTCCCCCTTCGTCTTTAAATACCCCCACTACTTTGAAATTCACCCCACCTACTGAGATCCATTTTCCCAGTGGATCTTCTTCTTTAAAAAGTTGACTTGCCACATAATTTCCAATACAGGCTACCTTTCTTTTCTGTTTAATGTCGATATCATTGATAAATCTTCCCGAATAAACCTGGGTGAGCTCAAGGTACATATGATCAGGATGGACGGCACGAAATCTACCCTGGAAAGATTGCTTCCCATAGATTGCTTGCATATTCCACCTTTGAAATCTTCCAGATGAATACTTTACATCAGAATACTGATTGCTCAAATAATTATAATCGTCGTTAGTAAAATTGATAGATCTTCCTGCATTCATGCCCTTATAAGGCATAGAGGTTACATCGCTATAAATAAAAAGGCTGTTGAAATTATCGTCTAAGAACATACCCTCGACTCCTTTCCTTAGACCTTCTCCGGTGCCTAATAAGATCACCAACATAAAGATTCCCCAAGCCACGCTAAAGCCTGTAAGAACGCTCCTTAGCCTATTTTTTCTAAGTGTTTCAAAAATCTCTTGCCAGCGTTCCAAATCAAACATGCAAAGAAGTGGTCTCTATGAGGCCGTCCTTTAAACGAATCACTCTTTGGGTTTCAGCGGCAATTTCATTCTCATGCGTTACAATTACAACCGTCATTCCTTCGGCATTAATATTCTTCAAAAGTTGCATTACTTCAATTGAAGTTTGAGAATCTAGAGCTCCAGTAGGCTCATCTGCCAATAGAACTCTAGGATTGGAGATTAGAGAGCGAGCAATAGCCACTCTTTGCTTTTGTCCTCCAGACATTTCAGATGGAAGATGATCTGCCCAATCTTTCAGCCCTACTTTATCGAGATATTCCATGGCTAAACTTGTCCGCTTCTTTCTTGATACCTTTTGATAATAGAGAGGAAGCGCAACATTATCTAAGGCACTTTTAAAAGGAATGAGATGAAAGCTCTGAAACACAAAGCCAATAAATTGATTTCTATAGATCGCCGCTTGCTTTTCAGTAAGCTCGCTAATTAACGTATCACCTAGATGATAGGAACCACTATCGTAACTATCTAATATTCCGAGAATATTCAATAAAGTACTTTTTCCAGAACCCGATGATCCCATTATACTTACCAGTTCGCCTTCGGCAATTTGAAGATCTATCCCCTTTAAAACGGGCATAACTCTTTGTCCTATGGTATACGACTTCTTTATTGAGATCAGGTCTATCACGTACTATCTCTTTTCTTGAGACTGCTGGTACAATAAAGCCGGAATAAGTAACATCATTAAAACTGGATTTAATATAATACGATGAAGATGGCTTATCATTGAACTAAAGCCATCAATAGACGCGAAGTAAAGGTAAAAATAGAGAGGAAGTAGAACGACTAAGCCAAATAGCATTAACACAAAGGCAAAGTCAGTATAACGTTTCTTTAAGAAAATACCATGGATTAACAGGATTGAAAGGAGATCATTTAACAAATACCTAAGAGTTTTATTCACGACAAATTCAAGTCGATATTCCTTAGGAAGGTAATCGGTACCTATATAGGAAATTCTCCAGCCCTTAAATTGAACAGCGGTGAAGAAATTTAAATAGTCCTGAAATAGGTAAACTAAGAAAAGGCCGAGACTTGCAATAAAAATAATGGGCCAATTTCTAGTTGGTTTTTGCATAGTCTTTACCTGAGTTCGGTCGAATTAAATATTGAACCCAAATGTACCAAAGTATAAAAACAGAAAGATAGATTATTGCCGTGAAGCCATATTTATGGAAAAAATGAAAGTATCGTCCATCGAAATCAACATTTAGGACAGCAAGTAAAATAAGTCGGAAGAGATTTGAAATATGTATAAATACAATTCCAATAGGAATGAAGATCAAAACTCTTTTTAGACTTCCACCAAAGGCTATAATAAAGGAAGCAAAAAGGATAATCACACTCAATCCGTTGCATCCCTCTTCTACAGCGATCGCTTGAATGTCGTTCAAATACAGCGTATTAAAAGTTTGTTCATCCGCAATGTCTTCATATTTGAGGTGGGCATTCTTCTCAACATCTACATTATATCCGATCCAACCTGCTAAAGTGCCAAGCTGTTTAACCACTGCATTAGTAATGGGATCAATGACCGGTGGATTCTTTTGATCGAACTTTTTAATGTACAATCCATATGAAACACTGCACACGGCATAGGTTAGAAAAAAACGAAGAAGAAAAAAAAGGGTTGGTTTAAACTCCTTAAGCATTAAAAATCATAATATCTATTAAACACATTGGTTCTAAAACCAAAACTGAATACCATATGGTTTTGATTTTCCAATTCTCCAGGGATAGGAGAGTCAAATTGCAGACTGCGATAAGTCAAGCCAATTTCTGTTCGTAAACGTATAGCTGGATTCATCATCCAATAAAGACGCAAATCTGATATAAATAATTGACTTCTATTAAATCTTGCGATATCATGTCCTTTGTCGAACGGACGATCATTGTACGACTGATAAATCCCTCTTCCGTAATAATTCTCACTGTCATCATTTCCTTGGAGCCCGTAATCGATCATCCATTCAACGCCCCATCTATTGAAATCGTAGGCTGACTGGAGAATGAACTCATAAAAGTTAGCCCCCCAAGGATGCGCCAAGGCCTGATTGTAATGTCCATAATTTGTTGTTACATCGAAATGAGAATAGGTGTAGGGTCTAGCAGAGTTCGTTTCGAACCTCAAGAATAACTTATCCACGTCAAAGGCGTCGTACCATTTTGCGCCTAATTGCCAACCAAATTTATTTCCCCATGCGCCACCTCCTGAGACGATATCTTGAGAACGAAACTCATCCAACAAGAATTGACCATAAATCATCAAACGATCCTTTGCTAAATAGGATGCTCCTAAACCCAAGAGTGCATTGCTACCTTCGCTTCCCGCAGCGAACTCTACAGGACGGTAGAATATGATGGGGTTGAGGAAGTTGACATCAAACCCTCTGTTTTCATAATCTGCCCAAACGATAGATTCAAAGAAATTAATATTCCAACGCTTACCCAAGTTTAAACTCAAGTAATGCATGGTAGTAAATTTCCTTGCAAACACATTATTCACTTCAACTTCAGGACGAATATCAGTCATGAAATTGAAATAGTTGATGTATTTCAGTCGCCAAACATTGGTTTCAATTTTCAAAAAGGGGTAATTAAAAGCCGCATCACTTAGAAAAAGTGAACGATGCCCTTCTCCGATAAAATTTTGCCCATGTCCAAAAGTAAAAGCAAAGTAATTGCCAGCTTCATAGGTCAACATTCCTGTCGCATTGGCAAAATCATAGCCCAATCCACTATATTTTCTGCCAATACCTTGGCCAGGAACAACCCTATTTTCTTGGGTAAATTGTTGTACCCAAAAGGGTAAGAGAGACTGATTTTCTCTAAAACTACTCACAAAACTAACATCTCGGCCGATTTTACCTTCCATTATAAATCCCCGAGTATTTGTGTATAGAACTCTAGAATCGGTGGAGCCCGACTCGGAGGATAGGGTGAAATCTACCAAAGGATCAAATCTCCATTGAAAGCCTGGAGCGTTAACGTTCACTAATCTTTCGTTGAGCATTTTCCTTCCCACCCAAGTTGAGGCAAATTTGCCTTGAATTGTATAGAGAGAATGAAGTGAATCTACAGAAGGAAGGTCTCTAGTGCGCAATGGACGGATAGAGCTATGAATTCGATCATTTGAAATGGTTTGTACCAACCTTTCTACTTCTCTATCATCTGCCTGATTCAAATAGCGATAGGCAAACTGAGCTTGTGAAATCTGAGAACTTAGTAAAACTAAAAAAAACGCAAAGAATAACTTATTCATTCCCAGCCTTCTTGAGATCAAGAGTCGCAAATTTTGAATTGTTACTCAAATATTCTGGAACTAATCTTTTAATAGCTGCTACCAGAACAAAATTATCATCACTGGCATTTATTAGGGTGAGTATATCATTTAATCCAGACTCTATTTTCTCAATTGGATGGGAAGAAACTTCGGCTATCATAATTTTCGGATGATGAGTAGGCTTAGTACTTTCCTTCGTCGCCAACAGCTCTTCATACAGTTTCTCTCCAGGTCTAAGCCCTGAAAAGGATATTTCAATGTCTTTACCAACTTCAAGTCCTGAAAGTTTGATCATTTTATGCGCCAAATCTAGAATCTTAACGCTTTCGCCCATATCAAAAACAAAAATTTCACCTCCATTCCCCATGGCTCCTGCTTCCAACACAAGATTACAAGCTTCGGGAATAGTCATGAAATAACGAGTGATATCTTTATGGGTGATGGTAATCGGCCCTCCTTTCTCAATTTGTTTCTTAAAAAGCGGAATTACAGATCCATTTGATCCTAAAACATTTCCGAAACGGGTAGTGATAAATTGTGTTTTAACGCGTGCACGCATCATTCTACTCTGTATGTAGAGCTCAGCCACCCTTTTAGAGGCACCCATAACATTGGTAGGATTTACCGCTTTATCTGTTGAAACCATAACGAATTTGGCAGCACCAAATTCGATAGAAAGATCGGCCAAAGTCTTAGTCCCCAATATATTCACTTTTGTGGCTTCATATGGATTATTCTCCATCAAGGGCACATGCTTGTAGGCGGCTGCATGGAAAACAATATTGGGTCGAAAAGCATGAAATAATTTGCGCATTCGAAGTGGATCAGAAACACTTCCTATCACCACCTCACATAGATCAAAGAGCTTAGGGAGATTTTGTTTCAACTCCATTTCCAGCTCATACAAGGCACTTTCAGCCTGATCGAGCAATACCACTTTCTCTGGAGAATAATGCAACACTTGCCTAACAATCTCAGAACCAATAGAACCCGCCGCACCACTTATTAGAATCACCTTACCATGAAGTTCTCTTCGAATGTTGTCGCTATCTAAGCGAATAGGTTCTCTTTGCAGTAAATCTTCAATGCGAACGGCTTTAATCTGCTTACTACTCAATTCTCCCTGAATCCATCGATCGATTGGCGGAACCACCTTTACCTTCACATTCAATTCCAGGCACCTTTCAACAATTTCCTTCCTTTCGCTGGGCAAGAGTTTCTGAATAGACAGAATAACTTGATGAATGTTATACTTCTTAATAAATTCAGGATTCAAGGCCTTTTCTCTACTTAAAACTACACAACCCTCTAGCGTTTTGCCAACTTTAGACGGATTATCATCAATAAATCCAACTACATAGAAATTTCCATCTCTTTCTTTTTCAAACGTTTGCCTCGTTATTAATCCACTTGATCCAGCTCCATAAATTAAAATGGGCTTTTTACCCGGATGATCCTTTAAACGAATTCGATTATAAATTGATTTGATAAAAAATCGACTTCCGATTAGAAAGAAGTTTACTACCATGAAATGCACAAGCAATATTGAGCGGGGAATATAAATGGGCAACTCATATTTGCCACTTAGGTAAACAAGTGCCGAACAAAACAAAAGAATGACTAAGGCAATGGAAGTAGACTTAATTATTTTGTACGCATCCTCGACACTTGTATGTCTAATTATACCAGAATAGGATCCTGAAACCATAAAACCAATAAGGTAAGCCACTCCAGCAAAAACGGCTTGTTGTTGTACTTCAATTAGAAAGAATCCCACCGCATTGAAGTTGCTAACAATTTGATTTGCAAGCAAATAACCAAACGTTGCTATCACAAAATCAAAGGCTAAAACAACCCATCTACTGAGAAACCTATCGGTGTATGCGTTTACAAACTTCCGCAGCATAAATTATAGATTAGGATAACAAATGTAGTCTTTTGACAATCTCAAAATGTACCTAGAATAAGGTAAATCTGGTTTCAATGGCCGAATTATAATGAAGCCATACTTTCATAACCTGATTATTGTAAGAATATATTTGAGGTTAAGTCAAGTTATAAGCTTGTTGAATAAATGATATAAAAAATGTAATTTTGCTTCGTTTCTAATAAAAAAATAATACGATGGGAGAAAATTTAACACCAGGTGTTTTGGCGAAGAAACTTCGTGAGAACATGAATAACAATGGTACATTGAAAAGTCTTTTTGCTACTCAGTTTTTGAGCAAAATGGAAATCAATGAACTCCAAGGACTAATGAAGAATATTGAGGTAGAATTCGATCGCAGAAAGGAAGAAGAAATAGAAAGACTTCGCATTCAACTAGACGAGATGGGATACAATATTGTAAAGAAATAATATACCCCAGTTCAGAATAAAAAAAGCGCCATAGGCGCTTTTTTTATTTGTGTTCTATACTATTCAAAGTCTCCTATTCCCCTCCTTCTCTCAAGCTTCAAATCTTGTAAAATATTTGATTTTGCACTTATACCAATGGTATAGCTTCTTTGAAAGCCAAAAGGCACCCAGAAAACATTGATTTGCCAGCAATGCAGATCCCTATAAAAATCAATAGTGGTAAAAGTTATATCCTTCTTTACCATGTCATAACCCGTTCTAAATCCAATTCGCCAAGATTTCGTCAATTCTATACTTGCGTTTATATCTACAGACTGTCTTTTATTTTGAACAAGACCTTGATTTTGCCAAGTCATATTAAAATTCATCCCTAAATTCCATGGCACATTAAAGTCAACAAAATCAGTAGATCTCATATAATCAATATCGCCGACTCCCATATTTATTCCCTTGTTTTCCAGCTCTTGACCTGAATTATTATTTTGATTTGCTGATTTTTTATCTCCACCAAACAATCGATCAGGAGTAAGTTGAATACCCGTTGTAAAGGTGGTCTGCGTCCTTCTAAAAAGCACTCCGTTTACTTGATATGCACTTTGATTCACTCTCTTTCCCTCTGGATCAATTCCATAAAGATCTAATCTCGTGCTAAACTGAAATTGAAAAAGTCCATCTAAAGCAGAAGTTCTTGCATTTAAACTAATATCACTCCATTGAAATTCTGTGGCTGCTGCATTATAACTGGTGTTTACACTAAATCCTTCTAGGATCTTGATTTTCTTTAGCCCAGATGAATCGCGATCTGTCTTAACTTTCATTTCTAGGGTATTCTGGATACCAAAATTTACTGATGCATTCACTCCTTTTGATGGAGTACCATACAAATACCCGTTGTAAACAGATTGTGTACGAATAGTACCCAAGGAATCAGCTTGATAGGTTTGATAATAACCCCAAACAGGATCGCTAAAATCAGGACTATAATTAAAGCCTATGCTTGGGGTAAGTACATGACGGATGGCTCGAACCTTTCCCCTATAATTAAATTGCCCATATACTTTTGTTGCTAAATTCCCTCTCAAGGCGAAATCAAAAGCATTGTTAAAACCAGCAACTGTATCTATATCTAAAATACCAGTAGAATCGATGTAATTGTAACTTAATCGAGATCCATACCATCTATTGTTCATATTAATAGAAGGAGAAAAAGTCCAATATTTAAACAATTTCATATTGGTTTGAATGGAGCTTATGTGTTGTGCCCCATAACGTGCATTTCTTGCTAAATTTTGTTCAGAAAAAATATCATCATCTAAATTAGTGTTAATCCTATTCTCAGCTTGAAATGAATAGTTCACACCTATATCCTCATACCACTTCGATTCACCTATTCTACTTTCTTTCTTAAATGGTGTAAAGCGATTGACGTTAAAGGCCAGTTTTGGCAAGGTTAACGAAATGGTGTTCTGCTGTATATTCTGACTATGACCTAGGTTAACAGAAAGACTATATGGCTTTCCGATCCAACTTTTCTGTATGGCAATATTAGAGTTCAACTGACTAGTAAGAACTTGATTTGCTTGCTGTTGAGTATTCTGAAAATAGGTACCTGTTGCAATGTTTACACTGGCAGTAAATCGCAGATCTGGTCTCGCTTTTGGATCCTGGTTATGGGTCCAAGCTACTCTAAAGTCGGTCGAGTTTCTAAACGTCCCACCATTCTCTGTGAATCCTTCTCTGCCAATCTTTATTTTGTTGTAGTTAGCTAAAAAATTTCCGTTGAAGGCATACCTCTTATTGTAATTGCTACCAAGGGTTAAACCCCAACCACCCATGGTGTAAATCTCCCCTTTTACTGTTAAATCATAAAAATCACTTGCAGCCCAGTAGTATCCACCGTCTTTTAGGAAATAGCCTCTTTCAAAGTTATTTCCCCAGGTAGGTATAATTATTCCAGACCGCCTTCTTGTTTCGGTAGGAAAGAATCCAAAAGGCAATACCAATGGAGTTGGAACATCAAGAATTTCGAGGTAAGCCGGACCTGTTACAATTTTATCTCCTGAGATTACCTTGGTTTTATTTGTTTTAATTCGGAAGTGAGGCTCTTCATAATTACAAGTTGTATACGAACCTCCTTTTATAAAAAAAGTGTTATTCTCGAGCTTCTTAACTCTATCGCCATGCAAAAAGCCATCGCCCTCTTGGGTTATAACTTTCTTAATTCGCGCCTTTTTACTTGTAAAATTGTACCAAATGGTATCCGTATAATATTCTTTTTCACCCTCCTTAAAAATTGGCTTTTGCACAATATTTCCTGCCGTGTCTATAATTCCCGATGCGAAAGCAGTATTGAGTTTCCAATCTATTTCAATATACCCAGCTTGAAGACCAATGTCCTGATAATCAACCTCTGCTTTGTTGTACAAGTAGGTTTTATTCCCGTCCATTGACAGCACTGTACTATCTTCTGCTCTAGAATCTACAATGTCTTTTAGGGCAAAGTCTTTCTGCTGAATAAGCTTTGTAGAATCCTCAATTTCCACAATAGTGCTATCAGAAATAACAGTTTGTGCGTTTAAACTGTTAAAAGTGAATAAAAGAAGCAAGATGTACCGAAATAAGCGCAAAGGCAATCCTTATTTTTGGCTTGGCACAGTTGTTTCGTGCGTTGCGTGGCAAAGCTATTCAAAAAGCAGACCACTTAAGCACTTTGAAAAATTATAACATATTGAAAACAGTATTTAAATTAAGCCTCCTTCTATTGGCCACTCTATTTTCTGGAGTGGATATGAGTGTATTTGCCAAGAAGCAATTAAATTCAACTGTTAAGAAAATTGTTATCGACGCGGGCCATGGTGGATCAGATCCAGGAAATCTTGGAACCGGACGCTACAAAGCGAAGGAAAAAGATATCTCATTGGACATTTCTTTGATGACAGGGAAAATCATAGAAGAAAGGATGCCGGGTGTAGAGATTATCTACACACGCGACAGAGATAAAACATTGGAACTCATTGAAAGACCTAGCATTGCCAATCGTGAAAAAGCAGATCTATTTATTTCAATCCATTGCGATGCCTTCACAACTTCTTCTGCCGTTGGAAGCTCTACCTATGTAATGGGAAAAGATCATAGCGATGAGAATATGCGTGTTGCTCAGCGTGAAAATTCAGTAATCTTCTTAGAGGAGAACTACGAAGAAAACTACGAAGGCTTTGATCCTTCTAAACCAGAAACATATATCGGCCTTACTTTATATCAAAATCACTTTCAAAGTCAGAGCATTACATTGGCTCAATACGTACAAGACGAATTTAGAGAAAATGTTGGAAGAAAGGATAGGGGCGTTAAACAACAGCCTTTGTGGGTAACTAGTAGGGCTGCCATGCCTGCCATTCTTATTGAATTGGGCTTTCTAACCAATTCTAAAGAGGAAGATTTTTTAAATAGTCTTGCCGGTAAAAAGAAGATGGCTGAAGCCATCTACCGCGCAGTGGAGCAATTTAAAAACGACAATGACAATATTGACGCGCCTAGGGTAATCAAGAATACAGGTTCAAATAACAAGCCTGTGGTAGCAAATGAAACTCCAAAAGGTAAATCAGAATCGAACAATAATGTTCAAGATCAAATGAACGAATTGCCAAAGAGTACAGACGTACCTTTGGTAGAAAGTAAATTAATTGTTGACTTTCGTGTACAGATTAAAACTAGTGCGAAAAAACTGCCACTTGAATCGAGCTCAGAATTCAAGTCCATTGCAGGAAAAGTTGAGTTCTATCCAGATGGAAATAGTTATAAGTATACCTATGGCCGTTATTCAAACTATTCTGATGCTCAAAAAGCTGCGATAGAGATGAGACGACTTGGCTTTGAAGGTGCTTTTGTTATTGCTTTTAAAGAAGGACATAGAATAGATATTAATGAAGCTAGAAGACTGTCCAATTAATTTGAGTTATACTTGTCTTTGTTCTAAATCGAATACCATTGTCTAGACAAATCCGCGCTGGCCTAATCGCTCTCCTCGCACTTGCCATGCTTTATTGGGGAATCAATTTCCTAAAAGGAAAAAATATCTTTAGTTCCCAAACATTGGTTTACTCTATTTATCAGAAGGTAGATGGGCTTACCCCTGCTCGACCCGTTACAATTAATGGGTTCCAAGTAGGTCAAGTAAATAGAATTTACTTTCATCCAAACAAGGATGGCAGTTTAGTTGTTGAAATGTCATTGAATACAGATTTTACCATCCCTAAAAGCAGTATTGCTAGAATTAATAGCACCAGCTTAATGGGAGATAAATCGATAGAATTGATTTTAGGCCAAGATTATTCCAATCTTTTGTCTGAGGGTGATACACTTGGATCAGAAATAATGCTAAGTCTTACTGAAGAAGTTAATCGTCAAGTTCTTCCATTAAAACAAAAAGCTGAAAGCCTTATTGGAAGTATTGATACCGCTATCACATTGGTGACTAGCTTTCTAAATGAGCAAACTCGAAACAATTTTATCGCCACCTTCACAAGCGTTCGGAAAAGCTTTGAGACTTTAGAACACACTACCAAAGAAATTGATTTGCTTATTACAGATAATCGTGTCAATCTTACTTCTTTGATTGCTAACATTACAAGTATTTCCAATGGTTTAAAAGAAAATGAGACTGAATTAAGTGCGATTATCGCCAATGCTGAATCAATTTCAGATACCATTGCAAAGGCCAAAATTGGTGAAACATTGCGTTCACTTAACACAGCTCTGGCGCAGACGGAAGAAATCTTTACGAAAGTAAATAACGGAACTGGTTCGGCTGGAAAACTAATTAACGACCCTCAACTATATGACGATATGGCGGATGCGGCCGAACAGCTAAAACTGCTGTTGTTGGATGTGAAATACAATCCTAACCGATACATTCATTTTTCTGTTTTTGGTAATTCCAAAGAATACGATAAGGAGGAAATGGATAAGATATCAACTGAAGAGTTTAAAGATTAAAAAACAGAAATATCTCCCTAGATATGGAATGGATTGACAATGTAATTTTCACGGTTATTCTCGCTTTAGCCTCTTTTCTGTTCGCAAAGAATGCAAATAAGATTAGAAGGAATATTTTCCTCGGGAAGGAAATCAATAGAAGTGATCGAAAAGGAGAGCGATGGGCTTTAATGGCAAAAGTTGCTTTAGGTCAATCTAAAATGGTGGTAAGACCTGTTGCTGGCTTCTTTCACATATTAATTTATGTGGGATTTGTGTTAATCAATATTGAAGTACTTGAGATACTGATAGATGGAATCTTTGGGACGCATAGAGTATTTTCAAGTTTTTTAGGTGGAATTTATACTCTTGCTATCAATTTCTTTGAAATTTTAGCGGTTGGAGTCATTCTTGCTTGCCTCGTCTTTTTAGCCAGAAGAGTCCTTGTTAAAATCAAGCGTTTCCATTCTCCTGAGATGAAAGGCTGGGCTTCAAGCGATGCTAAGAATATTCTTTACATCGAATTGGCACTTATGTATGCGCTTCTTTTAATGAATGCGGTTGAGTCTAACTTTGACTCTGAAACCGTTGGTCCTTTTTTGATTAGTGGCCTTATCGCTCCTTTATTTAATGGACTAGAGCAAAGTAGCTTACACATTCTTGAACGTACATTTTGGTGGCTACACATCCTAGGGATTTTAGCTTTCCTGAATTACCTTCCCTTTTCAAAACACTTCCATATCTTTTTGTCTTTTCCAAATGTTTGGTACGCCAATTTAGATCAGAAAGGCCGTTTTTCCAATATGGAATCAGTTACAGAAGAAGTTAAAAAAATGATGGATCCCAATGCTGATCCTTACGCTGCACCTGATCCAAATGCACCTCCTCCAGAACGATTTGGTGCAAAAGATGTAATGGATTTGAATTGGGTTCAGTTAATGAATGCCTACTCCTGCACAGAATGTGGTCGTTGCACCTCAGAATGCCCTGCAAATCAAACTGGAAAAAAGCTTTCGCCGAGAAAAATCATGATGGATACGCGTGATCGATTGGATGAAGTAGGTAAAGTCATTGATAAAAAAGGAAGTTTCATAGACGATGGTCGTAGCCTACTCGACGATTTCATTAGTAGAGAAGAATTATGGGCTTGTACCACCTGTAATGCCTGCGTACAAGCTTGTCCTATAGGTATAGACCCTCTTTCAATTATTATTGAAATGCGTCGCTATTTGGTAATGGAAGAATCGGCTGCGCCACAAGAATTAAACCTAATGATGGCAAATGTGGAAAACAATGCTGCACCATGGCAATTTGCTCAAGCTGATAGACTCAATTGGCTAGAAGAAGCCTAATTATGCCGTTTAAACTCCAATATTTTTCAGTAATAATTAGCATTACAGTGATCTTTAGCTCTTGTGTTAAGGATTCAGACTCCTATTATATTCCTGTAGGTCAAGATGCAGTTACGTTTGTAAATCAAGCGGCTACTCTTAGCGGTTGGTACAACAACATCCAAGATAGTACGGTGGCTGTTCGCATAAATTCTGCCTTCTCTATTTCAAATAATAGGCAGTTATACACTGTTACGAATCGCAATTTCTTCGACACCCTGTACTTCCAGGCAATAGCAAGAACAAAAGAGAAAATTCCAAGTCAAATCGATCCTAAAATAGATGCAGTAGAATTTCGATTTCAACGTTCTTCAAATGCCAATAGTGCCCTTTATTTATCGAGTTTTATTCAACTCTTTCCTAGGCTTTCAGACAGTGTAAGTATAGAAGGAATGAGCTCCTTTGAAACCGATACGATTGATTGGTATGGATTGAACTTCAGTCGTGTTTTTGTCTTGAAAAGTACCCAAACTTCAATGGAAGCCATTTGTGATACAACTGGATCTTTGCTTGCTTTTCGCACTCTTGACAATAGAATTTATCTTCCCTATAATATCCCGTAATATGGAATTGAACAATGCAAAAACAATGGCAGAATACGCTTCTGCAGGCGAAAAACCAGAAGTGCTATTTTGGGTTGGTTGTGCTGGTAGTTTCGATGATCGTGCTAAAAAGGTAACTCGATCCTTCGTTCGTCTTCTCAATAGAGCTGGTGTACAATTTGCCGTTCTAGGTACCGAAGAAAGTTGCACTGGCGATCCAGCGAAGCGAGCAGGTAATGAGTTCCTGTTTCAAATGCAAGCAATGATGAACATCGAAGTGCTAAATGGCTACGATGTTCAAAAAGTGGTTACTGCTTGCCCTCATTGTTTTAATACGTTAAAGAATGAATATCCCCAATTGGGAGGGAAATATACAGTTTTGCATCACACTCAATTTTTGCGTACTTTATTGAATGATGGAAGATTAAAGGTTGAAGGTGGTGAGTATAAAGGAAAGCGCATTACCTTCCATGACCCTTGTTATTTGGGTAGAGCGAACGACGAATACGAAGCGCCAAGAGCTCTTCTCTCAGAGTTAGAATCCAATATTTCTGAAATGAAAAGCTGCAAAGAAAAAGGGCTTTGCTGTGGTGCTGGAGGTGCACAAATGTTTAAGGAGCCGGAGAAAGGCAATAAGGACGTAAACGTAGAACGCACCGAACAAGCTCTTGAAACCAATCCAGAAATTATTGCAGTGGGCTGCCCCTTTTGCAACACTATGATCACGGATGGAATTAAGGCTAAAGAGAAAGAAGCATCTGTAAAAGTCTACGATGTAAGTGAGCTACTTGACAATACTTTCAAGCAATGATAGAGAATGAAACTTTTTCTGGAATTTTCCCTGGATATCCTGCCAATAGCTCTGTTTGGGTTTATAATTCGTCTAACCCACTTTCCTCTGACCAATTGGAAATGCTAAATAGAAAACTGGACTATTTTGTGCAAAACTGGAAATCACATGGAAGTCCTTTAAAAGCTGATTTTTCTTTATTCAAGAATCAATTTGTTATATTCATTGTCCATCCAGATTCGATTGCATCTGGCTGTTCTATTGATGGAAGTGTGCATTTACTCAAAAGCCTTGAAGCGGAATTCCAGACTGAATTTCTAAACAATGCAATTGTTCCCATTCAGTTAAATGACAATACCATCATTAACATTCCCTTTTTGGAAGCTAAAAAAGAAGTCAAACTTGGTAAAATTGGATTAGACGCGAAGGTTTACAATCTTGCCGTTCGCAATCTTGAAGAATTCAGAAGTTCGTTTCAAATCAATTTAGTCGATAGTTTTCTCAAAAACAGTTTACCTGTTTAGAGTCTTAGCATCCAACCGTTTTTATCCGCTACCTTTCCTGTTCGGATTTCATTCAAGGCATTCTTAATTTTCATTGCTATGCCTTCGGAGCTATTGGGTACTTCAAAGTCTCTTTCTCTAAATCCTATAGTACTTATTGGACTAACAACCGCAGCAGTTCCCATGCCGAACGCTTCTTCCAGGTAATTATTTTCAGCGGCATAAACTACTTCATCAACCGTAATCGGTCGCTCTTCCACAATTTCTCCCCAACTGCGCAACAGTGTAAGAATACTGTCTCTCGTAATTCCAGCCAATATTCTCTCACTTAAAGGAGGAGTCCGCATAGTTCCCCCTATCCTGAACATAATATTCATTGTTCCAGACTCTTCAATGAGTCTGTGATCTTTATGATCTGTCCAAATAATTTGAGTATAGCCTTTTTCTACAGCCTTACGGGTTGGATAAAATGCTCCTCCATAATTTCCTGCCGCCTTAGTAAAACCAATTCCACCTGCAGCAGAACGAGTGTATTGTTCTTCTATTTTCACCTTGACATTTCCTGTATAATAAGGACCTACGGGTGAAGTGATGATGGCAAAAGTATAAGACTCACTTGGCCTTGCCGCTATAAATGATGAGCTACTGAAAAGGAATGGTCGGATATACAATGACATTCCCTCTTCCTTTGGAACCCACTCTCTATCTATATCAATTAAGCTTTTCAAGCCTTCCATAAAGACCTCCTTAGGAACTTCAGGCATGGCAAGACGTACCGCCGATCTGTTTAACCGTTCGTAATTCATCTCTGGTCTAAACAGTGCAATACCGCCGTCTATTTGACGATACGCTTTCATTCCCTCAAAAGCAGCCTGACCGTAATGCAAGGCGTGCAAAGAGAGAGGATAGTTCAAATCTTGGTAAGGAAGTATGGTAGCCTGGCCCCATTGGCCATTTTTAAACTCACAAATAAGCATGTGGTCTGAGAACGCTTTGCCAAATTCTAAGGCACTAAAATCCGTAGAAGGAAGTCTGGATGACTCTATTTTTCGAATTTCAATCATATCAACTGGGGGTTTGGGTCAAAGGTATCGCATTTCATTTAATCGTACCCATTGAATAATTATCTTTGCACCACTAAAATTTAAGCAATGAAAAAAATCCTCCTCGCTAGCCTGTTTTTCTCCCTCATTATTTCTAGTTGCAATCAAAAAGCAGCAGCACCTGAGGAAGAAACCCTTGTTGAAACTGTAGAACTAGAAATCTACGGTGATTCTACTATTACTCCTGATGGGGCGATAAGTGCAACAGAATTGATTGCAGCAATGGAAGGAAAAGACTCTATCATGGTTAAGGTGAAAGGCGAAATCCAAGAGTGTTGTCAACAGAAAGGTTGTTGGATGGATGTTGATATGGGTAATGGCAAAAGCATGACCGTTCGTTTTAAGGACTATGGATTCTTTGTTCCGATGAACTCAGCTGGAAGGATGGCTATCTTAGATGGAATGGCCAAAGTAGATACTCAAAGCGTTGATTGGCTTCGCCATAAGGCTATGGATGCCGGTTCTTCAGATGAAGAAATTGCGGCCATTACTGAACCTGTGGTTAGTGTTACCTTCTTGGCTAATGGCGTTATTCTGGAATGAGAATTTTTGTATTCATAGCAATTCTGTCACTTTTCAGTTGTAACCAGCAGACTTCTACAAATCCAGTTATCCCCGCAGAAAAGGATAAGCCGATTATGTACAATATGTCTGAGATGGCAGGGATGATGGAAGGAATCTATGGATTTAATAAAGTCCTTCGTGATTCTATCCTAACTGGAGGTGAATTGCCTGTGTTTCCTGAAGGATTGGAATACTTACACAAGGCCCAAGCTACTTCTCCTCGAGAAATCGACAGTAATTTTCATGAATTACTCGACAGATATCTAGCGGAAATGGAAAGCATAAAGACTTTGACCCGAGAAGAAAAAATTGAGGCTTACAATTCCAGTATAAAAACGTGTGTAGAATGTCACCAAACAAGGTGTCAAGGCCCGATTCCAAAGATTAAGAGGCTACGGATTCCAACCGAATAACCGATTAATGAAAGAATTTGAAGATAAAAGGCTTCCAGTCCGAACGAAGGATGGAAGCCTTTCTCTATTTAGCGAAAGATATAGTCAACACTATCATTCAATACACGGTGCAAGACAAGAATCTCTTCATGTTTTCATTGCAAATGGATTGGTAATGTTTGAGTATTTAGCTGAAATTTCCATTCTTGAAATAGGTATGGGAACGGGTCTGAATATTCTGGTTACCCTCGAATCGACTTCAATTCAAAAAAAGGTGAATTATCTCAGTTTAGAAAAGTATCCCCTATCCGAACCAGAATGGACTTCCATTCTTCCTTCTTTTCAAACAGAACAGTTTCAGCGCATCCATAGGGCTAAATGGAATTCAACGATTGAACTCCAAAAGAACTTTCTCTTTGAAAAACAGCAAATTGATTTTCTTGACTACCGCTCTGAACCCAAACATCACTTAATTTACTTCGATGCCTTTTCTCCAGAAGCACAACCTGAATTGTGGAGCACTTTGATGTTTGAGACTTTAAATAAATGCATGCTTCCAGGCGGGCTTCTTGTAACTTATTGTGCAAAAGGAGAGGTTAGAAGAAATATGCTGGCTGCGGGCTTCAAAGTTGAAAAAAGACCTGGACCTCCGGGTAAACGTGAAATGCTGGCTGCATGGAAAATGTGAAACGTTTTAATATTCGAGTGTATGGCATCTTAATAGACCATGAAAAAAGAGTCTTAACTACTTTAGAAAAGATTAAAGGGCAGCTTTACCGAAAGTTTCCAGGCGGAGGATTGGAATGGGGCGAAGGAACTATTGATTGTTTGAAGAGAGAATTTCTCGAAGAGCTTAATTTACCTATTGCTGTAGTTAAACATATCTATACAACTGACTTTTTTGTACCCTCTGCATTCTCTTCATTCGATCAAGTTATTAGTATTTATTATTTGGTTAAACCAATGTATGAAGAGGATCTCTTTGATTTGAAAAGTTCAGAATTTGAAATGCAAGAACTAAGCTGGATTCCTTCGCACAAAATGAAACAAGAACTGTTTAATCTACCCATAGACAAGGAGTTGGTTAAACTTCTTTTTTAAGACAATCATAGAAGTTTATTGTAGATTTAAATATGAAGGCATTAATTACAGGCGGAAGTGGTTTGGTTGGGGGCTACCTTACAGACTACTTAATTTCCCAAAAATGGGAAGTGGTTCACCTCACCACTAGTAAGGTTTACAAAGAAAAAAGTTCAAATAATGCCTTTCTTTGGAATCCTTCCAAAATGTATATTGAAAAAGGCGCACTGGAAGGTGTTGACGTTATCTTCAATTTGGCAGGCGCCACTGTGTCTAAAAGATGGACCGCCATCTATAGACAGACTATTTTAGATAGCAGACTTGAAACTTTAGATTGCCTAAAAGAAGCCCTTCGACTTGAAAAGCATTCTATTCAGGCTGTTATTAGTGCCTCGGCGGTAGGCATTTACCCAAGCTCTCTAACAGAACTGTACTCAGAAAAAGGCCCCTTTGCTAACGACTTCCTAGGTAGCGTTACCCAAAAATGGGAAAAAGCCTTAGAAGAAATCCATTCAGGTTTAAATATTCGAACCGCTGCTCTGAGAATTGGAATTGTTTTAAGTCCAAAAGGTGGTGTTCTTAGTGAAGTAGACCCTTTATTTAGAATGGGATTTGGTTCTGCCTTGGGCAGTGGAAAACAATGGATGTCTTGGATTCATGCAGAAGACCTTGCGAGGCTGTTTGTGCATGTATACAATCATAATCATCAAGGACCAATTAACGCGGCTGGACCAAAGCCTGAAACGAATAAAACGTTTTCATCGCATCTTGCAAAGGCGCTTAAACGGCCTTTTTGGCTGCCTGCTGTACCAGGATTTGCGATCAAAGCATTAATGGGCGAAATGGGTACACTTGCTCTAATGAGTCAGAAAGTGGACTCAAAAACAGCGGAATACTTGGGTTTCGAGTATAAATTTAAAACCCTCCCCTCTGCCCTTTCAGATTTGTATTCGTAGTAGAATTTAAGTCTTCAATTGCTTCGAAAATAAGATCAGGATTGCTCCAAGGAACGAAGTGATTCATTTCTTGATCCATAATAAATTCAACCTTACAGTCTCGGCACCTCTCTTTGAAATACTCTGCAGATTTACTGTCGACAAGGATGTCTTTTTCACCTTGAACATAAACTATAGGCATCTTTAATTCCGAAAACTTTTTTTCTAAATCCAAAAGTTCGGTTTCATATAAACGCACCATCTCCCTATTACTATTTTTAAGCCAATCGCCTAGTAATAAATTAACAGGAAGAAAACTAGCAAAGGAATTATACCATTTCGGAACTTGATATGGCCAAGCTATACAAGGTGCAATTAAACCTAAGCCATCTACTCTTTCAGGAAATTCAACAGCCATGGCACAGGCTACAGGACCGCCATAACTATGGCCAAAGACAAAAACACTTTTAGTCAGATTTAAATCCAACTGGTTTATCAGTTCTTCTATGTAGGTAGCTTGTTCGATTAATATGCCTGAATGCTCAAGATCAGAATTTCCAAAACCTGGGCGGTCTATAAACAGAAGTTGATAACTTTCATCAAGCTCAAAACTATCTGCCATAGATGCAAAATCAGTCCAAGAACCTGGAGAACCATGAATAAACACGAGCAAATTACCTTCCTTGTTTCCGGCCAAAACACCATGAAGTTTGCCATTTGACTTTTCCAAGTAAACCGACTTATAGCCACCCGTTCTGGCGAAGAGTGAATCTAAATTAGCTGGAGTGTTTGATGGCGTAAAAAAATGAGTGCTGCCCAAAAGCAATGCAAAAAAAACAAGACTTCCCATTAGTATTTTCAAAATTAAAAACTGCCTCTTTCTTTTTTGCATTTTATTGAGAGCTATAAAGACATAACACCTTCAATTTCAGAAGCCTCCTTGTATCTTTCAATTACAGCATCTGCACTTATCATAACTTCTTTGGCCGTTATACTTACATAATTACCATTCCTAGAAATTCTAGATTCAATTTGGGCCACTTGGGTATTGAACAGCGCTTGCACCTTTGCAATAGACTGATTATTTGACTTTACTATGAACTTAAACATATAAATGCTAGGCCATTTTGTAGTCATGAGAAGCTTCTCCTTCAAGCTTTCCCAGGGATCTTCATCGGGTACATGTTTATCTGTCATTTCACAAAAGTGCTTATTTTGAATGAGCTCTAGCTTTATTATCTTTCCAAAAAGAAAAAAAGAAAAAAATGATTGTTACTACGACCCCAAGCATTGAAGGAAAACCAGTTCAAGAATATTATGGAGTTGTTACTGGAGAAACCATTATTGGCGCAAATTTGTTTAAAGACATATTTGCGAGTATTCGCGATATTGTTGGAGGTAGATCTGGTGCTTATGAAAATGTTCTTAAAGAAGCACGCGAAACAGCTTTAAAGGAAATGCAAGACACAGCAAGGATGATGGGTGCAAACGCCGTTATCGGTGTTGATCTTGACTATGAAGTAATTGGACAAGGTGGTAGCATGCTAATGGTTAGCGCAAGTGGTACTGCCGTGCGTATTTAATATTGATTTGTAGCTAAAAGTACAAGAGTGCATTCTCGCAAAGCCAGAATACCTCTTGCTTCCAAAGCTCTTTCAAAATCTTCATTTTCCGTTCCAGGATTGAAAATAACCCTCCGAGGTTTGGTGAGAAAAATCCATTCTTTCCAAACCTCTTGGTTTTTAGCAGTTAGATAGAGGCTGATTGTATCTATCTTCTTTGCTTTCCATTCCGACTCGGCAATGTTATTTATGATTTTTTTTTCTCTGAATTCGAAAGACCTATTTCCAATTCCTTCAAAATCAATTCTGTGCTGCCAAAGCATTTCCATTGCACGATTTGAGTAACGCTCAACTTTCGGACTTGCCCCTAGAACAACTGTAATCCCACTATCTTGCATAACCCAAATTTAATGCGATTTGCTACCCAATTTTAGAATAATAGAGAGAATATGAATTTCGCATTTCCTTTATTTCTGTTCGCCCTTGGAACCTTGCTTCTGCCTATTGCCATCCACCTAATTCGCTTTAGATCATTTAAAACACTTCACTTTAGTGATACACGTTTTCTGCGATCCATTCGAAAGGAAACCTCTTGGAGGAATAAATTAAAAGAATTCATCCTTCTTGCTTTGCGATTGCTCGCTCTTGCTGCCTTGGTTATTGCCTTTAGTAAGCCCTTCCTAGACGATAATCTTGATTCAAGTCCAACAAAAAAAAGCTTCTGGCTGTATCTCGACAATAGCTATAGTATGACCGTAAATGAGGGTGAGTCTACTCATTTTCAATTAATTAAATCAAGTGTTCAAAAATGGATAGACCAGCTTCCCAAAGACAGTGAAATCATTCTTTTATCAAATAACCATGTCCTAAGTAATAAGTTAAGCCCAAGTATGACATCGGATTTATTAATCGATTTAAACCCAAGTTTAACGAAAGGCTTCACCTTAGCAGATCTAATAAGAAAATATGAGTCTGAGGCAACTAATGATCCTTTTTACATTATTAGCGATTTTCAACAGGCCTTTATGGAAGGAATCAATCCAGCGGACAGCTTGCCGGCTTCTGTATTTTTAGTATCAACCGAAACTCCAAATTATTCAGAGAATATAAGTATTGACAGTGCTTGGTTCGACTCTCCAATAGTCTTAGAAGGAATGGAGACCGAATTGTGGGCGCGTCTGCAAAATCACGGATTTGAAGAACGCAGTTTGCCAATAAATCTAATGGTAGGAAACACCAATTTGGCAGCCAAAACAGTAAAACTTCCACCCAATACTTCTACCGACATTAGCCTGCAATTGGCAATGGGGAAAGAAAGGAATGGTAGAATTTTAATTGACGATAAACAAGCAGAATTTGACAATAGCTACTACTTTTCTCTGCCTTATAACCCCAAATTTTCTGTCCGAATTTGGGATAACGGCGACCTAGACTATCCTTGGGAAAAGGTTTATACAGAGGATCATTTTGAATTGAATATTTTTTCAAATTCAACTTCAAATTTTGAAATGCTCGAATCGGCTGATCTGATTGTTTTAGCAGATTGGAATCTCGACAACCAAGGAATCTATGATCTGGTTCAAAAACAATGGGAAAACGGTAAGTCTATACTTGTTTTTCCCGATGTGAATGGAAACCTTCCTCCGTTTATAAGTGAAAAGAATTTGGAAGTAGATACGGGTTCTTTTAATTCAACTAAGATTAATGCAGACCATAAGATTTTTTCGAAAGTATTTCAAGAACTTCCAACGAATCCAAAATTACCAAATGCTAAAAAGCGTCTATTAATCAATCCAAATTCTGGACAATCGATTATCTCTTTTAGCGATAGCTGGCCACTTTTTTTAGAAATGTCTTCTGCAAAAACAAAAGCCTTTGTCTTTGCAACCAGACTTCAAAAAGAATGGGGCGGTTTAAGAAATAGTGAGTTGCTTATTCCCATTTTAATTAATACTGCATTCGAATCGATGCATTATGGTGCCATCCAAATGACTCCAAAACTTGGCTCTAAACAGTATTTAAAATATTCTTTACCTGAAGGAGAATCTCTGAAAGCAACAAAGGATGGAAATAATTTCCTACCAATTCAAGCAAATAAGAATGGATTGACATCTATCGAATTTTCCATAGAAATGAATTCAGCAGGGCACTATAAATTATCTGATTCTAAGGATACAATAGGAAGCATTGCGTTAAATATTAACAAAGAAGAAAGTGACCTCAAACTCTTTGATTTCAAGTTATTTGATGAAATTGATAGCAATGTAATCGACTTAGAGTCTATGGCACAAAACTTGTCCACAGAGAGTCGTTCTTCCAAACTGTGGAAGGTATTTGCATGGCTTGCATTTCTATTTCTAGTTATTGAGTCATTGATAAGTAAATTTGCATTTAGAAGGAAGACATCCAACATATGAACTATTTTCTACCTCATGTTAAAATTGTATGTCCTGGTAGTACTTGGAACGGAGTAACGACCAATCTTCGATTTTCTAAATCCAACTTAATAGCAATAGGTAATTCTGTAACCTCTAAAGAAGGAGACCAGATTCTAGAGGAAGGCTTAATGATTTCACCAGGATGGGTTGAATTAAGAGCTAAATTTTATGATCCGGGATTTCCGGAGAAAGAAGATTTGAAAAGTGGAACGCAGGCTGCAGCTTTGGGAGGCTATACTCATGTTGGTGCACTTCCTCATGGCTCGCCTTGTTTAGACAATAGAACAGGTGTTCGCTATTTACTCGAAAAATCGAAGAATCTTCCGTCAAAGGTTTTGCCGATTGGTTCGCTAAGTGCCGGAATGCAAGGGAAGGAAATGGCTGAGTTAAATGATCTGAAACAAGCAGGTTGTGTGGCTTTTTCGGACGGGGGCTTACCCATTGCTGATACCGTTTTTCTTAAAACCGCTCTTCAATATGCCTCATCAACAGATAGTGTTGTCTTCATCCGTCCTGATGATGCTTTTTTGTCTAAGTATGGCGATGTTCGCGAAGGAATTCACAGTACTCTAGCGGGTATACAAAGTACTCCCGAATTCTCCGAAACAATTGGAATTGAAAGAATTGCAAGAATTATAGAATATACGAATTGTAAGGTACATTTAACTTCCATTAGTACTATTAGTGGATTGGAAGTGTTGAAAAGCCTTAAAGAAAAGGGTCTTCCAATTACAGCAGATGTTTCTGTTGCCCATTTGCTATTCAACGACAAAGAAATTTTAGACTACGATTCTAATTTTAAACTTTCTCCACCTTTAGGAAATGAAGAAACTCAGAAGAAGCTGATTGATGCCGTAAAAAGCGGACTCATTGATGTCGTCTCTTCAGATCATGACCCTCAAGAAATCGAAAGCAAACAATGTGAGTTTCACTTAGCTAAACCGGGCATTTCTAGTATCCAAGCTTCCTTCAGCTTACTTTTAGAGGCCATTCCATCGTTGCCAGAAGAGAGAATTGTAGAGCTTCTAAGTTCAAACCCAAGAAATATACTTCAAATGGGTTCACCTCAATTCATTGAAGGAGAAAAATCAGATTACACCCTTTTCCAACCAAAGGATTCAACCTTCTATTCCCGTGCTAATTGGGCCTCAAATTCTGAAAATTTTCCAAAACTTGGAACTGAATTAAACGGAAAAGTAATTATGACCGTTATTCACATTACATGATGAACTCCATAAGAAAATATATCTGGGAGAAAAGAATGTACGCCCTTTTTCCTTTGTTACTTACAGTACTCTCTTTCACCTCATTTAGCATTTATAGCCTTACCGAATGGGAAACTGCTTGGGACAAACTGCCTGTGTTTGAAGAAAAGTATTATGAGCGTATTAATCCTGATTTTGAGCAAAGCAATATGAGTGCATTAGAGCATTGGCAAAAAATTGGAATGGACCAAGGAAGAAGCAGTTCAGGTGTATTTGATGTGAAATATTATTTGGCCAAAAATCCAGATTTGGCTAAAAAAATTGGAGCAAAGAACTACAGAGAAGCAACAAAGCATTGGCTAACTGTCGGAATAAAAAACGGATTAAGTAGTCATCCAAATTTCAATGTACGCTATTACGCAGAAAACAATAGAGATCTACAACGAGTGTACAACAACAATTACGAGAAACTAATAATGCACTATTTAAAAACAGGCATTAACGAAAACCGACCCACTGCGCCAACCCCTGCATCTGCCAATTCTTATCGTTAATTTTCTTTTAGCTCCTTAAAAGCATCTGAGAAACGGGCAATAACATCCGATGGCAACATAGATTCCACGTCCATGTCTTTTGCAACTAGATCTGCGCTAAATCCGTGAATATATGTCCCGATTTTCGATGCAATAACTGAAGAGTATCCACGACCAATTAAACCCGCAATTAATCCTGCTAGTACGTCTCCACTGCCTCCTTTTGCTAAACCCGGATTACCAGTTGAATTGAAATAAGACCTTCCATCAGGACCACATACCAGAGTATAGGGTCCCTTCACTACCATTATACAATCGTGTTGTTTACAGAAACTCATAGCCCTCTCCATTCCATTCGAATTCGAGAAATCGCAACCAAACAACCGTTTAAACTCACCTAAATGTGGTGTCAAAACACTTCCTTTAGGAATTAAACTTTGCCAATCTTTATGAACAGACAATAGCGAAATGGCGTCCGCATCAAGCACAATAGGTCGCTTGAATTCCAGCAAAATACGTTTTAAAAGTTGGCCCGAGCGTTCCGTTACTTCGATACCAGGACCTATTAAAATAGAAGTATATAATTCAAAGTTATCTGGCCATTCTGCTAGTGTAATGGCTTCAGGCAAAGAGGCTCGCATTACAGAAAGAGTGGTATCATCAGAACAAATACTCACCTTCCCAACTCCAGACCTAAGTGCTGAATGCGTGCATAGAACAGCGGCCCCCGTGTATTTTTTTGATCCAGCTAAAACAAGAAGATTTCCGAACTCTCCTTTGTATGCAAACGTGCTTCGTCTTTCAATTAGAGGAGCGATACCCTTTGCAGTTATAAATTCAATTCTATTGGTTGGATTGGGATTTAGGATGTTTGCCTCAATAACTTCAAAACTTTCGCTGTGGCTATTTTGTGGAGGCAATACTAAAGCCAACTTCAACCATTGTATAGTTAAAGTATGTCTAGCATAAATAGCAGGAAATCCGTTAAAATCACCATCGCAAGAAAGACCTGAAGGAATGTCGATTGAGATAATTGCATTAGGTAACTCGTTTAATCTATTTACAATTCCGGCCAATAAACCTGAAAGTGAACGCTTTAAACCGGTACCTAGAATGGCATCAATAATCAGTGTGGCAGGATTTGGTAAGACCCAATCTTCAGCCTTAACAATAAGTTGGTGAGACACTTCTTTTGAAGCTCTAATAAAATCTTCCGAAGGCGATTCAGTGTGCTGAATAACAAATACTTGCACATCATACCCCTCTTTTCGTAAGTATTTGGCAATCAAAAGCCCATCTCCACCATTGTTTCCTTGACCACAATAGAAAAAGAAAGAACTCTTTTTGGGAACGAGTTGAATTAGTCTTTCTGCACAATTCAAAGCCACTCTCTCCATTAAAGTGTAGGAGTGAATATTCTCGTTTTCTATTGTAAAACGATCTGCTAACTTAATCTGATCAAGAGTGAGAATTTCCAAATCTTGAATTTAGAATTTTATAAATATTCACAATTTGAGGTATAAGTGCTGTTTGTCCATCATTATTAATACAGAATTCAGCATGAGGCATTCGAGCATCATCACCAATTTGATTCTGAATTCTTCTTTTCACTTCTTCCTTACTAAAAGAATTTCTCAGCATTACTCTTTCAATCCTAATTTCTTCAGGACTGCTTACTAAAATAACCGAATGGCATTTTTCATATGCTTTGGTTTCAATTAAAAGAGCAGATTCCTTTAGAACCCAAGACTCTCCCTGATGGGCCTTTTCATCCAACCAAAGTTTAAAATCCTCCTTTACAGCAGGATGGATAATGGCATTTAATTCATTTAAAAGAAGAGGGTCTGAAAAAACTTTAGATGAAATAAACGCAAAATCAGGATTAGCCTCTTTAAAGGACAGTTCACCCAATAGTTCTATTACCCTCTTTCTAATAAAGTCTTTGAAATAAAGTTCTTTGGCCCTTTGGTCAGAATCGTACACACAAATTCCCAACTGACTGAAAACTTGAGCGACTATAGACTTTCCGCTTCCAATACCTCCTGTTAGTCCAACGACATTCATTCTAGTATAAAAACTTGGGTAGAGCTCACATCTGTAGTTAATAAGGCCATACTTGCTCCTTCAGGAAACTCTAACTCAATGGGTGCTCTCCCATCGCTAATCTGGTTTTTATGAACAAAAGCGAATATTGGAATTGAGAGCATTTCTTCATACTCACCGAACTCCACCACCAAAGTACATTCAATAAAAGCAGGAACCATTTCTAAAGTATTAGATGGATTAAATCCCCTTGCAACAATAGGTACTCTGCGTTTTAGAGTAGTAGTTCTGCGAATTTCAACCTTCGCCTCAAAGCTCTTAGGTTCTATTAAAATATGTTTAGGAAAAGGATTCTCAATTTCAAAAATCAGATTATGCTCTCCTCGTCCTTTGAACTTTCCTGAATACAGAGCTATCCATTTATAATTTGAAATTGAATCTAAATAGGCTTTTGGAGCAACGATCGATAAAGAGTCTACAATAGAATTTGCAATGAAGCTATACCCCTTCTTTTCGAGCTCTCCTTTGTAGTCGACATTTAACTCAAGCTTTTTTCGGACTAATTCAGGCCATTCAAACTCCAATCCTTTAATCCAAATCCATTTATGACGTATTGTACTTGAATGGTTTAATGACAAGGAAGTCTTTAACAGACTATCTGAAATTGATCCTTGGTCGCTAAACTGGAAGTCGCTTGGCAAGAGTTTGGAAAGATTGATTTGTGCGGATCTAAAAGGATCCATCCATTGGCCTAAGACCGAGAATCCACTGCCTTCAACTAAGGCTTCCGCCTTCCTAGGCAATCCGCTGCGTTCAACCCAATCTTCGGGAGCGCCCGAATACTCAATATTGTAGTTTAGAGAAACATAAAGGTCCTGCTGTGAAAGTTTTGCAAACATCCACAACAGGACCGATATGATAAAGAAAAATATCCTAGGGTGTTTTTGAATTCGGCGTAGCACGCTCAAAGATGCAAAAACTAATTAGGCAAATTCAACCTAAAGGAAAATCATTTTGTTTCTTCCTTTTTTGGAAGATACTGTGCACTGAGTTCTCTAGAAATAGCAGATTTTTCTAATTTCAACCGAGTGTTCTCGCTTTCAATGATAATGTGTTTATCCTGAACCTCTAAAATCTTACCGTGAATTCCTGAACTCGTTACAATGCGCATTCCTTTGGTAATTTCGGTCTGAAATTTTCCTTCCTCCTTTTGCTTTTTAATCTGAGGTCGAAAGAAGAAGAAATACATCACTACCAATAGCAACCCAAACATTAAGATAGATTGCAAACCTTGACCTTCTTGCTGAAGAAATAGAGTTAAAATCATTCTGCAGGAGCTGCTTGAGGGATTACTTCAGAAACAACATGCAAAACATAGTTGTTTGGAACTGTGTTTGCGCTAAGAGTAACCGTTTTATCCTGCATACCTCCTTTGCCTTGGCTATTGAAAGAAACCTTAATCTCGCCTGACTCTCCAGGAGCAATAGGTGTTCTTGAGAACTGTGGAACAGTACAACCACAACTACCTTGTGCATTGGATATAATCAGAGGAGCATCGCCTACATTCTTGAATTTGAATACATGCTCTTTGGTTTCTCCTTCATTGATCTGACCGAAATCTACCGTTTCGCTGTCAAACTCGAATTTAGGAGTGCCTGTTTGGGTTTGTACAGCATTTGCAGCATCACTATCTGAAGCATTGATTCGGCTAGTTGCATCATTACAACCAGTAAATCCTAAGGCCACTATAGTGGATAAAAGAATTATTCTTTTCATTTTTTTTATTTTAGTTTGGGTACAAAATTACGTCTCTAGCAAGCCTCTTCCAATTTTTTTGATCTTTCCTTCTTCTTTCAAGTTATTGAGAATCCGATCTAGGATTCCATTTATGAAAAGACTGCTCTTTGGAGTACTATATCCCTTCGATAGCTCAATGTATTCATTCATGCTCACCTTCAAAGGAATAGTCTCAAAATGAATGAATTCTGCCACTGCCATTTTCATTAATATCACATCAATCGCCGCTATTCGATCCATTTCCCAATTCTGGGCTTTAGTCGCAATTCTGTTCTGAGTTTCTGCAGAAGTTTTTAGTGTGTAACGAAAGAGTTTAGAAGCAAAAGTCTCATCGTCTGCATCTTTGAACAATTTCACGAGTGCTGGGCTTCTGAGGTCGGCTAACTTCAATTTCTTGAAGGTTTTGTCTACCATCATTTGAGCTGCATCCAAATCATCGGCCCAATACAAATTCTTTTCTTCGTACAAATTGTACAAATCTTCATTGTGCACGATGAAAACCTCATATACCTCCCTCAAGAAGGCCTTATCTTCAGAAAAACTGGTATTGGGTTTATCCATATAAGCCTTAAACAAGTCTGAATTCTTCAGTTCTTGATAAAGGCTTCTGGTAAAGTGTCGTTCTTCGGACCAGCTAACATTATACTTTTCGCAAGCGGCAATAAAGCCATCGTCTTCAAAAAAGATCTTGAGAACTTGATTGTCAACAAAACGTCTATTTGGATCTAAATCCGAATGAGTTGGCAACTTTTTATTCAGAGCAAGATCTATGAAATGTTCTGCTGCAAGTTTTAACTCATAAAGTAGACGTAATTCGTACATATACAATTCATAAATCCGATCGATAGATTTATTTAGCTGCTTTTCAACGGCAACGCTATCTGGATTATCTTCCTGAAAATAAGCGTAAAGGGATTGGAATACCTTAATTCGTATATGTCTGCGTGAAAGCATTTTATAATTTCAATTCGATTACTAGGCCATTTTCATTTTTGCAGCTGCCACACGTTCTGCGGCTGTTTGCAATGCTGCTTCATGAGGAGTAATATTCAATGATGCCGCTTTTTCTAAAATCCAAAAAGTGGTATCGCGTATTGCCGCTGCCTTCTTCAGAGATTCTTCAAGACTGTAGTGCGCAATTTCTGAATATACATTAATCAAACCACCCGCATTGATAAGAAAATCTGGGGCGTATACAATTCCTCTTTCCTTTAACATTTTTCCATGTATGTTCTCATCTGCCAATTGGTTGTTGGCGGCACCTGCTACGATGGAGGCCTTTATTAAAGGAATGGTTTTATCATTCAAAGTAGCTCCTAAAGCGCAGGGCGCGTAAATGTCCATATCTGCTTCATAGACCTTATCAACCGGGCAAATTTGAGCACCATAAACAGAAGATATATGGTCTAATCGATCGGCGTAGATATCGCTAATCATCACTTTAGCACCTGCCTCGGTGAGATGTTTTACTAAGGTTTCACCCACATGTCCAACGCCTTGAACCAAGACTTTTTTACCTTCCAAAGAGTCGTTCCCCCAATGAAATGCAGCCGCTGCTTTCATTCCATTGAAAACACCAAAAGCAGTAACTGGAGAAGGATCTCCACTTCCGCCCATGGATTCTGGAATGCCTGTTACATGGTCTGTAAATTTCTTAACAGAAACCATATCCGACGTATTAATTCCAACATCCTCTGCTGTGATATATCTTCCTGAAAGGCTATTTACAAATCGACCAAAGGCCTCCATCATAGCCTCCGACTTTTGAGTGCGTGCGTCGCCTATAATTACCGCCTTCCCTCCACCTAAATTAAGGCCAGATATGGCAGCCTTAAAGGTCATTCCTCTACTTAGACGAAGAACATCGCGCAGAGCATCGCCTTCATTTTCATAGGCCCACATTCTTGTTCCTCCCAGAGCAGGGCCCAAAACAGTACTATGTATTCCTATGATTGCCTTCAAACCTGTTTCCTCATCATGGCAAAATACTACTTGCTCATGTCCTTTAAACGACACATTATTAAACACCCACTCGTTATTCCTTTCTATTGAAGAAGTTGGTTGAGATGAATTCATGACTAAATGAATTAATGGTTAAACAGTGAACTCAGGTATGACTACCTTTGTGGACCCACTTTTGGGTGCGCGAAGGTATTGAAAAACGCGCCTTTAGTGATGAAAAGAATGAAATATGAAAGCACTACTCCATCTTAACAAATACTTCCTTCGATATAAATGGCGGCTTTTAATTGGATTTCTGTTTGTTACCGTGTCTGTAATCTTCCGAGTTTTTCCTGCTCAATTGGTTCGAGAGTCTTTTGATGTGGTTGAAATTGCCATTAAAGAGTATCAATCTGGCGAAATTTCCAATCTAGATTTACTGCGAACCCAGCTATTCTGGTTTGGTCTTGCAATCATTGGCTCTGCCTTACTCTCTGGAGTGTTTATGTTCTTTATGCGTCAGACCGTTATTGTTGTGAGCAGATACATTGAATATGATTTAAAGAACGAAATATTCGAGCATTACCAAAAATTGTCTCTTTCCTTCTACCGAAAAAATTCTACCGGCGATCTAATGAATCGCATCAGTGAAGACGTTAGTCGTGTGCGAATGTATGTGGGACCTGCGATCATGTACGCTGTAAATGTCTTCTTCACCTTAGTGATTGTAATTGCGATTATGATTAGCATTAATGCTCGACTAACGTTTTTCGTGCTCTTCCCCCTTCCCTTTCTATCGTTTGCCATTTACAAAATAAGCCAAACAATCAATAAAAGGAGTGAAAAGGTGCAGCGAACACTCAGTGAGATTTCAACCTTTGTTCAAGAAGCCTTTTCTGGCATTAGAGTGTTAAAGGCACATACAAAGGAATCCCACTTTCAATCTGAGTTTAAAAATCTATCCAACAACTACAAAGATGTAAATGAAGGACTGTTTAAGGTAAACGCTCTTTTTTTTCCGATGATGCTCCTACTTATCGGATTGAGCACACTTATTACCATCTATGTAGGAGGAATAGAAGCCATTAGCGGCGATATTTCAGCTGGAAATATTGCCGAATTCATTTTGTATGTCAATATGCTTACTTGGCCTGTGGCATCTATTGGGTGGGTAACCTCCATTGTTCAAAGAGCTGAAGCATCTCAAGAACGCATCAATCAATTTCTTGTTGAAGTACCCGAAATTAGTTCTCCTAAAAATGCCATTCAATCTTTCTCAAACTCTATTGAGTTCAAATCGGTTGGTTTTACCTATCCAGAGACAGGAATTGTGGCCCTGAAGAATGTGAATTTCCAACTTCCTGAAGGAAAAACACTTGCCATAGTGGGAAGAACCGGAAGTGGAAAATCTACTTTAGCAAATCTTCTTTTGCGGTTTTACGACATCAATACTGGCGATATTTTAATTGGAGGCAAATCCATTCAATCGCTTGATCTAAGTATTTTAAGAAAGAAAATTGGTTACGTACCACAAGATGCCTTCCTCTTTTCGGAGAGTCTATCGCACAATATTGGGTTTACCATGAATGAACCCAATGAATCTCAGGTAGAAGAATTTGCAAAAGATGCAGAGGTACATTCCAATATCGTAGAATTTCAGGAAGGATATAAAACAAAAATTGGTGAGCGCGGAATTACCTTAAGCGGTGGACAAAAGCAGCGTGTTAGTATCGCCAGGGCCCTTGCCCACAATCCTCAAATCTTGCTCTTTGATGATTGTCTATCTGCCGTAGACACTGAAACAGAAGAAAGTATACTTCAAAACTTAAAAAGACTTTCTGCCCAAAGAACCACAGTGCTCATTAGTCACAGGGTGAGTACTGTAAAACATGCAGACCTCATTTTGGTCTTAAATAAAGGGGAAGTAGTTGAAACGGGAACCCACAACGACTTGCTTGCATCGGAGGGAGAATATTATAAGCTCTACCAAAAGCAAATCCGTGAATCGGGTATCGAAATTTAGATGAAGATTTTACTATTTTTGAGACTCACAGGAATACAGAAAAGATGGATGGAAACGATCGGAAAGACAGGGATGAAGTATTTACCAAGGTCTTAAGAGCTGGAAAGCGTACTTATTTTTTTGATGTGCGCTCTACCAAAGCAGATGATTATTACCTCACGATTACCGAAAGTCGGAAGCAGAATGATGAGCAAGGAGGTGCTTTCTTTAAAAAGCATAAGATCTATTTGTACAAGGAAGATCTGAGAGAATTCAAGGATATTCTGGAAGAAATAACCGATTTCATTATTGAGAGTAAAGGAGAAGAAATTATATCCGACACTCCAAGTGAATTTAGGCCGAACGAAGACGCCACAGAAACCACAAATAGAACCAAAGACGAAGGCAGTACACAGTCTTTTACAGATATTGACTTCGATGATCTGTAGAGATTCTTCTGTTGATTAGTTCTTCTCAAAACACGTTTTCTTGTTTCTACAGTTGATTGGTTATACTACCTTTGCTGCTGAATTTACTCATTGAGTATTAATTACTTAGTAGTCTAATTACCAATTATTTAAACGAATTTTCTACCATGAGTAAAATTGTTGCCGTTGCAAACCAAAAAGGAGGGGTTGGAAAGACAACTACTGCAGTTAACTTAACTGCTGCCCTTGGTGTTCTTGAGAAGAAAGTGTTACTCATCGATGCAGACCCTCAGGCAAATGCCACGTCGAATTTAGGCGTTGATCCCAATTCGGTTTCCAAAGGAACTTACGAAGTTCTTGAACATGCCATACCCATCCTCAATGCAATAATGCCCAGCAAAGCGCCCAATGTTTTTTTGATTCCTTCCAGCATTGATTTAGTTGCAGCCGAAATTGAGTTAGTGGATAAAAAGAATAGAGAATACATGCTTAAAGAAGCATTAACTACTCTTCCATCTGAGCAATTCGATTATATCATTATAGATTGTGCCCCTTCTTTAGGGTTAATCACTCTTAATGCACTTACCGCTGCCAACTCCATATTAATTCCAATTCAATGCGAATATTTTGCATTAGAAGGATTAGGGAAATTGTTGAACACCATTAAAAGTGTTCAAAACCTGCACAACCAAGATTTGCAAATTGAAGGTTTACTTCTCACCATGTACGATAGTCGATTGCGACTATCAAATCAGGTGGTTGAAGAAGTAAAAACACATTTTCAGCAAATGGTATTTGAGACCATTATACAGCGAAATGTGCGCCTAAGTGAGGCACCTAGTTTTGGTGAAAACATTATCACATACGATGCAGCGAGCACAGGGGCTGTCAATTACTTAAATTTAGCCCGTGAGTTTTTGCGCAATAACGAATTAAATAAAGAAGTAGCGCAAAGCTGAAGATTATACGATGGCAGATAAACGCAAAGCATTAGGCAAAGGATTAGCGGCTCTTTTAAAAGATCCGCGAACGGAGATTGAGAATGCAAATCAACCCGGAGCAGAAGAAGTTGTAGGCTCTATTGCCGAAATTCCGGTTCAATCTGTTCAACCTAATCCCTTTCAACCCCGTACTTTTTTCGACGATGAGGCCCTTCAAGAGCTGGCGGATTCCATCCAACAACTAGGCGTTATTCAGCCTATTACAGTTCGTAGATTGAGTTCTGACTCATATGAACTGATTTCAGGAGAACGTCGTTGGAGAGCTTCAAAATTGGCGGGACTAACGGCCATTCCTGCTTATATTCGATTGGCGGATGACCAAGGGATGTTGGAAATGGCTTTGGTTGAAAATATTCAAAGAGAAGAATTAGACGCCGTGGAAGTGGCCCTCTCCTACCAACGCTTAATGGATGAGTGCTCCATTACTCAGGAGCAAATGAGCAAGAGAGTTGGAAAGAAGCGCTCTACGGTTTCCAATTATATCCGATTGTTGAAATTGCCTCCTATCATTCAAGCAGGCATTCGTGATCGAATGTTGAGTATGGGCCATGCAAGAGCGTTGGTTTCTATCGAAAGTGAAGAAAATCAATTAAAGATGTACAAGGAAATCATTTCTTCAGGAATGAGTGTACGTCAGGTTGAAGAAAAGGCTAAAGCTTTGCAATACCCAAGTCTGCCAGAAAAAACAAAGGAGGAAAAGCAAGCTTCCCCCTTTAACGAATTGGGAAAGCAACTTGGAACCCTTCTCGAAACAGAAGTGGTTTTAAAGTCTGATCCCAAAGGCAAGGGAGAAATTGTAATCCGATTTAAAAATCCAGAAGAGTTGGAACGATTGATCAGCATTCTTAATCCCTAGCATTGAAGAGCTTTTTATCTCTAATTACTATCCTATTCTTTGGATTGTCTGCCTTAGCGCAGGAAGAGCCAGACTTGGCTAGTCTTAAGCAGAATGCTGAGCGCCTAAGTGCCGAAGATTCAGCTAAAGTAGTAGAGCATAGTATTAAGAAAGCAACTTGGAGATCGGTAATGCTACCCGGTTGGGGACAACTTTACAATAAAAAATACCTAAAAGCCCCTATTATCTGGGCTGGAATGGGAACCACCATCGGCTTTGCCATTTACAATCATCAAGAGTATTTGAGTTATAGAGATGCCTACAACATTCGCATAGACGATGATCCTGAAACAACAGACCAATACCTTAATATTTACACAGCCTCTCAGTTAATTACACTAGAAAACACCTTCCGTAGATGGAGAGATCTTTCAATCATCTTGACCGTTGGTGTGTATGCTTATAATATTCTAGATGCCTATGTAGATGCGCATCTTTTCTATTTCGATATTTCCGACGACCTCTCTATGCAATTGCAACCGAGTCTGCAAAATGGCATGGCCTTCTTTGGTTCTTCGGTGGTTCCTTCTTTGCAACTTAGCCTTAATTTCTAATGGAAATAGCCCTACTTGGATATGGAAAAATGGGGAAAGAAATCGAACGCATTGCAGTCGATTTAGGGCACTCCATCGTTTTTAAAGGCGGATCGGATTGGGAAAATGAAGATCTCACAGGAGCCGAGGTTGTCATAGAATTCAGTTCGCCTGAAGCGGGATTTGAAAACGTTATCCGTTGCTTATCCCTTCAAATACCCATTGTATCTGGCACTACAGGTTGGCATCAATCTCTACCCGAAGCCATTGCCTTTTGCAAGGAGGTAGATGGTAGCTTCTTCTATGCCTCCAATTATTCACTAGGAGTAAATATCTTCTTCGCTCTCAATAGAGTCTTGGCAAAATGGATGGATCAGTTTCCGCAATTTTGTCCACACATTGTAGAACTTCATCACAGTATGAAGAAAGATATTCCGAGCGGAACGGCTATTAGCATTGCAGAAGACATACTAAAGAATCACAGTCAATTCAATTCGTGGACTACTGAAAATGTTAAGGATCAGCTAAAAATTGAATCCATTCGAGAAGGAGAAATACCAGGAACACACAGCGTTCGTTATCAAAGCCTAACGGACGAATTACATATAGAACACATATCGCATGGTCGCGATGCATTTGCTAAAGGTGCCCTACTAGCCGCTGAATTTTTAATAGGCAAAAAAGGCTTTTATCAAATGAACGACCTGTTAAACCTAAACCTCTAAGATGACAATCAATTTATTACAGTATCTCCTCCTTGTAGAAATAGCCTCTTCTATTTATTTGTACAAATACTTCCTTCTAAGCGATCGGAAAGCTTGGAAAGCTTTTGTTCCAGTTTTAAAGACCATTGAATTAATGGAAATGACCGGGAGACCGAAATGGCAGACCGTGCTCTATTTCATTCCGATCGTAAACCACGTTATGTGGATCGTCTCTATTTATGAAGTTCTGCACGTTTTTGGAAGGCGCAAATGGGGAGACATTGCTCTTTCTACTATTAGCCTAGGAATCTATTTTGGACTGATCCCTTATCTTAATCCTTTGAAATATGTAGGAGTTGATAACAAGCAGATTACAAAGCAATTGGGGGAATTTGTTCCTGCTGCATTTTTCGCTATCGTAGCTGCAACCGTTATACGCACCTTCACCTTTGAAGCTTATGTGATACCTACGAGTTCTATGGAGAAGAGCTTAATGGTGGGAGACTTTCTTTTCGTTAGTAAAATGCACTACGGAACCCGAATTCCGATTACTCCATTAAGTGTGCCCCTATTGCATGCTACTCTTCCTTTTGGAACCACACCTTCTTTCTCTAGGGCCGTTGAATTTCCCTACCTAAGGCTTCCCAAACTACAGTCTATTGAGTTGGGTGATCCAGTGGTATTCAACTATCCAATGGAAACCGATCTACCTATCGACAAGCGCTCCAACTATGTTAAGCGTTGTGTAGGATTGCCTGGAAACCAATTAGAAGTGATTTCGGGAAATGTACACATCGATGGAAAGATCATGCCTTTTCCAGATTGGGCCAATCCTCAAACGAGCTACTATGTTCGCACGAATGGGGTTGATTTCAACAAGAAAAAAATGAAGCGCGATTTTGATATAAATTACCTCGAAGACGATCAGCGCAGAGCCAATGGAGATCCAGGAGATGTAACGCAGTTTACAAAGGATGAATATGTTATGTCTATTAATGCGAATGTTTTGGATGCATTCAAAAATCTCCCGAATGTGGTGGAGGTTATTCGCTTAGATAGTCCGAAAGATTTAGCCAACTTACCTGCCAATACTCCGCAGCTCCTTGAGCGCTACTACAAAGAAATAGTGAGTAGAGCCAATGAGTTTTTCATGAATGGTTTCCATGATGAAAACCCCATGTTCCCATTCAGCAGAGATAATTATGGTCCTATTCATATCCCCGCAGCAGGAGAAACCGTAGTTCTGAATGATTCTACCTATCACCTCTATAGACGTATTATTGAGGTATATGAGAATCACGATCTTCAAATAGTCGATGGTGCTTTTGTGGTAGACGGTGAAACTACTGATGAGTACACATTTGCTCAGAACTATTATTGGATGATGGGCGACAACCGCCACAATTCATCAGATTCTCGTTACTGGGGTTTTGTTCCAGAAGACCACATAGTGGGAAAACCTGTGTTTATTTGGATGAGCCTAGATAAATATGCCGAAGGCATCAACAAGATTAGAACAAGCAGAGTGTTTACCACTGTAAACGGAAGTGGTAAGCGATTTAGTTATTTCTGGCCTTTTATTATTTTGGTCGTGGCCTACTCTTTCTTTAACAAAAGACGCAAGCGCAGCAAAAAAGCAGCTTAGCATTTTAGCCCTTGAATTATCTACTTAGCACGGCCTATTTGCCTCCGAGTCTTTGGTTTGCGTATTGGATTCAAGAGCCAGACAGCTGTTGCCTTGAGAAGCATGAAAACTTCATAAAGCAGTCTTTCCGAAATCGCTCTAGAATTCTAAGCGCACAAGGGACCCTGGATCTAAGCATTCCTTTGCTGCATTCTTCCTCACGAAAGATGGATGAGATTGAGATAAGCTATGCTGAAGAATGGAGAAAAAACCATTGGCGCGCTATTCAATCTGCCTATTCTAAAGCTCCATTTTTTGCTATCCTAGCCGCGGAAATGGAAGAACATTTCCTTCAAACTCAAGTACAACGACTATGGGATTGGAATGAGATGTGGATTCATTGGGTTTTTAAGTGGTTGGATGTAACGCCTTCGCTTTCTTATTCCAATGACTTTGAATTAAACCCTCCCAACACCCTGGATCTTAGAAATTCCATCCACCCAAAAAAAGAACTCCCTGTTTATATAGAATCAGCCATCCAACTTACGCCCTTGATTCAACAAATGGGCTCCTTGAGTGTGCTTCATTTATTGTGCTATGAAGGACCCAATGCCTTTTCCGAATTGGCTGGCAAATAGAATGTCGTTGTATTTACAATGTGTTCGCGCCTACTCACGGCTCAAAACCAGTATTTTCTTAAAGGCTTAGCTTGTTAGTTTACTTTTAACAAGCTAAAACCTTGCTTAGTTATACATTTGAAAAAATACCCATCATGAAAAGAATAAGCCTTATTGCCGTTTTGTTCCTCTGTATGAGCATGGCTGCCCAAACAAAAACAACCAAAACCTTTACTCCCTTCCACTCTTTGGAGATAAGCGGTGCCTACGAAGTTTTCTTTCGTTTAGGCGAAACCCATGAAGTGGTGATTGTAGCCTTTGGCGACGATCACAAAGATGTTCAGTTTGATCTTTCAGATGGCGAATTAGAAATTAGCTCCGACAAGAGTTTTTGGAACGATTCTAAACCTATCCAACTGTATATCACTGCAACCAAATTAGATGAAATCGATTTGAGCGGAGCGGTAAGCTTTAAAGCAAAGAATGCCATTAAAGGCAATTTTATTAAAATTGATCTCAGTGGAGCAGCCCAAATTGAGATGGAGTCTATGGTTTCTCTCCTTAATGTAGATGGAAGTGGCGCCTGCGAAATCACTCTATCCGGTACAACCGACAAACTTGCCATTGATATGAGTGGTGCCTCTAGTTTAAAGGCAGATAAACTTAAAGCCAACGAAGTAAGCTTAGAATTAAGTGGTGCCTGCTCTGCGGATGTTTTTGCGAAAGATTTGGCCAATGTTGAACTCAGCGGGGCTTCTAGCCTTGTTCTTAGAGGGCCAGCAGAAATTGGATACAAAGAAGTTTCGGGCGCAGCCTCCATCAAAAGAAAATAAGCACTACTCAAGTTTCGCCCATGCGTATAGACATCATTACTGTGCTACCTGAGCTACTTCGAAGTCCATTTGAGGCTAGCATTTGCAAACGAGCTGTTGAAAAGGGAGTTGTTGAAATTGAAATTCACAATCTCCGCAATTACGGCAGTGGCAAGAACAAACAGGTAGACGATTATGCCTTTGGCGGTGGAGCTGGAATGGTTATGCGGGTTGAACCGATTATGGCCTGCATTGAAAAACTTCAATCGGAAAGAAGCTACGATGCCATTATTTATATGACGCCCGATGGAAAACGCTTCGATCAGAAACACGCCAATCGCCTGTCGTTATTCGAAAATATCATTCTACTTTGTGGACATTACAAGGGAATAGACCAGCGACTGCGGGACCATATTATTACTGAGGAAATTTCTATTGGAGATTATGTGCTTTCGGGGGGAGAATTGGCCGCTGCGGTGGTATCCGACGCCATTATTCGATTGCTTCCGGGTGTATTGAATGATGAGACCTCTGCCCTAACCGATTCGTTCCAAGACGATCTTTTGGCTCCTCCTGTTTATACTCGGCCAGCCGAATTTAGAGGTTGGAAGGTGCCTGATATTCTCTTATCGGGCGATGAAAAGAAGATAGACAACTGGAGAACGGAACAAGCGCTCGAAAGAACCGAGCGCTTGCGTCCTGATTTATTGGAATAATCTCTATTTACTCAAATAGAGATTGCGCTCTGAGAACAATTTCTTAAACAAAGGATCTCTAAGATTCTTAATAAAGTAGATGGCTTCTCCTGTACTCTTCATCTCTGGCCCCAAATTCTTGCTCACATTCGGGAATTTATTGAAGGAGAATACAGGGCTCTTAATTGCAAATCCTTCCAGTTGTGGATTAAAGCTGAAGTCGCTTAGCTTATTCTCGCGCAACATGATCTTGGTGGCGTAATTCACATAAGGCTCTCCATACGCCTTTGCAATGAAGGGAACCGTTCTAGAAGCCCTTGGATTGGCCTCTATGATGTACACAACATCGTCTTTAATGGCAAACTGAATATTAATCAATCCTACCGTTCCCAATGCCTTGGCTATGGTTTCTGTATGTACGCGAATCTGATCTACGATAAGCGCCCCTAGGTTAAAGGGGGGCAAGGTGGCATTGGAGTCACCAGAATGAATACCACAAGGCTCTATATGCTCTATAATTCCGATGATGTACACCTCTTCACCATCGCAAATGGCATCGGCTTCGGCTTCTATGGCTCCTTCTAAATAATGGTCGAGCAAGACTCTATTGCCTGGAATGTCTTTAAACAAATTAACCACATGGTGCTCCAGCTCTTCGTGATTGATCACGATTTTCATTCCTTGTCCACCAAGAACATACGACGGACGAACGAGAATAGGGAAGCCGAGTTCTTTGGCCAATTCATGGGCCTCATCGGCATTGGTAATTACTCCAAATTCAGGATACGGAATTCCATTTTCTTTCAATAAAGTAGAAAAGCGTCCGCGGTCTTCGGCCAAATCGAGCGACTCGAAGCTGGTTCCTAGAATAGGTATGCCATACCGATCTAGCTTCTCCGCCAATTTCAAAGCCGTTTGTCCGCCCAATTGCACTATTACACCTTCTGGTTTTTCATGTCGGATGATATCGTAGATATGTTCCCAGAAAACAGGCTCAAAATAGAGTTTATCGGATGTATCGAAGTCGGTTGAAACGGTTTCTGGATTGCAATTGATCATGATGGTCTCATAACCACATTCTTTCGCCGCCAATACACCATGCACACAGCAATAGTCGAATTCTATGCCTTGACCTATTCTATTCGGACCCGAGCCCAATACAACCACCTTCTTTTTGTTGGATGGAAGGCTTTCATTCTCCGAATAGCGATAGCCGTCTGAAGACTGCTTTTCGCTTTCGAAAGTGGAGTAGTAATAGGGTGTTTGCGCTGGAAACTCAGCGGCACAGGTATCTACTAACTTCCAAACACGTTCAATTCCAGCATCGGTTCTCTTTCTGTGAACCTCGCTTTCTAGGCAACCCAACATATGGGCAATCTGCCGGTCGGCAAAGCCTTTGGTTTTGGCTTCCAGCATCAATTCTCTTGGAATAGCTGAAAGGGTGTGCGATTGAATTTTCGCTTGCACCTTCACCAAATCTTCTATCTGTTTCAAGAACCACATATCAATCCTGGTGATTTCCTGAATTCTTCGAAGCGGAATACCTAACTGCATGGCATCGTAGATAACGAAGATCCTATCCCAACTGGCATGCGTTAGTTTCTTAATAACGGTATCTTGATCGGTTTGACCTTTTCCATCTGCTCCAAGACCATTGCGCTTTATTTCTAAGCTCTGAGCCGCCTTGTGCAAGGCTTCTTGAAAGGTTCTGCCTATTCCCATGGCCTCTCCTACCGACTTCATCTGCAATCCCAAAGTGCGATCGGCTCCTTCGAATTTATCGAAATTCCAACGTGGAATTTTAACGATTACATAGTCGAGAGTAGGTTCGAAGTAGGCAGTGGTGGTTTTGGTGATCTGATTTTTCAGCTCACTCAAATTATAGCCTATAGCCAGTTTGGCTGCAATCTTGGCAATGGGATAACCGGTTGCCTTAGAAGCCAAAGCGGAGGATCTAGAAACCCTTGGATTGATTTCAATGGCTACGATGTCTTCCCTTTCATCGGGACTCACCGCAAACTGTACATTGCAACCTCCCGCGAAGTTTCCTATACTGCGCATCATCTGAATAGCCATATTGCGCATGCGCTGATAGGTGCTATCACTTAAAGTCATGGCAGGCGCTACGGTGATGGAGTCTCCGGTATGAATGCCCATGGGATCGAAATTCTCGATAGAGCAAATGATAATTACATTATCTCCTTGGTCTCTGAGTAATTCGAGTTCAAATTCCTTCCAACCTAAAAGGGCTTTGTCTATCATTACCTCGTGAATGGGCGATGCCTCTAATCCACGCTTCAGCAACTCATCGAATTCGTCGCGGGTATGCACAAAAGAAGCGCCGGTTCCTCCTAAGGTGTAAGAGGCACGTATGCAGAGTGGAAATCCAAATTTTTGAGCAATTTCCTTTCCCTTTAAATAAGAGGTAGCGGTTTGAGAAGGCGCCATGGGAATACCGATCTTTTCCATCAGCAATCTAAACTCCTCTCTATCTTCTGTAATCTGGATGGCAGCAATATCTACCCCAATAATGCGCACCCCCCTTTCTTCCCAAAGGCCATTTTTATCTGCCTCTATGCAAAGATTCAAGGCGGTTTGTCCGCCCATTGTGGGCAGAACCGCATCGATATCCGGATGTTGATCTAAAATATGCTCAAGTGATTCTACTTCCAAAGGCAATAAATAAATATGATCCGCCATCACCGGATCCGTCATAATGGTGGCTGGATTTGAATTGATCAAACTCACCTTTATTCCCTCTTCTCTTAAGGACCTAGCTGCCTGAGAACCTGAGTAATCAAACTCACAAGCTTGTCCTATTACAATAGGGCCACTCCCTATAATTAGAATGTGTTTTATTGAATTGTCCTTTGGCATGGTCTATTTCTTTCTTTGCTATACGAAACTACAAGGCAAAAAAAAGGTGTCATCTTTTACGATAACACCTTTCTAAATTCATATTAAACACTCAGGAATTACCCTTTGTGATTTCCTTCGTCTGAAACGGTCAATTTATGACGACCACGGGCACGACGGGCAGCAATTACTCTGCGTCCGTTGGCTGTTGCCATGCGCTCTCTAAAACCGTGCTTATTTCTGCGTTTTCTGTTGGAAGGTTGAAACGTCCTTTTCATATCTTTCTGCTTTTGCTACTCTCGTTCCTGAATTTCAGGCTGCAAATATAAAAAGCTTTCTGGAAGATTTAGATGCAATGAATGAATTTACAAAGGTTATTTTCGATGAATGGACAGAATGATTTCTAAAACGGTTTGGATTACGGGTGCTTCGTCTGGAATTGGTGAAGCTTCGGCTAAGTTATTTAATGCAGAGGGTGCTTACACCATTCTGTCTTCCAGAAACTTAGAGGCCTTACGGCGGGTGCAGTCTGAATTGAAACATCCAGACAAAGCCTTGCTGCTACCCATTGATCTTGAGCGCTACGAATTAGCAGAAGAGTGGGTTTCTCTCGCCATAAAATGGAGAGGAAGCGTAGATATTCTACTCAGCAATGCTGGATTGGGTCAATTTAGTCGCAGTTTGGAGACTTCTAATGCCATTGAAAGACGCATCTTCGACATAAATTATCACGGAAATGTAGCCTTGAGCAAGGCCCTACTCCCCTATTTTGTGGAGGCCAATAAAGGTCAGATCATCGTTATTGGGAGTATAGCGGGTAAGTTCGGACAAGCGAAGCTAGCTACTTACTCTGCCTCTAAGGCCGCGGTGATACTCTATTATGAATCTTTACGACAGGAACTGAAGGATACTGAGATTAAAATTCAAGTGGTAAGTCCTGGATTCATTCAGACTTCGGTAACCCTAAACTCCTTGGATAAAAATGGGCAGCCGCTGAATAAAAACAGTCCGGCGCAAGAAAATGGCATGCCTGCCGATGTATTTGCCAAGAAGTTGATGAAAGCCATGCAATCCAATCGCTTCCATATATATATAGGCAGAAAGGAATTGCTCGCTGTTCCATTTCATGCCCTATTACCTAAATTGTTTTATTCCATCCTCAGCAAGTGAATTACCTAGCCCATTGCTTTCTTTCGGGTGAGAACGACGAAGTGTTGTTCGGAAACTTTGTGGCGGATGGATTGAAGCGTTCTACCACTCTCGACTTTAGTAGAATGATGAAAAAAGGAATAGAGCTTCATCGGTTCATCGATCAGTATACCGACTCGCATCTATTGGTAAAACAGAGCATTGGCATTTTAAGAGAGCACCAAGGCAAATTTAGTCCGGTGGTGGTGGATATGGTTTTCGATCATTTCCTCGCCCGTAACTGGGCCCTTTATAGTGCTATAAGCTTAGAACAGTATACCCTAGAAACCTATGCAAGATTAGAAGCCTTCATTCCCCATATGCCTCCGAATGTGCTGCGTATGTTTGAGCATATGCAAAGGCACAATTGGCTGCTTTCGTATAAGGAAGAGGTGGGAATGCTGCAGGCCTTTTCAGGATTGAGCCGAAGAACGCGATTTCCCTCTAGCATGCAGACGGCTTGGGATGGAATTCAAATGCATTACCAATCACTCAATGCGCTTTTTCTAGATTTTTTTCCAGAGCTACAACAAGCAAGCGCCCAACATCTGCAGCAGATTACTTTAGATTGAGGATCTTTTTGAAATAGAAAGAAGGCTTGTTCCAATGCGTCATCAGATGGTCTTCTAAGAACCATTTGTTCATTTTCTGATGCAGCTTTTTATTCCTATTCAAAAAGCCCGTTAGCCAGTTCACGCGTCGTGGATTGGTGAAGAATTTCTGGAAGGCTCTAGAAATTCTAAATTCAGACCACATAGCCTTGTAAATTCTTCTGTCGTAGGCTTTGTTATAAGCGGCATCAAAACGATTGATCTTTAAGGCTTCCAACAAATGCTCCGCGGCAAATCGTCCACTTCGGAGGGCATTTCCAACTCCTTCTCCTGTCATGGGATCTACCAGTGAGGCGGCGTCTCCTACCAATAGAAAACGATTGCCGGATATGGGAAACTTCTTCGATCCTAATGGAATGCCGAAGCCTTTTACACTCTCACGAGCCATGGCATTCTTAAAGCGCGGACTAATAGAAGGATGCGACTTCAGGGCCTTATCCAACTCCGATCTGAGGTTTACATTCTTCTCGGCCACGTGTTTACTCAGCATACCGATGCCTACATTGGCTTTATTGCCTTCCATAGGGAAGATCCATAAATAGCCGGGAGAAACCTCGGGTATAAAGTGCAGCTCTATTAAATCTTTGGGCTGATCCCATTCTACATTGTCGTAGTACACTCTCAGAGCGGCGCAATAATGGTTTCTATCCATCTCAAAGCCCGCCAACTGCTTGGCTACAATGCTATGGGCCCCATCGGCACCTACGATAGAGAGGGCATGAAACTCACCTTCGCTGGTCTCCAGTTGTACTCCATCGGCCACCACCGTTACCTTGTCTACTTTGCAATTTTCTATGAGTTTGATTTTAGGATGGATGCGCACTTCTTCATTTAAGGTGCGATCAAACTCCATCCGAGGCATTACAAAGCCTTCTATATTCTTCTCTTGATTCTGATTGAGATACAGAACAAACTCCTCTTTATTGGGCGCAATCATACGCAAACCTGTAATCCGCTGCCGGTCGGTTTGCTGGTCGAAGCGTTCTCTTAGCGAAGGACGAATCTTTACCAATTGGTTGATTACATCCGGACTAAGAGCATCTCCGCAGATCTTATCGCGTGGAAATGCAGCCTTATCTAAAAGAACCACCTCCTTGCCAGCATCGGCGAGCAACAAAGCGCAGGCAGAACCCGCAGGTCCTGCTCCTATGATTACAATTTCTGTCTTTTGCATGGGTGGCTAAATTAGGCATTGATGCCCATACCTTCGGCTATAATTCTACTTAAGGTGCAAGCCTTTGGATCTGCCAACTTCCGCCTATCCAATTGTATTCTATACGGTCGTGTAAGCGAGAGGGTCTGCCCTGCCAAAACTCCATTTGCACAGGAACCACCTTGTATCCTCCCCAATTCTTGGGTCGCTCTACTTGCCTTCCCTCCCACTCTTGGGCTAGTTGAGTATAGGTATTCTCTAATTCAGCCCGGTCTTTAATGGGTTTGCTTTGGTTGGAGGTAAGAGCCCCAATGCGCGATTCGAAAGGCCGACTGTTGAAATAGCGATCGCTTTCGGCCTCATCTATGCGTGCAATTTGACCTTGCACCCGTACCTGTCTTTCCAATTCAGGCCAAAAAAACAACATTCCCACCTTAGCACTTGCCTCCGCTTCTTGCGCCTTACGACTCTCGTAATTGGTATAAAACACAAAGCCTTGGGCATCGAAGCTCTTCAATAATACAATACGTGAACTGGGTCCGAGAGCACCGTTGGTGCTTATACAAACCGTATTGGCCTCATGAGAAGCAACGGCTTCGTATTCCTTAAACCAAGTGGCAAATTGAACCATTGGGTCTAGGTCTATGTTGCTTTCTAAGAGTTCGGCCGATAGGTAATTTCTTCTATAATGATGAAGGTCTCGGTTCATTCTGTAAAGTTTGTTCAAAAATACGTCGCAGGGCGAGTAGATCGCCAATGGTATTGACTAATATTGGATATATGAATTGGAAGGTAAAAGAGATTAGCGAGGCAAAAGTGGGTACTTTTTTAGTGGCCGGAGCTTATTTGGGTGATCCCAATTTCGATCAAACCGTAATTCTGCTCACCGAGCATTCTACAGAGGGCTCTTTTGGTTTTGTTCTCAACAAGACCATGGGCCTTGAGTTGCACGATGTTTTTCCTGAAATCGATGCCTTTAATATGCCCATTTACGAAGGCGGACCGGTGGAGAAAGACCATCTCTTTTATATCCATAGCAAGGGCGATCTTATTCCCAATAGCATTAAAATTAGCGAAGGACTCAGTTGGGGGGGCGACTTTCAGATTTTAAAAGAGTGTATTCAAGCAGGACTTATACTCCAAGACGAGATTCGTTTTTATCTAGGCTATAGCGGATGGGGGAAAAACCAATTACCCACCGAACTCACGAGCAAAAGCTGGATAGTACTGGAAGTAGAGGATCTTCACTTGCCCGAAATAGGCCAAGAAGACTCTCTATGGAAGGAACTGATGCACGATGTTGGCGGGCAGCATGTACTCTGGGCCAATCTGCCTAAAGATCCTCAGCTGAACTGATCGTTTACAACTTCCAACATATCCTTTGCCCTATTGCTTTGGTATTCAGAGAGCTTGTATTTCTTTACCGCACGAATACCTTGAATGGAGTTGCTAAGCCAAATTTCCTCGGCCTTTAGCAAATCAAAGGGAGAGAGATCCTTTTCAACGGCTTTTAATCCAAGCATAGGCGCCCATTTGAGCAATTGCTTTCGCATTACACCTTTAATACAGCCCGAAGACAAAGGGGGAGTAATGAGCTCATCCTCCTTAACAATAAACACATTGGAAGAAACGGCCTCACAGACCTGCTTTTTCTCATTTAGAATGAAACACTCATCTAAGCCATTCTCTTTTACCCAATTGGCGGCAATAACATAGAGGCTAGAATTGGCATTTTTGAAACTCGATAAAAGGTGGACGGGTTTATAATGATCTTTAAAGACCTCTAGGCTGAGCTCCTTGCCCAATACATAGTCTTCCTCCTCCATAGGTTCGGCCACCGCCAGCCATCCAACCTCATTGGTCTCGGGCTGATACCTTCCGGCCCCCATTCGATACACGCTGAGTCGTACGCGAAAGCATTGGTTTGAGTTGGCAGGAATGATGCGCTGCACCTGCTCCTCAAAAAACTCGGGAGTAAAATGCATGGGAATCTTCATTCTAAAGATGCGCATAGCCGACATAAGGCGGAAGTAATGATCTTCTAAAAAGTGAATCTGAGCATGTGAAAAACGGAAGGTTTCGAATACAGAATCGCCATAGGCGAAGGCACGATCGTAGGCGTGAAAAAGAGGAGTAGAAGGATGGACCAAATCTCCATTGAAGTTCATCATGCGGCAAAGGTAATGGCATGGATTTGTTTATTCCTAGCAGAAGAAATAGAAGGAAGGTGCTTTGCGGAATACTTTGGAAGTCCTAAGCCAGGCGATTTTCCGATTCATCTAGAAGAAGGAAGAACTAGGATTGTACCCAAGAAAGCATAGCCTCTTAAGCATGGAGCTGTTCCCTTTCTACTTAAGAAAGAAACGGGGTGAAGAAAGAATGAATTCCCTTCTTTGAGGAAACCCACATCCACCCAAAGCCAAGCAAAGAAGCCTTGGATCCTTGCCTTCCTCCCTCCCTCCTTTTCTTGCCATCCATTATACGGAATCGGTATACTCTTAGGACTTGCACAGGACTTGAATTTACACTATAATTATTGTCGTATTTCTTTTAACAGTATCTCTTACGATTTAGGTTCTATTTATTCATCTTTTTATTGTTTGCAGTATGAAATTCGATCATAATTCTTTCTTTCAAATACTTCAAAGGGGTATCTCAGGAAATGTGAGTTTACCCAAGTGGCTTTCGGAGCACTTAGATATATCTGAAAGTTCAGCCTATAGAAAAATCAGTGGAGAGCGCGGTTTGCAGTTGGAAGAAATGCTGTTGCTCTGTGCAAGTGTACCCGAAGCGGCCATGATGGCGGCCGAGCTTTTCCCCAAGCATCATTTAAAAGTCATTCAGGTCTATCAATTTAAAGATGCCCACTCTTTTCATCGCTATTTAGAAAACACCACTCAGCTGATTCAAAAGGCGAGCAAGCAATCGACTATGCGTTTTCGCTATGTAGCCAGAGACATTCCTTTCTTTTACTTCCTCAGTCACCCCATTACCCTTCGCTACAAATTCAGGCAGTGGGCGGCATTAGATCCAAGTCCATCGCTGCCGGAACTGTCGGATGAAACCCATCTTTTAGCCACTCAGCTTTGGGAGCATTACCTCTCATTACCATCGGAAGAGCTTTGGCTGGATAGAGCTTTTGGAGCCCAATATGCTCAGTTGAAGTTGGAAGTAGAGAGCGGACAATTGCGTTCTGAATGGGCTCAGTGCATTGCACAGCATTTTGAATGGCTGGAAGGAGAGCAAAAGGAGTGGAAAAACAAATTACAAAAGACCAAGGGAGGCGAATGTCTTATTGCGCGCTTTGAAGCCATGCATTTAAACAATGGAGCCTTGCTGGAAACCTCTGATCAGGCTTTGCTCTTGGGTGCTATTAATGGGGCGCATTACCTTCACTCTAGCAATCCTGGACTTATACAAGGCTTCCGAAGACAATGGCTTCAGCAGTTGAAGCTAAGAGCCGCAGAAAACAGCCTAATGATTGAGCGCTGTCTTGGTGGGAAAGAAGAGAAGCACTGATATATAGCACCCCTCCCTAATCTATTGTGGCAAAGAGCCCTTTCACCTCTAGAGCGCAAAGAGCCAGAAAAGCCAACTTTTTACTCAGCCTTTCAAGCGCATCGCAAAGAATAGGCTTCAAAGCATGAGACCTATAACAACAAAGCATCGCCCGCTCGCGCTCATTCATAATCAGTTTGCGCGCCTAGCTTAGGAATTGGATTGAAAGCATTGCCCAATAGGAGACAAGTTGGGTTCCATTGGCAGCCAAGCCTTTGCCCAATGAGTTCAAAGAGTGAAGCATTGGCAACAAAGCCTGCAAGCCTTGCAGCCTATTCGCTCAGCATTGGATTGAAAGCGCGAAGCATTGGCGCCCTCTTGCGTTGAATTGGATTCAAAGCGCGAAGCATTGGGTTCGAAGTCGGTTCTATTGCGTACGAAGGCTGCAAGCATTGCGATCAAAGACTGCAAGCATTGCGAACGAAGCCTGCAAGGCTTGCATAGGAAGACGGTTCCATTGCATTGAAAGGCTGTTAGTTTGCCTTTAAAACCTGTAAGGGTTCTAGAGCCCCTTTTTAGAGCCGGCAGACCTACACCATTCTTTGTCATAGTACCCGCATTTTTTACCGAAGTAGTCTGTTTTCTTCCCTCCAACCCAAAAAAATAGAGGCCAAAGAGGCCAAAAGGAAAGAAAGGCAGCCTTCTGAAAGTCAATGCTAGCGTGGGGTTTGAGATTTCCTTCGCCAAATTGGCGAAACTTTTATTTTTTTTTCGCCAAAATGGCGAAAGCTTTTTCACGGGGAATTAAATCCTTTGCAGAGTCAATTGATCAAACGACAAATTATTAGTTAAACACTCAAATTTTAAAACAAAAATTATGAACACGACCCACAGAAACAGACAAAAAATGTTTCACAAACTCAGCAGCCATTTGGCAGAACACCGTGCCCAATGGGAAAATGAATCCTTATTAAGTGGAGAAATAGACCACTTTATTTCAGAAACGCAGCTTATCTCCCAACTCTTAGCGGACTATGAAAGCCTATCAAAAGCTTTTGGAGAAATACGCGACAACGAGCGAGAAGAGTTCAACGAACGCCTGGTACAATTAGCAGGAGTATTGCACGCCTTCAGCACCGAGGCAGGAAAAGAAGACACCGCCTATTTGGTAGACCTCTCATTAAAAGAGCTAATGCGCAATGGATTAGAGAAATCGGTAATAAAAGCGCAGAGCATTTTAAGCAAAGCAGAAGACTTTTCCGCCGAGTTTGATTCTCATCCCACCGCCAAAGCATGCCTAGCGAAAGCCCAAGAGAGTTACGATCACTTCAGAAAGATCCGTTTCCTTCCCTCCGACCGCCGAACGCAGAGGAAGCTCTTGAAAGTGAAACTAGAAACCAAGCAAGATGAGCTATTGGAATTCCTTAGAGACCGTCTAGATATGAAAATGCGTGTATTCATGGATCTCGACCGTGATTTCTACAATGGATATGCCGAAGTGAGAAGCACGAAAATTAGCGTGTATTACAAAAAGAAAGAAGAGCCTAGCGAATCAACTACCGCAGCAAGCTCCGAAGCCAGCGAAGGCAACAGCTCCCCACCCTCAGCATCTGGAGGAAGCAGCAGCGAAATGGGCTAAAGCAGAAAGCCGGCCACCGAGAGGTGAGCCGGTTTTTTGTTGGAAGGATTGTTCCAAATACCCTGAGAAAAACTCCGAAAAATAACTCCTGTCCATAAAGTGTATTCACTAAAACTAGAAGAGCTCAAACTGACTAAAAATGAGGCATGATCTTTCGATTGATTATACCAAACATCAGCAAATACAGCCACTGAGCCAATAAGTATACTTATTTGGGTGAAGAGCATAGAGTAAGGCCTAGGGTTCAACAGTAGGAAAACTCACAGAATTATTTCGAATGCGGTATTGGTATCAAGCCCAATGATAAGGGAAAAAGCTACTTATGATACATTCTATTCAATGTGTTACGTAGTATAATTTAAGGATTCACTTATGAATAGGATTTAAAAATAGCTATTTTAGCCGTATGACCGTTTCTGTTGTTCTCACAATACAGCCGCTGATACACCGTGGCAAAACTTGGCTTGGGCTTTATTTTGAGCCCCTTTCATCCTACATTGTATTTGCAAAGGAAGTAGGCGCAGTATACAGCGCTAGCAATAAATGTTGGTATGTAGAGAATACCCCAGTTCTTTTCAGAGAAATAGTACGTTTATTTAGAACGGTGGGCTATGTAGATTTCAGTGCTGTTCTGAAAAAGCAGATAGCAAAATCTAAGATAGATAAAGAGAAAGGTGAAAAAATTGCGTTAGAGAAGAAAAAACCTAAACGAGACCTTCCTTCGCTGCCTTTATTGGATGAAACAGGCCAGGCCACAGTAGGCAAATTTGAGCTTTGGCTTAAATCGAAACGCTACAGCAACAATACTATAAAGACCTATACCGACTCTCTGCGTATATTGTTGCGTTATATGCAACCCAAGACTTTAAGTGAGATGAACAACGACGATCTTATACACTTCAACAATAGGTATATACTGGCCTTAGGTTATAGCGCATCTTTTCAGAATCAGGTAGTAAACGCCATTAAACTAGCAGTGAAAGTATTAGAGGAACGGAGTCTTAACCCTGAATTAATACATAGACCCAAAAGAGCAAAAGTACTGCCCAATGTTTTGAGCAAACAGGAGGTGAAAAGCATACTGGAGGCACCCACCAATTTGAAGCATCGTGCCATGTTGAGTTTAGTTTATGCATGCGGCTTACGCAGGAGCGAGTTGATAGACTTGCAGTTTGAGCACATAAACCGAGATAGGATGTTGCTGCACATACACGGTGCCAAGGGTAAAAAGGACAGGATAGTACCCATAAGTTTGAAGATAATAGAATTATTGACATCGTATTACAAAGCCTACCGTCCGAAAGTCTATGTATTTGAAGGCCAAAAGGGAGGGAAATACAGCGAGGCAAGTTTGGCAGCGGTACTCAAGCAAGCACTAGTTAAAGCAGGCATAAGCAAGCCCGTAAGTCTACATTGGCTAAGGCATTCCTACGCCACCCATTTGTTAGAAAGCGGCACCGATCTCAGGTATATACAAGAATTGCTTGGCCATAGCAGCAGCAGAACCACAGAAATATACACACACGTAAGCAGCAAAAGCATAGAACAAATCAGAAGTCCGTTTGACGATTTATAGAAAAAACAGAGCAAAACTAAGATGGAGATAAGACTACAAAAACTATACATATACAACACAA
>JAFMBM010000040.1 GCA_017858515.1 Cryomorphaceae bacterium | reverse complement strand
TCTTTATGAATGGATCCTCAGTCGCCCCCGATTGCTATCGGGGACGGCTTTTTTTTTGCTCTCCACAATGGCCTCTCCCTAATTTCACTTCTAGCCTCTGTTTCTTCACAGGCTATAGAGGAAAACCAATGGCTTTTGGGTAGCGCACTTCCAAAAAGACTCAATACAACGATCCCGATCTTGCGAATAACAGCCATTGAACCGCAAAATGCGAGTCCTCCATTAAACGGTATCTCCAAGGCTTGCCTTCCTATGGATGGCCTATATCCCAAAAAAACCGTACTCCCTTACCTCTTTCACAAGAAACCTCCGAAAGAAAAGCCAAAGGAAGCATTGAAAAATTTTTTATTCTGCACTGCCTTCAAAGCCTTTTAAATCCATATACATTTGCACCGTATTTCAAACTTGTCTCTTGAAGCAATTTCTTCTTCTTAGCCTTGTCATCTTTGGTCTCTTTTCTAGAGCTGAACATGCTACCGACAATTTTGACCTTGCCTCCGATGCGATTTGCCTTCCTATTGAGCGCTTTGATGTAGGGCATGATTTCTCTTCCGCGCACCTAATCCTGCTCGCCGAAGAAACCAATGAGTCCGAAGAAGAAAGCGATTCAAAAGCTGGGCACGCCGATTTACCTTCGGGTGAATTGCTTTTTCAAAGCTTCCTCACTCCTTCCTATTTATCCAATCCAAACTTTCTGGTACTTCCACTCCAAGAAGTACTTTGGATTCTCTATCGAAACCTGAGATTGTAATACGGCATTGATCTAGTTCAATGATTTTAAGCGAATTTTTTTCGCACAGTATTCACACTCAGACTTTATTTAAATGAAAAAAAATGCCAGTGATGCATCGGCCGCAAAAGCCAATGCCTCCTCTTTCCTATCCAAGGCCGATATCATGGCCGGATTCAGTGTATTTCTCATCGCCTTACCTCTTTGTCTCGGTATTTCACTCGCCTCGGGATTCCCCAGTATTGCGGGTGTTTTCACAGCAATTGTAGGCGGACTATTTGTTAGCTTTTTCAAAGGCTCGCAACTAACAATTAAAGGACCCGCGGCAGGTCTTATTGTGATTGCTCTTGGCGCTGTTGAAGAGCTTGGACAAGGCGATAACTTTAGAGGCTACACCCTTACCCTCGCTGTAATTGTAGCTGCCGGAATCGTTCAAATTCTCATGGGCTTGTTAAAGTGGGGCGATCTGGTAGACTTCTTCCCTGCTTCAGCCGTACATGGTATGCTAGCCGCTATTGGAATTATAATTATTGCAAAGCAATTGCCCGTTATGATGGGCGCTACCACTCAAGCCAAAGACCCTATTGGCATGCTTCTGCACATACCCGAAATGCTGGAAAATCTCAATCCCCATATTGCCATCATCGGCTTTTCTAGCTTGGCTTTGCTCATCTTCTGGTCGGGAAGAAAGGGGAAGTTTTTCAAGGCCATTCCAGCTCCCTTGGCGGTATTGCTTTTGGCTTTTCCTCTCGAAATCTTGTATCGTTTAGATGTGGATCATGAGTATATCATCAACGGACATATTTACCATACGGGCCCTGATTTCTTGGTCAACCTTCCTTCTAATCTGCTGAGCGCCATTCAGCTGCCCGACTTTAGTCAACTGATTTCTTCTACTTCCATCAAATACATTATTATGTTCGCTTTGGTTGGAAGTCTGGAGTCTCTTTTGAGCTCTAAAGCCATCGACCTTCTCGATCCACAGAAGCGAAACTCGAATATGAATCGCGATCTCATCGGAGTGGGCGTAGGAAATTCATTGGTTGGAATGGTAGGCGGATTGCCCATGATCAGTGAAATTGTGCGAAGTTCTGCCAATATTAATGCAGGAGCGAAAAGCTATGCTTCCAACTTCTATCACGGCTTGTTTCTCCTCATTTTCGTGGTCTTCTTTCCAGATCTAATTCATAGAATTCCCCTTGCCGCTTTGGCTGCCATGCTTGTATTTACGGGCTTCCGCTTGGCTTCACCTAAGGCATTTAAGCACAGTTGGGAAATTGGAAAAGAACAACTGCTGATTTTCTGTACCACTATTATTGTAACGCTTCTTACCGACCTATTGCTCGGAATCTTGGCCGGAATTTGCATTAAACTGCTTCAATCTCTTTACCACGGAATTAGTCTAAAAGACTTGTTCAAAGCAAAATATGATCTACATAAAACCGGACAAAAAGTGCGTATTGAACTGAAAAGCGGATTGGTTTTCACAAACTACCTGGGTTTTCAAAAACTTCTTCGCGCCCAATCAGAGGTAGAGGAGATAGAGGTAAACCTCAGCAGGGTAAACTTCGTAGACCATACTAGTCTGCACAACCTAGATCGATTAAAAGATGTGTTCTCGCAAAAAGGAATCCTTCTCTCCGTGCACGGACTCGATCAATTGAATCCTCGTTCAGCCCATCCCTTTGCTGCACATAAGCGCAAGAAATAGCCATGAACAAAATACACACTAGAATAAACAGAGCACCCATTTTGTTCTGCTTCTTCGTTTTCACTATGGCCCTATTCTCTACAAGATTAAGTGCTCAAGAGAAGCAGGTAGAATCTACAAACGATATCTGGCTCTTCCAATTGACGCGCTATTCTCTCAATCCCAAATGGATGATTGGCAACGAATTGCATTTGAGAAGACACAATGGATTTAAAGACGCCAATCAGTTTTTGATTCGTCCTTTTGCGGAATACACTCTGTCAAAAGAAGTGCAACTCGCCTCTGGATTTACCTATATCGGAAGCGAATCGGTTGCGGAGATTCCGTCGAGTAAGAAGACCTCTGAGTGGAACTTTTGGCAGCAAATTCAGTTGCAACAAGCTCTGCACAAGCAAATCACAGTTCTGCATCGTTTTCGCCTAGAAGAGCGCTGGTATTCTAATTTCTCCCAATCGAATCAAGAATACGATCCCTTCCAATTTGCCACTCGATTCCGATATCGTTTTTCTATTATTTGGAAGTTCAACAATCCACAGTATTATGTGCACGCCTTCGATGAAGTTTGGCTCAATCTACGGCCCAGCGGACAAATCAATAGCTTGGATCGCAATTGGCTCAACCTCAATTTGGGATACAATCTCAATGAGCATACACGCCTAGAATTGGGTTATTTAGATCAATGGATTAGCCATGCGTCTTCTTTCGACCATATTCCAACGGCTATGATTTCTTGCATAGTAAGCCTACACAGCCCCAAGTACAATAAGAATGAACTCAAGTAAGATGGAAAAGCCCTTTGATCTAAAGGATTGCCTACATCAACTGGCACATTACCTTCCTTCGCAGTCGCCTCTGAAAGATTTTATACATCACAACAGTCTGCATGCCTTTCAGGACAATGATTTCTTTAGTGGATTGTTTAAAGCATCTCGCCTATTCGGCTATCAAAGTTTTCTGGCGATCAATGAATTCAGAAGGAAGTACAATACAGGAGCCATTCGGCAAGACATTTTAGAAAGAGTTATTGCGGAAAACGAAGGCAAAGAAAAAGTAGCCTATTGGAAGGAGTTAATTCTCCACAGCCCAGTTGAAGACCGTCCACATGCCCTTATTGGAGCGCTGCGATCGGAATGGAAGAACACTTATTTCATTGATTTAGATTCCGCCGTGTACCCGCTCTTGTTCAGATTGCTAAACGCCTATTTAGACCAAGGAATCGCCTTGTGGAAATTTCCGAAAGAGGGCGGCTTTTTAAATTCATTGCGCCAATTAGAGCAGAATAGTCAGCTGAGTATCTTCCAAACAAAACAAGCCCGAGCGCGCTTCTTAGATCCTTCCATTGGAATTACCCAATTACTTGAGAAGATTGTCGGACGCGAATCGCTCTTTGAGCAATACTTATTCGATCAGCAATTTGCACATCCCGGCTGGTCTGGAATGATTGCTACGCTGGAAGATAAACCCCAGAGTTTACTCGATAGGAGCCCGATTGCGCTGGAAGAATTGATTTTGTTGGAACTGCATCTCGAATGGGATGCATTGGATGCTTTGCTTTATGGCGATTGGCATAGCTTGGGAAACATCATTTCACCTCCACCTCCTTTGAATTTTGAAACCCAGGAGTTCACTTTAGAGGAGAAATGCCTCCGATATGCCCAACTCGCTTTGGAGTGGAGTTTTTACGATCAAGTGTTGGCTGCTTTCTCTAAATCTCCTTCTACTAAAGGGGGGAAATCAAAGGAGATAAGCTTTCAAGCTCTATTCTGTATAGACGATAGAGAATGTTCACTCCGAAGAAACCTCGAGAGCCAAGACCCTCTCTGTCAAACTTTTGGAACTCCGGGCTTCTTCAATATGGCCTTTTATTTCCAACCAGAAGGAACCGAAAACAACACCAAGGTGTGCCCGGCTCCTATGCACCCTCCTTATTTAATTAAAGAGCTTGGTTCTAACAAGAAAAAGAAAAAAGATCTTCATTTATCGCGTAGAATGCAGTCCATCCACAATTCTACCTTAATGAGTCAGACCATGGGGTTTTGGTCTGCTATTAAACTGTTTTTCAATTTATTCAAGCCTTCTATCAGTCCGGCTACCAGCTCTTCTTTCAACCATATGTCGCACAACAGCGAATTGAGCATAGACGCTTCCAATCCGCCTCAATTTGAGAACAACTTACAGCTTGGATTTAGCTTAGAAGAACAGCTAGATCGACTAGAAGGGCAATTGAGAAGCATTGGATTGATAGATGATTTTGCTCCCTTGGTATACTTCGTAGCCCACGGAGCGAGCAGTGTAAACAATCCGTATTACGCCGCCTACGACTGTGGCGCTTGTTCAGGAAGACCCGGCTCAGTAAATGCCCGCGTGATTTCACATATCGCCAACAAAACAGAAGTTCGACAATTACTTGCCAAAAGAGGAATTCACATTCCAGACAGCACTCGATTTGTAGGTGCATTGCACGATACAACCCAAGACGATATTGTTTTTTACGATGCCCAATCGCTTCCACCTGCACTCATGGAAAAGCACCTAAAAAATGTGCACACTTTTGAGGTGGCTTTGGATTTCAATGCCAAAGAGCGTTCGAGGAGACTGGAATTGGTGAATTCGAAAAAGTCGGCGGCCGAGATACACAAAAAACTGCGCTTGCGTGCTGTTTCACTTTTTGAACCAAGGCCTGAACTCAACCATGCCACCAATGCGCTTTGCGTAGTGGCGCCACGAAATAAATCGCTCGATATCTTCCTAGATCGCAGAGCCTTCTTAAATTCATATGAACCAGAATTGGATGTAGATGGAAGTGCCCTGGCTTCCATACTCAATGCCGCAACTCCGGTATGCGGAGGGATTAATCTTGAATACTATTTCTCTCGGGTAGACAATCACAAGCTAGGGGCTGGAAGTAAACTGCCACACAATGTAATGGGATTAATAGGCGTAGCCAATGGAATTGATGGCGATTTGCGTACGGGCTTGCCCATTCAGATGATCGAAATTCACGATCCTCTGCGCCTGATGATGATTGTATATGCGAAGAAGGAAAAGATCGATGCCGTCTTGGCCGCAAACCCTAAAACCGCTGATTGGTATCAGAAAGAGTGGACATTGCTCTCATCCATCGACCCTGAAACCCAAGAAGTCTTCACCTACAGCAAAGGCGATTGGCATCTGTACAACCCTCTATTTGAGATCAAAGAACACGATGCTTTTGAATCTCTTTTTGAAAAATCGCCTGAAAACCTACCCGTTTATAAAATAAAGAAATGAATAAAATAGAACTGTCTATTCTCTTTCTCATTGGGCTTCCCTTTTTTGCGTTTGCGCTCAGCCTAATCATTCCAAGCAAAAAAGAAAATTTGCTTTCGCGCTTGAGTTTCATTAGCTTAGGCCTGCAGCTTGTAGTTTCTATCCTCTTTGTTGCCATCTGGTGGTGGACAGGAGCGGAAAAGATCAATCTCAAAGAATTCACAGTGTTTAAAAGCGAACACTATGAATTCTATATCGACTTTATGTTCGATCGGATAAGTGCCGTCTTTCTTTTAGTGGGAGCCTACTTAACCTTTTTAATCACACTGTACAGCCGGTATTATTTACATCGTGAAACAGGATACAAGCGCTTCTTTAACACCTTGCTCTTCTTCTACAGTGGATATAATCTAATCATTCTTAGCGGAAACTTCGAGACGCTGTTTATTGGTTGGGAAATTCTTGGATGGTCATCCTTCCTACTAATCGCCTTCTATAGAACACGGTATCTTCCTGTTAAAAATGCGGTGAAAATTTATTCCATTTACCGAATTGGCGATGTGGGTCTTCTTCTAGCCATGTGGATGACGCATCATCTCTGGCATGAAAACATCAACTTTATGCGCTTGAGCCAGTCTGAGTTGGTTATTTCTCATTTGCAAGAAGCCAGTTGGTTGGGCTTGTTCATTTCCCTAGCAATTCTTCTTTCGGCGCTAGCAAAATCGGCACAGCTTCCTTTTTGCTCTTGGCTTCCAAGAGCCATGGAAGGACCCACTCCTTCCTCTGCTATTTTCTATGGATCACTCGCCATAAATATGGGGGTGTTCTTGCTCCTGCGCACCATGCCCTTTTGGGAGCACCAATGGATTGTGCGAATCCTTATCGGCCTAATGGGACTGCTTACGGCTATTGTAGCCGAAATGACTGCTCGAGTGCAATCTTCAGTAAAAAGTCAAATTGCCTATTCGTCTATTTCACAAATCGGATTGATTTTCATTGAACTCTCTTTTGGGTTCGAGATTTTAGCGCTCATTCACTTCGCCGGAAACGCCTTTCTTAGAACCTATCAACTTCTTGTAAGTCCATCGGTAGTGAGCTATCTCATCCGAGAACAATTCTACCTTCCTTCTGCTAAACTGTCTCTAAAAAAGACCAACAGCCGACTTCAAAACACACTCTACATACTATCTTTAAAAGAATGGAAGGTAGATGAATGGCTCTTCAAAAGCCTTTGGCGGCCTATGAAATGGGTAGGGAAACAATTGCGATTTGTTGCCATTCGACATGCCTTATACCTATTCATTCCCTTGTACTTGTTCCTTGCTTCCTTGCTCCTATTTAAAAATCAGATTCCATATCCGATTGTAAATAACCTTCCAACCATCCTCGGACTCATTGGGCTTCTTGCCGTATTCAAAGCCATTTATGAGCGCAAAAGCGCCTTTTTTAGTTGGATGCTCATTGTGTTTAATCACTTCTGGGTTTTGCTGGCAATTTCTTTTAACGATGAATTTAACCTCACAGACAGCCTGGTTTTTCTCAGTGGCGTTATCCCCTCTGGCCTTTTGGGATACTGGATTCTAAGACGCCTCGCCAATAGAGAAAATGGAATTAGCTTATCAAGCTTTCAAGGACATGTATATGAACACCCTGTTATGGCCTTGGCCTTTCTTTTTGCCTGCCTTGGTTTATCCGGCTTTCCAATTAGCCCTACATTTATTGGAGAAGATTTGATATTCAGTCATATAAAACCAAACGAAATAGGTCTTGCCATTATCATTGCCCTAAGTTTTGTTTTAGACGGAATTGCGATTGTGCGCATTTATGCACGTATATTCTTAGGTCCACATTCTAAAAACTATCATTCTAAGGCCATTCGTTCTTCTTAATGAATAGGTTAAGAAGGCCTGAACAATTTCTTTTCAATCGAAAACTAAGTCGCTTCGTCTTCAACAGGCATATGCGTATATTTGATTGTAGGATACAACACTTCTTTTATGAAAAGATATTTACTCGTTTTAAGCATACTTGCCAGCCTAGGATTGTTGGCTCAGAAGAATGTTAGCTTAGAGATAAACCATATGTTGTCTTCTCAAGTCTTTGCAATGCAAAGCCCAGCTTCGAATAATTTGGGCAATGCTTTCGATGTTCGGAGATTGGAATATTATATCTCCAAAATTGAATTGATTCACGATGGTGGAACCGTTACTCCGGTTACCGATAAATACATTCTAGTAAATGCCTCTTCGGGAGTGTTGGAAAACCTAGGCAGTTTCAATATTAGCAATCTTGAAGCCATCCGTTTTGGAATTGGTGTAGATCCTTCCAGGAACAATCTAGACCCTTCCACCTATCCAGCCAATCATCCTTTGGCACCCAAATCACCTTCTATGCATTGGGGCTGGTCTGCAGGCTACCGATTTGTTGCTATGGAAGGAAAGTCAGGCGCTTCACTCAATCAAACCTATGAGTTTCATGCATTAGACAACCAGAATTACTTCACGCAAACAATTCCAACCTCTGGAATTCTGAATGGAACAGACATTAAAATTTCCTTAAATGCAGATTATGCAGAAGCCTTAAATGGAATCGATGTAAGTTCTGGTGTAATTATTCATGGTGGGTCTGCTCTCGCCCGTAGCCTTCTTCAAAACTTCAGCACCAAAGTGTTTAAGTCTTCTGAAGGTAATGGTGCCATGGTTGGCATTCCAGAATCCAGCCCTTCTTTGGATATCCGTTTAAGTCCCAATCCTGTATCGAACAAAGAAGTGGTACGTATCCACAATTTCCCCGTAGATGGAAGCATTCGCGTGCTCGATATTACGGGCAAGCAAGTTCCATTGCAGATTAGCAGAAATGAAATTAAAGTTGAATTTCTACCCAAAGGCATTTATATCGTACAAGTATATACGTCCAACCGTATCCTAAAAAATATCAAGCTCATCGTTTCATAATGCGGTGTCTCTACCTTTCATTCACTTTGACTGTACTCTTTTTAGGCAGTACAGCTTGTGAAAAAATAGAGGGCCCAGACAATTCAACAACCGCTAGTTACGACGATACTCCGTACACCCTGAACCACGGTAGCTTACCTCCTCCACCCATAGCCACGGATAATTTGCTTACTGAGCAAACCGTACGCTTAGGAAGGATGTTGTTTTACGACACTCGGCTGAGTGGAGACAATACCATTTCTTGTGCAAGCTGTCATAATCAGGCCAATGCCTTTTCTGATACAGCCCAGTTTTCTACGGGCATATTGGGTTTTAAAGGCGGAAGGCAGGCGATGGCGGTGTTCAATATGGCCTATAATACCAACGACTTTTTCTGGGATGGAAGAGCTCAACTCTTGCGAGAACAGAGCTTAATGCCCATACAAGACTCCTTGGAAATGCACGAAACCCTCCCGAATGTGGTTGCAAAACTTGAGGCTACTAGTTTGTATAGAAATCAATTTATTCGTGCTTTCGGCTCCGATGAAATCAATTCTGAAAAAATTTCATTGGCCTTAGAGCAGTTCATGAATAGCATTGTGAGTTACAACAGCAAGTTCGATCAGTTTTTGGCTGGTACTGCCAGTTTAACTCCAAGCGAACAAAGAGGCAGACGCTTGTATTTCCAAGAATACAATCCTTTCTTTCCAGATTCCAGTGGTGCAGATTGTGCGCACTGTCATGGAGGCGCCAACTTTGAAAATCATACCTATGCCAACAATGGCTTGGATATTTTCCAAAATCAAACCGATTTAGGAAGAGAAAGGGTAACGGGCAATCCTCTTCATAGAGCTCAGTTTAAAGTTCCCTCGCTGAGAAACATCGAGCTTACTCCTCCCTATATGCACGATGGCCGATTCAATAGCCTAGAGGAAGTAGTTGAACATTACAACAGTGGAATTCAACCGAGTCCAAGTTTAGACATCACCTTAGAAAACACTCGGATGACGGGCCTTATGCTTACTGCTCAGGATAAATTGGATTTGGTGGCCTTTTTAAAGACCCTTACAGACGAAAGCCTAAGCTCAGATACACGATATAGCTCACCATTCTAAATTGTGGGGAATGCGAAAATCTACATTTCTCTTTGCTTTTCTAGTACTATCCTTCCTTGTCTCCTGCGATAAGGAATCTCCTCAAGGCCCTGAATATCTAAATCCACTTACACAGAGTCCAACAGGCTTCCCCAGCATTCCTTGGCCAGAAGACAATGCCTTTAGTGAGGCACGCTGGAAATTGGGTAAGAAGCTCTTTTTTGACCCTGTCTTATCTAAAAATAAGGATGTTAGCTGTTCAAGTTGCCATCACCCTAATCTGGGCTTTTCTGATTCTCTTTCCACAAGCCCTGGCACATTGCAAAGACCTGGAACCCGCAACAGTCCTAGCTTAGCCAATGTAGCCTTCCAACCCTATTATTTGCGTGAAGGAAGTGTACCCACTCTTGAAATGCAAGTATTGGTGCCTATTCAAGAACACAATGAATTCGACCATAACATTGTAGACATTGCCGATTCTCTAAATCAAATTGCTCTTTACGTTCAAATGAGTCAAGAGGCTTACAATCGCACACCCGATGCTTTTGTAATTACTCGGGCTCTTGCCTGTTTCCAAAGAACGTTGGTTAGCGGAAATAGTAAATACGACTTATTCTTAAGAGGAAAAAAAACATTATCTGAATCTGAGTTAAGAGGGAAGGAAATATTCTTCAGTTCTAGGAGTCAGTGTAGCAGCTGTCATGGTGGGTTTAATTTCACCAGCTATGAAATTGAAAACAACGGACTGTATCTGAACTATGCCGATATTGGAAGGGCGCGATTCACTTTTCTTGATTCAGATATTGGTAAGTTTAAAATACCAAGTCTTCGTAATGTGGAGTTTACGTCTCCGTATATGCATGATGGCTCTCTTCAAAATTTAGATGAAGTGATTGAACACTATTCAAGGGGTGGAAAAGGCCATCCAAACCAAAGTAGCAAGATTACAGCATTGCACTTCAGCGAGCAAGAAAAAGCAGATCTTATAGCTTTTTTAAAGAGTTTAAGCGATATGCATTTTTTAACAAATCCTGCCTTTCGGAATTAGGATTTCAATCCTAAAACATCCCAAAACTCTTTCACTCTTTTAGTCCAGGTATTTTCTTGTGCCCTTTTGAACCTCAGCTCTTTCTTTTCGGAAGAGTCAGTATCGATTTCTTTTTGGATGTAATCACAAAATTGAAGGCTATCTGTGGTGAGTGGAACGAGGTCGCTAAACAACTCCATATCGCCCGAAAATGGAGTAGCCACAACTGTAACGCCCGCAGCCAAGTACTCATTCACCTTTAATGGATAAATACTCTTTGTAACCTTAGTGAGCAGAAAGGGAATAATGCCAACGGATGTAAAGGCCAGATAATTCGGGAGCTGATCAATCTTCTTAGGGCCTACAAAAAGAAAATTTTTAAAAGTCTTTAGTCTTTCAAAATCTTCTTTCGGCCAAGATTCAGGTCCAACCACTACCAAGTACTTATCCGGATGATTTTTTAAAATGGAAAACAAAATTTCAGGATCTACCCGGTAATCCAAATGTCCAACATAGGCAATAATGGGCTTGTCGATGCCCTCAAATTCTTTCGGTCTTTGAATATTCGGGTTTGTGGCTCGGTGAAACAAATCAAAATCTACCGCATTGGGTAGCAAATAAACCTCTTCACGATTGACCTTCATGAGTTTCACTAATTCGGTAGAAGTAGCAAAGACTACATCGGCAACACGGCATTTTTCACGTTCTAGGGCAACACCATGTTTAGATGTGTACTCTACTTCAGAGATATCATCCAATGTATAATATACCCTTCTCAACGGAACATTCTTTTTAAAGAACCTCCTAAAAAACCAAGGATCCATGGCATTTATAAAAACCTGATCTTTTATTTCTTGTTGAGCGTATAGCGTTGCAAGAAAGCGATTCATACGGGTATCATTATACCAAGAAAGACGGTTGTAAAGATTACCTGGAGAAAGGCTATTGATAGGAATGGTCATCCAAGGCTTAATAGCCCAAAAAGTATGACCTTCATGTTCTACCGCATACATTTCTATGTCCTTCTTGTGCTCATTCCATCTCCTTCGCAGTAATCCCCGTAATCCTTCTGCTTTCAAAACATCTTTGATACTATAAGGGTGATCGATGTAAAAAAACGCGGTGATCTTTAGAAAAAACTTTAGCCAAGGCTAAAGGGGTAGACGAAATGAGGGCATCGTGTCGAATAAGAGAAAAAAATAACAATGTCCATTTCGTAATTGATGTTCAGGTAGAAATTATTCTAAAGTGTTTTTTTCAATAATTGGGCGCAAGCCATATTCAATATCCCACTGAGAATCATCTATTTTCTTTAGCCATCTCTGAAGCTTTTTTGTAGACGCAGTGAGCATAATTTCACTCTCTGTGTCTGTTTCATTTGCCGAGCGGGAAATGAATTTTACCTTTTTCTGGGCAATGGCTTTCTCGTTTAAGAACCTGAAGTTAAAACCTCCAGACTCTCTCTTTTCTACTTTTGCAATAATGTGAACGGGTACCTGACTAAATAAGGCCAATGGAGAAGAAACATAAGACATCAAATTCTCATCTCTAAGACTTACATCTTGAATATCTGCGTATAAAATCTCATTCAATTTAAACAGACTCAAGTCAAAATGAGCTGTTAACCTCCCTTGTTTTTCTTGAAAATAACTCATTCGATAAGATCCCATTTCTTGGTTCTGCTCTGCGCCTTTCAATTCCTCTATCAACCATTGCCCTTCGGTATCTTGTCCTTCTTCTCCATTCCGCCAAACACCTAAAACAAAAGATTCTTTAACCTTTTGAGACTCGAAGTAAAAGGCATTCCAAGACCGAACGATACAAGAGTTGCAGCACACTAAAACAAGAAATAAGAAAAGGGATTTAATGCGCATATACTTTTAATGATTTGTTTTCTAGGCTATTTCCGCACTTAGACCACGCGAAAGTAAAGCAGTACACTTTGGCTCTAATTCTTCGTAAGTGCCATTTTTCACACCACACTTGCCTTTGGTATGAACAATTAATGCACACTGTTCTGCCTGTAAAACTTCGTGATCACAGACCTCAACTAGTGAGGAAATTACCCAGTCGAAAGTATTTACGTCATCATTAAACAAAACCAATTCATGTCCTTCTGATTCTTGAACCAGAAGGTCTAGCTCGTTTTCGTATTCAGGATTAAAAGGATTCATAGACATACTTCAAAAATAGTGCGTTACGGTGGCTAAGCCAAAAGAAAGCTGAAACAAATTACGCTCGCTGAGAATACGAATTCTAACGATTTAAAAAACGGTTCATTTTTCCTTTTGAAGCAATGGTAATATTGATGAAAGAATTATTTGGTCCTTCTACACGCTTCTTCTTTGGATCCATATCCCGAATCAGCGTCATTAAAGCTTCATCCGTAGAGTAAAACTGTAATACGTTCCTCTTATATTCAAAATAATACTTCTGTCCCACCGCAGAAGTGAAATAAATATAAACCTCATCTCCTCTTCTTTTGCGGATGAGCTGCACTGTACCCTTCACTTTAATGTTCATTGGAATCTTAAGTATGCTTCCGATTCCTATGTCTCCATCACTTAAAAAACTGTTTGTTATTGGATCCCAAACCAGTTTCAAATCGCTAAACGTAAAGGCATTCTGCATAGACTTAGGGACGTCTTCCGCAGAGCCATATAAACTCACCTCTTCATCAAAATCAGCCCTTTCTTTCTTCGAAAGAAGCTCATTCAAGGCTACCCTGAAGGCACGTCTATCTATATCAACCGTACTGGTTCCTCCTCCCGCTAGTAAATCATTGGCTATTAGTTTCAGCACCTCTTCTTCGAAAGGAAAATCAATTCCCAAATAAATATCACCCTCTAATTTATCTGTATTGAGATTATGTTCAAGCAAGCCGTATGTGCCCAACTTAAGCATTCCTGTTTTCTCTCCAAAAGTCAAGACACCTTCTCCATGTGTAAAGCAATCACGATTATTTAAAATCAGATAATTGCCTTTTTCATTCTCGTTTTCGAGTCTTTCTTTTCGCGCAATGATATAGCTGAATAAATCTTCATCATAGTAAAGCAATCCATCGCTTCGGATAAGTTCAATATCTGCTCTAGCACTTTCTCTACTCAAGAATGCAGAATAGGCACTGGTGCTGTCATTCGCGATGAAAATTCCATTATACAAGCGCTCTGCCGCTTTATCCTCTCCGAAAATGGGTAAGTCAATGACAATCTTCCGCGGATTAATGGGACTTCTAAATGGGAACCATGTTGTTACGATATTGCTACAGGTATTCTGAATTAAGGTTGAACCATCAAAGGTTAACTCCTTAACGGCTGCCGTAAGCTCTACCCTTCCCTTAAACGCAAAGAAAGGACTCATGAAAAAACTTTCTTCTTCTTCTACTTTGGCTACACCTTCCGTTAAACCTTCCCTTCCAACCTTAATGGTATTAAAATTCAGCGGCCAAGGGGTTTCATCTTGATCAATATATTCCAATATACCGGATCCAAAATATTTGTTTCGAGAAACTACTTTCAATTCACAATTATAAAAATCGTGGAATCGGCTAAAACGGTTGGCTACCAACTTTGAATTCTTGAGGATTCGCATATTGGCAGCGGTATCAATAATTACATGTCCGCTATCGGGATATAAGCGCGCATCCGCCACATCCATTTCTTCAACCTTAAAAATATCCAAGACGGTAGACAAGAGAGAAAACTCAGCTGAACCAGCGTAGTATTGAAGTGAATCTTGTTTTCTATGCACAGAGACCATCAAAGAATTGGCGCCTTCTTGTTCTTTTCTAACCTCAACCTTTTTCTCAGGAATACTCCAAGTAGCACGATCCATATAGGCTATATACTTATTGATTTCAAAGTGAAAATACCGTGCTGGGTCATTTAGTTTGAAGGTTCCTTGTTGCAAATCAAAATCCACCAAAGCGGTAGAATTCATCATGCTAAAGGCCCAGTCGGAAGTAGGTGAGGCCCGCAATCGGAAGTCTGATGTATCTGCATCAAACTTTCTCAGCTTAAATGTGAAGTCTTTTGAATCCATCTGGGCATCTAAGAAGTCAATCCTGCCTCTACCCCTCAGCGCCTTTGGACTGAGCGACAATGTTCCCTTTGCACGCATCCCAATGGCATCATACATCTCAAATTCTTGCAGACCATTTCGCTGATGCATAACATCTTTCTTCGGCAACCACCGCATTTTAGAACCCACTGCTTTTACATGTGGATATTCGGTTGGACCCGTTGTGGCGAGCAATTCATAACTATCTACAATTCCTTTTGTTGAATCTGGAAAGAAAGTGAAATCTCTTCCTAAGGAAGTAGATGCGAGGTATTCAATCTTGCCATTTCCTTTCAATCCCTTATTGCTCAGACTTAAGGTGGAAGTGAATGTGCCTTTTCCTCCGTATGCTTCCAGTCCTTCAGAAGGTGTTTCCGTAATAAAACCGAGCGAATAATCTTTTTGAACCATAATGGTTTGCTCCATGTCTGGAAAAATTCCAGCACTCACGAAGGTTCCATCAAATTTCAATCCCTCTGTAGATGTATTGTCGAGAGAGTCGATGGTAAATGGCACAAGTTCAACAAAGAAGCTTTCTCTCGAATACACCTTATTGTAAATATCCCGACGATCATAGTAAACATAACTCTCTTTACCACTTACAAAAATGGGATAATCATGGTAAATTTTATTGCCTGATTTATTGTCGCTTTTATCTATAAATAGCTCACCATTAATATTTTGAAGCGTATTCTTAACATTTACTAAATCCCGCCTTCCGCCCATTGGATTGGGTTGAAATGATTCTACTTTAAACTTCATAGAATCGATACTCGTCATGTTTACTTTAAACTGATCGTAATTGAAATAATATTCATTTCCCCAGAATCGGAAACGACCTGCGGCAATGGCTCCATCAAACTTGAAGTTAAAGCCCTCTTGCATTGTAATTTTCTTCCCTTTAGGAAACATGGATACTTTCTGGCTATCTGAAACAGCTATCATTTGGATTCCAAGGATTTCGAGATCCAAATTCAAAAGGCTCAACACCGCATTCTTTCCACTTTCTACATCCGACTGAAAACGAATAACATCGTAATCTCTTTTTTCTTCAAAATCATTAATGTATTCAAAAGCTTTGTCTTTGATTTTAGCTGTTTTTGTCACCCGATTGTAATCTACAAAGCCGGCTACCATCATTTGCATTAAAAAGCGCTCCGCCGTTTGTGGTGTCATTCTCAATGCGCTAACTGTCTGATCTAAGGTTAAGTCTTTCGAGTCGTAGGTCTGAGCCATCGATCGCAAATAGTAGAGTGGGTTTACTTCGTTTAATCCTTGAATGGCAGCGAAACGTTCAGTTCTAAAATACTGCTCCGACTCAAAAAAGGCTGCATTTCCTCCACCCATGCCCTGGTTTCCCATACTAATGGAGGGAGCCCCTTGTTTCCAACTAAAAGAGTCAAAATACATATCCATATTGTGATAGGTATTTGAAAATGGTGTCTGAGCAATGCCCTCACTAAATCGTAACAGAGTGAGTTCTTTTATGGGTACTATGAGTCTTAAGCTTAAGCTCGGGTGAAACATGGAATCTTCCTTGAGGTAAACAACGGCTCTTACCTCCTCCGCTGTTATCTGTTTTGTTTGAAATCTATATCGATCTGCAAGGGTTTTAATTAAAGGCTTATCCTCATAAGAAAAGCTCAACTGACTGGGTTGAATAGCTGATCCTGATCCGAATAGCTTACTTCCAGCCATACTAAATCCACCCTTATAATCTACATCTGGAACAATATCTTCAATCAAGATATCATTCCTATAGGACTCAAAACGCGGAAAGGTTGCGTTGCGCTCATCGGTTTTAGAACTCAATTGTTCTTGAAGCTTTCCTTCGGTTGGTCCCGGTAGATAAATCAAGCTATGAAGGGTAGCGCTATCCGCTGTATACCCCGCCTTGGTGAGATCGAGTTGTACTCTTCTCAATTCGGCATATACCGTGTCACGGCCGAAGCCGGCTCGTGTAAAATAGACTCTTCCACCGTTTAGAACCAGCTTTTGTGAAACAGGATACACTATTGCAGAAGTCTCTTCAATAAGAGTGCTGTCATCTTTAAAAAAGCCCAAGAGATTAAAATCGGAATAGACGAACATGGGCTCGTTCTCAAACCTAAATTCTTTGCTACCTCCCTCTGCCTTCCACTTCACTCCGCGTTCATCGGAAATGAGACTATCAGCGAAATTGAGGTGACAACTTCGAAGGTAATCGGAAGACTCTCTATTGTTGGAACTCTTAGAAAAGGAAGCAAAATGATTTAACCAAATACCTCTATCTGCCGCTTCCTCTTGTTCACCCACATAGAGAATAGAAGAAAAGAGACTATTCCAACTTTCAAAGGCTAACACTCTCTTTTTTAAGAGATTATTTGAGATGTCAACGAGCAATTGCTGCTCAGCCAATTCTAAATCGCTCTGAAAAAGAGGCGAGAATTTGAGAAACAAAGCCTCCCCTTGGTCCTTGTCCAACTCCTTTAAAAACCCTTGTAATTCAATAATGTACTGATCGGGTTCAGAACTAAATTTCTTTAGTTTCTGAGCTGAGGAAGCAAGGGAAAATAAAATTAGAAAGAGAAGGAGTTTTCTTTTCATGACCTGCGGAGATGCAGTGCTATCCACTGCTTTTCTTCATGAAAACGCAGACTATGCCAATTATATTTCGCAGCCTCCCGTTCAATTATATCACGGTCAACGTCGTAAAACCCACTTAAAAGCAAGTCGCTAACGCCTTTTGCCACATTTGAATAAGCCTCCATTTGCTCTAGCAGAATATTTCGGTTGATGTTGGCGATAACCACATCGAAATAAGACACTTGGATTAACAACTCCACTCCTCCCATCTGATATTGAGAATGGGTGCAATTATTTACCTTTAAATTATCTACGCCATTGTTAAAAGCCCACTCATCTATGTCAATGGCCAACAACTCTGAGGCACCCAACTTCTCTGCTAATATGCCCAGAACTGCCGTTCCCGCGCCCATGTCCAAAACCTTTTTGCCTTTGAAATCGATGGATCGCATTAAGCGTATTACGCCAGCAGTAGTGGAGTGATGGCCCGTTCCAAAAGCCATTCTAGGATGAATTTCAATCTCATGTTCAAAACCTCCATTTGAAGGCGGATGGAAAGGTGCTCGCACAATACAGAAATCGTCTATTCGCACTTCTGGATAATCCCTTTCCCATTCTTCATTCCAATTTTTATCCTCTAAAAAATGTAATTCTAAGGAAAGCAAGCCAAAAGGACGAAGTAATTCTGTAATGGAATCATTGGATAGGGTGGTAGGAATATCATTTGGAAAATAGGCATCCAAATGATTGTACTTTTCCTCAAAGTATTCAAATCCCTCTCCTTGCAAGAGTGCAGAAGCTATCTCAACTTGCTCTTGATTTGAAAATCGGAGAGAATAAATCTTCCAACTCATTTAGGCATGGCATAGATAATTGACATGAAGTCTGCTGACTTCAAACTTGCCCCACCAATTAAGCCTCCATCTATATCAGGGTGGGCAAATAATTCTGCAGCATTGTCTGGCTTCACACTTCCACCGTATAAAATGCTCATATTCTGAGCTGCATCACCGAAAATAGACGATAAGACAGTGCGTATGTGTGTGTGCATTTCGCCTGCTTGTGCTACCGTGGCTACTTCTCCAGTTCCAATGGCCCAAACAGGTTCATAGGCTACAATAATATTATCAGCATCCTTAGCGGAAAAGTCTGAAAGAGCTGTTCGCAACTGCTTTTCAACAACTGCAATATGATTTGCCGTTTTCCTCTCCTCGAAAGATTCTCCACAACAATAAATCACCATTAACTCTTTATCTAAGGCCGCTTTCATTTTTTTGGAAATCAAGGCATCATCTTCCTTAAAATATTCCCTTCGCTCTGAATGGCCAACAATTACAGCATCCGCATCCACCGACTTAATCATGGCTGCTGAAATTTCTCCAGTAAAAGCACCTGATTCTTCATGATGGCAATTCTGAGCTGCCACTGCAATACCTGGAGAAAACATTAAAAGTTCTGTAACTGGCTGTAGTAAAACCGAAGGAGGAGCAATAATAATATGCGTATCTCCTACCTTATCCATGTCTAACTCATCTACGAGTTGTTCTACAAGGGCAATACCCTCATCATAGGATTTGTTCATTTTCCAGTTACCGGCTACAATTTTCTTACGCACCATTTCGAGAGGATTTTGGATTTGGTTCAAAGCTAAACATTTGCTCGGTGTTATTCGATGACAATAGAGGGATGTCTGAGGCGATAACGCCAAAACAATCCTCTGACATAGGCATCGTTGGGCAAGGGTGTTAGATTTTTCTCAAGCTGACTTAAATTGGTAATTTCTTCTTCTAAGTTAAAGAAGAGCATTCCTGACTTAAGCTTAGACAATTGCACGTATGCCCGCTCTCCTGCCTTTCTTCCTGTCAACCTCAGGCTCGTTACTCCTTCTAAGAAACTGATCTCTTTTAGTTTCGGTTCTAATTGCGTTTTAAATTCGGCTAGAGAACGAAACTCATTACAGGCTGCCGAACAGCTGTTATTCTGGCCCCAAGACTTACACTGCTCTTTTTTCTTCCCAGAACTAGGTGTACAACAAAGAGAATAGGTTCTTACCCAATATTTAAGCACTTTTCTAGCATCCTGTGTATTTGTAAAGAAGGCTAGGTGATCATCCTGCAGATATACCGCCCGCATAAGATCAATTCTATTCTCCTCCTCATTAAAAACAAGGGCGGTTCCTTTTCCTATGGAAGAATAGACCGTCGGATCTTGAGAGTTTAATCGCTCAGCGTGATACCGCATCCGCGCCAAAGTGGTGGAACCCGCCATCTCTGTCTTAATCGATTGTACTTTTTCTTGAAGAGCAACATGATGGGCCTCAGGTGAGAGAAAAAGACGTGAAAGCTCATTGTTCAGCTTTTCAGCCATTCCAGCTTTCAGAAGCTTCCCATTCTCGTCATGTAGATAATAAATTCCCGCGCCGTTTTTTACCTGAGCCAATAAGGATTGTAGTTTGTTGGCTGGTTTTTCATTTCGATCTCCTTTCGATCCTAACGAGAGTATTCTCTTGTCTAAATCCTTCTCGATCAATCTCTTGAAAAGATCAACAGTGGCCCTGGCGTCGTCTCCTGCCCTATGACTTCTTGGAAGCCAAATACCCAATGTATCACAGAGCTTAGTTAGTTTGTAGGATTCTAAGTCTGGAAATAACTTTCTACTCCAGTTTACTGTATCAATTGTACTCTTTTCAAACGGATAGCCCAATCGCTCGAACTCCATTTTTAGCATCCGATAATCAAAAGACACTCCATGTCCTACAAGAACGGCGTCTTCCGTTATTTCTACAATCCGCTTCGCTATTTCATGAAAGCGAGGGGCTCGCGTGAGCATATTCGGAGTAATTCCAGTCATATTCTGAACATAACTCTGAATGGGACGATCTGTATGAACTAATGAAATCAGTTGATCCACCACCTCCTTCCCATCATATCGGAAAAGGGCTATTTCAATGATGGCCTCTTCATTCAGCTTACCACCTGAAGACTCGATATCTAAAACAACATACATGCAGCGAAGATAGTAGTTGAATTATGCTAAGTGGACTAATTTTACAGCAATGAGCGAACGGAAGAAGGTCTTGGTTCTGTTGTTAACGTTTTGGGTCCTTGCTTGCTCGATTGGATGGGCGCAAAGCACAGTGGAACCCTCTTTAAACTGGCCTGAATACCAACCTGTTAAAATGAAGGCTTTTGCATCTAGATACTATATGCGAAGCACGCTCAATTGGGAAAAACTTCCACCTCATTTACCCTTTGTTTCAAATAAATTCATTCCTGGAAACTTAGATTTAGGGAGCAAATACGTTGAAGAGCGATTTGGATTGATCCAATATGCGTCGCCTCAATTAAAATTAGATCGTGTAGATTCTGTTTCAACGGCAGGCACCTTACGCCAGTTTCAGTGGTTGCAGATTTATGAACTCTTTCTTGATCTGAATGAGATACATTGGACTTACAATCAAACAACTCCGGCACCGTTCCTCAATCCATTTCATCCAAAAAACCGCCATCGATTTTATTTTAAACTGCTTTTAGATGGAAGTGTTTCCTTTTCACCTAAGAAAGAAAACTCGAATAATGTATCTGGGACAATACATTACCAAGACAGTCTAAACTATACTCTGCAGCTTTATTTAGACAAAAGTGATCGAGTACGACTTGCAGATAGTGTCTTTGTTCAAATGGAAGTTAAGGAAGGAATTCCTCTTAGCGGCCGCCTGGTATTTGCAATTGACATTCCATTTTTCAAAGGATGGAACATTATGGAGTGGCATATGCTCGAAGAAGCAAGGGATTATATACCAACAACAAGCCCTTCATTTCAGGAATGGGAGAATGAATTTGACTCTCTTCGTTTGAAGGATAAATGGAGACCTATTCCTTTGGATTCAGCACAAAAATTTTCAATAGATGAACAATCGTACTACAATACAGTAAGACCAGACGAACAAAGCACGCTTATACAAAGAGCAACTTGGCTACAACCCTTCATAACTTCTACTCGGGTAGAAGTGAGGGAAAACAATTATCTTGAATTTCCTGCCTTATGGAGGGGGCTTGGAATAAATACTGTTGAAGGAGCATACTATCTTTTCAAACCAGAGTGGAATGCAAAAACAACTTCAGGTGAAATCGAAGTTGCTGCCAATCTGCGTTATGCTTTTGGAGAAAATCGGTTCCGCTGGCTTGGCCAGTTTCAATACAAAAGTTTAAATAGAACTCGAAGAATATTTGAGATTCAGGCCGGAAGGTATCTAAGGCAATTCAATGAACTCAATCCGATCTCACCCTTCTACAATTCGTTCTACACCGTTTTTACAGGTGATAATTTCTTGAAAATGTTTGAGCAAGATTTTGTCCGTATGAAATTCGAGTTTGAACCTTTTTTAGGCTTTAGATTCAGCAGTTTTATTGAATATTCTGAACGCTCAGCCTTGTTTAATCTAGATCAATTTGTTGGTAGAAGAGATTTTACTCCAAACAACCTAGACTACCCAAACGTCATTAACCCGACTACAGGATTTGAGCGGCATCAAGCCAATACATTCGGTTTAGAGCTAAGCTATCAAGTTGGCCAACGCTATAGAATGCAAAGAAATAAACGCATCGATATTCAAAGTAATTGGCCAAAGTTTTATATCGATTTCAAAAAAGGCATTAAACTATTAAATGGAGTAACGGACTTTGACTTCGTAGATCTGGGGATTACCGACAAGACAGATTGGGGAAGATGGGGACTTACTGAGATGGATATTTCCGTTGGCAGTTTCATGAATTCCAATCGGGTTGAATTCCCTGATTTCCATCATTTCAACGGAATTCAGAATATATTTCTTCAACCTACTTCAAATACTTGGTCAAATATCCGTCAGTTTTCCACCTTGCCTTACTACGACTATAGTACAGCAACGAACTATCTAGAAGTGCATATCAAACACAACTTTAGACAGCCGATTATTGCCAATCTATTGAATAAAACTGGAATGAATTGGTCTACCTATATAGGTTGGAATTTTCTTCATACTAGCCATCGGTTCGACTATTCTGAATACTATGTGGGCATCGAAGATATTTTTGAAATTCTCTCTGTGCAATTTGTTTATACCACACCACAACTGCCCAGTGCTCGCTCATCTATCCGAATTGGAATAAATATAGATTATAGTTACTATCGCGATTACCACAGATAGTCTACCTGCTTCCAAAGATCGCAGAACCCACTCGAACATGGGTTGCTCCATTTTCAATAGCAATAGGGTAGTCGCCAGACATTCCCATCGATAGAATATCTAGGTTAAAGGAATTACTGTCTTTGTATTTTTCGAACAATGAATTTAGGAAAGAGAACTCCTCCGCAATTTTCTCTTTATTATCAGTAAAAGTGGCCATCCCCATAAACCCACGAAGTTCGATGTTCGGAAATTTACCATTGGCAATTTCAGTCAAAATAGAACTCAATTCAGTTTGGTCTAGTCCAAACTTACTTTCTTCTGTAGCGATAAAAACTTGCAATAATATGGGTATCCTTCTAGCTGCTTTTGCCGCTTCCTTATCGATCTCTTTCAGCAACTTAAGGCTATCTACGCTTTCGATCAAGGAGATAAATGGCGCAATTTGTCGAACTTTCTTAGTTTGTAAATGCCCTATAAGATGCCATTGAATATCCTTTGGAAGGAGCTCGTATTTCTCTAATAACTCTTGCACTCTATTTTCACCAAAAAGCCTTTGACCTTGATTATAGGCATCAAGAATTATTTCAGAAGGATGCGTTTTCGATACAGCCACTAAATGTACATGCGACGGTAAAGTGTTCTTTATTGCCTCAAGTCTTTTTGCTATTTCACTCATTATCTAAGGGATAAATTAACAACCCACTTCTTAGTTTTGGTTCTATATAGGTGCTTTTCGGCGGCATAATTTGATTGTCATTTGCTACTTTTCGAACATCTTCGGCTGTCATGGGAGCCATCCGAATGGCAAACTCATATTCACCAGAATCAACAATTTCTTTTATTGTTAACCCTTTATCCAAATCGGGATTATAGGCAAGACGTTCATCGGTACGCTGATCATAAATAGCAAAAACTGGATTCAATATAAACTGTACTGCTAAGCTAGTATCCAACTGATCTACAAATGATTCAGGTGCTTGAAATGTATCTCGAAATCTAAGCAAAAGCCACTTTCCTTCGCCATAGATCAAGAATTCATTCTTTTTTAATGGATACTCCATAAACGATTCTATTACTTCAAAGTCTTTCTGAAGATCTTTAATTACTGCGTTTAATGAACGATAAGAATGCCGAACCAATCTGGCAAAAGCTGCCAACCTAAGATTGCTCTCTGAAATAAGCATAGCCATGAAATAACTTCCTGCTGTATTATCAGGAAAACTCTGATTGAACAAGGCACTACTGGCAGATCTGTGATGGCCATCTGCTATATAGAAATCCGGAATTGAGCGGTAGACTTCTTTCAACCTTTTAATTTCCTCGTTGTCAGAAACAGGCCAAAGCAAATGCAGAATACCATCGGTTGAAGTAAACTCGTATTCTGCCCTCGACTGGGAATTTCTCTTAATCCATAAGTCAACTTCCTCATTCGAAATATGACTTAATAAAACTGGCTCAGCATTGAATTTAGTAACAGACAGATAGTCTTTAAACATCTCTTCCCTAGCTGAAAGAGTGTGCTCATGCACTTTTATTCTTCCATCTAAATAGTCTGACACAGCCACAGCCCCAATGATTCCAGTATAGGTGTGCTCCTTTGAAGATTGTTGATAGATATAAAAACTTTCATTCTGATCTGGAACCAAAATTCTTTCTTCTATAAATTCGATATATCTTCTCGCAACTTTTTCATATCGTTCTTCCCCAAATGTGGGCGACTCGCCGAATTTGTCTGGATGAATGACTTGTAAAAAGGTATATGGGTTGTTATTCAGTTTATCCCTCAAAACGGCATCTGAATAGCTCAAATAAGAGCGAGTAGCAACTAAGTAAGCCTTGTCTCGGGTAGGTCTTACCGCTTTAAACGGAATGAATGTTGGCATAGTAAAGGGGGTATAGCACAAATGTAGCAATCCAATTAATCGGGTAGCAAAGTCAAATTTAAACTTCGCATTATTCCGAATTGAGCCAATCCATAAGTTCCCATTATGTAAATACTTTGATAATTGAACTCATGTATAAACATAGACCAAGCAAGTAATACATCTGAGAAAACAAATAATAATGCACTTATTGCCAACCACTTCCAATTTGACCAATTCGCAATCGTTAAAGAAATAGCAAGGGCAAACATGAATAGAATACAGATGGAATAGAAAAATATAGGAATACGCAAGAGTGGATCAACCAGATCGATTCTTGGTAAAAGAAGTAATACTAGAAGCAGGATGGAAGTACTTATTCCGACGATTAACCCTAGCTTTTTCGATTCTAAGGCGTACAACTTCTTTAAGAAAACATACGAGTAAAGCAATTGAGCGACTAAAAAACTGAATAAGCCAAACAAGAAAAAATCGGATTGGAGCAATAGTAAATCTCCAATGAAACAAAATACTAAGCCAAAACCATAAATTCTAGATAGGGATATTATAAAACCCTTTTTATGCATCCACCAAGCAATCAGTGAACCAACAATTAATAGCTTACTAATACCAATTATATTGGTATTGTCATTCACATACAGAGTTGCCAAGTGCAGAAAAACTAAGACGAAATAGATCTTTCGAAAACTAGTATAATGCATTCGCTTGGTGTGATATAAAGGATTGCGCTCTGTACTTAAAGGGAACCCAAAGAAAGAATAGCTGAATTGAAAGAAAAACGAGGATACCACTCAAATACCCATGACCAAGAATAACATAGAATAGCATTGCAAGTAATACTAGGCGAAAAATCTCAACAAAAAACTTTGACCCGCTATTCTCGAATAACCTTGCTAGAAGACCTAGTTGAATCAAAAAAACAAGTACAAAGCCCGCCATATGTAGAAAACCTATATTCTTAAGGCTAACAAATAGAAAAAACGAGATAGTTCCAATGAAAATGACAAAATGTACTAAGGCATAGATCAATAATGGAGTAGGTAAAAACGATTTAAATTCTGATTTGAGACCTACCCCGTTCTTCAAAGAGTGTTCATTCCTGTGTAGCCAAGATGGCGAATAAAACAAGGCTAAATGCCACTTAGTAAAAGGTGTCTGGCGTAACAATCTAATGAGATCTCTGACGGGAATCCAATGAGCCAAAAGAGGGTTCCAAGTAGAAATTCTGGAAGTGATCCCATAAATTACAATTTCATTCTCAGCTTCAAAAGTACCGAAGATTCTATCCCAAATAATTAAACTTCCACCATGGTTCTTATCAATATACTGTGGATTTCTTCCATGATGCACTCGATGATGGGAAGGAGTGTTAAAAACAAATTCAAACCACTTAGGTAGAGTACGAATGGATTCAGTGTGAATCCAAAATTGATAGAGCGTATTCAAAGCATAGATGAACAAAAACCATGTATCATTGAATCCAATAAAAGCCATCCATAAAAAAAACGGGAGTGTAAAGAGCTTTTGTAAGGCTCCTTGGCGAAGGGCAACGCTCAAATTATACGATTCACTTTGGTGATGGATACTATGACCAATCCAAAAAAGATTGATTTGATGACTCATTCTGTGTGCCCAATAGTATGAGAAATCCAAACACAAAAAAAGAATAAAAAGATAAAACCCTGAATCTGGAAGATTGATAAGGGACCAATTATGATAGATCCAACTGTATGTTCCAACAGTGATAACATTCACAACTAGACCCGAAAGCTGCTCAGTAATTCCACATCCAATATTCGCAAAGGCATCGGATAATGTATATATCTTCTTGTTCTTATAGAATGCCCATACCAACTCTAAAAAAATCAAAAGAAAAAAAAGGGGAATAGCTAGTTGGATAATATTCACAAGAAAGTTTATTGGGGCTTGTAATATTTTAAGGCTTTAGACATTTGTCTATTGAGATCTGCAATTCTTCTATCATCCGAAGGGTGTGTGCTGGTAAACTCAGGAGGTTTTTGCCCACCCATTCCCGACATTCGCTGCCAAAACAAAGGTGCTTGTTGGGGATCATAACCCGCCATTGCCATAAAAACCAAACCCATTTCATCCGCCTCAGACTCATGTTTTCTACTAAAAGGAAGTAGAGCTCCATATTGTGCGCCCATGCCAAAGGCTGTCATATAAATAGACTGCATTTCTGGACTTTCATTCATAGTTGCTAGAGACAGGCCAACTTGACCGGCCTGAGCTAACGCCTGCTGAGACATTCTTTCACCACCATGCCCAGCTATCGCATGTGCTACCTCATGCCCCATGACTACAGCAATACCTGCTTCATCTTGACAAACTGGTAAGATTCCTGTATAAAAAGCAACCTTTCCTCCTGGCATACACCAAGCATTCACTTGATCACTTTCAATTAAATTGAATTCCCATTGAAATCCTTCAATTATAGAAGCGTTATTGTTTGCTCTAAGATAATCCTCAACCGCCATTTGAATTCGCGATCCCACTTTTTTAATGAGTTGAGTCTTTTCCGCATCCCGAGATAACTGAGATTCATTCAAAACTTGCTTATACTGCTGAAAACTACTGGCTTGAATTTCGGATGCCGGAAAGAGTGACAATTGCCTACGTCCTGTAATTGGCACAGAATTACAAGAATTGAGAATGGTCACTGCAACAATTGACATTGGGACAAATCGACGAAAGATTTTCATAATCAATAACTTTTTGACTTATTTAGACTCCAAAGGTTGACAAAGTTACACTTAAAGCACCTCTGTTTTTACCTTGTAGTTCAATTGTATCTCAGAAAATTAAAGAGTAAAAATGAAGAGCACATTTCCTCTTGAGCTTATGCGCCTTAAGAATAAGCTATTTTGCAATAAACCACTTTTAATAAAACATTTACCAGATATAATTAATACTCAATCATCATTGAGATAAACAACCCATTTTATCTATTGAAGCCAGGCAAACACGAAACTGAGTAGAACTAGCGAAAAAGAGAATTATTCAACGTCCGAAGCAATATGGATTTGAAACAAAAGTTTCATCGAGATATACGAGAATTGAGTTTTATCAGATAAATGATGAACTTGAAAAAGTTGAAATCTCCGTTGAATTCCTAAAAGAACTGAAACTGCGGAAATAAAAATAGTTATCTAAAAAATAAAAAAGCAAATCAAAATAGGTCAGGATGAGAAGCAAAAAAAAAGCCTCACCAAAAAGATGGTGAGGCTAGAAGCTGGCGACGACATACTCT
>JAFMBM010000070.1 GCA_017858515.1 Cryomorphaceae bacterium | reverse complement strand
GCTAACCATGGCCATTTCTTTGATGTCTTTGGTGGCATCTTTAATGGTCATAGTTCCTTCTATCACAAACTGCTTTGGCTCTTTACTCAGGCCTTCCACCCCTTTCAATCCAACTATTGTACCTTTAAAAGTAGCGTTGGGATATTTGTCAGACTCTACGTAATTCTCGTTGAAATGCTCTTGCATAAGCGCTTTCTCAAACACAAAACCCTTCATGGGTACTTGGTATACCAACTGAGACTTAGAAAGGTCTAGAACGCTGGATACTTGATTGTTTACGGCTTCAATGTCTTCTACGGGTGTAGTAGAGAAAAAGCGGATGTAGGCTGTACGTGTAATAAAGGTGCTCTGTGCAAATAGACCAATGCTGGCTAGTAAACAAAGACTTAGGATTGCTTTTTTCATGGTGAGAGTGTATTTAGTTGTTGGGGGCACCTTGTGTTGCCCATGTTTTTATTTTATCGATATCACATTGTTGCATTCGGCCGGAAGGAGGCATTAGACCGGGGGTGCCTTCGCTCAGCTCGATGCGCTGAATTACTGAGCCATTGAGAACCGCAAAAGAAGTTCCGGCATAATCACTTAAATTGATTCCGCTTTGCTGGGTTTGAGAATCATGACATCCACCTACGGCACAGCTTCTAGACATAATGATGCGAATGTCTTCTGAATAGGTAGCAACACTGGGGTCGCAGGGCTCGTCTATAAACTGATAGATGTCTTCTCGGTTATCGTAATAGCAGCTTTGGCTCATGCCTGTTGCTAAGGCAAGAAGTATACCGAAAGAAAGCACAGACTTGAATGATGACTTCATATATAATTTTATTGAGGCATTCCTTGATTGATCCACAAAAGAATAGAGCGCTGAGAGCATTCAGACATGGGTCCAGAAGGGGGCATGATTGAAAGTCCCGTTCCGGGCTGAATGTGATCCGCTAATTCTCTGTAGGTAACGGCGGATGAAACATCCCCATAAGAATCCAATCGCAATCCGGCTTCCTGTAGGTTTGGACCGTGACAGCCAATGCAAGAAGATTGAATGATGGGTTTTATTTGGACAGCATAGGTGAGTGGGCTAATCGTATCACAGCGATCAGAGCAGCTTAAATTTTGAGCCCCTTCCGATATCCATTGACGAATGACTTCTTTTTGTGCACTGCTGAAGGCTGCCCTCGGAGGAGGAGGCATAATCTTGTCTGGATCTGTGTCATTGATGACTTCCCATAATTCGCTGTCATCTAGGTCAAAAGCCTTAACAATATCCATTATGCCTGCATAACTGTCTAATTGTATTCCTTCTTCTCGGGTAGCTGCATCGTGGCATCCGCTCACGGCGCATTGCGATATAATGAGGGGTTTTACATCTTGTTCAAAGTCTACAAAGCCCGCTGCACAGGGATTGTCGGGCATTATGGGGTCGGTGGTACAGCTCTTCAAGAACACGAAAAGCGTGATGGCTAGAAGAGCAATTGTTGTTTTTTTCAAAATAGTATTTTCAATGGGCCAAAGTGAGAGACGGACTTGTTCTGCAAAGCAAGGACGGTTTACTATTCGGTGCTTTACTAAGCAAAGCTAATGGAATATTATTCGAATTGACCATGATTTGTATCACACATCTTCCCCATTTTGAAAAATTCCCCAGCTCCTTTGAAATCCTATATGCACTGCATTTTCAGTCCATCTCTTTTTACTAAAGCGAGATAAGCGGCTCAGGCTCCTTACGAATCGAATAATTAGTGGTAGGGGGCGCATGCTAGCCAATGGAATTGTCTCAAGCTGTTTTACTTATGTTTACGGTTCCACTTGCCCCCTCAATCATGCTAAAACAGCTTTTCTCTGCACTTGCACTGCTTCTTGTCTTATTCAGTTCGGATGCCCAAGACTTTAAACAACGCTACATCCAATACTCTCACAATGGCGTTGGACAAGGAGGTGGATTGGATCTCTTCGATTTTAACAACGATGGTCTTCTAGACATTGCCGCGAGTCTTTCGCATGATCCACATCTTTTTAGTTTCGACAATTTGGGAAACACCTTCCATATGAATCTGCAAGACAGCGGAATGGGTTATTCCTATTTCCTCGAACGCATTGACCTAGACAACGATGGTTTTCAAGACCTGGTGTCGGCAAGGCGAAATCCCTGGGACAATTCTGTGCAGATTGAGTGGCTTCGAAATCAGGCTGACACGGCTTTTACTAGCCTTCAGCTCGTAGACCTAGGCAGCGATGATCTTGAGAATATTGCCTTTGGAGATATTGACCTCGACGGAGACATCGACGCCATTGTAGATCCTACGGGCAATTCAGGCTCCCTCTTTTATGTGGAAAATCAGAACGACACCAATTTCGTTGCAACCGATTTGGCTTTAAGCGGACAACCCCTTACACTCTATGGTTTACAGGATATGAATGGAGATGGCCGATTGGATATTGTAGGCTCCTATTATAAATTCAGCATCAATGCTGCGGAGGTCTTTTGTTATGAAAACATGCCCGGTGGAACTTTTACTTACCATGCCCTTGGAACTACTTCCCAAGTAAAAACAGGGGTGGTAGGGAGGTTTACCCAAACCAATGCCTATGATATTGTTATTGCACCGGTTAATTCCACCCAAGGTTACATCCGCCTAAAAAACAACGGCAATTTTAGCTTTACTACTTCTTATTATGCGGTAGGCGTGAATGGCAACACTTTTATGCAAAGCTTGGTAGCCGATTTCAATGGAGATGGATTGGATGATTTTTTCGAAGTGCAGAACACCACACTGGGCGTTCGTCTTTCTTCCAGCAATTTCAATCTCACTCGGCAGTCGCTTTCTATTGAATCCTACGGTGCGCCCAAGCGTTGGGAGGATATCAATGGAGATGGATTGAAAGATCTTCTTCTGTGGGCTAGAACGCGGCCGGCGGTTTTCTATCAGAACAGCGCGGGAGCGTATGCTAGCTTTTACAGAGGAGCCGATGCCATGGGCGATAATCTGAGCATTGGCGACGCAGACAACAACGGCACTATGGATATAATTACCTCTAGCAGTAATTATTTGTCCTATTTCACCCAATCTACCAATGGAGAACTGCTGACTCCTTATGAATTTATTCTTCCCACTACGCCCTTTACCAATATTAAACTGTTTGGTTTGCCATTCTACGATCTCGACAATGATCAGTTCAATGAAATTGTAGTGAGTTGTGGGGGAAGTATTTATAAGTTGGATGCCCAAGGAAATACGCTTGTGCCAACTTCCATTGACAATGCATCTAGCCCTGGTTCTTTTGTTGGAAGTGGCGACATAGACAACGATGGCAATCCGGATGTTGTTTTCAACACCAATGACTACAATCGTTACGAGAAAAACGGAAACAATTATACCCGAACCAATTTTTCTAAGAATTCAGGCCAGGTGGTGCTTTCTGATTTAGATGGCGACAACGATCTCGACCTGGTCTTTTTGGAGTATTCTTTTTCCACGGGCGCCATTAGCCTAGATTGGGGACAATACAATGGTTCTACTTTTGTTTTTAGCAGCCTGCTTACCCTTCCATCTTCAACCCCTTTTCAGTATACCAACGGCAAGGCCAAACTCTACGCCAAGGATTTCGATCAAGATGGCGATCCCGATTATTTCCTTATCTCAGGTGACAATGATGTGGTGGTACTTTTTAAAAACAATGGAAATTTGAATTTCATTCAGAGCACTCTTTTTTCAGGCTCTAGCATAAATAATCCTTCCGATCTAGACTTTGCCGATTTCGATGGCGATGGCTATACAGATATAGTTGTTTGTGCGAGAGACAATGGCAGTGTTAATCTCTATTATGGCGATGCATCTTACAGCTTTTCCAACCATCAGCTTTTTACTGACGTTTCGTATCCCGAAGAAATTCAGGCAGTAGATTTCGATCAAGATGGCGATGTAGACATTGCCTTTAGCAGTAAAATCGACAGTCGATTGGGGGTTCTTTTAAATGATCGCATTCAGTGTGTTGCCCAAAGCATTCCTTTTAGCTTCAACCTATGCAGCGGCGATAGCCTACTCTTCAACGGAAGCTATTATCATCAAGCGGGCGTATTTGTAGACAGTCTATCGAGCCTTTCGGGTTGCGATAGTCTGTTGGTCTTAACCATCAACGCCATCGGCACAAGCGGACCGCAGATTACTTCTTTGAGTATTTGTCCTTCCGACTCCGTTTTCTTTCAGGGCCAGTATTTCACTCAGCCTGGATGGTATGCAGATACCCTCAGTTCTATTCAGGGCTGTGATTCGGTGGTGGGCATTCAACTGATGCTTTATCCGGCGAATGCCTATTCTTTGGCACGCAGCAACACTCTTTTGAGTATTCCATCCGCCTACAGCAACCACAGCTGGTACCTCAATCAGCTTCTTTTGGCAGGCGAGAACAACAGCAGCCTAGATGCAGCAAGCTATGGCAACGGACTCTATTATTCATCTAGCCTAGATAGCAATGGATGCCTGGCCTGGAGCGATAGCTTGAGTGTAAGCAATATAGGCTTGTTGGAAGGTGGCTTAGTGGAAGTAAAACTCTTCCCCAATCCGGCCAAGCAAATCCTTTTAATAGACGGATTGCCCAATGGAGTGTATGGCGCACAGATTCTAAACAGCCTAGGCCAATTGGTTTGGGAAGGAAGCTTGGAAAGGCTGGGAAATGAAAGTGCAGTGAATGTAGATTTTCTTGAGAGTGGAGTGTATTTCCTAGAGATTACATCTACCAACGGAAGTAGAACTAGCCATTCCTTTATAAAAGAGTAGAGAGGCGATGCATCGCGTTTGTACGATTTATGCGCGATGTGCATCGCGTCTACAACCTTCTGAGGTTTTCAATGTCTTTCGTCTGCCTGGTTTTCAGTGAAACCAGCACCTCTGTTTCCTTATTGCATCGCCGAAAATAGATTCTGCCGTTGGCTTTGTTTCCGGTATTAAAGTGCAGCTCGTACCACTTGATTAAGGTTTTAATGGGCTTGCCGCTTTTTTGGGGATCGCTTGAGACGGAGTATAGTTTGTTAATGGCATCTCTATAGTCGAGCAGTTCGTTTTTTATAAGCTCCATAGAGTTGGCAACAAACCGAATATTCGGCATAATAGAGTGTAGAACACCCTCAAAAAGCCCCTCGTATTTATTGAGCTGCCTCTGTGTCTTTTCCAATTTCGAGTCCAACTCCCGTAGCCTCTGCTCCAAGGCTATTTTTTGTTCATCCAGAACGAAGAATAATTCTTCATACTCTTTCGATTCTGCAATGAGCTTTTCTTTGGTAGCCTGCAGCTTTGGTATTTCTTCTAGCTCAAGGGCATGATATTCATTCTTGAAATCGAGATCTGCTTTTTCCTTAATCGACACAAAGTGTTGCAGTAAAAGCGCTTCGCATTGAGACAGCTCGTGGCTGCTGCCAATTTGTATATACCAGTCGTACTGCTTGCCATCGTGACTGGGCTTATGGCTGGTTCCCGTTTTCTCTACGGCAATCTCATTCCGATCAAAAATGGAAAGCACCTTATCAAACAATAAGTCTTCGCACTTCAGCAAAAGGTATTTATTGTTGTGATCGCTTATACTGAACAAGTATTCAATTGGCCCTTGAATGTCCGTTAGGCTATCGTCGTCGCCCGGCACATTCAAAGAAATCCGCAGTCCGTAGATGTCTTTCTTTAAATCGCATTTAAGCTGCGTAATCACCGCATATTTAGAAATGGCCTTGCTTTCTAAAAGGGGCCTCAAGCTTATGGCTCCTATTTTATTGACATAGCCAAGCGAGTCGCCATTCTGGCGTTTAATGTGGATAGCATTGGGGTCGAACGCATTGTTTGGCTCTCGACTAAAAACCACCACTTCACCCAATTTGCATTTCTTCGCATTGTGTTTGCGCTCTTCGTAGTTCAGTCCAGCGGTCCATATGTTAATCCGAGGCTTAGAGGCATCCAATACGTTCTTTTTGGGGCGCCTGAAATAGTCAAAGAGGATAGACGGTCTTAAACGAAACATAGAATTGAAAATTTATCTGACATCTAATATCTGATATTCTATGCAGAGGTGCAATGCATCGCCTCTGTACCGCGATGGATGTATACGGCTTTCGTATAATCGTAAGAGGTATACGCTTATTTTTTCTAACATAGCAAAAGAATTAGCACCAAGCGCATGAATAAATTCCCCGCTTCCATCTCTTTTCGACAAGAATCTTTCTTCCGAATCTTAAAGAGCAAGCTCAAGCCCGAAGAAGACTTGTCGGATTTTTTATCTGAGCATTTCAATTGGTCGCGGGCTACGCAGTACAAAAAGCTGAATGGCGAAAGCAAACTGCAGTTGGAAGATATTTTATTGCTGGCCGCCTTGGTTCCCGATTTGGCCATGGAGGCTTCGGATCTGTTTAAAGCCCAAAATCTGAATGTAGTACAGATTCATACGGTAGAGAACCTAGAACATTTAGAGCGCTACCTCTTTACCATAGAAGATATGTTTAAGACCGCTTTGAGCGATCCGAATCACTGCTTGCAATACGTTGCCCGTGATCTGCCTTTGTTGTATTTTTTTTCCAATGCCGACTTATTCCGCTACAAATGGGCCTTTTGGAGCCATACACCTTGCATAGACGGAATGCCTTTTCTTCCGCCCATCATATTGAACACGGCCGAACGCATTTACAATTTGTATGAGAAGTTGAACGGATTTGAACTTTGGAACCATTATGCCTTTGAAGCCCAACGTCAGCAACTGAATAGAGACCTAGAGATCGAATTCATCCGCCCCAGTCAGCATGCCCAATTGATGCAATACTATCAATACCTCGAAGCCAAGATTGTAGAGGCCGCCGCCAACAAGAGAAAGGCGGGAGGAGGAAGCTACGAAGCCAAACTCGATTGGCGTTTTAGTCTGAATAACGGATTGTATCTGAAGTATCACAAAGAAGAAAGCCTCAATACCTCTGTACACAGTTTGCATTATGTAAAGTCGGTAAACCGCCGCTTGCTCAAGCACTTTAAAAACGACTGGAAGAACCATTGGGAGGAATCGGTGCGATTGAAGTTTCATTCTTCATAAAGATGAGGAGTAAACCATGTGCAGCTAAGAGCCTGCGCATGGAAAAAGCGATTGGTTTTATTCTATTGCTTAGAAAGCCCCGAGAGAGGAGGCAGCCTTATAGAATTTCTCTCCCCATATATAGGAGTCGTAACTTTTTAGGCGGAAGGTCATTTCGCCACTCTCATACTTCCCTTTTTTTAAGGAAATAAGGCCTCAAAACTCCAGGCCATTTTTGGTTGGAAGGAATTTGCGATGCCTCCCCTTCGGACTTTCCAATAAAAACGAGAGACCCTCAATTTCCAACTCGAGACCCTCCTCGTTCAGCTTCCCAGCTT
>JAFMBM010000039.1 GCA_017858515.1 Cryomorphaceae bacterium | reverse complement strand
GCCTTTAAAAATTGGTTGAGTTAAATTTGAATTGTGAGTTTTGCTCATTTTCATTAGATTAGTGACAACTCAAAGCAAACCACAACTTGACTATCCCTGCTGAATCTATTGAAGTAAACGCACTCGTTAATGTGTCTCTCAAAAAGCTATGGCAGTTGTGGATTGAAGAGCGGCATATTGAAAAATGGAACAGCGCTTCAGACGACCCGCACACTCCTAAGGCAGTGAACGATTTTAGTTTGGGTGGAAGGTTTTTATGGCGGATGGAAGCCAAGGATGGTTCTATGGGATTTGACTTTTCGGGAACCTATACTGATATAGTTGAATATGAATACATTGCTTACACTATAGACGATGGTCGCGATGTCTTGGTCTGTTTTAATGAGTCAGACGGACAAACGAAAATCAGTCAGTTTTTTCAACCAGAATCTCAAAATAGCCCGGAACTTCAAAAAATGGGATGGCAAGCCATTTTAGACCACTTTAAGACGTATACCGAAAATCTTTGATTTTCTCAATTGAAGCTCCTTCCTATTAATTGTTTTACTTTCGTTTCATTAATGCTAAATAGCCATGAAAATCAAACAATACGCCTTTTCTCTACTTCTTATTTTCAGCCTCTCCATTCAAGCACAGCGCTATAAAACCGAAGTCTTCAGTTCAGTAGATGTGAGCTCTGGAATCAATTATGGCTCGGCCCCCGCCTGGTCTACTTTTCCCATTTCGTTAGCGATGGATATTTACGAGCCCAATGGCGATACAGAAACCAGCAGACCTTTAATGATATTGGCTCATGGAGGCTCTTTTACGGCTGGCTCTAGAACCGATGCATACATTGTTGCAATCTGCGAAAGCTTTGCCAAAAGAGGTTATGTAACGGTCTCCATTTCGTATAGACTTGGAATTAATTTCGCCAATGTTTCGGCCTTAGACCAAGAGTTACAAAAGGCAACCATACGGGCCATTCAAGACTTTAACGCTTCCATCCGCTACTTCTATAAATCAGCACGTACAGATGGCAATCCATATGCAATTGATACCAATCGCATAATTGTTGGCGGCTATTCAGCGGGTTCTATTTCAGCGATTCATTCACAATTATTCAAAATTCCGGCTAGCTCTCCTGCATTCATTCAGCAATCTCTAAGCAGTCTAGGGGGATTAGAAGGTGGGAACAATGGCAGCCCATCCTACCCTTCTCGCAGTGTTGGATTGTGGAATATGGCTGGAGCTATTCTAGATACTTCAATGGTGAATTTGCCCGATGTACCAACCATAGGCTTCCATGGAGATGCAGATGATGTAGTTCCATTTGGAATTGGATTCGCCTCGTTTAATGGAACTCCGATTGTGGAAATGCATGGAAGCTCAATTGTAGATGCAAAATTGCAGCGAATCGGCGCCACTAGCGCATTTCACTCCTACCCAGGAGCGGGTCATGATTTACTGTCAAATCTGGTTCAAGCCGACAGTATTTTAACAAAAGCGGCTCGTTTTTTCTATCAAAATGTCATTCAGAATGCCTCTATTAGTGTGGATGAGAATTTCGGTTCCCACAAGGTATTTCCAAATCCATTGAAAGCTGGAAGCAAATTAACCGTAGAAACCACTCTGCCTAGCGAATGGGAATTGACTGATATGAACGGAAGGATCGTTAAGTCTGGAAAACTGACGATTGGTTATTCTCAACTCGACACAGAGCAATTAAAATCAGGAACCTATATTCTTCGCATCTTGAATGATTCAAAACAAATTCAGAATCAAAAGATTGTGATTCAATAAGTTTGAAATTTCGCTAAAATGCCTCCCTCCCGAAGAGGGAGGCATTTTTTTTAACCAATACAACTACCTTTCTTTTTCGAAGAAGCTCTTAACTTCAAATAGTTAATCAAAATACAATGCAACAAAACAGCCTATTAGAACCTTTTTACTTCCCTCCTTTTTCAGAAATTAAGGAAACTGATTTTCTACCCGCCATTGAAAAAGCGATTGAATGGGCACAAGCTGAAATAGAAAAAATTACCGATTCCACGGAGGAGCCTAGTTTTCAAAATACCATAGAGGCCCTTGAATATTCGGGTCTTCCTTTAGGTAATATTAGTTCAGTTCTATTCAATCTTCACTCAGCTGAAACATCAGATACTTTAGAAGAGGTAGCCATGCAAGTTTCTCCTCTCTTATCCAATCACGGCAACGATGTTTTGTTAAATCAAAAGCTTTTTGAACGCATACAACTGCTTTGGAATAGGCGCGAATTATTAAGGCTCAATCCAGTTGAAAGTCGATTGTTAGAAAAAACTTGGAAGGCATTCAGCAGGAACGGGGCCCTCTTAAACGAAACTCAAAAGGAAGAACTAAGGAAGATAGACACTGAGTTATCTATGGAAGCTTTGGCTTTTGGAAAAGCGGTACTCGATGCAACCAATAGTTTCTTTTTAGAACTAACACAAGAAGAGATGAGTGGCTTGCCTGATTCTGCAAAGGAAGCTGCAGTTGCGGAAGCCAAAGAAAGGGGACTTCAATGCGATGGTGTTATTACGCTTCAACATCCCAGTTACATTCCTGCGATGACCTACCTTGAGGATAGGAAAATCAGAGAGACGCTTTATAGAGCTTTTTCCTCCCGTGCCCTAGTTCAGGAAGACAACAATATAAATCGAGTGTATCGTCTTTCGGAATTAAAAAGAAATCGTGCTAAACTCCTAGGTTTCAAATCACATGCGCATTTCACCCTTGCAGAACGCATGGCCAAAACTCAAGAAAGAGTGAACACCTTTTTAGAAGAACTTCTGCTGTATGCAAAACCAGCTGCCCTCAATGAAATCGAGGAGCTAAAAAGAAGGGCTCTGGCTGATGGTTGTGATGAGTTAAAAAAATGGGATGTAGCGTACTACTCTGAGAAATGGAAACAAGAGGCTTTTTCACTTGATTCAGAGGCACTCAAGCCTTATTTTCCTTTAGGAAATGTATTAGATGGCGCTTTTCAGATTGCTCATAAATTATACGGACTTTCCTTTTTGGAAAAGAACACCATAGATACCTATCATCCGGATGTTACAACGTATGAGGTTGTAAATAAAGAGGGTAAGATTCTCTCTTGGCTTTACCTCGATTTCTTCCCGAGAAAGGGAAAAAGAGCTGGGGCTTGGATGACCTCTTTTTCTAGCCAAATGCATTTGAATGGAAAAGAAATGCGACCTCTCGTTTCTGTGGTTTGCAATTTTACTCCACCTCAAAAAAACAAACCTTCCTTGTTGACCTTTAATGAGGTTACCACTTTATTTCATGAATTGGGTCATGCACTGCACGGGATGTTGGCGGAAGGAAAATACCCTTCATTAACAGGTACATCTGTTTATTGGGATTTTGTAGAACTTCCCTCCCAACTATTCGAAAACTGGTGTTACGAATCGGAAGCATTGGCACTTTTTGCTAAACATTATAAAACTGCAGAAGTCTTACCTTCATCAGAGATCGAAAAGATAAAAGCGGCCTCAAACCATATGCAAGGAACCCAAACTTTACGTCAATTGGGATTTGGATTGTTAGATATGCTTTGGCATGGAGAAAACGAGCCTGAAAAGCCTTTGCAAAACTTGGAGAAAAGTATTCTTTCAAGGCTCGACTTTCTGGAGGCCGTAGAGAATACAAGTATTTCTTGCTCTTTTAGTCATATCTTCCAAGGGGGATATTCGGCTGGATATTATAGTTATAAGTGGGCTGAGGTTCTAGAGGCCGATGCCTTCGAATACTTTAAAGAAAAAGGTATTTTTAATAACGAAGTGGCCGATAAATTCTACGTTCTATTGAGCAGCGGCGGACAAAAAGATCCCAATGAATTGTACGAGGAATTTAGAGGAAGAGAAGCTGATCCGAGAGCATTGCTACGCAGAGCTGGTTTAATTAAACATTCATGAAAGGTCCTGTTAAAGCAAAAAAGCATTTAGGTCAACACTTTTTAACCGATTCTACTGTCTCAGAAAGAATGGCCGCTGCTCTAGAAATTCAAGCAGATACCCGAATTCTTGAAATCGGACCAGGCACGGCAGCCTTGACGAAATTTCTCTTTGACAGCGATTTGAAACTTGTTGAGATTGATGCTGAATCTGTTGAATACTTAAAAACGACGTATCCTTTACTGAGGGATAAAATTATTGAAGGTGACTTTCTAAAAATGGATTTATCTACCGTTTTTGGCAATCAATCTTTTAAACTGTGTGGTAACTTTCCGTATAACATTAGCTCTCAAATTCTCTTTAAGACCTTAGAAAACAGAGAATTAATTCCAGTTTGTATTGGAATGTTTCAAAAAGAAGTGGCCATGCGTATTGCATCCGGACCGAAGAATAAAGACTATGGTATTTTAAGTGTTCTCATTCAGGCATATTATGAAGTTGAATACCTATTTACAGTATCAGAAGGAAGTTTCAATCCTCCTCCAAAGGTCAAGTCTGGAGTTTTAAAATTGGTTCGCAACCGAACGGAATGGGAAGATGTGCCTTTTTCTGAATTGAAGAAAATCGTGAAAATTGCATTCAATCAAAGGAGAAAAACGCTGAGAAATGCTTTAAAAGGAACGGTAAATGAAGATTTACTTCAAGACTTAGGTTTTGATAAGAATCGTGCTGAAGAACTGAGTGTGGCCAACTTCTTGCTACTGACAAGAAAGTGGATCGAATCTCGTTAAACAACCATAAAATTTTACAGATGAAAAAGTCTAAGGTGCTGTCTTTATTCTTGTCTATGCATATACTTTTAGGAGTAAGCGCCCAAGAAGTAAAAACCAAAGTAACAGAGCTAACAGCTTATAAAACCGAATCAGGGATTACTCGAACGGGCTCATCCAGCCTTTTGGTTGGAGAACAACATATAGTTTTCATCGGGCTTCCATCTGAATTCGACCTCAGCACCATCCAAATAAGCTCCAATCCACCTATTCAGATTTTAGACATTAAGAATGCCCAACGCATTATGGAGCACGACAGTCTAAAATCAAAATCCATTGCTTTAGAAAGTAAAATTCAAGCAAAGGTTGAGAGAATAACAGACAGAGAAGCAGAACAAGACATCCTAAAGATTGAGGAGAAAGTGCTACTTCAAAATACTCAGTTTGGAGGAAGCGAATCAGGACTTCCAAGCGATAGATACCAACAAAATTTAGCTTTCATGAGTCAAAAGCTCAATGCGCTTAGAGCCTCAAAAGCCCTCATATCAAAAGACTTAGAAAACCTCCGTAGAGATTTGAATCAACTGCGATTTCAACAAATGCGAATCAGTTTAAAACGTCAGAAGGTAGACCGTATCATAGAGGTGAAAGCAGATGTTCCGAAGAATGGCAATTATACCTTTGAAATAAAATACCTCACAGCCAATACACAATGGAGACCAACGTACGAGATTAAAGTAGATCGACTCACAGCACCCATCCAACTAAAAATGAAGGCTTTGCTTTTTCAAAACACCGGAGAAGATTGGAAGGATGTTAAAACAGAATTAAGCACGGCCGACCCCAAAAGAGGAAATCAGCTTTCACCTCTAAACCCTTTTCAATTGCATTTCGGCAATCCAGCCCAAAACCAAACCCAAACCTATTACCCTCCCGCCAGTCCGAATGAATATTTAGACATACTGAAGGGACAATTGCGAAATGCAAGAACGGGAGAGGCCATTGCTTTTGCCAGCATTGCGCTCTTTAAAAACCGACAGCTTATCGCTGGAGGGACATCCGAACTCGATGGAAGTTTTTCCATTTCAAATAAGCAGAATGCAGACTTAATGCAGATTTCGTATTTAGGATACCAGGCATTAAATATTGGTTTAAATAGAACCCAACTCTATTATGCCCTAGATATGCAGCCCATCAATTCTAGACTAAGTGAGGTAGATATAGACTTTGAAACCAATAGAGATATGCAGGTGGAATCGAGCGGAATCATGAGTGACTCATACATCCAGAATATGCCATCAAGATCAGTTGGAAAAGATTCTTATAGCTCTAGTTCAAAGGAAATAAGTAGATTATCCATAATCAAAAGAGAAGAAACGAAATTAACCTATGAAATAAAACGAAATCAGAGCATACCCAGTGATGGAAAGGAAGTAAGCATGCCCATCCGTGATTTTGAAGTAAAAGCACATTTCACCCACCTAGCTCATCCAGAGTTAGACGATAAGGCCTATTTATTTGCTTCAATCCCCAACTGGGAAGATTTGGATTTATTAGACGGAGATGCGGGCTTGTATATAAACGATCAATACATGGGTAAAACGATAATTAACACCCAAATAGCCTCAGACAGTTTAAAAATAGCCATGGGCAGAGACGAGCGTGTTTCTGTGAAAAGAGAACCCATTGCCGTAGCTCAAAAGAAAAGCCTTTTAGGTAGCACTATTAAGGAGGTGAGACAGTATAAAATAACCATACGAAATACTAAAATGGACGCAATCAACATTGAAGTCCTAGATCGTATTCCATTGAGTACCGATGCCCAGATAGAAGTTAAAGTAGAAGATATTCTAGACGGCAAGTTGAATACGGCTACGGGAATTATTAGCTGGAATAAAACCGTTGCACCGGGTGCTACCCTAGAGATCGTGTTCTCATACAGCGTAAAGTATCCAAAAGGCAAAACCATTAATTTGCCCAGATAATGAAGCTTGTATTTATAGATGAATGTCATTCTTCTCTTTTGGAAGAATTGCGATTGAGCGGATTTAAAACGATAGAAGAATATCAGAAAAACGCCGAAGAGATTGCGCGAGACCATTCAGATACAGTTGGCTTTATCATACGCTCACGCTTTCCGTTGGATGAGCCTTATTTATCAAAATTTCCAAAATTAAAATTCATTGGCCGCTTTGGGTCAGGAATGGAAAACATCGACGTAGCCTGGGCTGAGGCCCAGGGAATTAAATGTTTAAGTGCCGCAGAAGGCAACCGAGACGCAGTGGGAGAGCATGCCATCGGCATGCTCCTAAGCCTGTTCAACAAGCTTCCTTCTGCCGCAGACGAAGTAAAAAAAGGTATTTGGCGCCGTGAAGAAAATAGAGGGGAAGAGCTTTCTGGAAAAACCGTAGGGATTATAGGATATGGTCCAATGGGTCAATCTTTTGCTGAAAAATTAAAAGGATTTAATGTTCGTGTTTTAGTTTGGGATAAATACAAATCGAATTTCAATCACAGTCATATAGAAGAAGTGGGCATAACTGAAATTCAAAATTCAGCCGATGTTTTATCTATTCACCTTCCACTAACATCGGAGACCAAGAATTACATCCACCTACAATTTATTGAACAATTTAAAAAGCCCATTTACATCCTCAACACATCTCGAGGAAATCAGCTAAATACAGCAGACTTGATTCAGGCTTTGGAAAGTGGAAAAGTTTTAGGCGCTTGTTTGGATGTTTTGGAATTTGAAACCAGCAGTTTTTCAGCCTCAAAAAAGCTCTTAGAGAATCATCAATTTCAATATTTAGCACAGTCTGAAAAAGTATTGATGAGTCCGCATATAGCCGGATGGACTCATCAAAGCAATTTAAAAATGGCTCAAGTGTTAATTAAGAAAATAAGGGAGATTCGGGCTTAACTCAAAGCTCCTTTTGGATTTCAGATTTAAGATAAATCAAGGCTTTACGGGTTGGGAAAACTTCCAACTCCATTTCGTAATTCAATATTTTTTTACTGAGTTCTAAGCCTTTATCACTCTCTTTACACTCAGAAGCACATTTATTTACAATTCCAACCGTAGAGGATTTGGCGTGTACAATTTGTCTCCAAACTTCATCTGAGATATAGATTTGTTGAGATAGATTGTGTTCAAATTCATTCCGAATAGTTCTTAAAAGCAAGGTTTGATAAGAAGACACGCTCATAGCTCCCGCAGGCACTCTAACCATTAAACTGTGTGGAGAAATTCGTTCTAAGAAAAGGGCAATTCGTTCATAGGCTTGCAACTTTGCGCCTATGCTTCCCTTCTTCATTTCTTTCCTTAACAAATAGGCCCTTCGCTTTTCTTCATTATCCAAAAAACTACTGAGCATTAAATAGGTAATAAGCACAACTAAAAGTGCTGGTAGGATATATTTAATTATTTCTAAAAAGACTTCCATAGTGTTCCAATTCCTTTATTTGGAACCCCAAATATCGCAAAAGCCTTTGTTGAAACTAAAGATTCCAATTTGATAGCTTTGCACCCTAGCTTAAAACTATGCATCAACTCTCAAATCGCGTTCTAAATATGGAAGAATCCCAAACCATTGGGATGGCCCGAAAGACACGTGAACTTGCCGCTAAAGGCATCAATGTGATTGGATTAACTCTTGGAGAGCCCGATTTCAATGTGCCGGATTTCATAAAAAGTGCAGCCATAGAAGCTGTTGAAAAAGATTTTTCACACTATACCCCAATTGCGGGATATTCTGATTTAAGAGAGGCTATTTGCGCCAAATTCAAGCGAGATAATGGCTTGGATTATTCTCCAAATCAAATAGTGGCGTCAACCGGAGCAAAGCAAAGCATTGCAAATGCCGTCTTAGCTTTGGTAAATCCGGGTGATGAAGTGATTGTTCCAACGCCTTATTGGGTGAGCTATACCGCTATCGTTGATTTCGCCGAAGGCAAATCTGTTTTCATTCCTACCACTGCAGAGGAGGGATATAAATTTACTGCTGAGCAGTTAGAGGCATCCATTACGGCTAAAACAAGAGTTTTGCTTTTTAGCTATCCTTGTAATCCTAGTGGAGCGGTCTACTCTGATTCAGAATTGGAGTCGATTGCTGCCGTTATTCGCAAGCATCCGAATGTTTACGTAATCTCCGATGAAATTTATGAGCTCATTCGCTTTGACGGGAAGCACAGAAGCTTTGGTTCATTGCCAGATATGTTAGACAGAACCATCACTGTAAATGGTATGTCAAAAGGATTTGCCATGACCGGTTGGAGATTGGGTTATTTAGGCGCCCCATTAGAGATTGCTCAGGCCTGCGATAAGCTTCAGGGTCAGTTTACCTCTGCTCCGAACTCTATAGCACAACGCGCAGCCATACGTGCCTTAGAGGCCGATCCTTCTGAGGTTAAGTATATGGTAGATGCCTTCGAAAAACGCAGAAAGTTAATGTTCGACCGTTTGACGAAAATCCCTGGTTTTAAAATGAGCCTTCCTGGAGGAGCTTTTTACCTATTTCCAAATATTTCTTTTTGGCTCAATCGCACTTTAGGTGGAAGGGAAATTAAGAGCAGTAATGATTTGTGCATGTATCTGCTAGAAGTTGCCCACGTTGGATTGGTTTCTGGTGAAGCCTTTGGAAGTCCAGACTCTATACGAATTTCATACGCCGCTTCGGAAACAGATTTAAACGAGGCAATGAACCGAATTGAAAAAGCATTACTACCATGGCTATAGAAATAGTTTTGGAGGAAGTAGAAAACCTCAACCGAGTCTTCGATCAATGTGTGAAAGACTATCATATCGCCAATTCCATTAACGCCGAACAGCCTGCCTTTAACAATGAAAAACTTCTGCCATTCTATTCAAAATGCTGGGTAGACTCTGTGCAATGGCATTTAGAGGATGAGATTCGCAGGCCTGAGATAGACAACGCATATGCACTAGAATTAAAGCGTAGAATAGATGCTTCTAACCAAGTGCGCACCAACCAAGTGGAAGGTTTGGACAATTTGTTTTTAGAGCGCTTTAAATCGACAAAAACGAAAGATTCGGCCCGTATTAATACCGAAAGTCCTGCTTGGGCCATAGATCGTCTGTCTATTTTGGCCTTGAAACTCTACCATATGAAGCAGGAGGCCGAGCGCAGCGAGGCCGGTAAAGATCATATGGAATTATGCCATTTTAAATGGAATATCCTAAAAGAACAAAGACGTGATCTCACCTTAGCCATTGCTCAACTTTTAGAAGACCTGCAAGAAGGAAACAGAGTGATGAAAGTATACCGTCAAATGAAAATGTATAATGATCCTAAACTGAATCCCAGTTTATACAGCTCAAAAGACAAAGGATGAAGATCCTCATCGTTCGCCTTTCTTCCATGGGCGATGTAGCGCTTTGTGTTCCCGTAATTCAAAGCCTTTTAAAAAAGTATCCTGACTTAGAGCTTAGCTTCCTCACCAAGAAAGCTTTTGCGCCTATCGTTGAAATTATTCCTAACCTAAAAATACAAATTGCCGACACCAACGGAAGGCACAAGGGTTTTGGCGGAATTGTTCGGCTTTTTAAAGAACTAAATCGAAAAGAAAAGTTCGACTGGGTTGTAGATCTTCACAATGTAATGCGGTCTGAAATTCTTTGTAAACTATTCGATTGGTTCTCGAATGCTCAAATTGCCCGCTACGAAAAAGATCGTTTTGGACGAAAAGGATTTACGCGTTTGGAAAACAAAAACCGAACCCCATTGCGGCATACTTCAGAGGGATATCGACAGGTTTTTGCTTCCATTGGATTGGAATATCAGCTTACCTATCCCGAGAAAACAGCAAAGTCTAAGCAAATTGAAGGTCGCAAAAAAATAGGCTTTGCTCCCATTGCTTCCAATCCGCAAAAGACTTGGCCCCTCAATAAATCACGCGAATTGGTGGAAATTCTCAATCATCATCAGATCGAGGTATTACTGTATGGAGGGCCCGACGAACAAGAAGCCCTTAAGCAACTGGAGAAAGATCTAGACCATGTTCAAAGGGTACAAGTTGGAAGTTTGAAAGAAGAAATTCGCTCTATGAAAGAATTGGAGCTTATGATCAGCATGGACTCTGCTAATATGCATATTGCAGCTATACAAGGCATTCGAACGCTTTCTATTTGGGGAGCTACCCATCCCGACGCAGGATTTTCACCCTTGGGTGAAGGTCATCAATATGCTCAAGTTCCTGTTGAAGACTTAAGTTGTAGACCTTGTTCTGTTTTCGGAAATAAAAGTTGTTTTCGGAAAGATTGGGCTTGTCTAAATCTACTCAGTCCAGAGGCTGTAGCTCAACAAGTAAGGCAAATGCTTTGATCGATTTCGTTTTTGGTTTAATGCATTAAACTATTTCACACCTTTGCCTCCTCATTCTATCGCTCATTTCTACATTTTCAAATGAAGTTTAGCATTCATGCCATTCGAGAATACATAAATATTCGCCTCTATGATCACAAAGAAAAAGTGATCAATGGACTGCGCATTATGAGTATTCTTATTTCGTTGATCGCTTTTGTGGCATTGATCTATTATCATGGAGTGAAAGTGACTGCAATAGAGCGCATTTGGATAGCTCGTATTATTCGTTTAAGTCTCGGATTCTATGTATTCAAGTACTTTTTACGGATTTTTTACGATTTCCATCCAAGAAGATTTTTAAAATCTACTTGGATCGAAGGACTCCTCATTCTCTTAATTGTTCTAAACGCATTCAGTCGATACGCTTTCAATTACTTTATAATCAGCTCTTTTGGAGAATGGCTGGGATTTAAATCCCTCGACGACTTTCTCTTAATTTTTATTCAAGTCTACTTATTGGTGATTGTTGCTTTGGAAACTGGAAAGGCCAGTCACGTTCTTCCCAAGCTCAATATAGGGCCTCCCAAACTACTCACTTTTTCATTTCTTGTGCTCGTGGCTGTGGGAACTGGACTTTTAATGCTACCCGAGATGAATACTTCCGGCCAGATGAATTCATTTCAAACGGCCCTATTCACTTCTATTAGCGCCAGCTGCGTTACAGGACTAAATACAGTAGACGTGGCTACCTTCTACAGTTCAAAAGGACATTTGGTCATTATGCTATTGATACAATTGGGTGGATTAAATATCATCGCTTTTGCATCTGTATTTGCTCTATTCACGAAGAACGGATTTGGAATTAAGCACACTAGCCTTTTACAGCAAAACTTCAATATTGAAACCCTAGACCAAACGGAGGCAATGTTTCGCAAAATATTCAGCTTTAGCTTAATAATTGAAGGCATTGGAACGGCCTTGCTCTTCTTTAGTTGGGGTGATATCGAATTTTCGCATTTAGGGCAACGGCTTTTCTACTCCCTTTTCCATTCCATTTCTGCTTTCAATAATGCCGGCTTTTCGCTTTTCTCAGATGGATTAGCGTCGCCCCTATTGCAAATGCCTAGTTTGCAACTAATCATTGCTCTTCTTATTGTATTTGGCTCGTTTGGTTTTCCTGCTTTGGGCGATTTACTCTCCATTTCAACCATGCGAGAACGCTACCAAAAACCTTGGGTGCATTTAAAAGTGCAAACGAAAATTGCCATATACAGCACTGTTTTCCTCATCCTAATAGGGGCGACTCTCTTTTTTGCCATAGAAAGAAATGGAGTTTTGAGTGATTCGAATTATTTAATGCAGATCAGCCATTGTTTTTTTCAATCTATTACAGCAAGAACGGCTGGGTTTAACACAGTCGATTTTGGCATGCTGGGAACCAGCACACTGCTCTTAATGATTCTTCTAATGTTCATTGGTGCCAATCCTGGTTCAACAGGAGGGGGAATAAAAACAACCACTTTTGCCCTTGTATTATTATCTGCCTACTCTACTATTCGTGGAAAAGACAGACTGGAAGTTTTTAAAAGTACCATTCCCTTCGATTTGCTCAACAAAGCCGTATCTATTTTCCTCTTCTCACTGAGCCTTATCTTCTTGGGTTCTTTCCTTCTTAGTCTTACAGATGGTCAGATTCCGCTCGATCAGTTGGTTTTCGAACAGGTATCTGCTTTTTGTACCGTAGGATTATCTACTGGGATTACCGCCCAACTCAGCACTGGGGGACAAACAATCATTATGTTTTCCATGTTTATAGGAAGAATTGGCACTCTTACCCTAGCTTTTGCTTTGAGCAATCGACGTGAGAGCAATGACTACAAATACCCAAAAACCAACGTAATGGTGGGTTAATAAAAATGGCTCATTAGTATGGATGCTGCAATGGAGACATTTAATGATTCCATTTTAGAATTTTCATGAGCCGGAATCTGGATTGAATACTCAATTTCTTTGCGGAGTGCAGCAGAAATCCCCTTCCCCTCGTTTCCGAGAATTACCCCAATTTGGTTAGAATTTGAATCTATGCTTTTATATGGGATGCCTTGCATATCGGCTGTAAAGACCTTTCTCTTTTCTGATTTCCAGCGAGAAAGTATGCCTTCCACCGAAATTTCTTCCACATCAACTAGAGCAATCGAACCCATGCTAGATTGTACCACTTTAGAATTAAATCGGTCTACCGAAAACGGTGAACAATAGATTTTCTGCAAACCAAACCAACTAGCGGTGCGCAAAATGGTTCCAAAATTTCCAGGATCCTGAATATCTTCAAAATAGAATTCTACCCTTTGAGGATGTTCTAGCTTTTGGAAGTTCGGCTTTTGAAAAAGTGCCAAGAGTCCAGATGGATGATCCAATTGACTCAAGTCTTTAAAAGTCTTCGAATCGGTTTGTTTTAAAGCCGTGAAATCAGGGTGCTCTTCAGTGCCTACGATAAGAACCGCTTTCATTCCACACAGAATAAACTGACGGATGAGCTTCTCTCCTTCAGCTAGAAACCAACCCATTTCGTCGCGATTCTTCTTCAGTCTCAACGACCGAATTCGCTTAATATCTGCCTTGCTAAGAGTGTCGATCATAGAATTATCTTCGCAAGGTACTATATGCATTCGCAAATTAAATCACATAGCTTTTTTCTCGTTAAGCTGCTTCTCGTCTTGTGGACCTTAAGTAGCTGTTCTTTGGTGAAATGGGTGCCAAAGAATCAGTTATTGCTGATGGAAAACGAGCTATTCGTTGACAATAAAAAAGCGGGTTCTGAAATGCGTTCTATTATAAGGCAACAGCCTAACGAACGACTCCTGGGTGGACCTCGGCTATCCCTTCAACTCTACAATCTCGGCGATCCTAATGCCAAAAAAGGGCTGAAAAAATTCTGGATTAATATGGGAAAACCTCCCGTTACAATCGACTCAGCCCTGGTGAATACCTCGGCTCAGCAACTGGGTGCCTATTTATTCAACAAAGGTTATTTTGAAAATGAATCGCATTGGGAAATCAATGTAAATGGCAATAAAAGGGCAAAAGTTCGATATGAACTCTATCGAGGTCCACGGTATTATATCGATTCCGTTTCATTTGAAATCAATTCTCCCGAAATAGAAAGATGGGCTACTCAGTTTATGGCAACTAGCCTACTCTATGAGGGAATGCCTTACGACGCACAAATAATTGATAAGGAACGAGAAAGAATTGCAAGCTTCCTTAGAGAGAAAGGATTTTTCGCATTCCCTGTAGAAGGTATTCGCTATATAGCGGATACTACTGGATCCAACAAATCGGTAGAGCTTCTGATGAGGATAGACGACCGCATTATTGAATCCAAAGACTCCATTTATACAAGGCCCTTTCTTCCCTTTAAAATAAACAGGGTCTTTATCGACCCCAATTACAGCATAGCGAAAGAAAATGAAGCTATTATTGATACACAACAATTCGATGTCTATGATTATGTCTACAGAGAAGAAGAGATTTTTCTTCGACAACGAGTGCCCGCCGAGGCCTTACACTTTAACCCAGGAGATATCTACCAACAGAGTAAAATAAAGGAAAGCTATAGGCATTTACTCGGTTTAAAGATTTTTCAATCTACTGAAATAGCCTTCCGACCGGATCCGATCGACACAACCAAGCAGGGATTGATAGCTGAAATTCGATTAAAACCGCTCATACCCAATAATTTTACCACTGAACTAACAGGAACCAATACCTCTGGGAATTTTGGAATTGAAGGAAGTTTTGGATGGATTAACAGAAACCTATTCAAAGGAGGCGAAATCTTTAACATCCGATTGAAAGGATCTGTTGCAGCTCAATACAACTCTAGATATGGTGATCAATTGTTTAATACCAGAGAGGCTGGAATTGAAACCAGCTTGGAGTTCCCAAAGTTTCTACTTCCTGTAAACACATTTGGCTTACTTCCTAAGAGAATGAATCCGCGGTCTGGGGTAGCCTTTGATATCCTTTGGCAGGAAAGGCAAGAATTCTCCAGAGTATTGTTCAACGTTCGACTCTATTACGATTGGACCGAAAGCATTTCCAAGCATCACACCTTAACTCTAATGGATTGGCGCTATACGAATGTGCTCAACCTAGATCCAGATTTTGCCGCCGACCTTCAATTTAAAACCGGATTTGAATCGGTTGTAAGTATCGGTTCCCGCTATACCTTCAATTACAATGGTAAGGTAGGAACTCAAAAAAAGAACTTCACTCTTTTTACGGTAAATGCCGAAACGGCGGGAAATTTGGCGGGCAGATTGATTTCCAAGCCAGCGGAAAGCGATAGTACGGCAAATACCGTCTTTGGAGTACAGGCAACCCAGTATGCCAGACTGGATTTCGATTTTCGATATTATATTGAACTTCCATCCAAGCAATACTTGGTGTTTCGCGCCTTTACGGGTGCTTTATTTGGGTATGGAAATGGATCGTACATCCTTCCTTTTGAAAAATCGTTTTTCGCGGGTGGTACCAATGATATAAGAGCATGGCCAGCCTATAGATTAGGACCAGGCTCCTTTGAAGATGGAGACGATCTAATCAATATTGCTCCCTTTAAATTGGTGGGAAATGTCGAGTACCGTTTTGATATTTTCAAGGCGCTAAAAGGTGCCGTATTTGTTGATTTTGGGAATATCTGGATTATTCAAAGAGATTTGCCCGTTTATAAAGAGTACATCCTTACGCCAGAAACCTATTTCGAGTTTGACCGATTCCTTGAGGAAATTGCCGTGGGAACAGGCTTTGGCGTGCGCTACGACCTCAGCTTCTTCGTAGTACGCCTAGATCTTGGCTATCCCATTGTTAGCCCTTATCTTCCAGAAGGAAAAAGCAGTCGTTTGTTTTTTAGACCTTTCAACTTCTCTGAGTTCACCTATAATCTAGCCATCGGTTATCCTTTCTAGTATGCCCTGTTGTCTTCCAACCCAAACTTCCTCTACATGAAAAAACAGCTGCTTCTTGCATTCGCTATGCTGTGCACTTTCTCTCTTGTTAGTCAAACTACTCAAGAAGATTTTATACGTTCTATTTACAATGAAGCCTTGGAAAAGGGAATGTCTTATGGTGATTTAAGAAGCCTATGCAAAGACATTGGCGCTCGAGTTACGGGATCAGCTGAAGCAGATATGGCGGTAGTATGGGGCGAGCAAAGTTTGAAAAGATTTGGGTTCGACAGCGTCTACCTTCAGGCTTTTTACGCACCTCATTGGACAAGAGGCACCAAAGAATCTGCTTGGGCGATCGATGAGAATGGCAGAATTATTAAACTCAATATTATTGCATTAGGAATGTCGAAAGGCACCAACGGACTTATTGATGGTGAGTTGATTGCTATGGAATCTCCCGAAGATTTAAAGAAATATTCAAGAGCCCAGTTGGAAGGAAAAATTGTCTTCTTTACGAAAGCCTTCGACCAGAAAAACATCAACACCTTTGAATCCTATAGCGGTTGCATTGATCAACGCTGGAATGGGGCTGCAAAATCTACTCAGTTTGGAGTAAAGGCAGTGCTTATTCGTTCTCTTGCTCAAGAAGTAGACGATCATCCTCATACAGGAAGTATGGACAACGACGATGGCCAAGCCGTTCCTGCGGCAGCCTTAAGCTCCCGAGATGCTGAATTGTTAGAGAATCTCTTGACCAAATCGAAGATTCATATTCGCATGGAAATGGATTGTGAGCTAAAACCCGATAAGCTCACTTACAATGTTATAGGAGAATGGCAAGGAGAAAAAGAAGGAATTATTACTTTGGGCGGGCACTTAGATAGCTGGGATGTAGGCGAAGGCGCTCATGATGACGGTGCTGGAATTATCCATTCTATGGAAGCCTTCCGACTCTTGATGAGCTTAGGCTATACGCCCAAACACACCCTTCGATGTGTGTTTTTCATGAATGAAGAAAATGGAAACTTCGGCGGTAAATCCTATGCAATGGCAGCCTCTGAGAACAAGGAAAAACATATTGCAGCCATCGAAAGCGATCGAGGCGCCTTTAGTCCATTGGGCTTTGACGTACGAGGATCTGATAAACAGTTAGAGTTTATTCGAAGTCTTAAACCCGAGCTGGTTGCCTACGAATTGCATCGCTTTAATAAAGGTTACAGTGGAGTAGATATTTCGCCTTTACTCGATTACTACCCAAACATGTTACAGCTCGGCTTGCATTCAAATTCCCAGGAATACTTCAACTATCACCATGCCAAATCAGATGTTTTTGAAGCAGTGAATAAGCGCGAATTAGAACTGGGATGCGCTGCCATGGCCAGCATGCTTTACCTCTTAGATTCCAAACTTTAAATGTTACTGTAAATGGAAGTAGAAAAACGTAACGTCACGCAAATAAGCGAACCCAATAGTTCTCAAAGCTTTATTCCGGATGAAATTGAGGTTACAGAGGTTCAAAAAATAAAGCGCATTAGTTTATGGGGTTGGATTTCTTCTATTTTGGAAGTCTACAATCTCGAAAGAGGCGGACTGTATACGCTTGTACAGTTATTCTACAATCCAGGGAAATTGGTAAGAGCATACTTGGGTGTGGCTCGATATAAAATTATGTCGCCCTTTAGAGTACTTATTCTAACCACCGCAGCAGCCCTACTTTTCTTTAACTACACAAGCGGTGGGGATGCAATGATGGACGCTTTAAAAAAGGGCGTTGTTCAACCAAACCGACCCGAAATTCAAGAATTCATGGTTGCCTATAATCAATTCTATCTAAAATATTTTAATATTCTAATATGGTCATTCATACCATTTGCTGCATTTTTTAGTTGGCTTTTCACCAAAAAGAGTGGACTCAATTTCGGCGAGAATATGGTTTTTCAAACTTTCGTTAGCTCGATTTTCAATATTCTGTTTATTCCGTTTTTAATTATTGCAGAGTGGAGCCTTACTGGGGCATACATATTCTATAGTCTAGGTTTTTTGATGTACCTCTATGCTTTCAAAGAATTCAGTCAATTCAGTCGGTGGAAAGCAGTGCTAAATGGAAGTCTTAGCATAATCAGTACCCTAATTATTTGGACGGTAGTTCTTACACCAATAATTACTTTTATAATCATATATCAACTGAAAACCGCTGCTTCAGCTCCTGTTTAAATAAAAAGAAGTTTTTCTTCCAGTGATTAAATGATAATTCTATTTTTAATGTCTTACTCACAGACCCTAACCTATGCATGAATATCTATCCTAAGAATACGCATACCTAAGAGCTGTTGCCGCAAATTTTCACTCTAAATACATTGAAGCTCAACCATTTCCTAGTGGTTCTTTTAAAAATTTCTTCAATCAAGAAATGCTCAGCCGAGTGCTGGAAGAGTTTCCAGATCTATCGAAGAAAGATGTCAATCGGTATGACGATCCCCTCCAAAAGAAACTAGAGGGAAAAGGCGAAAATCTTTTTGGCCCTGAGACCAAGAAATTCATGCACTTCTTGAACTCCCAACCTTTTTTAGAATTTCTTCAAGCATTAACTGGCATCAAAGAACCTCTTCTCGGAGATCCATACTTTGTTGGAGGAGGAATGCATGAGATCAAGAAAGGTGGACTATTAAAGATTCATGCCGATTTCAATAAACATCCCAAGACGCATTTAGATAGACGAATCAATGTATTGGTTTATTTGAATAAGGATTGGAAGGAAGAATACGGTGGGCATTTTGAGCTATGGGATACAGAAATGACCGCATGCGTAAGCAAAATATTGCCTGAGTTCAATACTTTGGCTATGTTCTCTACCACAGACTTTTCGTATCACGGACATCCAAACCCTTTGAATTGCCCAGATGATCGAAGCCGTAAATCTCTTGCCCTCTACTATTATTCTAATGGCAGGCCTTCCTCTGAAGTGAATCATAATTTAGAAGATCACAGCACCTTATTTAAGGCAAGACAGGGTGACAATCTAGACGCATCCGCATTTAAAGTTTCATCAAAGCAAAAGCTTAAAGAAGCCATAAAAGACCTTACTCCGCCCATTATTTGGAAGGCAATAGGAAAAAAATGAGCTAGTCTATATAGACATATCAGTATTCAAAATGAAGGAACACTCGCTAGCGAGTGTTTTTTTATTGCGTGAATACACCTACTTTTTTAACTGTAGTTATTAACAATTTACGCCCTTTATCAACAATTATTTGCGCTATAATCGTGTTTTATAGCGCATTATGATTAGATGGTAGCAAATACCTAGTGTGTTCAGAAAAAAACACTTGGTAGTAGACTGACTATAGGCAAAACTCAATCATTTGCCTATAATTTAGAGTCATTTCCCTACAAAGTCATCTAAAAAAAGAGCGCATGTCTATTTTTCTTTCACCCGAGTACCGCGATCTTAAATCCGTAGCAAGCTATTTCAAGGAATCCTACCTCAATAAGGCCCCTTTTCCTAATATGACTTTCAAAAACTTCTTTGAAGAAAACCTACTCAATGAAGTGTTGGAAGAGTTTCCAGACATGGAAAAAATGAACATTCGACGTTTCAACGATAAGCGACAGCAGAAGTTAGAGGGAATTGGTGAGCTCACCTTTGGTAAAAAAACCAAGGAGTTCATGCACTTTCTCAATTCTCAACCCTTTTTAGAGTTTCTACAAGAATTAACCTCTATAAAAGAAACCCTTATTGGCGACCCTTATTTTGTAGGAGGAAGTATGCACGAGGTGAAGCCCGGTGGGCTATTAAAAATACATGCCGATTTCAACAAGCATCCGCACAACGGATTAGACAGAAGAATAAATGCCCTCATTTACTTAAACAAAGATTGGCGCGAAGAATATGGTGGACATTTCGAGCTTTGGGATAAGAATATGGAACATTGTGTGGAACGTATTCTTCCCGAATTTAATACCCTTGCGCTCTTCAATTGTACTTCCTATTCCTATCATGGGCATCCCGATCCGTTGACTTGCCCAGCGGATCGGAGCCGCAAGTCTCTCGCACTCTACTTCTATTCTAACGGAAGACCTAAGGAAGAAATCTTAACCGATGTAGACAAACATTATACCCTGTGGAAGGCTCGTACGGGAGATCTGCAAGACAAAAACTCCGTTAAAACCCAAGGGAAAGAACGTGTCTACAGTATAGTAAAATCCCTTACTCCTCCTATTGTTCTAAGAGCTATGAAAAACGTGGCTGCGATATAACAAACTTTTCATTCGAATAGCGGTTCTTTGTACAGAATATGAGGAATCGAAAAATTGTTTCAGCTATAGCCATTGCCGAGGGCTGTTCTTATTTAGCCTTTGCCATTACAATGCCGCTGAAGTATCAGTTGGATATCTTTTGGCCCAACAAAATAGTAGGTTGGTTACATGGCTTTTTATTTGTTGCTTACCTATTTGCGATGTTTTACGCCTATTTCCAATTCAAGTGGTCTTTAAAGGTGCTTTTCCTCGGACTTATTTCCTCGCTTATTCCCTTTGCTCCCTTTTTATTTGACAAACGTTATTTAAACAACACTTACTATGGAAAACGAATTAGCTAGAATTTACAGAAAATCAGCAGGCCCCATTCGCATTGAAGGCGCCGTTAACCTGACTGACGAAGAAGGAAACAGTATTCCCCATCCACCCGCTTTCTCGCTTTGTGGTTGTGGTAAGTCTCAAAAACTTCCCTATTGCGATGCCTCTCATAAGGTTCAGGAATAAAAAACGCTAAAAAGCTTAGCGTAGAGAATACACTTAGTATGCTCAGCCAAGCATTTCTAATTATTTTAGCCAACTGATTGAATAAAACCTATGCGTACTATACAGTTTAGAGAAGCCATTGCTGAAGCAATGAGCGAAGAAATGAGATTAGATCCTAATATCTTTTTGTGTGGCGAAGAAGTGGCCGAATACAATGGTGCCTACAAGGCATCTAAAGGTATGTTGGACGAATTTGGTCCTAAAAGGGTTTTAGACACCCCCATTTCAGAATTGGGATTCTCTGGAATTAGTATCGGAGCTGCAATGAACGGTCTCAGACCCATTGTTGAGTTTATGACTTTCAATTTCTCCTTGGTGGCTATTGATCAAATTATCAATAACGCAGCTAAGATGAAACAAATGAGCGGCGGGCAATTTAACATCCCTATCGTTTTTAGAGGGCCTACTGCTTCTGCAGGACAGTTAGGCGCTACACACTCTCAAGCCTTCGAAAGCTGGTTCGCCAATACTCCTGGACTCAAGGTGGTAATTCCTTCCAATCCGTATGATGCGAAAGGTCTATTAAAATCTGCCATTCGCGATAACGATCCTGTTATCTTCATGGAGTCTGAGCAGATGTATGGAGATAAAATGGAAGTGCCTGAAGAGGAATACCTTATTCCAATAGGCAAAGCCGATGTAAAAAGAGTAGGTACAGATGTAACCATTGTCTCTTTCGGTAAAATCATTAAAGTAGCCTACGAAGCGGCTGATATTTTGGCTGAAGAAGGTATTTCTTGCGAGATCATCGATTTAAGAACCGTTCGTCCGATTGATTACGATACAGTAATAGAATCTGTGAAGAAAACCAACCGCTTGGTAATGTTGGAAGAAGCTTGGCCTTTAGGAAATATTTCTACCGAGATTACCTACATGGTTCAAAAACGTGCATTCGATTATTTAGATGCGCCTATTATTCGTGTTTGCTCCGCCGATACTCCAATGGCTTATGCCCCTACCTTGGTGGAAGAGTATCTTCCTAATGCTCAAAGGCTAATTGAGGCCATTAAATCAGTGAGCTACGCCAAATAAATAGTAAAAAATAGACGTTTATAATTGTAAAGCCCTCCAACAAGAGGGCTTTTTTCATTTTTTACTTTCGGCTTACTCCATTCTAATCTTTATATAAACCTATGTTATAGAGCGAATTAGGAATTAATGCTTGGTCTTCAAGCCTTGTTTCATACTGGTTTATACTGGGTCAGTTGGTCTATTAGCTTTGTTGTATATCCGTTCGGACTTGCTCTCTTGATCATCACATCCTGCGCATAAAACTGAAACCATGTGTGAAATAAGCTTTCAAGCCGTGTAAGCGGCCTTCAAGCCTTGCGATAAAGAGGGAAGCAGCATGCAAATGGTCTTCGAACCCTGCGACAAAGAGGGAGATGGGATGTTTAGAAGGCTTTTTTTAGTGTGGAGTGGTCTTCACGCTCTGTTAAGACAAAGAACCCGCTCTTAAAACTCTTGAATGGATAAAACAGCATGAAGTCTTCACAGCTTGCATTGGAAGAATACTAGCGTGTAAAATGGTCTTCAAGACGTGTTATAAAGCCGAACCTCTTAGCAGATGCTCTTCGAGCCTTGCGAAGAATAGAAAACTTCTGGTGTAATGGTCTACACGGACTGCGGTAAAACCAAATCGCTCTGCATTACACCCTGCGACCTTTGCGGCATAAGCTTCATAGGATGTTGTATATCCAACTTATCTTGTTGACTAGCCTACCACTTCTGTTGTGAAAGCTTTATGCTTCACTTTAAAAACCTAAACGCCTGTATAAAAGTGTTATCACTTTTCTTTGAATTTAGCACTTCTTTCTGCGAAAATAGAGCACTTGGCCTACTATAAGACCATGCTAAGTTGAGCAAGCTATTACAGTTGAATTACCTTCTCCAACGTGAATTACAAAGCCTTTGCTTTCTCTGAGATTTCATCCACCTAAAAAAGCAAAGAAGCTCTACCTAAGCCTTCAAAACCTCTTGATAAACCGCAGTTACTCCTGCCACGCAGTTTGCGATGGAAAACTCATTCTCTATAATCTGCCGAGAGCGTTTCCCCATTTTTTCACAAAGGGGCTTATTCATACTCAATTCCAAGATTCTTTCAGCTAATTTTTGTGGATTCTTCTCGGGAATTAAATATCCATTTTCGCCTTGGGCAATCAGCTCTGAGGTACCCCCTACCGGAGTGGCGATGGCAGGTAAAGACATAGCCATTGCTTCCAAAACACCAATGGGCAATCCTTCCCAAAGCGAGGGTAAACAGTATACATCTAAAGCTTTTAAAACCTGAGGAATATCTATTCGGAAGGAAGTAAAAGTGATTCTATCTGAAATTTTTAGAGCGGCTATTTTACTCAAGGCCTCTTGCTTTAAGTCGCCATCTCCTACCATAAGCAAATGAAGACTTGGATTGGCTTTAGCGGCAATCGCCATGGCTTCAATCAAGGTAAAAGGATCTTTCTGCAAGGTGATTCTACAGATATAGCCAATCAAGAAAATATCCGCTGGAATATTTAATTCACTGCGGACTTCCGAAACCACATCCAACCGAAAACGAGAGAGATCGACGCCATTTTTAACCACACGGGCTTTCTTAGGTTTGAATTCTTTAATTCCAGTAGCCTGATTCTCATTGGACACAAAAAGAGTGGCCGCCGTTTTGGCAATTAGGCGTCCCTCGAAGAACTTTCTCAGATTGCGCACAATAGGGTTCTGACCCGGGTGGAAAGACCAACCGTGAACCGTGTACAGCAGAGGAAGATTAAGGTCTCTGGCGGTTTTATAGCTATTACTGCAGGCCCGAGTTCCGTGGGCATGAATGATATGAAAGCCCTTGTCTTTGGCAAATTCGGTGACTTTCGGCCAAACCGAACGATCGAAGGCTTTTTCTGTGTAGATAACATGAACTTCAATTCCACTCTCCTTTAGCTCTTGGATCATTTGACCGTCTGTAAAAGAAAGCACAACAGGTTCATAGATGGATTTATCCATTCCCTTCACCAAGTCTAAAACATGGCGTTCGCCTCCACCAATTTGGCCCTGACGAATAGTTTGAAGAACTTTGATTTTCATGCTATTGTTTGGAAGCCACAAATAACGTTAAAGTGCATCGACTGCCCTAGCGATTGGATAAAATACCGAATAGTTGGGAGGAATAAAAAAGAGATCTATGAACTTAGGCTTAGAGTTTTGATATCCTAAGAGCTAGCCCATCCGCCTTAATCGGCTCATTTTCTGTTCATTCATATTTCGAAAAAGAGGAAGAAGAGAATAGATCTCAATAAAAAAGCCGCCTCAGATTTCCTTCTGAGACGGCTTTGGATTTTACTATCCTAAGAAAGGAAAGAGACTAGTATCTATAGTACTCAGGCTTGAATGGACCTTCTACCGGAACCCCGATATAGTCTGCCTGATCTTTGCGAAGCTCTTCCAATTCTACACCAATTTTAGCGAGGTGCAATCGAGCCACCTTTTCATCTAAATACTTTGGAAGAGTATATACTTCGTTCTTGTAAGCGCTAGCATTCTGCCACAACTCAAGTTGAGCCAACACCTGATTAGTAAAGCTGTTACTCATTACAAAACTAGGATGACCAGTAGCGCAGCCTAAGTTCACCAAACGACCTTCAGCCAAAAGAATAATATCTTTTCCGTCGATGGTATAGCGATCTACTTGAGGTTTGATGGTAACCTTAGAAGAACCGAATTGAGAATTTAAAAAAGCCACATCGATTTCATTGTCGAAATGACCAATATTGCAGACAATAGTTTTGTCTTTCATAGCGCGGAAGTGGCGTTCAGAAACGATATCCTTATTACCGGTTGCAGTAATTACAATATCTACCTCACCTACCACCGAATCTAACTTTCTAACCGCATAACCGTCCATTGCGGCTTGCAAAGCGCAAATAGGATCGATTTCAGTAACGATAACACGAGCACCCGAACCGCGCAAAGAAGCTGCTGTTCCTTTACCCACATCTCCGTAACCACAAACCACCGCAACTTTTCCGGCCATCATAACATCGGTTGCTCTGCGAATGGCATCTACAGCTGATTCTTTACAACCGTACTTATTGTCGAATTTGCTTTTGGTAACGCTGTCGTTTACGTTAATCGCCGGCATAACCAAAGTACCGTTTTTCATGCGCTCATACAAACGGTGAACACCCGTAGTAGTCTCTTCAGATAATCCGCGTATACCCGATACCAGTTCTGGATAATGATCAAAAACCATATTGGTTAAGTCGCCACCATCGTCTAAGATCATGTTCAATGGCTGACGGTCTTCACCGAAATAGAGCGTTTGCTCTATGCACCAGTTGAATTCTTCTTCGGTCATTCCCTTCCAAGCATAAACAGGAATACCCGCAGCAGCAATGGCCGCAGCAGCGTGATCTTGCGTTGAAAATATATTGCAAGAAGACCAAGTAACCTCTGCTCCGAGCTCTACAAGTGTTTCTATTAATACTGCAGTTTGAATAGTCATGTGAAGACATCCCGCAATGCGTGCGCCTTTTAGTGGTTTGCTTGCGCCAAATTCTTCGCGCAAAGCCATAAGACCGGGCATTTCTGCTTCGGCCAATTCAATTTCTAGTCTACCCCATTCAGCAAGAGATATGTCTTTTACTTTGTAGGGCAATTGTGAGGTGGATGTACTCATTTGTTTAAATTGCTTTCTTTAAGAGTTTGCAAAACTAACATCTTCCAGCTCATTGAGTTCAAAAGAAACCAAATTCATTCATGCCACTCGTACTTAAATATAAAATTGAAGAAGATTCGGAGCTTGCTGTATGGGAGGTAAAGGAGTCTGAAAAGATCTTGCTTTCTCATGTAAACCTCAGCACCATTGACCACGAACGCCTTCAATTGATTCCACACCCTAAGAAAAGAATTGAGTTTTTGAGCGCGCGCGTTGCGCTTCAAATGTTAAATATCAATGCAGATGGACTGAATTACACCTCTAAAGGAAAGCCCCTTCACCCCGATTATAAGGTGAGTCTGAGTCATAACCACCAATTTGGAGCGGCTATTATTCACAAAACGGCCGAAGTGGGAATCGATGTGGAAGACATTTCTAGAGATGTAAGTAGAGTGAAACACAAATTTGTTCGTGCCGATGAAGAAAGAATTTTTGAATTCATGAAGCCCAATCCAGGATTGTGGATTTGGGGCGTAAAAGAATGTGGATACAAAATGCACGGTCGCAGAAAACTCGATTTCAAAGCGGATATGAAAGTATGCAGTACAGAGCCTAATTCACTTGATAATTTCGAAATTCAGTTTCCGAATGAATCCCTAAAAGGAGGTATTCAGCATAAAATTCATGATAATGCATTAATTATATGGTGTATTGAGCGCTTAGATATTGTCAAATCGGGGGATAAAAGGTAGGTTTGCGCTTAGGATTATGATGGACTCATTTACTTCTGTTTTAAGCATTATTGAAAAGGCCCGAGAGGAAGGCAGAACCCTGCTTTCTATATTGGTTGATCCCGATAAAGCGGCAGAAGAACATCTAGAAAAGATAGTTGAAAGCTCTGAAAATCAGTCGGATATTTTCTTTGTAGGCGGAAGTTTAGTTACAGAATTAAAGCTAGATCAAACCATAGATGGATTAAAAAAAAGGTCTAAAAAGCCGGTTGTTTTGTTCCCTGGTAGCCTTCTACAAATAAGCAATAAAGCAGACGCTTTGCTCTTTCTTACGCTCATTTCAGGCAGAAATCCAGAATTATTAATCGGCCATCACGTGGTTGCAGCTCCCATGATTCGCAAAACCCAGTTAGAAGTAATGCCGGTAGGTTATATGCTCATTGATGGCGGAAAACCAACCACAGCCTCCTATATGAGTCATACTTCTCCCATTCCGGCCAACAAACCCGAAATAGCCGTATGTACTGCCATGGCGGGCGAAATGCTAGGTCTTAAACTGTTGTATTTAGACGCAGGAAGTGGTGCTGAGAACCCTGTTTCGGCTGAAATTATTTCTGCCGTAAGAGAAGCTACCGACCTTCCAATTATTGTGGGAGGAGGAATTAGAACAGCCGAACAAGCAGGCAAAGCAGCAAAAGCAGGCGCTACGGTTGTTGTAGTGGGAAATGCCCTTGAAAAAGATCCCGGACTGATCAGTCAGCTTAAGCAAGCCATAGGCAATTCATAATATGATCATAAGCATAGAGATAAGCTTATATCCTTTGCATTCAGATTATCTGCATTATATTCAGGATTTCATAGATAGACTCCACTCCTACCCCAATCTACACATCAGGGTAGATGAAACATCCACCTTTATTACGGGAGATTCAAATTTAATCTGGGATGTTCTTAAGAAGGAAACCACCCAAACTTGGGAAGAAGCCGGACAAAGTGTTTTTGTAATGAAATGGCTCTTAGGTGATCTAAAAGCAAATTGAAAAGTAAGAAGCATTATGTAGAATGGCTTGCCGTTCTCTTTTCACTCGCCTTTACATATTTCTTGGGAGAAGAGCAGCGCTGGAGTTGGTTCTTTGGTTTTGCCGCATCAAGTCTGTACTTTTTCTTAGTTTGGAAAAAGGGATTGTTAGCCGAAGCCTTCCTCCATCTCTTTTATTTAGTCATGGCCGTTATGGGCTGGATGAATTGGGGAGCAGAATCGGGCATTCTGCTGCAAGAAGCCCTCGAGTTGTCTGTACATCTAAAACTCATTGCATTCGGTTTAGCGATTACCTTTCTAAGTGGATTTCTACTCAAATCAAAAACCCAAGCAAAAACACCCTATGTAGATGCCTTCACTACTGTTTTCAGTATAATAGGCACCTTTCTTATGGTTGGATACTTTCGAGAAAACTGGTTGTATTGGATTGTCATAGACCTTGTTTCTATCTACCTCTACGGAATGAGGAAGATGTGGCCAACGGTTATCCTTTTTATCTGCTATACCGCACTAGCTATAAATGCCTATTATCAATGGCAATGAAGTTGATCTGTTTAACCGGAGCCGAATCCACTGGGAAATCGAGCTTAGCTCTTCAGTTGGCTGGGCACTTCAATACCTATTCTTTGGCCGAATATGCGCGTGAATACCTCGAAACCTTCGGTCCGACTTATGTCTATGAAGATTTGAGTTCCATGGCAGAAGAACAGCAAAGACGAATATTGAAGTTTGCCAAAATACCGAAGCCCATCGGCTTTTTGGATACCGATTTACTCACCCTTATGATTTGGAGTAAATACGTTTTCAACAGAGTAGATCCATGGTTGGAAGAAGCCTTCCAACAAAAAAAAATAGACTTATACCTTCTGTGCAAACCGGATATTGCCTGGGAAGCCGATCCTTTAAGAGAACATCCAACCAAACGAGAGCAGATCCACTCAATCTATGAGAACGAACTCTTGAGGCGCCAACTACCCTTTGAAATTGTACAAGGAGAAGGAGAAGCTCGATTTTCATCAGCTTTAAACGCAATTGAAGAATCGAAGCTTTTTTGAATTAGTTTTGCGCCATCTCATAGGGGTGCCTCCAAAAGGCTGAGATTATACCCATTGAACCTGGGCAGGTAATGCTGCCAAGGAAAATGAATCAAAAATTATATTAACCTGCGGATAATAGCCCCTGTTATTCGTGATAAGAAATCTTATCATGAAGCTATTTCTCGCTCTTTCCACCACTGCACTACTGCTCTCAGCAGCCCATGCACAAACCTCCACAGACAGCAGTAAAACGCTGCTAATGGAAGCTCAAGTAACTGCACTTCGAGCACAAAACACCACTCCCACCACCTATCAGAATCTAGATTCCAGCGCCTTGCAGCGTTTCGACAGTGGGAAAGACCTTCCTCATATTCTCATGCAAACGCCTTCTATAGTGGTTACCTCCGATGCGGGAGCTGGAATTGGATATACTGGCATGCGCATTCGAGGCAGCGATGCCACCCGTATAAATGTTACCATGAACGGCATTCCAATGAACGACTCTGAATCTCAAGGCGTTTTTTGGGTGAATACCGCCGACTTGATTTCCGATTTAAACAGTGTTCAAATTCAGAGAGGGGTAGGAACTTCTACCAATGGTCCCGGCGCCTTTGGCGCAAGTGTGAACCTAAATTCATTAGGAATAAACACAAAGCCCTATGCACAATTCAGAACAGCAGCGGGTTCTTTCAATAGCTTCCGCAACACCTTGAAATTGGGAACCGGTAGACTAGACAATGGGCTGAGTTTCGATCTTCGCTTGTCGGATATTCATTCAGACGGATTTATAGATCGTGCTTCTAGTGAGTTGAGAGGCTATTCAACCAAAATAGCTTGGCAGGATGAAGTACAAAACATCCAATTCATTGCCTTTGGAGGGAGAGAAAAAACCTATCAAGCTTGGTATGGAGTTGATTCTCTAAGCTTTAGAAATAATCCACAACTAAACTATGCCGGAACACTCTACGATTCATTGGGTGGTATTCAAGGCTATTATGATGATGAAACCGATAATTACGGTCAAGATCATATGCAACTGCATTATGGACGTCAATTGTCTTCAAAGACCAATCTAACCATGGGCTTGCACTACACCAGAGGCAAGGGCTACTATCAGCAATACATTCAAGGTGGCGATATGCTGGCACACGGCCTCATGCCTTCTGTTGTAAACGGAGATAGCCTCAATTCCACCGACTTAATCCGTCAGCTTTGGCTCGACAATCATTTTTACGGAGGTGTTTTCCAACTCAGCACTCGAATGAATAATCACTCCATTCAGTTGGGTGGAAGTTTGAATAGGTACGAAGGAGATCATTTCGGAAGACTCGATTGGACCCGCTGGTCGGCCCAATCGGAGCAAGGAGATCGGTTTTATGAGAATAGATCGCTAAAAACCGATTTCAATCTTTATTTAAAATGGGAGAAGAGATGGAAAAAATGGATGGGATTTGCGGACTTACAATACCGCACTTTCAACTATTCAGGAACAGGTACAGATGAAGGACCCACAGAAGTAGACTTCAATGATCAGCAGCATTTTATCAATCCGAAGTTTGGACTTTCCTACGTACTCTCGGAGCAGCAGCAATTATACACATCCTACGCACTGGCACAGCGAGAGGGCAATCGTTCTGATTACCTAGCAGGAGAACCCCAACCCGAAGTACTGCACAATATAGAGGCCGGCTGGAGAGGCAATTTCACAAAGGGAAGCTTTCAGGTGAATGCCTACTTAATGCAATATTCAGATCAATTGGTTTTAACAGGAGAGATAGACAATGTGGGCAATTTCATTCGCAGAAATGTAGGCAACAGTAGACGTATTGGAGTAGAATTGAACGGCAATTATAGCATTAACAAGCAATGGCAAATTTCATCCAACCTTGCGCTATCGAACAATCAGATTCTAGAATATTCTGAAATACAAAACGGCAATCTCATACGCTACACCAATACTCCCCTGGCCTATTCACCGTCGGTAGTAGGCGGATGGGTTCTGAATTATTCCATCAAGAAATTTCAA
>JAFMBM010000001.1 GCA_017858515.1 Cryomorphaceae bacterium | reverse complement strand
CCTTATCAAAGCAATCAAGCTCAGGTTTTTACGGTTGTTCCAATTTCTATATTTAATGCAACTGGACCTATTTTTGGTTTAAGAATTTTCAATGGGGTGGATCAAGCCGATGTTAAATTCTATGGCTTATCAGATAATACTTTTACAGACAACCCATTGAACCCTACCGTAACAGGTATTGCAGGTAATGTTTATAATGATATTGACGGACTGACAAACGGAATTGTTGATGGCTCAGGCCTTGGCAAACCTAACAACGTTCAACTATACGCTCACTTAATGCAATCTGGACAGGTGGTTCAAACTCGTCCAGTGAACGCCGATGGATCTTACAGCTTTGTAGACATGACGGCTGGCAATTACGAGGTAATCATCTCAACCACCACAGCAACTATTGGGCAAAGCAATCCTACTCAAACTCTTCCTTCCAACTGGATCAATACAGGAGAATTTGTTGGAGCTGGGGCAGGAAATGATCGTCTTCCAAATGGAAGATTATCTGTTACAGCAATAAATGGTTCAGTTGTTCAAAATGTAAATTTTGGAATAAAAGACAGCAATCCTGCCGCTTGTGAAATTACGGGTACTAACGGTGGTGGCTTTACCACAACTATCCAAGATGTAGTTCAAAATTGCGATGGCACTTACACCATTACCGCTAGAGTAGATCACAGTGGATGTGGAGGTCCTTCTTGTAAATCACTATCCCATTACTCCATTGAAGCAGCAGCTGGTAAATATTCAAATGTATCTGTTAATGTACTTTCTGGAAGCTTGAATTACAATTATGCGAATGGTCCTAACTTAGGCAGTGACCCTTTCAGTGGGTTTAAATTAGACAATACCAGTGGAATTGGCGGCGGAAATGCCGGTAGCTTTACTGTAACGTACACTTTAACTTCCCTTCAAAACCAACGTTTTTCTGCCAAGGCTGGTACTAATGGGCAAATAACCTCTTTTACCATTGCAAACTTTCAATCAGTAATGAATTGTAAAGGAACTACTTGTGCAGTAGGGTCCATTAGCGGAAATGTCTATAACGATATGAATGGCTTAACGGATAATTTGGTGAATGGTATTGCCATTTCTGCACCATCATCAGTACCTATTTACGCCACCTTATTAAATAGCGGTGGTTCAGCTATACAAACCACGGCCATTACTAACGGAACATACACATTTAATAATGTTCCTACAGCTGGAACTTATTCAGTTGTTTTAGCAACTACTCAAAATGCAACTACTGGCAGCCTGCCTGCAAGCTGGACCAATACAGGAGATCAGAAAGGTTCTTCTGGCGTTCAAGCTCCGGCAGATGGAAAAGTAACGGGTATCAATGTAACTGCTAATTCTACCACAACGAATATTAATTTCGGAATACGGGAAGAACTAGGAACAATATCTGGAAGTGTTTTCAATGATACAGACGGCTTAACCAATGGTATTGTAGATGGAAGCACGATTTCAAGTCCAGATGGAAATCAGCTTCATGCAACCCTAGTCAATAGCAGCAACGCTGTGGTGGCGAGCATGCCTGTAACAGCAGGTACTTATAGCTTCCCAAATGTTCCTGCAGGTTCAAACTATAAAGTAGTGCTTTCTACTTCTGTAAATGGAACAACGGCTTCTCTTCCTACTAACTGGATTAATACGGGTGAAAATGCTAGTACTGCGGGCGTGCAAGCGCCAACCGACGGTGTGATTACAGGACTTACAGTTACCGCAGGCGGAACTACAAACAATGTGAATTTCGGTATTAAAGAGAATACAGGAACATTGAGCGGTACTGTCTATCAAGACAACAATGCTTTAATTGATAATTTAGTGAATGGCAACCCCGTTTCTGTTGTTAATTCAACGCAACTTTATGTCACTCTACTTAAAAACAATGTTTTGGTTGAGTCTAAAGCCTTGGTAAATGGAACCTATTCTTTCACAGATTTACATCCATCTGCGGGCGACTATTCTGTAGTTCTAACCCAAACATTGAACGGAACCACTCCTAGCCTTCCAGGCGGTTGGTTAAACGTGGGTGAGAATGCGAGCAGTGCTGGAATTCAAGCCCCAACAGACGGTGTCATTACAAACCTTACGGTTACAGCAGGAGGAACTACCAACAACGTAAACTTTGGTATTGTTGAAGTATCGGGTATAGCAGGTAATGTTTATAATGATGTAGACAATAATGGAAATGTGAATGGTACTCCCATCTACAATCCAGATGGAACTCCATTATATGCTACCCTATTAAACAGCTCAAATGCGCTTGTAAGCTCAATGGCTGTCTCAAATACAGGTACTTATGCCTTCACCGGACTTCCAGTTGGAACCTACACTGTAGTTTTAACTACTTCTCTAAATTCAACTTCAGCTGCTCTTCCAACAAATTGGTTGAACACAGGTGAAAGAGTGGGATTGAGTGGAAATGATGGAGCAGCGAATGGATTGCTTTCTGCCACGGTTACTGCAGGCGCAACTACTTACAATGCCAACTTTGGTATTCGCAAAACCATCGGAAACTTATCTGGTAAGGTGTTTAACGACATCAACGGAAATGCCAATGTAGATGGAAATTCAATCTACAATCCAGATGGAAATCAATTGTATGCTACTTTGGAAGACGGATCTAATGCGGCAGTTGCTTCAGTAGCGGTGGCTACAAATGGAACCTACAGCTTTAATGATGTTTTGGTTGGAAACTACACTGTAGTTCTAACCAATGCTTTAAACTCTACTACTCCTTTTGTTCCAGCCAACTGGATCAACACGGGTGAAATTTAGGTCTTACTGGAAATGATGGAAATGCAAACGGAATCGTTTCAGCCACCATTTCAATTGGTACTACCACTTCAAACGTAAACTTCGGAATCCGCAACACTTTGGGATCTATCTCTGGTAATGTGTACAACGACACAGACAATGATGCAGATGTAGATGGTGTAGCCATTTTCAATCCTTCTTCTACTCAGTTGTATGCTACTCTTCTAGACAACTTAAATGCTCTAGTAAGCTCAGTAGCAATAGCAAATGATGGAACCTACACTTTTGGAGATCTTACTCCAGGTAACTATAGTGTCGTTGTAACCAATGCTTTAAACTCTTCTACCCCTGCCCTTCCGGCCAACTGGATCAATACGGGTGAAAATCTGGGTACAAGCGGAAACGACGGAAACGCGAACGGTACACTTGCTGTTACCGTAGCACTTGGAACGGATGTATACAATGCCAACTTTGGTATACGCAGCAACCTTGGAAACTTAAGCGGAAACGTTTACGATGATATGGATGCCGATGCGGATGTAGACGGTTCAGGTATAAATATGCCCGATGGTACTCAAGTATATGCCACTTTGGTAAATGCAAGTAATGCAGCGGTTGCTACTGTTGCGGTTGGTAATGATGGAAGCTATTCTTTCAACAATATCACTGCAGGTAATTACACCGTAGTTCTTTCTACCACTTCTAACTCTACTACCGCCTCTCTTCCCGTTAATTGGATCAATACAGGTGAGAACGTAGGATTGGTTGGCAACGACGGATCTGCAGACGGTGTGGTTGCTGCAACTATAAGCGCAGGTGCAACTACTTCAAACGTAAACTTTGGTATTCGCAATAACGAAGGTGCTCTTTCTGGTAAAGTATTCAACGATACCAACGCAGACGCCAATGTAGATGGTGTAGCCATCTACAATCCAGATGGAACGCAATTGTACGCCACTCTATTAGATGGTGCTTCGGTTGAAGCTTCTGTAGCAGTAGGCAATGATGGATCTTACCTATTCTCTAACGTAGGTGCTGGAAATTACACAGTAATTATCACCACCACTTTAAATGGTACTACCCCTGCCCTTCCAGTTGGATGGGATAACACCGGTGAGAATGTTGGACTAGTAGGTAACGACGGAAACGCCAATGGTTCTGTTGCGGCTACAGTTGTGGTTGCAAACACTACTACTGATGTAAACTTCGGTATTCGTTATGTTCTTGGTGGAATTAGCGGTAAGGTTATGAATGATACCGACGGAGATGCGAGCATCAACGGTACTGGAATCAACAATCCTTCTGCCACTCCTTTATATGCCAATCTTTTAAATAGCTCAAACGCTCATGTGAGCGATGTGGCTGTTGCGGGAGACGGAACCTATAGCTTCACTGGCTTAACGGCTGGTAACTACTCTGTGGTTATTTCAACTTCTCAAGGTGCTACTGCAGCTAGCATTCCTGCTGGATGGATTCATGTTGGTGAAAACATCGGAACTCCAGGTAACGATGGCAATGCAGATGGTAAACTAGCCGCTACTGTTGCCATTGGAAGTACAACTTCAAATGTGAACTTCGGTATCCTTTACAACTTGGGCAACCTTTCTGGTAAAGTATTCGACGATATGGATGGCGATAGCGATGTAGATGGCTCTGCGATCTACAATCCTGATGGAAACCAACTCTACGCTACTTTGGTAGATGGAACCAACACAGCGGTTGCTACCGTTGCCGTAAGCAACTCCGGTACTTACACTTTTACAGATCAAGCTCCAGGTAGCTATACCGTAGTTCTTTCCACTACTTCAAATTCTACTTCTGCCTCTCTTCCAGTAAACTGGTTGAATACAGGTGAAAACGTAGGCTTGTCGGGTAACGACGGTGCTGCGGATGGTGTGGTTGCTGCTACAATCTCTGCAGGAACGACTACCTCTAACGTGAACTTCGGTATACGTGAGAACTTAGGCGCCCTTGCAGGTAACATTTACAATGATGTAAATGCCGATGCCAATGTAGATGGAACAGGAATAAACAATCCTTCTGCCACTCCACTTTATGCTACTCTTGTAGACAATCTAAACGCTCTTGTAAGTTCTGTTGCCGTTGCAAATGATGGTAGCTACGGCTTCAACGGTCTGTCTGCGGGCAACTACACTGTTATCCTAACCACTGCTTTGAACAGCACTACGGCTGCTCTTCCTGCTAGCTGGGTTAATACGGGTGAAAATGTAGGTCTTGTAGGCAACGACGGAACCGCAAACGGAAGACTAAGCGCTTCTGTAACGTCGGGTAACATCACTGCTGAAGCCAACTTTGGTATTATGCAATTGGCTACTGGTTTAAGTGGTAATGTATTCAACGACGCCAACGGTCTTACAGACAATACCGTAAACGGTTCTGGTATCAATACCGCCACTGCAAGTCTTCTTTACATCAATGTACTGGATGGATCAAACAACGTAGTTGCTGCTACTGCGGTTAATTTAGACGGATCCTATTCTATTACCGGCATCAATGCTGGAAACTACACTGTTGCTCTAAGCACTACGGCTGGAGTGGTAGGTCAGCCTGCCCCTGCCTTGGGTCTGCCTGCGGGTTGGGTTTCTACGGGTGAAAACGTAGGCGTCGCTGCGGGCAACGATGGAAGCATCGATAGTCGTATTGCCGCTACTGTTACCCTAGGAAATGTAACTTCTCAGGTAAACTTCGGTATCGAAGAGCTTCCTGTAGCTGGAACGTCTACGGCTGTTTCTCAAGCAAATCCTGGAGATGCGATTGTGGTGCCTGTTGCTCCTGCTCTTTTTGTAAGCTCAGACAACGACGGTAACGTTAGCAGCATTACTATCACTGCTTTCCCTTCCAACACCACTACTCTTGAAGTAAATGGTTTTGGATACACAGTAGGTACCTTCCCAATTGCGGGTGTTACTATACCAACAGATGTAAATGGTATTCCATTGCAGACTGTAAACGTTGATCCGATTGACGGTTCTATCTCTGTGGTAATTCCTTTCACCGCTAAAGACAATGCCGGTTTTGAAAGTGCCACTCCTGGTTCTGTAACCTTGCCTTTCACTGCTCCATTGGTTGATATAATAAACAACTATCCTGCTTTTGGTTTCAACAGCTTTGCTTGCGAAGACCTTTGGCCTTACCCTGGTGACTACGATTTGAATGACCTTGTTATTGATTATCAATTCAAGATCACCACTACTTCTACCATGATTTTGAAAGAAGTAGAAATCACCTTCGTTGTGAAAGCAGTAGGTGCTGAGTTCCAAAACGGTTTTGGTTTCCAATTCAACACCGATGTGATTAACCCAGCTGATATAGTAAGCGCTACAGGTTCTGTTCTTAGCGAAAACTACATCACTCTTGCTCCTAACGGTCTTGAAGCGGGTCAGTCTAAGCCAACATTCATCTTGTATGACAATAGCTTTAACATCATGCCTTTCCCAGGTGGAGAAGGTGTAGGTATCAATACCAATCCTTTAAACCCAACGGTAGTTCCTGTAACTCTTGTAGCTACTATTACCTTTGATCCTGCAGATGGATACAGCTTGTTTGATCTGAATGTAGAGAACTTCAACCCTTTCTTGATCTCTGATCAAACGCGCGGTAGAGAAGTTCACCTTCCTTACTATGAGCCAACTGATCTTGCTGATCAAGCTATGTTGGGTTCTGGTTCAGATACCTACAATGCAGGTACAGATCGCTCTTATGTGAACAATAAAAACCATCCTTGGGCCTTGAATATCTCAGGTACCTACGACTGGCCAACAGAACAAACTAACATTATGGAAGCCTATCCTAAGTTCAAAGCTTGGGCTGAAAGTGGAGGAGTTCTTTTCCCAGATTGGTACACTGATCTACCTGGTTTCCGCGATGGAGGTAATATCTACATCATCAACAGCGGTGGAGGTGCTAACGGTAAGCAATCCAACGATGCTACCGAGTCTACCACTCAACAACTAAGAGGCAAATAAGCCCCTCAGTCTTAGTCGACTTTTTCAAAAGCCCTCTCGAGAAATCGGGAGGGCTTTTTTATGGGAATATTGGCAAATCCACATTTCTTTTTGCTGTGTTTAGAGGAATGATTATACCTTTAAACCTCCATTTAGCCTTTCGAACTATTCACCTCATTCCATTTCATCCTACTCAATTGATTAAATGAACTTTATAGAAAAATTTACCTCCATTCGCTCAAAATCCGTTGAGATTTGTAGCCACTTGGAAATAGAAGACTACCTGCCTCAACCTTCTATTTTTGTTAGTCCTCCTAAATGGCATTTGGGCCATTCTACTTGGTTTTTTGAAACCTTTATTGCTAAGCAATTCGATCAATACAAAGAGTTTGATCCTGCTTTTGCCTTTTGCTTCAACAGCTATTACGAATCCATGGGTGATCGTGTGGCCCGTGATCAAAGAGGTAATCAATCTAGACCAACTGTGAGTGAGGTTCTAAAATATCGACGACACTTAGACGACTTCATTGGCTCATTGAATGAAAGTGATTTACTTCCCTTCGCCGAATTGTTTGAACTTGGATTGAATCACGAAGAGCAGCATCAAGAATTATTGCATTATGATATTCAATACATTCTATGGAAGCAAGCCCTTCAACCCACTTACAATTCCTCCTTCAAAAAAGCAACACAAGTGGAATCAAAACAAGAGTGGCTCAGTATGGAAGCAGGGATGCACACTATTGGAAGCAACGGCGTGGATTCGTTTGTCTTCGACAATGAAATGGGAAAACATCAAGTTTATCTAGACCCTTTTGAAATCCGATCGGACCTCATTTCCAACCTAGAATATTTGGAGTTTATTGAAAAGGGTGGCTACAAAAATTCGCGCTTTTGGACGGCAGAAGGTTGGGATTGGGTACGTTCTAACGAAATTCAATTCCCTCTGTATTGGCAAAAAAATGCTAAAGGCGAATGGATTGAATTCGGATTAAACGGATTTCAATCTATAGATTTGAAAGCCGCTGTACAAAATATTTCTTGGTACGAGGCAGCTGCCTTTTGCGAATGGGCTGGTTATCGACTTCCAACCGAGTTCGAATGGGAGGCGAGTAGCGGTTTATTCAAATGGGGTAAGTTATGGGAATATACCGCCTCAGCCTACCTACCCTACCCTCGCTTTAAGACAGATGAAGGGGCCGTTGGCGAGTACAACGGAAAATTTATGATCAACCAAATGGTTTCTAGAGGCTCGAGTTATGCAACATCCGCTGGGCATTCTCGAAAAACCTATCGAAATTTCTTCCATCCCTCTATGCGTTGGCAATTCGCAGGAATTCGTCCATGTAAGGATTAAACAATTAAGATGAGTGAAAATACTTTTCTGCAGGATGTGTTAGATGGATTGAATTCCAATCCGAAAACACTTCCCGCCAAATACTTCTACAACGACCAAGGCGATTTGATCTTTCAGCAGATCATGCAGCTTGAAAGTTATTATTTGAGCAGAGCCGAAGCGGAGATCCTTTCTACCTATAGCGGAGAAATTGCCCTAAAGATGAAAAATGATTCATGGGAGATCATTGAATTAGGAGCGGGAGATGGATCGAAAACACAAACCCTGCTTCAATCGCTATTAGAACAAGAATCTGATATTATTTACAGACCGGTAGATATCTCTTCTGCTGTATTAGAGCAATTGAAAAACCGCTTAGAAATAAGCTTGCCAGGACTACGATGCGAACCGATAGCTAGCGATTACTTCACTTTAGAACTAAAAGAATCTGATAAACGCAAAAGACTCTTCCTCTTTTTGGGAAGCAACCTCGGAAATTATACAAGCCAAAGCATCATTACTTTTTTTTCATTGCTGAACCGATTGCTAAAAAAAGGAGATCAACTGATACTTGGACTGGACTTAATAAAAGACCCTAATCGGATTTTAGAAGCTTACAACGATAAGGAGAAAGTGACTTCGGAATTCAATTTCAATCTGCTTAAAAGAATAAATACAGAGCTCCAAAGCAATTTTGATTTGAGGCTTTTTCAACATTGGGCAACCTACGATCCTGTTTTACAAGAAGCGCGCAGTTATCTTATCTCAACCGAAGAGAGAACGTACGAACTAATGAAGGGTGCCTATCGTATTTCGTTTCAGGAATGGGAAGCCATTCATGTTGAAACGAGTAAAAAATATTCAACGAAACAACTAGCTGCTCTTGCTCAAAAACATGGATTCGAGCAAACCGCTCAATTTCAAGATAAAGTAAAAGACTTTGTAGATGTTCTTTGGACTAAACTTTAACCTTCTCGATCTTCTAACATAGGCACAAAACGAAAAGCCCCTAGATCTCTTCGTTCTATGGCTCGATCTGTTTTCTTGGTCAGTAAAATCATTCGTTGCTCTTCTTCTTCGGAACCTACCGGCACAATCATATGTCCTCCCACCTTCAACTGATGCAAAAGAGCCTCTGGAATATTAGGTGCTGCTGCTGTTATTATGATTCTATCAAACGGTGCGTAGCTGGGCATTCCTTGATATCCATCACCATAACTCATTATTGGACGGTAATTCATCTTGGTCAAGAGAATCTTTGAAGCGTAGAAAAGCTCTTTTTGACGCTCAACTGTATACACCTTACAGCCCATTTCGAGTAAAACAGCACACTGATAACCCGAGCCGGTTCCTACTTCCAGCACCTTCATACCTGACTCGCAAGCCAGATTTTCACTTTGAAAAGCCACAGTATAAGGATGCGAAATAGTTTGATCGGCCCCGATCGGAAAGGCTTTATCTTGATACGCAAAAGCCTCAAAAGAAGAGTCTAAGAAAAGATGCCTAGGTACCTTGGAGATGGCCATAAGCACATTAATATCTCTAATACCCTTTGCCTTTAATTGCTGCACCAAACGATTGCGCATTCCTTGATGCCTCAGCGTATCCCCTGTCATGATTCAAATGTAGAGCAAGTCTGCTAGTTTTTCAAGGATTGTTCAGAATTCCTACCGTATTTTAGCCCAGCTAATACCTCCTTTACATGTTGCGCATAGGCGTTTTGGGCGCAGGTCATCTGGGCAAGATTCATTTACGTTGTTTGAGTGAATTATCGAATCAATATACTATTGTTGGATTTTACGATCCACAAACTGAGAATGCAGAAAAAGTCAGCAAAGAATTAGATATAAAATCTTTCAGTTCGATTGACGATTTAATTGATGCTGTGGATGTAGTTGATATTGTTACTCCCACTCTATCGCACTTCGAATGTGCGATGAAAGTCCTAGAGAAAAAAAAGCATTTGTTTATTGAGAAACCGGTTACTCATACTTTAGAAGAGGCAGATAAACTCCTTCAAAAAGCGAAAGAAGCGGGAGTTAAAATACAAATAGGTCATGTTGAACGGTTTAACCCAGCTTTTCGAGTAGCCGAACCTTTTATAAATGAGCCAAAATTTATAGAAGCACATCGTCTTTCTGAATTTAATCCTAGAGGTACTGATGTTCCCGTGGTTCTAGACTTAATGATTCATGATATCGATATTGTTCTAAGTGTAGTAAAATCGAAATTGGTAAAATTAAGTGCGAGTGGGGTTTCAGTGGTCAGCGATACTCCAGACATTGCCAATGCGCGTTTGGAGTTTGAAAATGGATGCGTAGCCAACCTTACTGCTAGCCGTATTAGTCTAAAAAAGATGCGCAAGGCACGATTTTTCCAACGCGACGCTTATGTTACGGTCGACTTTTTAGAAAAAAAAGCAGAATTATTGCGCATGAAGGATGCCGAGGGTGAAGATCCTTTTGCACTTATTCTAGAATTAGGAGATGGAAGAAAAAAACAAATTCTTTTTGAACAGCCTGAAATACAGCCATCAAATGCCATTAAAGACGAGTTGAATTCTTTGGCAGAATCCATCCAATATAATCGACCAACCGTCGTTAGCTTAAGTGATGGAATAGCGGCCCTCAGGGTAGCTACTCAGATATTAGATGAAATGACTACCAAGCCTTCCCTCGCTATTTGATGCAAAAGTTACTCTTCGCTTTTATTTTGGCTTCTTTTGGCTGCTTGTCGTCTTGTAACAAGGAAGATCTTGTGGCTATTACTCCTGCCTACGTAATCATAGATTCTGTTTTTGTAGAAACCAATTTTACCGCAGAAGGAACAGCGTCGCATCGAATTACTACTGTGTGGGTAGAAGTAAATGGAGTCGCTCAAGGTGTATACGAACTGCCCGCTACCTTTCCTGTTACGGCCAGTGGAAGCACTCGCATACGAATTGACGCAGGTATTAATGAAAATGGTACTAGCAGCACTCGAAGCATATACCCCTTTTACGCACATTACGAAACCACTTTAGAGCTAAGTCCGCTGGATACAGTGCTCTACCGCAAGCCTGATGGTAGCCTTCCATCTGTAAAATACTTCCCTTCCGCAGAAATTATAACCATCGAAGATTTCGAGGGAATTGGTCTGAACTTAGAAATTAGTCCGAATTCAGATACAAGCATCTTTCGAATTACCGATCCTGACCTTCTCTATAACTGGAATAATGAACCCAATACAGCCATTGGGGCAGGCTATTTACCGGATCGCAATACCATCTTTGAAGTTCGCTCAGGCGATGACTATCCCATTCCTCAAGGCGGCCCCGTTTTTTTAGAAATGAATTATAAGACGGATGTTCCCATTGTGGTTGGGATGTATATTAATAGTCTGAGCATAGGGACAGTTCAAGCCAGAACGGCCCAGATAAATCCTTCTGAAACTTGGAAGAAAATTTACATCAGTTTGTATTCTGAAGTAAATGGATATCCCAATCCACTCGACTTTAAAATCTTCGTTGGTGCTCTCAATTTGGAGGGAAATGGTACCAAAACTCTTTATATCGATAACCTTAAACTGGTCTATTGAGAAAGAAATACCCATCCAGACAACGCGCGGCCTATATTCTAATCGATGCATTAAGTGCATGGACTGCCTATACCGCTCTTTATTCTTTCCGAAAGGCCATTATAGAAACCCAGTCTTTAAGCGAGGCTACTTTCTATTTTAGCAATCAAAGATATTGGCTTGGAAGTCTTTTAGTTGTCTCTTTTTGGCTCGCATTGCATTACCTAACAGGATTTTACAAAGACGCCTTCAGACGATCGAGGATAAGAGATTTAACCAACACCTTGGCTACTTCTTTGGCAGGATCAATCGTTTTATTTTTCGCTTTAATCCTCGACGATTTTGTTGCCACCTATAGAGATTATTACTCCAGCTTTGGATTCTACTTTCTTTGTCAGTTTGGATTTACTGGATTGGGAAGAACGGTTATTACCAGCATTGCAGCGCATCGGATTAAAAACAGAATCATTGGATTTCCGACCCTTATGGTAGGCTCGAATTCCAATGCGGTAGAATTGTATAATGATTTAGAATCTCAGAGTAAATCAGTTGGCTTTCAGTTTGTTGGATTTGTAAGTGTAAATAACAATGTGCGCTTTTTAATGGAGCGAAACCTCCAGCATTTGGGAGAATATACCGAAATCAACAAGATTATAGATTCAATGGAAATTGAAGAAGTAATCATTGCTATTGAAACGAGAGAACACGATAAACTGGAGCGTATTCTAAATATTCTGAAAAGCAATTCGCACCTTAGAATTCATGTTATTCCGGATACGTATGACATTATAAGTGGACAAGTACGTTTAGAATCTTTTGGCGCACCCTTGGTTGAAATCAAGCAAGAGTTACTTCCAATTTGGCAAAAGGTAGCTAAACGCCTCATGGATATCGCCCTTTCTTTTATTCTCCTATTATTGCTTTCTCCCCTGTTAATTTTCTGCGCCGCGATGGTGAAATTCACCTCTACTGGCAACATTCTCTTCTTGCAAGAACGCATTGGCCTAAATGGAAGGAAATTCAATATTCTAAAGTTTCGCTCAATGTTTATTGATGCCGAATCCAATGGCCCGCAGCTTTCTTCAAAAAACGACCATAGAATTACTGCTTGGGGGAAATTTATGCGGAAATACAGACTCGATGAGCTCCCTCAGTTTTTGAATGTTCTAGCGGGAGATATGTCTATTGTAGGACCCCGACCAGAACGAGCCTTTTATATTGAAAAGATTAAAGAAAAGGCACCTCATTACGTACACTTACAAAAAGTTAAGCCAGGAATAACTTCTTGGGGCATGGTTAAATTTGGTTATGCCGAGAACGTAGATGAAATGGTACAACGCTTGAAATACGATATCATCTATATTGAGAATATGAACATGATTAACGATTTAAAAATCTTAATCTATACCGTTCTTATAGTTTTGCAAGGAAGAGGAAAATAACCCCAATTAGAAAGTAAAATGAATAATATTAGCGTAATAGGTGCAGGAACCATGGGAAATGGAATTGCCAATGTTTTTGCTCTTTATGGTTTTAATGTTAATCTGATCGATGTTTCCGAAAGTGCTCTGGAAAGAGGCTTAGCTACCATTGAGAAGAATTTAGATAGAATGCTGGCCAAAGGAACCATAGACGAAGCAAAAAAGTCAAATGCATTGGCCAATATCCATTCTTATACGAAACTAGAAGACGGAGTTAAAAATGCGGATTTAGTGGTAGAAGCTGCCACAGAAAACATAGATCTGAAGCTGAGGATTTTCAAAGAGATGGACAACTATGCTCCAGCCCATTGCATTCTAGCCACCAATACTTCAAGCATTTCAATAACCAAAATCGCTGCGGCAACTTCAAGACCTGAAAAGGTAATTGGTATGCATTTCATGAACCCTGTCCCTATCATGAAATTGGTGGAAATAATTAATGGCTATGCCACTTCTAAAGAGGTTACAGAGCGCATCGTAGAGCTTAGCAAAAAGCTCGATAAAGTTCCCGTTCCTTGTAACGACTATCCTGGCTTTGTTGCCAATCGGATATTAATGCCTATGATCAATGAAGCTATCCTTAGCCTTCATGAAGGTGTAGCAGGAGTGGAAGAAATTGATACTATAATGAAGTTGGGCATGGCTCATCCCATGGGACCACTTCAACTTGCTGATTTTATTGGCTTAGATGTTTGTCTATCCATATTAAAAGTTCTACATGAAGGATTTGGAAATCCTAAATATGCACCTTCCGTTCTTTTGGTAAACATGGTTACCGCTGGTAAACTTGGAGCCAAATCAGGCGAAGGCTTTTACGATTACTCCGCAGGGCCTAAGTCGGCTGTAGTGAGTTCGATGTTCGAGTAAAAATCGCATTGTTATAAAAAAAGCCGCTGATTGCGGCTTTTTTTATTTCTGATACAATCAAAAGACCCCGCCAAGGCGGGGTCTTAATCAAGCAATCAAAATGAATTATTAACCCTTGGTAGCCTTCAGGTCAAAGTCCAATTTGATATTGTGATCAATGAGTTTCTCTTTAACTCCATCTGTTAACTCGCCTAAGGTATTCTCAGAGTCGTACATTACATTCCACTGAGTACGATCTATAGTGAATGAAGGAGCCGAAAGATGCACCATATCATCATGCATCATCACTTTAGCAGGAAACGTAATGTTTTTTGAAATATCACGAATGGTAAGGTTACCACTAACCAAATGTGTATTACCCATTTCATCTGCACTTGCCTCTACACTGCTAATTTCAAACTTACTTGTTGGAAACATTTCAGCGTTAAAGAAGTCATCGCTTTTAAGGTGACCCACCAATTTACCATAGTATTCATTCTCAGGTTGCATATCGTTAAGTGCAATGCTATTCATATCAATAGTAAACATACCTCCGACAATCTCAGAGCCTTCCGTCATCAATTGACCTTCAGTTATGCTGATTAAACCATCGTGCTTACCAGAGGCATAGGTCTTGAAACCCTCCCAATGTAAAGTACTCCCATTTTCTACTGTGTAGGTAGCAGAAGCCGCAACATCTTCCACCTCTACGGCATCAGTTGCTTCTATTGCTTCTCCACTGTTTCCACCACATGACGATACGGTAGCAGCTAACGCTAAAATACTTGCTGTAAAAAGACTAGTTCTCATTTGTTTCTTGTTAATGTTTAAACACGGACAAAGATATACAAAGACTTTAATGTGTGAACATTGATTAAAAAATATTTTCGACTGATTCCTTTTATTCGTAATATTTTAATATCATTGTGATATCAATTTAAAAAAATGAAAGAAATTACACTTCATCCTCAAAAAGGATATTTACATCTGTTTGTCTAGCTCCTCCTGATTGCGGGATCTGTATTTTTAATTTCCCAGAAAATGGTTATTGCGGCGCCCATTATTCTACTATGGTTAACTCATATGATTGGTTTTACCATAATAAACCCCAATGGTAGCGTGGTTGCCACCCTTTTTGGAACCTATAAAGGCACCGTTCGAGAAAATGGATTTTTCTGGATGAATCCATTCTATGCCAAAAAGAAAATTTCTCTTAAAGCAAGAAACTTCGATAGTGAGAGAGTTAAAGTGAATGATAAGTTGGGAAACCCCATAATGATCAGTGTGATCTTGGTTTGGAGGGTAAAAGAGACTTTCAAAGCTGCTTTTGAGGTAGATGACTATGCAAACTTTGTTCGGGTACAGACTGATGCTGCCGTTCGCAAAATGGCCGGCTTATACCCATATGATAATTTCGATGATGAACAATCCGACATTTGCCTTCGCTCTGGATTGGAAGAGGTTAATCATGCTCTAGAAAACGAGCTAGAAGAACGTTTATCGATTGCTGGAATTGAAGTTATGGAAGCCCGCATTGGATATCTGGCTTATGCAGAAGAAATTGCAGGTGCCATGTTGAAAAGACAGCAGGCTACTGCCGTAGTGGCTGCACGATTGAAAATTGTGGAAGGCGCGGTTGGAATGGTGGAAAAAGCCTTGCACGATTTAAGCAAGCGAAATATTATCGAATTAGACGATGACAAAAAAGCAGCGATGGTGAGCAACCTACTGGTAGTTCTCTGCTCTGATAGAGATGTAAATCCTGTTGTAAATGCAGGAACTTTAAATCATTGATTCAAGGATTTTGTCGAAGAAAAAAGCTTTTGCGTTGCGTTTGAATGAAGAAACTCTCGAAGCCCTCGAAAAGTGGGCTTCGGATGAGTTTCGTTCTACCAATGGGCAGCTGGAATATATTTTAACTGAAGCACTAAAAGAAACGGGACGACTTCGAAAACCCTCGACAGAAGAATAGTTCTCACTCTCTATTTTTCCATTTCTAGCAGAGGCTTCAAATTTGGAGGGAAATAATTAGGACCCTTCAGTACCTTTCCATCCTCCCGATAAATAGGCCTTCCATCTGCGTCTAGTTTAGACATATTGCTTCTGTGAATTTCTTCGAAAACTTTTTCAATAACATTCTGCAAACCATGATTTAAAATGGTTCCACAAAGAATATAAAGCATATCACCTAGGGCATCTGCAATTTCTACTTCAGACCCCGATTTAATTGCCTCCAAATATTCTTCATTCTCTTCGCGCATGAGTGTATATCGAAGTAGAGCATGGGCAGAAAAACCCTCATCCTCTTTCGAATAAACCTTATCTATCTCGAAGGCTTTGTGAAAATCACCCACTTTCTCTAATTGTTCTTTCATGACTTATAACATCTTTGGGAGGCCTGTATCAGTTGTAAATTTGATTCATATTTAAGACTAAATGGAGAATATCACAACGGGTCATTGGATTTTTGCTGGAATCTTTGCCTTTCTTTTCATTGGCTACCTTATTTGGAGCTATCGTAAAGACCTTCCAACCCATAGGCAATCCTACAAGGGTAGTTCATTTTTCTTATTGATATTTCTCCTTGCTTTTTTCTTGATGTTCATCTTCAAACGACTTTTGTAATGCCCGTTTTTTCTACTGCCGAATCAGCCGTTAAAAGGATTTTCTCTGGCGACATCGTTTTCATTCACACTGCAGCAGCAGCGCCTCAAACCCTTATCCGAGCACTCACCAATCGATCGAATGAATTAAAAAATGTACAGATCTACCACCTTCACACAGAAGGTGATGCTCCCTATGCTCAGGAAGGAATGCAAGATGCTTTTGAAGCAAACGCATTGTTTATAGGACCAAATGTTCGCAAAGCTGTAAATGAAGGGCGAGTAAACTTCGTACCCATCTTCTTAAGTGAAATTCCATTGTTGTTTAGGCGGAAGGCGCTCCAGCTCGATGTAGCCCTAATCCAAGTTTCGCCTCCAGATAGACATGGCTTTTGCTCTCTCGGGATTTCCGTAGATGCTACTAGAGCTGCCATAGATACCGCTCACCTCATTATTGCCGAAGTAAATCCAAACATGCCCCGAACCCATGGCGATGGGCTCATTCATTTAAACCAAATCCATGAATTGGTTGAAGTAGATTATCCTCTACCCCAGCATCTATTGCCTGAACCTGACGAGGTTGACATGCAAATTGGCAGAAATATAGCCTCTCTGATTGAAGACGGTAGTACACTACAAATGGGCATAGGAACCATTCCGAATGCTGCCCTCTATTGCTTAAAAGATCATAGAAGATTGGGTATACATACTGAAATGTTTTCCGATGGTGTTATTGATTTGGTTGAAAGCGGTGTAATCACTGGGGAAAACAAGAAAATTCATCGTGGAAAATTAGTCTCTGGATTTTTAATGGGCTCACAGAGGTTATACAATTTTGTGAATGATAATCCTCAAGTAGCCATGCTCGATATTGCCTACGTTAATGATGTCTCTGTTATTCGTAAAAATCCTATGGCAGTTTCAATCAATAGTGCCATTGAAGTAGACCTAACCGGACAAGTTTGCGCCGATTCTATTGGAACGAGATTCTATTCAGGTGTGGGCGGACAAATGGATTTTATTCGCGGAGCATCACTGAGCGAAGGAGGTAAACCCATAATTGCCCTTCCTTCAATAACCAATAAAGGTGAAAGTAAAATTGTGCCTGTTCTAAAAACAGGCGCAGGTGTAGTTACCACACGCGCTCATGTGCACTTCGTTGCAACCGAATTTGGAGTTGCAGACCTTTGGGGAAAAAACATCCGCCAAAGAGTGAAGGCACTTATAAATATCTCTCATCCCTCAAAAAGAGAAGAGTTGTTAGAACAAGCCGCTATGTACTATCACCTTTAGTCACTGCTTTTTTTACGCAATTGGAGGTTCAAGGTTTCAACAATTAAAGAGAAAACAACTGCAAAATAGATGTATCCTTTCGGCACGTGGAATCCTGCACTATCTGCAATTAAAACAGTACCTATTAAAATTAAAAAGCTCAAGGCTAACATTTGGAGGGTTGGATTCTTTTCAATGAAAGAGGAGATTCTTCCTGCGAAAAGAAGCATTACAATCAGTGAAATGATTACGGCGGCAATCATCACCGGTAGATTGTCTGTCATTCCAATTGCCGTTAGCATACTATCGAAAGAAAAAACAATATCGAGCAGGCCTATTTGAATAATAATGCCTAGAGTACTTTTTGCCACTGCAGGACCCATCTCTTTCATTTCTTCTCCAGATACTTTGTGGTGTATCTCTGAGGTACTCTTCCACAATAAAAACAATCCTCCAATAAAGAGAACCAGATCTCGTCCAGTAACGGTGTGGTCTAATAAGGTAAACAGAGGCTGGGTAAATCCAATAATCCAAGTAATACCTAAGAGCATAAGCACACGAAAAACCAACGCCAAACCAATTCCAGCCAACCTAGCTTTAGGCCTCTGAGCTTTGGGTAATTTGTTTGTTAGTATAGAGATGAAAATAATATTATCGATGCCCAAGACAATTTCTAATAGGCTCAATGTTAGCAATGCCGCCAGTCCGTTAGTAGTGAAGAATGTTTCCATTAATATCTGAGTTTATAGAAATTTCAAGGATAAGAATAAGCCAAAAACGAAGGGATTCGTCTTTTAATCTAATCCATGCAAAAGTATATTATCAACTAACTTTGTGCCGGATTTACAAGCATACCCTATGAGTTTTTTAGAATTGGAAAGAACCGCATCTCAGGTGCGAAGAGATATTGTTAGAATGGTGCACGCGGTTCAGTCCGGACACCCAGGTGGTTCACTTGGATGTACAGAGTTTTTGGTAGCTCTTTACTTCGATTTAATGGCTCATTCTCCGCAAGAGTTTGATATGGATGGAACCAATCAAGACCTTTTCTTTCTTTCAAACGGACATATAAGTCCTGTTTTTTATAGCGTTCTCTCTAGAGTAGGATATTTTAACACCGCTGAACTTAAAACCTTTAGAAAACTAAATTCTAGACTTCAAGGCCACCCAACTACACACGAAGGGCTTCCAGGCGTTCGCATTGCCTCTGGATCTTTGGGTCAAGGTCTTTCTGTTGGCATTGGTGCTGCTCTTGCTAAGAAGTTAAACAATGATAACCACCTTGTATACACACTACATGGCGATGGCGAATTGCAGGAAGGTCAGATTTGGGAAGCTGTAATGTTCGCTGGTTCTAATAAAGTAGATAATCTTATTGCCACTATTGATGCAAATGGTCAGCAAATAGATGGTTCAACGAATGATGTTCTCTCTCTTGGAAAAATTGCAGACAAGTTTTTTGCTTTTGGATGGGATGTGCTTGAAATTGAGGAGGGAAACGATATGCAATCTGTACTAGATGGCATGAAAGCGGCAAAGGCTCGCGCGGGAAAACACAAACCCGTTGCTGTTATTCTTCACACTGAAATGGGATATGGTGTAGATTTTATGCAAGGAACCCACGAATGGCACGGTATTGCCCCTAGTGATAGTCAATTAGATCTAGCATTAGGTCAATTGGAAGAAACCTTGGGTGACTATAAATGAAAAAAACGGTAGTTCTTCTCTATTTAATTCTAGGAATAAACTCTTTGGAGGCACAATCGCTTCCAAAACCAGAATTAGACCCTCCTTTAACGAGAATACTCTTCGTCTTTGATGCATCTCAAAGCATGTATGGGAGATGGCAAAGCGGATCAAAAATAGATGTAGCTCAAAGGCTTATGAGCCAAATGCTCGATTCTCTAGCGCGCATCGAAAACAAACCTTTTCAGCTTGCTTTAAGGGTCTATGGCCATCAAAAACCAGTTCCACCACAAGATTGCGATGACACCAAATTAGAAGTTGGTTTTAAAGACAACAATATTGGTCAAATTAAGAAAACCATCCGAAGCATTCAACCGAAAGGTACTACCCCAATTGCTCGATCACTCATGCGGGCGGCTACCGATTTCCCTACTTGCTCCAACTGCCGAAATATTATTATTCTTATCACAGATGGCATTGAATCTTGTGATGAAGATCCTTGCGCCGCTTCACGGCTACTTCAGAAAAAAGGCATTATTCTTAAGCCTTTTGTAATAGGAATTGGCTTGGATAAAAATTTCCAGAAATCTTTTTCATGTGTTGGTCAATTCTACGATGCTGCCGATGAAAAGACTTTTAAAAAGGTTCTTGATATTGTAATCTCTCAAGCATTAGACAATACAACCGCTCAAGTAAATCTTCTTGACCTTCAGAATAGACCTTCAGAAACCGACGTTGCTATGACCTTCTATAGTCGTACTTCTGGAAAAGCCATTTACAACTATATTCATACTTTAAATTATCAGGGCAATCCAGATACCCTTGTCCTGGATCCTCTCATTCCTTATAGGTTGGTAATTCACACTATCCCTCCTGTAACTATAGATAGTGTTAGCCTAGCCGCTGGAAGGCACAATCACATTGGAACCATTGCGGCCCGAGGAACATTGGAAATTAAGCAACCCAGCTCTAGGGCAAATAAGGAAATAGATTGTATAATTCGAAGAAAAAAAACTCGCGAAATCCTACACGTTCAAGAGCTTAACACTAGGCAAAAATATTTAGTTGGCGAATACGACATTGAAATTTTAACCCTACCTCGCTACACTCAAAGCGTCACCATAGATCAAGTTAAAACAACCATTATTGCCATTCCACCTTCTGGTAAAGTAAGTTTTCAGGCGGGCTCTACTGGATATGGAAGTGTTTTCCAAGAAATAGACAACGAACTCAGTTGGGTTACTGATTTAGATGAAAATCAAAGCAGACAATCCTTCGATCTGCAACCGGGAAATTATAGGGTGATCTTTAGACCAAAGAGTGGAAAAAGCACGCTTTTTAGCATAAGCAGAGCCTTTTCGATTAATTCAGGGGAAAGTGTTATTATAAAATTGAAGTAGATAGAAATGAAATATATTGACCAAGGAAGTAAAGATACACGCTCTGGTTTTGGAGCGGCTCTTCTCGAATTAGGAAAATCAAATACGAACGTAGTTGCCCTTTGCGCCGATCTAACCGGTTCATTAAAGATGGATGCCTTTCAAAAAGCATTTCCGGAAAGATTTATTCAAGTTGGAATTGCAGAAGCCAATATGATGGGTATAGCTGCGGGACTTACAATTGGTGGAAAAATACCTTTTACAGGAACCTTTGCGAATTTTTCTACTGGCCGAGTGTACGATCAAATCAGACAGTCTATTGCCTATTCTGGAAAAAACGTAAAAATCTGTGCTAGCCATGCAGGACTTACCTTGGGTGAAGATGGTGCTACACACCAAATATTAGAAGATATCGGTTTGATGCGCATGTTACCTGGAATGACGGTAATAAATCCGTGCGATTACAACCAAACCAAAGCGGCAACATTAGCTATTGCCGACTTTGAAGGCCCTGTATACTTGCGTTTTGGAAGACCAAAAGTGGCTAATTTCACACCGGAAAACACTCGTTTTGAAATTGGTAAAGCATTGCTTTTAAGAGAAGGTAAAGACGTAACCATTGCTGCAACTGGTCATTTAGTTTGGAAAGCCCTGTTGGCGGCAGAAGAATTAGCAAAAAATGGCATTGAAGCAGAAGTGATTAATTTCCACACAATTAAGCCACTGGATGAACAAGCCCTAATGCAATCTATTTTAAAAACAAGATGCCTTGTGAGTGCTGAAGAGCACCAACGAAACGGCGGATTAGGTGATGCACTGGCTCAGGCATTAGCTTCTCAACACCCTTGTCATCAAGAATATGTAGCTGTGAATGACTCTTTTGGAGAAAGTGGAAAACCCGAAGAACTGCTTGAAAAATACGGTCTTAGTGAAAAGTCAATCTACGAGGCTTCATTAAAAGTAATTGCTAGAAAAAATCGTGAATAGGTTAAACTTGAAACTATATTTCGTTTCTAAAAGTTGTTGAAGTCACATGAAGAACAAATAGAATTTGCATTAGAACGCAATCAATATGAAAAGGCATTTTCTATTATTGTCGATTATCAATCCAAACCTATATTAAATCAAATTCAGCATTGGGTTAATGACAGGTCGGAAGCAGAGGATCTTCTGCAAGAGGTCTTTATAAAAGTTTGGAAGGCACTTCCCTCCTTCAGAGGCGATTCTAAAATAAGCTCTTGGGTTTTTCGTATTGCGTACAACGAAAGCATGAATGCCATCCGGTCTAGAAAGAGAAAGGGCCAAACGGTAGACTCAAGTTCAATCGAACATTTAAGATCTGAATCCGAAGGCCATTCTTCTGAGGAAATTCTGGAAAAGTTTGCAAAGGCCTTAAACTTGCTTCCAGAAAGACAGAGAGAAGTTTTCTTATTACGGTATTATCAGGAAATGAGCTATGAAGAAATGGCACGCCAACTGAATCTTACGGAAGGTGCTTTAAAAGCTTCCTTTCATCATGCAAGAAAAAAAATTGAAGAATATTTACTGAAGCATTAAACCTTGAAGCAAATTTAGCATCCTTTTATTGTGAAAGACAAAGAAGAAATACATGCATTAAAGGAAGACTGGGCACTTAGATTTGGTCTCCCAAAACCCAAAATAAGTGAGGATAATGATTTTCTTCGCGCAGAATTGACTCATAAATTAAAGTCAATTCCCATACAGCATACGTTGCATTTCAAAAAGAAAATTTTTGATTGGAGAATGTCATTGTCCTTGGCAGCAGCCTGTCTTCTTATTGGAATCATACTCTCCACCTTATTTCAAAAAGAAACCATTCCTTCACTCGATTGGTCTCAAATTGATTCTATTTCTGAGCAAGAACTTCTCTCCAATATAGATTCTGAAATATTGAATGAATTCGCAGACCCTTTATTTACCGATCTACTTTTAGAAGATAACCTAAACGAGATTCTTTTAGAAGAGTACTTAATTCAAACTAAAATTCCTGTAGAATATTTACAATGAAAACATCCTTTCTCCCCCTATTTCTAGCCTTGCTTAGTTTTTCACTTACAGCGCAAGAAGGAAGAAATCCAGACAAAATTAAAAGTTTAAAAGTTGGATTTATAACTCAAGAACTTGAGCTTAGCAGTCAAGAAGCTGAAAAGTTTTGGCCACTCTATAATGAGTATGACAAACAAATGAGCCAACTCAATGAAGAGCGAATTGAGTCGTTGAAAAAACTTTACACCGTTGCTGCAAATACTCCAGAAAATGAGATTCAAGAACTTATTCAAAGAGGCTTTAAAGCCGAGCGAGGTTTAACCGACCTTCGTGAAAAATACCACAAGAAGTTTATGTCGGTCTTACCTCTTTACAAAGTAGCAAAGCTTTATGCTGTAGAATTGGAATTCCAAAGAAAGGTAATGCAACACATACGTTCGGGTAAAGATCACAAGCGCACAGGAGAGCAAAGAGAAGTAGATGGAAGGAAATAGTCAAGCAACCAATAAATCTCTTTTCTATAGACATATAGCTCAAACATCGTCCGCGCCTATGGCCTTAGATGTTGCCTATGCTAAGGGAAGCTATCTGTACGACTCGAATAATAAAGCATATTTAGATTTAATTTCAGGCATATCCGTTTCCAACTTAGGACATGGGCAACCTAAAATTGTAAAAGCCATCCAAGAACAAGCAGAGCGCTTCTTGCATACCATGGTGTATGGAGAGCATATTCAGGCTCCTCAAACACTTCTTGCTAAAGCGCTTATAGATCAACTTGGAGCTCCGTTTGAGTCTGTTTATTTCGTTAATTCGGGAAGCGAAGCTATTGAAGGAGCTATTAAACTCGCTAAACGTCATACCAACCGATTTGAAATTCTTAGTTTTCGAAATGCCTATCACGGCAGTACCCATGCTGCTTTAAGTGCTATGGGTGGCAACCTTTTTAGTGATGGCTATTTACCCTTAGTTCCTGGTTTTGAAAAGGCAGACTTCAATTCATTTGAAGACCTTCAAAAGATTACCAAACTACATGCTGCGGTATTATTAGAGCCTATTCAGGGAGAAGCCGGATACATAATGCCTACTCAGGGATTTTTAGATGCCGTCAGAAAACGCTGCAATGAAACAGGTACTTTGCTGATTTTCGATGAAATTCAGTCGGGATTTGGAAGATCAGGCACCCTCTTTGCCTTTCAATCTGAAAATGTTATTCCAGATATTCTTGTAATGGCGAAAGGAATGGGTGGCGGAATGCCTTTGGGCGCCTTTGTTGCCTCTCAATCGCTCATGGCAAATCTTATGAGCCTTCCTGTTCTTGGACATATTACAACCTTTGGAGGGCACCCTGTAAGTTGCGCAGCTTCAAGAGCTGCCTTAGAGCTTATCTTATCAGAAAACCTACTCGACCATGTTGGTGAATTAGAAACTCGTTTTCAAAGTCATTTTTTAAACCACGGAATAAACCTTTCGGGAAAAGGCTTAATGCTTTCGATCGACTTGGGATCTTTTGAAAACGTAACTAAAGTGATAAATGAAGTTTTTGAAAAAGGAATACTGATTGATTGGTTCCTCTTCAACGATCGAAGTCTGCGTATAGCACCCCCTTTAAATTTGAGCTTCGAAGATTGTGATTTTGCTTCTTCAACCCTAATCGAAGCTATACAAAAGCTATAAGTTAGTCTTCGATTCTTCTTATTCGCAATTCTTCAATGCGTGTAGATGCAGCCTTGGTAATGGTAAAATGCCACCCACTATAATCAAAGCGTTCTCCTTTTTCAGGTATGCTACCTAAAAAGTGCATTACCAATCCACCAATTGTATGGTAATTGTCTGATTCCGGTAAATTCAGTCGGTATTCTTCATTCAAATAATCCAACTCCAAACGACCTGAAAACACATACTCGCCATCAGGTAATACTTTTTCGGTAAACTCCTCCTTATCGTGCTCGTCATCGATTTCTCCGAAAAGTTCCTCCACCACATCCTCAATGGTTATCAGACCACTTGTGCCTCCAAACTCATCCAAAACCACAGCTATACTTCGCTTTTCCTTAAGCAAGAGCTTAAGAATTTCATTAGCCGTCATACTCTCTGGTATGAAAGAGATGGGCCTAAGGATACTTTTAAAATCTTTCGGCTTCTTGAACAACTCGAAAGAATGTACATAGCCCAAGATTTCATCTACAGAGTCTCGGTGAATTAATATTTTACTTAGACCTGAAGAGACAAATTCCCTTCTTAATCTTTCTATCGATTCCGATTCATCAATTGAAACAATCTCCGTTCTTGGAATCATGAACTCTCTCGCTTTCCGAGTTGAAAATTCTAAAGCGTTCTGGAAAATCTTAATTTCCGAATCAACACTTTCTTGATCATCCTGGCCTTCCGTTCTTTCCCTGATGTAGTGATCTAAATCTACCCTTTCAAATATTTGGGTTGTCTCTTCAGCATTTCCAGAGGTAAACCATCGCAAAAGAGCATTCGACACTGTCATGATAAATGACACAATTGGATAAAAGAGCCAATAGATTAAATAACCAGGCAATGCAAATAACTTACTTAGCTGATCTGCATGGGTACTAAAAAAACTTTTGGGAAGAAACTCTGCTAAAAATAAAATAACAAGAGTTGAAATGAAAATCTCAACGATGAAAATGATTCCTTCCGAATCAAGTCCACTCGTTAGAGGCTTTAGTAACTCAGGCATGAATAAACCAAAAACTACCAAGGCGATATTATTTCCTACCAATAGGGCAGCAATAAAGCGCGAAGGTTTTCGGTTTAAATAAGAAAGCAATCGGTATCGATAGGTGCCTTTTTTACTTTCTAATTCGATATGAAGTTTATTGCTGGAAATAAAAGCGATTTCCATTCCAGAGAAAAGGGCAGAAAAAAGAACGCAGACTATAACAATTGCAAGGACGCTCATTCGATGGGCTTTTTATCCATTTCTCGTTTCTCCATTTTAATTCTCATATTTCTACGAAAGAAATACATTAAAATTCCAACGATAGCAAATCCGATGAAAATATAGCGTTGCGTTTGATCTTCCGAGTTCCATAAGCGAATGGTCTCTAGAACTGAAAGCGCTGTAATAACTAACCAAACAATTTCAAATACTCTAAGAGTCTTGGTCATCTTCGACATAAATTTCGCCTGTTACTTTGTTAATTTCATACGAATCAAAGGTTTGGTCAGCCTTAAATCCTTCACCCATAATTATTTGCTGACCAGTTGTAATCCGCACGAATTCCTCCGAAGATATTGATTCATCTGCTTCGTCCCAAATTAGAAATTCAGTCTCTAATTTTTCTCCCTTCTTATTGATTACCTGCACATTTCCTTTTGCCTCCCATATTTTCTTCAGTGGATAACGAATTGCATAATCGGATCTAAGGTAAGTGTCTTTTTCTCCGGTAGATGCATAGAAATTTACTTCTATACCTTTCGAGAAAACCAATTTTGGTTCCTCCAACTGAGAATAATTTAGTGCTTCTGGAGCGGTAATCTCCAGTCTAAGAATGGCAGAATCTGAATACAATAGGTGGATGTTTTCTTGCTGCTCCATAGGAATTTCCTCTTGAGACTCAAATGCTTTCACGGCTGTGATTTCATTGGTACAAGAATGAAAAAAGGGCATTGCTAGTAAAATAGCAATACCCTTAATGACTTTTATAGAATTTTTCAGTTTCAGAACTTTACAACCACGGTTTCATTAATCCAACTACCGATATTGATTTTATCGCCATCTTTAACACTTAACTGGAATGCCACTGATTTGTCCGGAAGGTTTTTCTGACACATGCTATACAGACGATTGCATTTAGAGGCTACTTCAGGATCTATGCTCTTGGCGTAGCTCAGCTTATCCATAGCCGCCCAATAGACTGCTTTCTTTTCAACCACATTCGACCCCCAAGTACCTTCTGCTGAAGCATACATTTGAGCCAAAAGAACATACGGGTCTCCCCATCCTTTTCTAAGACTTGCTGCTTTTAAACAGTTCGCCTTTGCCCCGCCCAAATTACCCACTTTTTGCTGGGTATACGCTACTTTCAGGAAGTCGTCTGCCTTCTTTTTAGGATCTACCTCAAGGCTTCCTGCCTGAGTGAAATATTCAATCGCCTTAGAATAGTCTTTTCTGCTTATTGCAAGTTTTCCAACTGCGCGAGCCGATATTGGATTAGGATCTAACTTATAACTCGCTTCAGCGACCTTGAAGAAAATGGGCAGATCTGTGCAGTCGCTCATTTCACCCTCTTCATCACGACGCTCTTTCTGTAGCATCTTAGAAGCTCTTCTCAACCAATCTGGATTGGTTTTATTTTGCTCAAAAGTATCATCATTGTACATCAAGTTCAAGCGATCACAACTTACAATAGGACCCAAGATCTTTTCAACATTGAGATCTACGACGTCGTAACGACTTAACTCTCTGCCCAATTTGGCCGTATCTTTTTGTTCCTTATCTGATAAAACCTCGCCATTTTCCACCTTGGTTCTGTAGGCTTCCAATTCGCGGTTCAAAGTATTGTTGTTCTTTTCAATAGCCTCAGAAACAATGTTGTATGTATTGAATACATCTTCAATTGTAAACACCTTATCATTGAATAACTTATCAGCTGAGATAAACATCCCGTTAAAAACAGCTGCGTGGAGATCATAGCCATCCGCTTGGTAGGCCAACATAAAAGCATCGTATGCTTTTTGCGGCTCATCCTTACGGTATTCCAAAAATTTCAATCCTTTTTGTCCGTATACATAGCCTTGTTTCTCAGGGAAAGTTTCAAGGCGTTTATCATAACTCATAAGGAGCATTTCTTCAAGATTTGTCTTCTCAGCAGCATCTGTTACCGCGGCCATCTTAGATTCTAAGATCGCAGGGGCATAAATAAATGTGTTTTTATAAGCCGCTGGACAGTTCTCATATACGTACTTCCAACTATCAAAAGCGGAAGCATACTGTTTAGACTTATACAATTGGTAATAGATCTGAGTATTCTCCCAGCATTTTACGCTATCTGTTCCAAATTTCCCTTGAGCCTTAGCACCCAGAGCTATCAGGAATAGACCTGCAGCGAGCAGGAGGCTGAATTTCTTCTGAGTTTTCATCATTATCTGTATTTGTATTTAATAAACCAACGGTCATTTAGGGTTACCCCAAAAATTACTTGTACAATTTCTTCTCGAATTAGACCCTCATTTAACGTACCTCTTGCGCCATAGTTTAAGCCCAAGTTGATAATGTTGCTTCTTTCTTCACCCGGAGCAAGGCCTTTAATTCTCAATGGTACCCCAACTCCAAATGTTATGCCACTTTGAGTAATTCTCTGTCCTCGCAGTTCAACCGGACTGCTATCATAGTAAACGCCAAAACGATAGCGAATATTTGCAGCAAAGTTTCTGGTTCTATTAAGTCTACTGAATGCATATTTTGGATGAATCTCTCCGCCCACCGAAACTCCAAAACTATTGGTTAGACCTTGACTTACGCCATTAAAGTCGCTGAAATTGGTCCAATCTCCAAAGCGAAAATCAGCCCCAGCCATCCAAGCATATTGTTTTAAGTCTGGATGTTTCACACCATACATTCCACCTACCGTAAATTGATTAGGAAGTAAAAAATCTCCGTCCGCGTTGATTTTAACCAAAGTATCTCTTGGAATTTCAAGCACTCTACCAGTACCCAAAGTATAGGCACTCTCTGTGTAAGTCGATCTAAGTGAATTGTTCTGTTCTAAGTGAGCCCCGGCTGTGAACTCCCTCAGTTCACTAAATGAATAAGAATATTGAATTCCATAGGTAGCGTTGATGTCGCTCACCAAATAGTTCCTCAAATACTTTGTTCCCAATAAACTTGGATCATCAAAACGAATATTCTGTTCGTAATCTGTTGATCCGAAATAATATGACAATTGGATACCTAGACTCAATCCTTTGAACAATTGGTAAGATTGATTGAGAAAGGCTTTGTTTAATCCCCCTTTAGCTGAATAGAAATAATAAACATCACCGATATCTTGGTTATTTATTATTTCAGAATTTAAATAGCCCACAGCGGTATAAGGCAGAAAGCCAAATGAAAGACCATATTTCTCTGAAACTGGGATGCCCAAAGCGAAGTAGTTGAAGACAGAAGTAGCCTGTTCTACTGGTGTCTGACCTGTGCTTGACTGAGTAATAAAATCCGTTCTGCCCATCATCTCTAAGGTGGTAAGCCGAAGTGAATTCGCAGAAGCTGGATTGTTGTAATTAATATTCAGAGGATCTCTGAGAGAGGATGTTAAATGCCCCATCCCCCATCCTTGAACAAAGGCTACAGTTTGTGGCTCACCTAGTCCGTAACGAGAATAGGGAGAAACTGTAGATAATTGAGACTTTGCCATGAAAGGCAATAGAACAAATAGGTACTTAATGATTCTCAAGAGCAGCCAAATTATATAACAGCACATTATTTAAGCCTTCAGCTTGCAAATGCGGGCGTGCAAAGATGTGGTTTTTGATCAGGCTTTGCAAAGCATTTGTATCACCCCCAGTAAGAATAACATTTAATGATTGAAATCGCATTCTGTAGGCATTAATAATGCCATCTATTTCTGCTGCCAGACCGTGTAATGCTCCTGATTGGAGGCAAGATTCGGTATCCGTTCCTATTAATGGTACTTTCTTCGATTTCACTAAAGGCAAACGCTCTGTTAAGAGATTCATTGCCTTTAAGCGCATTTCTAAGCCAGGACTAATCATTCCACCTAAATAAACCCTTCCTCTCTCCAAGAAATCATAAGTAACGCAAGTTCCTGCATCGATAACTAATGTGCTTTGCTTTGGATGGTGTAAATGTGCTGCGCACATATTTGCAAGTCTATCCATGCCCAAGGTATTTGGACTTCGATAATTAATGGCAATGGGAAGTGAAAGATTGATCGATAATTGCAGAACTGGAACCTCCAAACTGCTTAAAACCTTTTCTAAAGAGGCACTAATTTGCCCAGAAGCAGAATAAATCACTCTAGTAATTGGATAGCTCTGAAAGAAATCTAACCATTTGCTTTCCAACTCAAAGAAAATTACACTGCTCTTAATCAATGTATTATCCTTAAAAAAGGAAGCTTTTGTCCGTGTATTGCCGATATCTAATGTAAGTTGCACAAGAAAGTATTTTGAGTTTGTGAATCTACTGCTATATTTGCGCCCCGCTTATGAAGCATTGGTGCCATAGCTCAGTTGGTAGAGCAAAGGACTGAAAATCCTTGTGTCGCTGGTTCGATTCCAGCTGGCACCACAGAAAGCCCCGTGATTATTCACTGGGCTTTTTTGCTTTTAGGCCTAAGCTTTCGACTGAAAACATCTTAGTATCCTAGTGTTTATGAGCACTAAATCCATTCATTTAGAATAGAAAAACTGGTTCTAATGACTTCTATCTTGTCTTACATTTAAGGCCAACTTTGGTTAAGGTAATTATGAAAAGGGTTCTTATTGATTTGTATAAAGCCAAACTTCCTTACTCAGGCCTAGGCCAATTCTCTTTGCATTTAGCCGATCATTTACAGAAACACCCTAATTCAGGTTTCGAGTTTCATTTTCTATTTCCAACATTTGAACCTCAATTAATTCCTTCTAAGCGACAGTTTCACAAAGCAGATTGGAAAAGACGGCACCTTCCCTCTTTCGGAACATCCTTTGATCTCTGGCATAGCCTACATCAATTTCCATCTCATAATCCCCCTCCATCTACTCCTCAAATATTAACTATACATGATCTCAATTTCTTGGTGGAGAAGTCGGAAAGAAAAGCCTATAAATACCTCGATAGGCTGCAGAAAAATGTAAATAAGGCTTCCATTTTAACGACAATTTCTCAATTTACTAAAGAAGAAATCATCAAACACCTGGAACTTGGTGATAAAAAAATTCATGTCATTTATAATGGCATACCAAGAATTGATCAAGTAGAAAAAACGCCTCCCAAAGGAATCGACAAGTCTCCCTTTCTGTTTACACTTGGAATTTTAAGTGCTAAGAAAAATTTCCACACTCTTTTGCCCATGATGCAGCAGATGCCCACTTTGAAATTATTTATCGCAGGCGATCATCAAACCTCTTATGGCACTGAGTTAAAAAAGAAGATTTCTTCCCTTGGCCTTGAAAAACAAGTTGTACTGCTTGGTAAAGTGAGTGAACAAGAAAAGCAATGGCTGTATTCAGAATGTGTGGCTTTTGTATTTCCATCTATAGCAGAAGGATTTGGAATGCCAATAATTGAGGCCATGCAAGCTGGAAAACTTGTTGTTTGTAGCGATTATTCTGCTCTTCCGGAAATTGGCGGATCTGTTGCTCGATACTTTCGCTCCTTCGACCCTATTAATATGTCAAAGACTGTTCAAAATGAGATTGATGTCTTCAACAATAATAAAATAGAACGAGTTTTAGAAGCCCAGGCTTATGCACAGAAATTCAGCTGGACACAATGTTCAAAAGCTTACATTGAACTGTATAAAGAGATACTAAACGTCTCCTGAATGATGAAATTTAATTTCTGATCAACTTAAAAGTACGCAATCCATTTTCTCCTTGAATCTGTAAAATCCGTAATCCTTTCATCCATGAATCTTTAATCTCTGCGCCTTGGCCTAATTCCAATTCCTCTTGGTAAATCAAGGTCCCTTTGGAATCGTACAATCGTATTGCTACCCATTGATCTCTTGTGTTTTCGATGAAGAAATGGTCGTTATACGGATTAGGGAAAACCTTAAAACCATTGGCGAAAAGCTCTTCTGTACTAAATGGATTGTTTGAGAATCCGGGTGTGTAATTGTCAAATACAACCCATGGCGATCCACCATCCGTTTGTCTTCCAAAAGATTGATCCTCACCCTGTGCACCAAAAACTATAAAATCAGCGGTATCAACTCCTGCAAAACCAGAAATAAATAGACCTACCTCCTCACCATTTTTAGAAAGTGCAAAATTGGTGTGATTGGATCCTCCACCAGGATTATTTGATGCCCAGAAAAGCCTGAAGCCATTGGGTTCGATATATCCGATTGGAAGCTGCCACTTGGTTGGATTGCTCAAATCATCGGTAAGAAAATAATCCCCTAATTGGATGGTATCGTTTCCTTTATTATAAAGTTCTATCCAATCGGAAAATCCACCCAAATCATCTTGGACAGCCGAATTATTGTCGGCCATAAATTCATTAATTACTAAGTCGTTGAAATTCTGAATGGACCATGATCTTGGCGAACAAGGTCTTGTTCTAGCTTGCCCAATTATATCCGTTGCGGTGATTGAATAGCTTAATGAAGTATTTGATCCAATAGAAAGAGTATTTGCAAACCATCCATCATTTGCCGCTCCGTCTCCATGCAAACCGTCATCAAATAAATTCAAAGTTTGTACACTTCCACCCGAAAAAGAAAAATGAGCAACCACATTAGATTGACCTTCATCTTCAACCTGAGCTGTGAAAAGAACTTCATTATTTGCCGAAGAGTATTCAATACTGGGAGAACTTATAATGGGGGCTGCATTGAAAACTCCGAGCTGATTTTGAGTTGCTAAAACCCGTTCATTTATAAACGCTTGGATGCCTTTTTTTACATGCATTAAAGGTGGATGTGTATAGAAACTAGCATTGAAATCTGCATTTGTAAATCCATAATCCAAGGTTCTGAAGTTATCTGCTAATGCATATGGCTGAATTAAATTGTAGATGCTATCTATTTGGTTGGAGAAATTCTGACTACCCATTTGAAGGTGAATAGACCTAAGATAATAATGGTAGATCTCCCTCAAATTAGGAAGTGAAAGCAGGCGGTTCGAAAGAGGTCTATCTTGCGGATTATTCCAATTATCTACATCCCTATCCGCCCAATTAACACCAAACCAATCAACTCCGAAGGTATTATCCATATCGTATGGAATGTATTCTATCTTCCCTGTTTTGGAATTCTCATAGAGATAATAATTATTCATATTAAAACTATAGTTATCCCAATGACCGGTTGCCACTTCAAAGGCGAGTGTTTTCAGATAGCCTTCAATATTGAATACCTTGTCTAGTTCGCATTCGAGCTGATTTGTTGGAGTATTATTTAAAACCCGAATGAATTCTGACAACTTGCTATAATCGTCTTGCACTTCATTGGTTTGAAGCTCATATACCCTTTCTCCGCTGGATTTGGTAAGCTTGTACGAATCTGGATGGTTGGAAATGTATTTTAAATCGGCTGGATAAGTACATTTATACAAATTACCATTGGAATGCCCGAAACGAAGATTCAACCAATCGTCATTAATATGTTCTAGATTCAAATAGGTTCCGTAGTACAATCCGTTTATATACAATTCATTGTGTGCGTATCTAGAGATTGGCAATCCAATCTGCCTTCCCAGCTCCATACAAAGGCGGGCTCTACTAATGGAAGGATCATTGTGCTCTCCATTGAGATTGATCTTCTTGACTCCTTCAAATCTTCTGCCCGAAGTAAAACGGTTCATGGATACTTTGAAAGACTTCTTTTGCGCATTTCTAGACGTATTGCCTCTTAAACGAAAGCCAATTCCAGGCTCTTGTTGAACAATACCGTTTTCTGTGAAGCTCAAATCTGCATAAAACTCATAGTTGGACCCAGAATTCTGTGGATCGAGAATAAAGGCCAAACTATCTGCATTGATGCTAATATCGATTCTATTTACCTGAGAAGGATTATATATGCTATTGTTTGCTGGATGTGCAATTTGAGCGCCTAGATGAATGGAAACTAAAATCGCTATAAAAAGAAAATATTTTGTCATAAAATAGATAGTTCAGGATTCATCTGCTAAGTTAAAGCTTAAACAGAAAAAACTTTGTTGAAATCACTTAACCAATTCATTTTTATCAGCCTAAGTTCTATTTAGTAATTACCTTAGATTGATCCTTTCAAAATAAAATGACTCAAAAATTATTCAGGCTTAGTTTAGTTTTAAGTGGCCTTATTTTCATTTGGGCATGCTTAACCGCATGGGCTCAAATATCAGATCGAAACTTCGATAAAAACTTTGGTTCAAAGAATTCTGGTCCTAGAATACAGATTCTCTTTAAATCCGACCCGCTTTATAATCTAGATGAGCAAATTTGCATTCGACTTGCAACTGTTTTAGAGGCGAATGGATGCAATGTTCATCTTTCAAGCTACGCTTCAAACCCAAGCATATCTGAGGCAACAGATGTTGTAGTTTTCTGTGCTAACACCTATAATTGGGCTCCAGATTGGGTTACGCTCAATTTTATCCTTGAGCATTCTGAACTAGAGGGCAAAATGGGAATCCCTATTATTCTAGGCTCTGGAAGCACTAACCGAGCTAGAAATATCTTAGAGTTTTCTATCTCGGATAGAAAAATGGACCTGATTGGTACAGAAGATTTTTGGCTACTTAAGCCGAACGATGATAGAAGAATAAACGACGACAATGTAAAAGTGGCTCTGGATCAAATAGAAATCAAAGCACAACAATGGTTCGACTTAATTGAGTTGAAAATAAAACTAAATTCCAATGACTAGATGAAAGCACTTGTTTTCTCTTCCTTACTCTTTCTCTTAGCTGCCTGTTCAGATGAGAAGCAAACCGCTCCAAATGAAGCTCATTTTAATGCGACTCAAGAGCAGAAAAAAATTGAACTTTTGTTGGACACCTGGCATAGGGATGCCGCCGATGCCAATGGCCCTGGATATTTCAGTAAAATAGATGAAGAAGGATTTTTTCTTGGAACCGATGCAACAGAAAATTGGATCAAGTTGGATTTTCAAAAATGGTCTCAGCCTTATTTCGATCGAGGTAAAGCATGGAGTTTCTCGGCTGTTGAAAGAAACATCTACTTTTCTAAAACAGGCGAAATAGCCTGGTTTGATGAGTTACTTTCCACTCAAATGAAAATTTGTCGGGGTTCGGGTGTTCTAGAGAAAACCAATGACGAATGGAAAATCAAACACTATGTTCTTTCCATGACAATTCCGAATGAACTCTCAGATACGGTGGTTGCTTTGAAGTCTGCGATTGAAGATAGCCTATTACTACAGTTAAAGTAGGAGACGAAACCTCGGCAAGGAAAACCTTATTCGATGGAATTATTTGTTCTATTCACTTCCCAAAAATCAGCCCTCCATAGCCATTTTAATGCATGTTTACATTTAGACAGAGTAACTAACATTTCTATTACCTTTCTAGATTGGATGGAAATTTAGATTCATAGAACGTAAATAAGGTAAATTAAGGTGGAAGAGACGAATCCAAAATTAGCTGAAATTCTCTTAAGACTAGAGAGTTTAAGTAAAAAACAAAGTGCATTTTGGGTTGAACTTAGAGTACTTCAGGATGAAATTAATTCGTTAAAATTAGAACAAAGTAAACGCTCAACTGAAGAGAAGGCACCGAGTCAAACACCTGTATCTCAGGACGATTTTAAATGGAATCTCAGCGATAAATCCCAAGCTTCCACAAGAACATTCCCATCTTCCATTCCGCAAGAAAGCACCCCAAAAAAGCAGTCTGTACATCCACCCAGAAAAGGATTGAGTCTTGAGAAATTTATTGGTGAGAATCTCATTAATAAGATCGGAATTATCATCCTTATAATAGGGGTTGCCATTGGTGTGAAATATTCAATAGAGAACAACCTCATTCAACCCTCCACACGCATTCTAATAAGTTATTTAGTTGGGGTTGGCCTGAGTTTATTGGCATTAAAGCTTAAAAAGAACTACCACTCCTACAGTGCTGTGTTGTTAAGCGGTGGATTGGCCATTTTATACTTTACAAGTTATTTTGCCCATAGCTCTTACCAGCTATTCTCTCAGCCAATCACCTTCATTCTAATGTTGGTTTTAACCATACTAGGCGTTCTATCTTCCTTAAAATACAATTCTCAAGTTATTGCATTAATTGGATTGGTAGGTGCCTATGCCATTCCCTTTCTTTTGCGAAGTGGAACTGGCAATATTCCCTTCTTTCTGAGTTATGTGGCGCTTATAAATTTTGGAATCTTAGTGCTAACTCAGAAGAAGTTATGGAAAGCTCTGAGTATTACAAGCTTTGCATTGAGTTGGGTTATTTTTATAGCTTGGTATATAAACGGATATTCAGCGGAGAAACACTTCTCTTTAGCTCTGATTTTCAATCTTTCATTTTTCTTAATCAACTATTTAATCATTCTCTCGTACAAGCTAACTCACAGAGAAAAGTACTCTGGAGAAGATATCTTACCTATTGTTTTTAATGCCCTGGCTTTCTTCCTTTTAGGCTATCTGCTATTGAATGACAACTCAGAAACAGACCATCTCCTAGGTCTATTTGCACTTTGCAACGCCCTCGTTCATTTTGTCTTTTCTATAGTAATCAAGAAGAAATTCCAAGCAGATCAGAGTTTAGTTTACCTCATCATTGGCATTTCTCTCTCCTTTTTATGTATCAGCGCTATTATTGAATTGGAAGGACCTTGGCTGAGTAGTTTATTGGTTGTTCAAGGAATGGTTCTCTTCTGGGTTGGTCGGCGCAAAACCTTAGCATTTTATGAGAAAATAGCCTATCCCTTTCTGGTGATTGCCCTCCTTGCATTGCTGGATGAATGGAGCGTAAATTACTATGATTTAAAATATTACGAAGGTCCCTTGCGCTTTTCGGCGCTTTTTAATACTTCCTTTTTAAATTCTTTCTTTTTTGCTATAGTTCTCGGCTTTGGAGTATTCATTCAACAGAAAAAAGAACTTGCAAGTCCTTTTTCTGTGCATTCCAATTGGGGAGCCCTTGCAGAATTCTTCCTTCCCGCAAGCTTCGTAATTATACTCTATAATACCTTCCGCCTTGAAATAGCGAAGTATTGGATAGATCTCTACTCCCATAGCCTCGTTCACAAAGCAGTTTTAAACTCTGATTTTTCTGAGAGCTTTGGAAATCCAGCCATTCACTATTTCAGCGTGCTTTGGCAGTTGAATTACAGTCTATTATTCTTAGCCCTTCTAGGTTGGATTGCTGTCAAAAAATTTAATACTACCTACAGAGTCTTCATTTTTAACCTCATTGGCATCGCTCTTTTATTGTTTAACATTCAAGGATTGTACACTCTGAGTGAACTAAGAGAATTGTATCTCACTGATACAGTTGATTCTCTCTTTCCTCCAAGCTCTTTCTATTTAGTTATACGCTATGTCTGTTTCTCGATTGTAGCCATTTCACTTTGGACAATGGGATTCATCTACAAAACATCACGCAGTTCTTCTAAGTGGACAATGATTTACCCCACCTTCTTTCACTTAATTGTGCTTTGGATTTTAAGTGCTGAACTCATTCATCAGCTAGAGTTTTCTGGAAATATGCAATCTTATAAACTCGGACTTAGTATTCTTTGGGGAAGCTATTCTTTGGTTCTCATTCTTCTTGGGATTTGGAGGAAAAAGCAAGTATTGCGAATCATGGCTATAGGTTTATTCGCTATTACTCTCGTAAAGCTCTTCGTTTATGATATCTCACATTTGAATTCCATTTCAAAAACCATCGTATTTGTTTGCCTTGGAATTCTCTTGCTAATCACCTCTTTCCTTTACAATAAGTATAAGCACCTAATAAAAGAAGATAGTGTTGGCGAAAGAGATGAAGAACCATCTGAAACTAATTCATCCATCTAATTCGCTCAATGCTCGTTCATAAGAAGTACAAAAGCGGGTTCTCTTTCGTTCCATTGCCATGAAATTGAAAAGAAATGTCTCGAATTAGTCTACTAAAATGCATTGCCGTATTAGGTCTTTTGGCATCATGTCGATCTGAAAAACCAGCAACTCTTGAGGAGTATCCCAGATGGGTAGGCGATATTGGCTTTGATTCAAACTTAGATGATCCGGCCTTTCAGCTGTGCAAAGACGATTACCGTGCGAAACAATACTTCAATATGAACGAAGGTGTTCAATTTGAAGGTGAAAAGCCCGCTATTGACACCTATTTTAAAAATGCATATAAAAAGCCTGAAAATTCGAATCAAAGTGGATTGATTCGCATCCGGTTTATGGTGAATTGCAAAGGCGAAACGGGGCGATTTAGACTTATTTCAAGTAACAATGAATATCAGTCTATGGCGTTTTCAGAAGAAATTTCCACCCAACTACTTGAGCTTACAAAAGGCCTGGAAGGCTGGAAGCCCTTGAAAATGAATTCCCTTGAAGTGGATTATTACCAGTACCTCATCTTTCGTATCGAAAAGGGAGAGATAATCGAAATATTGCCATGAGAAAATCTCCATTCCTCTTCTTCTTTCTATTCGTTTCTCTGCAAAATGGAATAAGTCAACCCAATTGCTTGGCTTTTCAATATGCTGGCGAGGAGACTAAATATCTTTCTTGTTTAGAAACCGAGAAATGCGCTGGGCATTATCAATTCAGCAGAGAATTTCAAACTCATTTAGACCATGCGATTGCATTAGATTCTACTTGGGGTTATCCCTATAGAGCCAAGTCGGTGGCCTATTTAAAAAGTGGCGAATTCATTCGTTGGAAGCAGTTAGTGGATAAAGCAGTGTTGTACAATCCAGCAGACAATTTGGGTTATAGAGGATGGTGCCGATATCAATTTTTTAGAGATTATACAGGAGCCATAGCTGATATAGAAAAGTTAGAAACTATAGTAAATTACGACATTGGTTATTCGGTAAATGGCGACTATCACTTAAAAGTAGCAAAAGCGCTTTGCTACAAAGCTCTAAATCAGAAAGAAAAGGCCATAGAAATCATCGAGGCCCACTTTCTATCTGAAGAGTATTTCCCTGGCAACTACGACTACCTTCATTTGGGCGTTTTGTATCTCGAAACGGGGCAATCTGAAAAGGCTCAAGAAGCCTTCCTTTTACAACAAGAGCGCAATCCCATAGCAGAAAGCCATTATTATTTGGCAATAGATTACTTCCAACAAGGAACCTGGGAAAATTGTATTCACGAATTAGATCTTGCAGCTCAGTTGTATTCTCAGAACCTAAAGAGGTTTGATACTTATACCCATCCAATGGATCAAATCTACTGGAAGGATATTGAAGAATTAAGAGACAAAACTACTAAAGCAATTAAGGCTCAAGCAAAGACTAGCGATTAGGATTCTTCTCTTGGATAATTTCTAGCCTTTAAAAAATCGGATACTAGATAAGAAAGGAGTTTACCTGTTTTTATGTCCGCTTTCTTGTGAGCCAAAACGGGTGCCGCTTCGCTAATGTGTAGATAGGAGAGTCTAGAAACTAAAGCTGATTGGTGCATCCATTGGCGAATTTCGTTCGCCAGCCATCCGCTACTGGTACGTGCGCTGGAAGGAAAATTTTGAACGCCGTCCATATCAATTTCCAGTCCCCAAGAACGATCTGAAATAAAAATCAACAATTCATTGAGCGCTTTAACAGGGTCTATGCTCTTTCGAACAAGCATTGCCTCAAAGCTCTTATACCAGCATCGTTTGGAATGAGTATTCATCCAATCTAAAATCGATTCGCTCACATAATTTTCGTGCATCCCAAAGACAGCGTACTTCTCTAAGTAGCCTTCGTCCATAGCATAACGAAAGCCGTTCCCACTATGCCTTCCTTCCTTTTCTCTTAGATCAACATGTGGATCTATATTCAATGCATTTACCGAGCGATTCTTGGCTTTACTTACGCCTTTTAAAATCGGGTACGCATTATTATGACCGCCTCCGATTACTATGGGTGTTTTTCCTGCCTCTACAATGGCTTGAATGAGCGGATAGATAGTGTCATCTATCTTTTCCACCAATAAACGAGCCTCTTTCAATTGATCTGGAAAATGGAGATCCAAAAGATTCATGTCATCGTAAAAGGAAGTAAAATCAATATGTCCAAGTAACAGCAGGTCGGTGGCATCTATGAAGGCATTGGATTGGATATTTAAGAAATATTGAAGAAAAGGATCCCAAGCCGTATGTGCTCCTCCTCTTCCAAAATTGGCTCGAATTCCGATGTCTTCTGGAAGTCCTAACAGTACATAATTTGCACAATGATTCTTAAGAGACTCTGAAAATGAGGTAGTAGTATTTAAAAATCCAATGCGCTCTCCGAACTTTACTTCCCCTTTCCTTCTTCTCAAAAAGAATTCTATGTATTCTGGGGTGTAGACTACCAGCTTCTCATTCATACTGCCTTCATTTAAATCAAAGGTAGATGGATGCGAATGAAAATAGGTTGGATTTAGCGAAAGTAGAATTTCAAACCTAAGGAAAGATGGTTCAGCTGCCTGTTAGAATCGAAGACATCATCAGAATACCAAATATACCTTGGACGATATCGAACTCCCACCATCCAATCTCTGTGAAGAGCATAATCTAATCCCAAACGAAATTCTGTGTTTAACCGAATAAAGTCTTGGTTTTTGAATCCCAGATCTGCTGTGTTTTCAGTGAGATTCATCCATCCAAGCCCTCCCCCTATTCCGGTAACAAGAGACCATCGCGCTTTGGTCCATGATTTCTCGTAATAAAAAGGAAGTTCAATAAAACGAGAAGACAGATTTCGATTGATGTTTACTGTGGTTTCCTTCCAAGTACTATCGGTAGAAGTTACCAAGCTAGAGTCGATACGAACATTGTAAAAAGTATCCACCTGCCATGTACCTTGATTGACACCAAGTATTCTCCAAGTAGAATCTATTTGAATCTCTGTAGTAGTCTCTACCAACCATGCATCGGTTTGGGTTAATTCTAATACGCTCTCATTCTGTTGAATGGAATAGTCGAGTTGTGTTTTTCCGAATCCAATTCCAAATCCGAAACGACCACCCCAAGCCGCTCTTTCAGCGCTCAAGCTAATCTCAGATGTTGAATTAAAATCCGATAAGATTTGCAAATTCAAAGCATCCCACTTGTTCCAAACCGAACGATTTGTAGAAGAATATAGCAAAGGTGTTGGCGAAGGTGGAATTAAGTTAGAACCTGATGTAATTGAATTCTTTTCGGACAGAAACAATTTCAATTCATTTAAATTAAGAGACTTTTGAATCTCCAGCATTTCTTCATGCATAGGGAATTCATCAGCCTTTTCTTCAACAGTCTGAACAACAGACGACTTTTGATTGGAAGAAGTGACAAAAGAAATATTGTTTTCCGCAGTCTTAGTTCCTAGAGTATTGGAATGGGATGGATTCTCTGCCCTGGAAACTGTATTCACCAAAGGCTCTGTTGGACTTTCAAGCTCCTCGTTTGGATTGGAGACAATTGTCGCCTGGTCGATTTCTGCAGCAATTTTTATTTCATTCAGACTTTCATTCGGACTTTCATTTGTGCTCTCCGAAAGAATCGTAATAGGCTCCTCAACGAATGCTTCGAGACCTTCCACTTCAGCTTCTGATTCCATTGGATCCGTTGATTCTAAATCTTCAAGAATAGAACTTTGAACCATCTCGGCTGAGTAATTATCGGTATGAATTAGAGGTTCTTCACTCGGAACAACCAATAAAGTAACAAATAAACCCAAACGGAGAATGTTGGCTTTCCAAAGGACACTTGAAGCCTTTGGAGTTGAATCGACAGGAAAACTTTGATCTAACAAGGACTCCATAGCACTCCAATCTTGTTGGCTCGCTTTGAACTCTCTTTGATCTAGTTTCGCTTTTAATATGTCAATCCAGTTTGCTTTCATATTGCTTTTCTCGCCGGTCTTAAGGCAGAAAGTTTGTTTTGTAAATTCTCTTTTGCTCTATGTAAATATCTCTTTGAACTACGCTCGCTGCAATTTAACAGGTTCGCTATTTCAGAATGGCTAAATCCTTCTATCTCAAATAAATTAAACACCACTCTTTCGTTCTCATCTAATGCACCAATGGCTTGCTCAATTCTTTCTAGCTCAATACTAGAAATCACCTCATTTAAAGTATCTGGCTCATGTTCAGATGGCCATTCATCGCCAACAAAATCCTCCATCCTTCTTGCCTTAGCTCGGTGCGCATCTACTGCCGTACGGATCGCAATGGTTCGCATCCACGGAATAAACTCTTTATCATTGGAATAAGATGGAAGCGCTGTAAGTAACTTTAAGAAGCTAGTGTTTACGAGTGCCGAAGCATCGTCTCTATTCTTGCAATACCTACTACATACTCTCATTAACTCTGGGAAGCACCATTCATACAATTGAAATTGTGCTTTGCGTTCATTCCGCAAGCAAGCCTGAATGCAATTAAAGTCTGGCTTGCTTACTGAATCCACAATTCCACTTTATTTTAAATTCTTAAACATAGAGAAAGGCCTCCCATCGCTGAGAAGCCTAACCTCAAATCTAAATTTAATGCTTTATTTGAATTCGAATGGTTTCCATTCTATCATTCGATTGAATATTCAATAAGTACAAGCCATTGCTCAACTCGGTGCTATTAAGACTTGCATCGGCATCCAACTGCCCTTCTTTGATTACTCTCCCGCTCATATCGAAGATAGAGTAATTCACTTCTTTTCCCTCTAAACCAGACAACTGAATTCGATCATTGGCGGGATTTGGATAAGCAATAACTTCTATTGTATTCTCATTTAATCCGATAGTAGCTGGATCGATAACTACGAGGCCAAAACCAGTAGACATCCCTTTGTAGATTAAATTCCCATTTATATCCATTCCAAGGCTATCGCAATAAGTTGAGGAGCAAAGTGTATCACCAACATTATCTAGTTCGTACATGGTGAGACAAACATTATATGAACCCGCTTGGGCATACTGGTGGATAGGGTACTGACCCACAACTATGCTGCCGTCGCCAAAATCCCAAACATATTGACTAATTGAGTTAGGAAAACTGCTCTGAGAAACATTCCAAAGAACCACTTGACCTTGAAAGCTATTTACAGTATCCACAATAAAAGAACCATTGCAAACTGCTGGGGCTGGATTACCAAAACAGCTATCGCCCATTACAGTAATCAATACAATTGAATCTGTGAGCGCGTTGAATTGGTAAGGAAGATTGGATACTACCGAATCCCCAAAGCAATTGAAAGCATAAAGCTTAAGGTATCCACTGATACTCTGAGCAGTAAAGGTTTGGCCAAATTCGCCCATAGCATCGGTAACATCCATATAAAGTATACTACCTCCGTTGCTAGGACGATCTTCAATATAAATAGTTTCATTAGACCAAGTACCCGAAGAAGCTGGATTGCCAATTAAAAATCCAGAAACGGATATAGTATTGTTAGACCCCGTAGAATTCGAACAAATATTTATGTTCGTTGAAAGATTGGTAACCGCAAAAGCCGGAAGCGTTTGGTAAGGAACAACAGCTTGCAAAACAGAAGCTCCATTGCAAACTGAATAAAGCATAAGGTTTCCTGTTTGATTCAGGAGAGGAATGGTGTCTGCAAATACACCATTTTGATCGGTCAAAAAGGTAAACGAAAAAGAGGCAGCTGCATTCGAGTCTACTATCGTGATAAGTTGATTAGGCCAAATACCATTGGGTGTATTCGGATTTCCTGAGGTGGTAACAGTTAAGTAGGCTGCTCCCAAGGGTTGTGCCATTCCAATCGTACTGAAAACGATTGCAAAGAGTGTGATGATTTTTTTCATTGTGTGAATTTGTTTGTTCATCCCCAACTACGTTCAAGACTGCATTAAAGGGACAACAATATTCTAAATAATTTACAATCTACTGATTTTCAGTTAAAATAAATCAGTTAAAAAGAAATAGGGCTATATCAATTGAGTCAAAAAAGACGTCCCAATCATTCTTTCTACTGTGAAGGCCTCTCCATATTCTACCCCGATTTGTCTACCATAATTCTTTGCTCTATAGTCTACGCTTTCTAAAAATCCTTTTGAAGAAATTACCGTTTCGGCTTCATCAGAGTTTGGGTCGTAGAATTGACTACTATGTGCCAAAACACTTTTTAGTTTTATCTCTTCGAAACCCGAAATATCAACAATGAGATCGGGTTTAATTTCTTGAAATTGAATGTAATGATATACGGCTTGAGGTCTCCAAGCCTTTTGCTCTTGACCTTTAAAGTCTGTTTCCCATTTTGCTAATCCAGCTAAAAAGCAAGCTTCACTTACCAGATTAGACCCTCTACCGTGGTCTGGATGCCGATCGGTTATTGCGTTGCAGATGACTATATCAGGTTGATGAAATCGAATGACCTGAACTACTTTTTTAAGGCTTTCTTTATCTGCTCTTAAAAAACCATCGGCCAATTCGAGATTGTATCTGCACTCAGCACCTAAAATCCTTCCTGCCTCTTTGGCTTCGTTTCTCCTTCCCTCTACGGTTCCTCTGGTTCCCATCTCCCCCAAAGTTAAATCTACCAAACCCGCCTTAAAGCCAGCGGCAATGTGTTTGGCAATGGTTCCTCCTGCACCTAATTCTATGTCATCTGGATGCGCACCGAAGGCTAGTAAACTCAATTTCATTCTTTGTATTTTATAAAAAAGCCCTGAAGTAGCTGAACTTCAGGGCTTAAAATTAGTTACTTCGCTGGATCAACTCTTTGCAAAGGAAACAACTTTTTCATCAAGTGGAGAGGTTCCACTTCCTAAGACTTCTATTAAATGCCCTTCTTCATCTAGAAGGTATTTCTGAAAGTTCCATTTTACAGGCGCATCCTGAACACCATTCATTTCTTTTGTGGTTAACCATTTATAGATAGGATGCATATCCTCGCCTTTCACAGAAATTTTTTCCATCATTGGAAAACTCACTCCATAGTTCTTCTCACAAAAAGTAGCGATCTCTTCATTACTCCCTGGCTCTTGCTGGCCAAAATTATTAGCTGGAAATCCTATCACTAGAAATCCTTCGCCACCCAGCTCAGCATACAACTCTTGTAGTTGCTTGTATTGCGGAGTGTATCCACATTCCGAAGCAGTATTTACGATTAACAACTTCTTCCCTTTTAAGGTATTGAAGTCGAAATCATCTCCTGCTAAGGTTTTTATATTGTAGTTGCCATCGTAGATGGAAGTAGTTGCCATAGGTTTAGATTGAGTTTCAGTGGTAGTTTGCACTTCTAAGTTCTGGACCATATCCACTTCTGTAGTGTTGGAAGTAGAACAGCTTAGAAAGAACAAAGAAAAAAGAGGTAGATAACGGATCATGTCCTTAAGTTTGCTTCGATAACGCAATGTACAGAAACAAAGTTCACCATGAGTTGGATTAAGTTAACTCAACTCAGCTTATTACTCGAATGGCGCAATAAAAGTGCGTTATTCAATAGTCTTCTCTATTCTATTGCCAGCACGTATATCGCGTCGGTTTTACTTACCAATCAGGCTGGGGTTCAAGTTTGGAACGGACTTCTTTGGCTTTTGCTGTTATTCAATGCTCTAACCGCCTGTTCGTCTAGTTTTAAAAGCGAAACAGGAAATCGGTATCATTATTATTTACAATGGATTCGTCCGAGCGATCTAATCGTTTCCAAACTCATTTACAATGGCATATATTGCTTATTTGTGAGTTGGATTCAATGGTTGCTTCTCTTCTTTTTCTTAGGATGGCCAGGAGGATGGATGGGCTGGCATCTGCTCTGCATAAGTTTAGGAGCCATTGGCCTCTCAACGGTTCTAACACTCACCGCTGGAATAGCCGCAAGATCTGGAAACAATATGTCATTAATGGCCGTATTGAGTTTTCCGCTGCTCATTCCAACCGCACTATTGGGAGTAAAAGCAAGCATTCTCATCGGCGTTGAAGCCGAAGTGGAAAGTTTTCGTCCTTTTTTAACAGGAAATGCGGGTATGACTCTGCTTTCTGCTGCTACAGGCTACCTCCTCTTTCCGTATCTTTGGCGTGATTAACCCGCTTCCAAAAAAAGACATGATAAAAGGAGCCTGGTGGAAGCTCACCTCAGCTGTATTATTACTTTACGGACTCATTGCCGGATTCAGTTTCGACGTTCCTCGACTGCCCATTTTAAACGAGAGTATACGCAATCTGTATTTCCATGTAGGGATGTGGTTTGCCATGATGGCGCTCTTCTTAGGAAGCAGTATTTACAGCCTTCGCTATTTGAGAAAAGGCGCAGTTGAAGATGATCAAAAAGCTTCAGGTGCCGCTTCGGTAGGAATGCTTTTCGGAATACTCGGACTGCTCACTGGAATGCTTTGGGCCAAGTTCACATGGGGAGCCTTTTGGGTAAACGACCCCAAATTGAATGGCACTGCCATTAGCCTTCTGGTCTATCTGGCTTATTTCGTTTTGCGGCAATCTATGGACAACCCCACACAGAAGGCGCGAATCTCTGCTGTTTACAACCTTTTTGCTTTTGCAATTATGATCACCTTTATTCAAGTGCTGCCAAGACTTACCGATAGCTTGCATCCTGGGAATGGGGGCAACCCGGCTTTTAGCAATTACGACCTCGATTCTACTATGCGATTGGTTTTCTATCCCATCATTATCGGTTGGATTGGGCTAGGGTATTGGATACTGGATTTGAGGCAACGTTGGAAAGAAATCAATACTAAATTGGATGATAATGAATAGACTAATGAAAGTACTTTTCACAATTCTGGCCTTCATACTCTCCCATCCAACATGGGCTCAGATGCCTGTAGAGATGGCCGACACTATGCGCGCTGACGGAAAAATCCGTGTGGTTATTGGGGTTGTCACGATCATTTTCATTGGTATTGTTGTTTATCTGATAAGACTGGAAATGCGGATGAAAGGAATTGAAAAACGCATCCAAGACTAGTACATAAAATGAAAAGAAATCACATTATTGCCATCATAGGTATTGCTTTGGCAGTGGGAGCAATCCTAAGCACTCTTGGAGATGCGAGCACCTATGTTACTTTCGGACAAGCAGACAATGACCCGGGTGAAGTTTACACAGTTATAGGTACGTTGGATACGAATCAACCTATGGAGTACGACGCACGAAGTCATCGCTTTACTTTCTTTGCTGTCGACAAACATGGAGATTCTCGTCAAGTGGTATACAATCAGCCCAAGCCTCAAGACTTTGAACGGGCCGAAGAAGTAACCATGAAAGGCAAATCACAAGGCGATTATTTTGTGGCGGAGGAAATTCTAATGAAGTGCCCCTCCAAATACAACGACGGTAAGGCGATTGCCAATGCCGAAGAAGTCTATTACGACTAGTTCTTATGGAATACATTGGTGAACACTTACTTCCCGGCGAACTCGGGAGGTCTTTTACAATATTGGCTTTTGTATTTGCCGGCTTAGCCGCTTTGGCATACAGTCTGGGAAGAAACAAAATAGACTCACACTGGAACAGTCTAGGCAAGCTTGCATTTACTATACATGGACTTTCTGTCTTTGCGCTGATTGCTTGTGTTTTTTATATCCTTACGAATCATTATTTCGAGTACGACTACGCCTGGAAGCACTCCAACCTCGATCTTCCCATGGGTTATATTCTCTCTGCCTTCTGGGAGGGTCAAGAGGGAAGCTTTCTCTTATGGACTTTTTGGCATACCATTCTAGGCTTTGTCCTCCTCTTTTTTGGGCCCAGATCATGGAAGGCGCCTGTTCTGGCTATCGTTTCGCTGGTACAACTCTTCTTAGTTTCAATGGTTCTCGGCATCTATCCTTTCGATATCAAGATAGGAAGTAGCCCTTTTGCTCTCATTCGTGAACTGCCTGAAAACATTGGACTTCCTTGGACAGGGCTTGAAGATTATTTGGTTCGTATTCCAGCTTTTATGGATGGAAACGGACTTAATCCTCTTCTGCAGAATTACTGGATGACCATCCATCCACCTATTACCTTCTTGGGTTTTGCCAGCACACTTATTCCTTTTGCTTTTGCCATTGCAGCCCTTTGGACCAAGAGGTATACCGAATGGCTGAAGCCGGTTCTTCCTTGGACCTATTTCAGTGTATTGATTCTCGGCACGGGAATTTTGATGGGAGGTGCATGGGCTTATGAAGCATTGAGTTTTGGAGGTTTTTGGGCTTGGGATCCTGTAGAAAACAGCTCGCTTGTACCCTGGCTTACCATGGTAGGCGCGGCCCACCTTGTCATTCTTCACAAGAACAAGGGAGGAACACTTAAATCGGCAATGATTCTAAGCATTCTGAGTTTCCTTCTGATTCTTTATTCTACTTTCCTCACTCGCTCGGGAATATTGGGAGATACATCTGTACATGCTTTTGTAGACTTAGGCTTAAGCGGTCAGCTTTTAATCTATCTCTTCTTTTTCATTCTTTTGGCCTTGTTCTTATTTATCCTTCGCTACAAACACCTTCCTAGAACGGTTAAAGAAGACGATTTCTGGAGTCGTGAGTTTTGGATGTTTATTGCCTCTCTGGTTCTTTTGGCAAGTGCATTTCAGATTAGCTTCACTACATCTATACCTGTTTGGAATGCCCTTTTCGGGCCTGAAGGATTTATTCCTCTCATGAGTTCAAACATGGCTCCTCCATTAGACGCCGTGGATCACTACAACTCCTTCCAAATTCCTTTCGCCCTCATTATTGCATTGCTTCTTGCTACAGGGCAATTCTTAAGATATGGAAAGACCGAGCCCAAGCGGTTCTTGAAGTCTTTGATACCCAGTTTGGCTATCAGTTTTGTCCTTGCACTTTTCCTAGGTTGGCGTCTCGATTTTTTCAACAATAGTCCTTTGCTATTCCTACTGCTTTATGTCTCTCTCTTTGCCGTAATTGCCAATGCCGATTATTGGTTGCGCAAAATGCGAGCAAAGATTGGTTGGGCAGGCGCATCTATTGCACATATGGGCTTTGGTTTGGTTTTGTTAGGTGCATTGATAAGCACGGGAAAACAAAAAATCATTTCCGAAAATCAAACTTTTATTGCGAAAGATTTTCCTCAGAATGAAAACCTTCTAATGGAATTAGATGACACTCTTCAGTTAGGAAACTATTTAGTTAGTTGGAGGGGAGAGCGCATCGTTGGAAAATATCGATACTACGATGTTGAGTATATGAGCAGCAATAAAAAGGGGGAAATCCAGACTGATTTCGTGCTTTCTCCTTCTATTTTATTGAATGAACGAATGGGAAATTCTCCCGAACCCGACACGAAACACTATTTAGAGAAAGACATCTACACCCATGTTACCTATGCACCTTTAGAAGAAGAATATGTAACGCCCGATGGTTTTAGTAAAGAAGCTCAGGCCGAAATGCAATTAGGCGATACAGCTATTTTGGCTCAAAGCTTTGTGATTTTAGACAGCCTCAATCATAGAATTATTGATGGGGAAGATGGCCAAATACAAGAAATCATTGTAGAGGCTTTGTTGACCATTGTACATCTAGATGGCAATACATACCGAGCGAGACCGCAGTATATTATGCGCGGTCAGGATGTATTTTATGAAGATTTTATTATGGATGAGCCCGGTCTGAAGTTTCAATTTGCTGAAATCAAACCCGAAGAGAACATTATGGTGATTAAAAGTTGGAGAAGAGCGGCAGATGAAAAGCCATTCATAGTGCTTAAAGCCATTGTTTTTCCAATGATAAATCTTCTTTGGTTGGGTTCTGTATTGATGGCTTTTGGAACTGGCATGGCGGTCTACAACCGAATTAAAATCCAAAGAACGCTGCCGAATGAATAGTCTTTTCGACTGACTTAACTTCGAAGAATGGAACCCATCCGAGTTGGCATTGTTGGTACTGGAAACTACGCTTGGCACCTGATCCAATGCTTTAAGGCTAGTTCGCTCTCTATTGATGTGCATTTTGGTAGAAGTACTGAATCTTTTGAAGGCTTCATCCATCCACCCGAAACAAAACAGACCCATTCTCTAGACGATCTATCCAATTGCGATCTGCTATTTCTATGTATCTCCGATTCGTCCATTAAATCGCTTTCAAATTATTGGGCTAACCATGCTGCTTTAGTCATTCACGTTAGCGGTGGACTGGGCATACAAGCGCTTCATTCGAAAAACAAAGGGGTATTTTACATTCCCCAAAGCTTCACTAAAGGAAGAAATATCTCTTATTTCGGATTGCCCGTTTGTATTGAAGCCGATACGGATGAAAATAAGAGCAAACTCCAGCAACTCGCCCAAAAGCTACAGCTGGAAATCCATTTGCTAGATTCTGATCAACGAAGGCGACTGCATCTTGCTGCAGTAATGACCAATAATTTTGCAAATTACCTTTTCATTCAGGCTGAAGAATGGATGCAGCAGTACAAAATAGATCCTTCCATCCTCCATCCTCTTATGCTTGAAACGGCCAAAAAGGCTATCGATTTAGGTCCAAAGAACGCACAGACCGGTCCGGCAATACGAGGAGATATGGGAACCGTGAAGAAGCATCTTCGCCTCATAAAGAACATGAAATTGAAAAGCCTTTATAGGCGGATAACCCGTGATATATTTGAGTCTCGTGAAAAAAAACTATAAAGAAAAACTAGTGCATATTAAGCAGTTCATCTTCGATATGGATGGAGTGTTTACAGATGGAAGAGCCCTGATTCTAAGCGATGGACAGGTTGCAAGACATCTGAATTTAAGAGATGCGCTGGCCATCAACAAAGCCACAGATGTAGGTTTGAACATTGCTCTCATTTCGAGAGGACAGGACGAAGCCATTAAAGACAAGTTGAAGTATTTGGGTGTGCAAGATATTTATATGAACATATTTGATAAAGAAGAAGCCTTAGCTGACCTAGTTGCCATTTATGGCTGGAAGGAAGAAGACATGCTTTATATGGGCGATGATCTTCCCGACTTGGGGGTTATGGCCAAAGTAGGATTGAGTTGCTGCCCTCAAGATGCCGTTCCAGAGGTGAGAGAAAGAGTAGACTACATCAGTCATTTTGGTGGTGGAATGGGTTGTATTCGCGATGTCATTGAGCAATCTATGAAGCTAAAAGGCCTATGGACTTTTTGAGTTTTTTAGACAAAACCAAAGCCTTTCTTCGCCTCATTCGCTGGCCGAATTTAGTTATGATGGCCTTGAGCCTAGTACTTATCCGCTGGGTTCTCTTCTATCCCCTTCAAATACCTGTAGTTCTTAGCGACTTTCATTACCTACTGCTCATCTTCTCTACAGTTTGTATGGGGGCGATGGGATATATCGTCAATGATCTTTTTGATCTCGAAAACGATCGAGTAAATAAACCTGAGCGCATTACCATTGGCAAATCCATTTCAACTCGATTTGCTTGGAATGCCACTTACTTCTTTTTCCTAGTGGGAGCGGCTTTGGGTTGGTACTTAGGTCAGATCAGCGGCCGTTGGATGTACGGGCTGATCAATAGTATTACCGGGTTTTGGCTCTACCTCTACGCCAGTGATTTTAAAGGAAGGCCTTTGCTTGGCAATATTCTTATTAGCTTCTTATCGGCTGGTGTTCTCACCTATCCGATTTTCTTCGACGTGCTTCCTCGATGGCCTTTAGACCCGGAGGATGTAGGGAGACAAATTGCACTTATTCTCTGTATATACTTCGCCTTCGCTTTCTTAATTAGCCTTATGCGAGAGTTAGTAAAGGATTTACAGGATACTGAGGGAGACAAGAAAGTGCGCTTAAGAACGGTTCCATTAGCATGGGGCAACCAAGTGGCAAGAGCCCTGGTTTTCTTTATTGGCGGTTTGGTTTCAGTAGGATTAATGTATCTACTTGTGGGCATGGCCGAAGGCGATCCCTATTCAGTCTTTTACCTTGCTGTTTTTGTGCTACTCCCCCTTCTCGCTAGTCTACTAATTTCCATTAGAGCAAAAAAGCCAAGTGACTATAAGAACGCTTCTCGATTATTAAAAATCTGCATGCTCGATGCCATCCTCAGCATTGCCTTTATTACTATTTCATTCCTATGGCTTTAAATGAACTTCTATTGGGAAGTGCTTCGCCAAGAAGAAAAGAGTTACTCGCTTATCTCGGTTATGCTGTTTCCCAAGTAACAATTAATGCAGATGAAAGCCATCCATCTAATCTAAAAGGTAGCGAAATAGCTGAATTTATTGCCCTTCAAAAGGCGAAAGCCTATTCTAAGACAATTGAAGAAAATCAATTACTATTAACGGCCGATACAGTGGTTTGGCACAAAGGGAAGCATTTAGCCAAGCCCCTAGACGCACAACATGCTAAAGAAATGTTGAGCAGTTTAAGCGGACAAACCCATGAGGTTTATACCGCTGTTGCACTTCAAAGTTCTTCGCTGACTCACTCCTTTTCGGAAAGAACCGAAGTACAATTCAGAAAGCTAAGGGAGGAGGAAATAGACTTCTACATAGCTAAGTACAAGCCCTTCGATAAGGCTGGAGCCTACGGTATCCAAGAATGGATTGGGATGGTGGGAATTGAACGCATTGGCGGATGCTACTTTAATGTAGTTGGATTGCCGCTTCAAAGGCTGTATACCGAACTTAGAGGAATGGGATTTCATCCAAATCTAAAAAGTGAATAGTGTAAATTTGATCCTTTAAGAATTTATTTTTATGAAAAAGTGGTTACCAATAGTCGCTATTGGACTCCTTGTCAATGCTTGTTACCCCGGAGGAGCCGAGTATGTAGATCAAGTGGATCTTGTTTATACAAATTACAATCCTGACTTTAATTTCAGCGCTCTCAGTACTTTCACACTGCCTGACAGCATCCCTTTTGTTGATGACGACAGCCGAGGAAATAAGATAGAATTTTTAGATGAACCTTATCGTTCCACTATCCTTTCTAACCTTAGAACACAGATGGAAAGCAGGGGTTACACTTATGTAGACAATAACTCCAACGCAGATTGGCTCATTCTACCGACCGCAAGCAAAACCACAGACACCTATTATTATTATGACCCTGGTTATTGGGGATGGTGGGGTTACCCTGGATGGGGAGCTGGATGGGGATGGGGTTACCCAGGTTATGGTGGTGGCACCTATGTAAGTTCGGTGAAAACAGGTACGGTTATGGTTCAAGCCGTTTGGGACGATCCTTCCATTAGTGATGATCAACCCAAACCGGTGCAATGGGTAGGTCTGCTGAGCGGCCTTCTTCAAGGATCACAGTCTAGCGTGAATGCACGCATAGACCGCAATATTCCTCAAATGTTTACTCAATCTGAATACTTTAGAAAATGAAGTCAACAACACTCCGTCTTGCTGCAATACTGCTATTAGCCAGCACCGCTCTTCATGCTCAATCGTGGGAAAAGAAAGATTTTAGTTATGAATACAGTATGGGAATTCCGGTTGGAAGCCTAGCTGATTTTATCAATGAAACCAGCTTTAGAGGATTCACCTTTGCCTATCAGAACCCTATTTCAGACAATATTAGCTTTGGCTTCGAAGCGAGCTGGAATGTCTTCAACCAGGAGTTGCCTTATGCTACTTACACCATTGGTACCGAATAGATAACTGGCGAACAGTTTAGATACCTCAACAGCTACCCTATTTTATTGGGTGCTCAATATCATTACCGTCCTACTACTGAAGTAGATCTCGCTCTTGGACTTGGAATGGGTATAGCAGGACAATACCAAGCGGTAGATATGGGCCAGTACCGCATATCTGAATCGAGCTGGCAGTTCTTAATGCGTCCTGAGCTGATTGCCAACTACGAAATTGGAATGGATACAGACTTCAGGATTTCCGCGAAATACTACGGTGCTTTTTCCAATAATACTTTAGACGGTAGGTCTTTCGTTGCCATAAACGTTGGATTTGCCTTTCATCGTTTCTAAAACTAATATTCTATTAGAACGCCCGAACTTCAGAACGGATTCTGAAGTTCGGGCGTTCTTTTTCAAGCACTCTAGATGGAAAAAAACAGAAGATATGAAATAGACTGGATTCGGGTTTTTGCCTTCGACTTGCTTATCTTCTACCATGTTGGTATGTTCTTCGTTCCATGGGATTGGCATATTAAGAATAACGAGTCTATCGAATGGCTTAAATACCCCATGTTCTTTCTCAGTCAATGGCGTATTCCACTGCTTTTTCTAGTTTCTGGAATAGGGTCTTTCTATGCCCTTGGAAGTAGAAATCTAAGAGAATTTGCCAAAGAGCGATTATACCGCATAGGACTTCCACTTTTGGTTGGAATATTATTTATTACCCGGCCACAGATTTACGTTGAACATCTGAGCAAAGGCATTTCCGAATCTAGCTTCTGGAAAGACTATTTGCAGAGTTTTCTTCATCCCTACCCTGAAGGTTTTTTTGCCTTCAACCACCTTTGGTTTTTGCCCTATCTCTTGATCATGTCGCTCATTTCAGCGCCCTTTTTCTTAAGTTGGAAAAAGAACCCGAGGACTTGGTTGTTAAGTTGGAAGGTTTGGGTAGAACGAAATCCGTATGCTCTTTATCTGGCTGCTTTGCCAGTCTTAGTCTTTGAGTGGATTCTAAAGCCGTATTTCCCTGTTAATTATGCCTTTAAAGACGATTGGTACTCTATGGGCTTTTACGGTACTATGTATGTTGCGGGTTTCGTCTTTTGTTGGATGGATTCTTCCTTCTGGTCGGCCATTGCGAAAATGAGGAAGGCGAGTCTACCTCTTGCCGTACTCCTATTTGCCTGTCTCTCTGTCGATAGATCAAAAGATCTCCTTCCTTTTTGGGGAGATGCTGTTCTTCATGTGCTTAATCTTTGGGCATGGATCTTTTGCCTCCTCGCTTGGGCTTCGAAATACTTAGATAGAAATTCAGCCTTGCTGAAATACCGCAACGAAGTGGTCTACCCCTATTATTTATTCCATCAAACTATTCTCATCCTTCTTGCTTTTTGGATGCAATCATGGAAGATAGATCCGCTAGTAAAATTTGCATTTTTGCTGGCCTCCACCTTTGGTTTGACTGCCCTTTTGGTACACTTATTAAAAGGCATTCCCTTCATTCGTCCTTTTATCGGATTGAAGGAAAAGAGGAATTAAGCCCTTACTTGAGACTATCTTGTTCTCTGATAATAAAAGATTGAAATAGGGGTAATACTCATAGGGGGATAGTCTTGATCGATCTGTATCACAATGTATTCATCGCCCATTTTCTGGAGAACATGAATACTTCGAAACAAAAAAATAGGCTGATTGCCCTGAGCTCGGCGGGCTTGATTGTATTGATCTTCAATCCATACTAAATCATAGGAATGTATATCAATGGAATCGAGAGAAATATCTGTGAATAATGCGTTTTCGGGAGAAAGTTCAGCTTTGAATTTCTCCATTTTATAGAGGAAGTTTTCGAAAGCCAACCGCTTCCGCTTAGACTGGAAATGACGAATTAATTCTTCCATTAATTCTGTATTAGGAGAATCGCCGTAGCAGCTAAAGGGCGATTCGGTAGAGCAAATATTCACAACGGTATCAGCCTGAAAGTACAATTCGTGCCGAATATCAATGGTTCCACAACTTCCCATTCTCGATCGATTGATATAGGTTTCTTCTACTTTCAGCGGCTTGTCATTCTGATAATAAAGATGAAATACAGAGCCAGACCGATCCCATGCTTCAAAAGGGTTTGAGAATATGCTCAGTTGCAACAGCTCAATGTCTTGGTTAAATGAACTTTCTAAAAAATAGCCAAATCCTTTTGCTTGTATTTGGTTTTGGATAGATTCGGGCAAGTCCCAAAATTCAACATCTGTCATTTCTGCCTTTGCCGGCTCTGTCGAATTTGAAAGTGTATGGATAAGGCTATCCACCTCGAGCATCCAAGGGAGTTTGGCCAACTGCGCCACTCCACAGAAAGGCAAAACACATCCAACCAAAAAACCTAAAGACTTAGAGTACTTCATACTGTTTTCTCAGCTACTAATTGTGTTAAAAGCACTTAGGTAAAACACGTTGAGTAGTTGAATTATAGATCCTCTTCCTCTGACAAATCTTCTGACGTTTGGGTGAAGTCGCCCAATATTTTTTGTGATTCCCCTTCGCTCAAGGTTTGCACACCTTTTAAAGATCGTTGGATGGCGCGAGTGCGCTTACCCATTACATCATCGAGCTGGTTGAGACCCGTTTGTATATTCTTTTGAGCCTTATCCATCATTCCTCCAAAATTTTCGAACTCCTTCTTAACAGCGCCGAGTACTTGCCAAACTTCGCTGCTCCGCTTTTGAATAGTGAGGGTTTTGAAACCCATTTGCAAGCTATTTAGAATGGCCGCCAAGGTAGTTGGACCCGTTACTATGATTTTATAATTGCGCTGTAAGTCTTCCAACAAGGCCGCTTTGCGCACCACTTCGGCATAAATGCCTTCAAAAGGCAAGAACATAATGCCAAAATCCGTAGTGTTGGGCGGATCTAGATACTTCTCGCTAATATCTTTAGCCATCTTCTTGATGGTGGTTTCTAAAGTCTTCTGTGCAATGGCAATTTGAGCTAAATCACCTTCATCATAGGCCAATTGTAGCTGCTCGTAGATGTCTTTTGGAAATTTAGCATCCACTGGTAACCACACATTCTTACCATTATCGTCCCTACCTGGAAGTTTAATTGCAAATTCTACCACATCAGAGCTTCCCTCCTTGGTTCTAACATTGGCCTCATACTGGTCGGGAGCCAGAATTTGTTCCAAGAGCATAGACAATTGAATTTCACCAATACCCCCACGCATTTTAACATTGCTCAGAACTTTCTTCAATCCCCCTACATCTGAGGCGAGATTCTTCATTTCTCCCAATCCTTCCTGTACCGCCTGTAGCTGCTTGCCTACGGTTTCAAAAGATTGACTTAGCCGCTCGTTCAGTGTTTTTTGCAACTTTTCATCTACCGTTTTGCGCATTTCATCGAGCTGCTTGCCATTGTCTTCCCTAATGCTTTTGAGTTGAAGTTCAATGGCAATTCGCACCTCTTTTACACTCTCAATACTTTGTTTAGCTCCTTCTTGTTGTTGCAAAGCAAAATCGTTGAACTTTTGGCGCAAAAGCTCATTGAGATCTTTTGTGTTCTGTGTAAAGCTTTGTTCAAAGGCTTTAAGGCTTTGACTTAACTCCAATCGATTTTGTGCATGGCTATCGGTTATCTCCTTATTAAAAAGCTGCTGTTGCTCTCTCGATTCATCGAGTTTATTTTTAAGTAAATCGGCCAATTCTTTTACATTCTTGTCGAATTGTATCGAGAAAGAATCGAGTCTGAGCGCTAACTCGCTGCGGTTGGACTGAGAAATTGTTTGAGATTCCATCCTACTGCGTTGAAACTCATCCTTCACATTTTTCTCAAGAGATTCAAGACTTAGTCGAAGTTGGAACAAATTCTGCTCAAGTTCTTTGCTCTGAAACTCGGTTGGAAGGGAGCTCTTTTTGGTAAGTAAAAGAATAATTTGAAGTGCGGCCAAAGCCAATAGAATGTAGATGAGGTAAGTGAGCATTTGAGATCTCTTATTTAGTTGCAGTTAAAAATCAGAATCCATTTAACGCAAGTGAGGAATGGGTTTAAATGTAAGCTTAAAGGAGGTGCGAAAAATGGGAATCAATTAAGAATTTACAAAAGCCACAAATCTGAATTCATTTGAAATAATGGATGAATTAAAAATTAAAGCCCTCCTTTCTTTCTCCTTAACTCATTGAAAGCATGCGTTGTTTAGAGCAATCAACCATAAAACTAATTTAATCCTTATTCCCTTTTGAAAGCTTGTAGATTAGTTTTTCGTTAATAAATGAAAGGATGTTGAATGAATGAATGCATCCACAACCTAAACCCTAGCCATGAAGAAAAGTCTACTCGTTTGTCTTATTGCTTTATTCGGAATTCCGCAAATGAAGGCAACCCACTTAATGGGAGGCGAAATCACCGTCCAGCAAATAGCCAACAATACGTACGTAGCTGCTATGCTTTTGTACAGAGATACCACTGGAATTAATGCTCCATTTAGTGCAACTCTAAAATTGGAGTTGAATGGTGCTGTTGTACAAACTTTAGCAGCGCCTACTGTAAGTTCAATTTCAGGAACCATATTGCCTCAATATCCATATGGAGTTGAAGTACATTTATATGTTGACACTTTTGTTGTAAGCACACCGGGAAGTTATACCTTGAGTCATACGCTTTGTTGTCGTAACGGAGCCATCCAAAACTTGAGCAATCCTTTTAGTGAGTCGATGACCTTGATTACCAACTTCGAGGTCTTTCCATCTACACCGAATTCAACCCCTTTCTTTTTAGTGCCTGCTGCTGTTTTCCTACCAGTAAACACGCCTTGGCAGTACAATCCCCTTCCATTTGATATGGATGGTGATTCGTTGCATTGGAGCATCGATGCTCCACTAGGAGCCAATGGTTATGTAGCCGGATTTGTATTGCCGAGTTCCAATCCATCAAACCCTTTCAGTATTGACCCAGTAACAGGAACCATTAGCTGGACCGCAGATATGATAGGGAATTTTGTAGCTAGTATATTGGTGGATGAATATAGAAACGGTGTTTTGATTGGTTCTATCCGCAGGGATATGCAATATATAGTTGTGGGAACGGGAAGCTCTCCGATGATTGCGAACAACCCAAATTGGAATTTGAATGCCAATGGAGTTCCAAGTTTTCAAGCCTATTTCGGAACGCCTCTTCAGATTCAAGTAATAGGTCAGCACCCTGATTCTACTGCGGTTTTAGACATGGCAGACTATGGAGAATTGAGGTTGATGAATCACCCTGGCTACAGCTTTAACTACTCAGCTACCGGAAATGGCTCAGAGATAGTGGGGGTTTTAGATTGGTTGCCAACCGCAAGCGACTTCCGTCCGGAGCCCTACAATGTAGTCCTGCGTGTTTCGGATTATCTTTTTACCTACGATGCCTTATTTGAAATAACCGTAGGAACAAACGTTGGAATACCTGAAGAACTTTTCAATCGCTTATCTCTGTATCCCAATCCTGCTAGCGGTTTTGTGAATATTGACATTTCAAGAAAAACGGGCACAGCCGCACAACTAAATGTGTATTCAGCCAATGGTATATTGGTTGAAAGTAGAAAGCTGGATGCTCTTGAAGCAGGTCAAAATTTTATTGTTCTGCCCACTAACAACTTGGAACTAGGAATGTACTATATAGAATTAGTAACTGAGGATCAACGCTATTGCGAAAAGTTATTGGTTCGATAAGAACACAACAATAAAGGCGGCCAATGGCCGCCTTTATTGTTTTAGAGTGGGCAAAGATTCAATGAAAGTGGAGTTATTCTAGTATCAATATCGTGGGTTTGAAGAACTACAGAATAACAAAACGGATAAAGCGAAACTTTAAAAAAGGACAGGATCATCGTGGCTATCCTCAAAACAAATCCAAACAAAAACCTAAACAAAATCAAAATTTGTCTTGACCGTGAACATAAACATTCATTTGTCGACATTTTAAGCGGCTAAAAAGTAAGCGGCTTGAAGGATTAGTGATTCAAATAAATTTTTCCATTCTTTCTGTTTCAAAGAAATATCAGATTAAATAAGTTTACAAGTCTGAATTACAGTATATAAAGAGATGCCTATGGCTTTTTAATTTGCCAATCAAAAACTTACTCAACTCACAACACCAAGGTTATATTGCATTGAAGTTCAAAATTTCCCCTTGTGATAATTGCAATCTTATTTATAAGTACTTACTTTTGTTTTTTATTCGAAAACCTAAACGCCCCATAAAATGATTTAAACGTTATACAAAAAAGCGTTAACATTGGTTTGTTCTGTAATCTTCATTACAACCTATGGTCAAGATTCTTTTTCTTCAGGGGGCGACATCATTACTGCTGGTGGAAGTGTCTCTTTAAGCGTTGGGCAATTATTTTATGCTACCCTTACAGCTCCATCCGGAAGTATTCAAGAAGGAGTACAACAGCATAGTGCAGATTTAGCCTCTTTAACGACAACATCACCTAGTGCAATTCTGAGTTATACAGCTGAGTTAGGAGGAAATATTATATACAATGGCGGATCTAACATTTCGGCTAAAGGCGTAGTTTATCATACCAATCCCAATCCAGATTTAAGTCATTCTTTCACAGTTGATGGCACTGGTAGTGGTTCATTTACAAGCAGTTTAAGCGGATTGAGTCCGTCTACCACCTATTACGCTAGAGCCTATGCAACCAATGCAATTGGAACGGCATATGGTAACGAAGTAATGTTCACTACAGCCTCATATTGTGATACTGTAAATTCGGGGCAAATCTTCTCCGTTACCAAAATTGGCAATCCCAAATCCTATAGAGTCAATTTTAATACAGCCTCTGCCTCTGCATATCGTTTGCAAATCAGATCAGAAAGCGATACTGCTTGGAGAACATCATCTACATGGACAGATCCAACGTTTAACTTACAGCTGTTTTAGCCTTGAGTTTTGGTGAAGTAAACAGCCTCCGTTTAGGTCATTTTGACGGAAGTAATTGGACTTACGGATGTCCTTTCAATTTCGATGCTGATTGCAAGCCAATGACTGCAAGTGCTGTGGAAACTACATCCCCATTTTGCGCTGGAGACTCTGCTTTCTTGAAGGTGAATGTAAATGGCGGCCATAATTCAAAAACATTCTTGTGGAGTACTGGAGAAACCACACGATTTATATACGGACAACAAGGGCAGAATTACACTGTAACAGTAACAGATGAATCTGGATCTACTGCAACTGCAGCTATAACGGCAAGTTCAGTAAACAGTCAAAATGCGCCAAGCAACTTCATTCTATAAAAGCCAAATGCTGTTACATTCACTGGCAACTGGACACCTGCGACATTAGAAAGTGGTGTTAGTTTAATTGGATATCGAATGATTTACCGTCAGGCAGGCGTAGGGGCTCCATGGTCTACCACTCCATTAACTACAGGCACTACAGCTACAGTAGATTTTACATCTAGTGGATTGCCCAATGCAAACTATGAGTTCACTGTTTTTGCTAGAGTAAACGATAATGGTTCGATCTACAATTCAGAGAATGCCTGTTTAGATAGGAAATTCTATAATGGCTCTGGAAATAAGATGATTGACTCTGACAATCTAACATTCACTTGGAATATTTATCCTAACCCTACCTCTTCTAGCGCTTATTTGCGTGCCGATACTGATGGTCGTTGGAGAGTATTAGGAATGGATGGAAAGTATCTATTCAATGGAGAATACGCTGTGGGTACCGAGCAACAAATTGACTTGTCTGCTTTGAGTAAAGGCGTGTACTTATTTGAATGGGAAAGTGAACTTGGATTGGAAACTAAGAGAATAATTAGGAATTAACATCAACATTCTCAAGCTGGTAAAAGAGAAAAACTGTGTAGTAATAGGCCAAAGACTCCTAAGAATAGGAGATCCGAGGTTTATAAAGTGAAAAATGAAAACCCAAACCTGTAATCGATAATAAATCTTGAAAAGAAGCATGAAAAAGAAATTTACAATTTTTGCCGCCTTATGGATGGCCCTGATTGTGTTCATACCGCATCAGGCTATGGCACAAGCACCAGAGGAATTGAGCTACCAAGCCATTATCCGCGATGCAAGCAATAATCCTGTCATGATGAGTACAGTGGGTATGCAAATAAGTATTCTACAAGGTTCTTCATCAGGTACAGCTGTATATGTTGAGACTCAGATGCCAATGACAAATGCGAATGGATTAATTTCAATTCAAATAGGCACAGGAACGGTGGTGAGTGGAACTTTCACTTCCATTGACTGGGGGAATGGACCTTATTTCATCAAGTCTGAAACAGATCCAGCCGGTGGTAATTCATATACCATTACTGGAACAAATCAGTTGTTAAGTGTTCCCTATGCTTTACATGCTAATGAAGCTAAATCTCTCACAGGAGCTACCGTTTCGACTACAGGAGATACCTTATATCTTGGAACCAACAGCTGGGTTATCATACCTGGAATAAGTGTTGCCAACCTTCCTGTAGGTACCATTGCCGCGCTTAATTGCGACAGTGCAACCAATATGGGAACCATTACTGCTGGTTACTCAGCGGTAGGTGTTAGTAGCAATGTTCCTTATTCTGGTGGTAATGGGGCTACTCATAATGGTCAAACTGTTAGTTCTACAGGTGTAACCGGTTTAACCGCTACTGCAAGTGCTGGTCTTTTCGCTAATGGCTCTGGATCTTTGATGTACACTATTACAGGTATGCCAAGTGGAAGTGGTACAGCGAGCTTTGCACTCAGTATAGGAGGTCAAATATGTACTTTAAACATTACAGTTGTTCCAGATCCATATCCTAGTGGAACGGTTTTCTGCGCATCGGGCCCAACAGCTGTTATGGATGTAACCAATCCAGCTACTGGAAAGACTTGGATGGATAGAAATATGGGTGCAACGCAAGTTGCTTCAAGCAGTACTGATATGACTTCTTATGGCGACTTATTCCAATGGGGTAGAGCTGCAGACGGTCATCAGTGTCGTGATTCAGATACATTGAATGTATTAAGTGCTTCCGATCAACCTGGTCATGCCTTTTTCATACTTACTGGTGGAGCTCCAAACAACTGGCGCAGTCCTGAGAATGCAAGCCTATGGCAAGGCGTTTCTGGAACGAACAACCCATGTCCAAGTGGATACAGACTACCTACCGATGCGGAATTAGACAATGAGCGTATGAGCTGGAGCTCTAATTCAGCCGCAGGTGCTTTCGGTTCTCCGTTAAAATTAACTGCTGCCGGTCGTCGTGGCTTTGGAAGTGGAACAATTAATAAGTGGGTATAGTTGGAAGCTATTGGAGTAGTACAATAAACGGTACCAATGCCAACGGACTTTATTTCAATGCAGGTGGATCAAGCGTAAACTCTATCGCTAGAGCCATTGGTGGTTCGGTTCGTTGTTTAAAGCACGAGATTGAATCAATTGATTGTGGAAGCGCGGTTAATAATGGCACTTTAACTTCTGGTTATGTTGCTAATGGAGTAAGCAGTGATGTTCCTTATACAGGTGGAATTGGAGGATCACACAATGGTCAAACAGTTAGTTCAACAGGTGTTACCGGTTTAACAGCTACTTTGAGTGCCGGTACTTTTGCGAATGGCAGTGGTTCTTTAACATATACGATTTCAGGAACACCTTCTAGTGTAGGTACTGCTAGCTTCGCTTTGAACATTGGCGGACAGTCTTGCGACCTGGATCTTACTGTATCTGATCCGTATCCTTCTAGCTCAGTATTCTGTGCTTCTGGCGCGGCTGATGTGGTTGCAGTTACCAATCCAACAACTGGAAGAACATGGATGGATCGTAACCTAGGTGCTTCTCAAGTTGCTTCTAGCAGTACGGATATGGATTCGTATGGCGACTTATTCCAGTGGGGAAGAGCAGCCGACGGACATCAGTGCAGAAATTCAGATACATTGAACGTTTTGAGTGCCTCTGATCAACCAGGCCATGCTTTTTTCATCCTTACAGGCGGAGCTCCTAACAACTGGCGCAGTCCTGAAAACGTAAATCTATGGCAAGGTGTTAACGGTACGAACAATCCTTGTCCAACCGGATTTAGATTGCCTACTGATACCGAGTTAGACAATGAGCGTTTGAGTTGGAGCATGAATGCTGCTGCTGGCGCTTTTGGATCTCCATTAAAACTCCCAGCTGCTGGTCGTCGCGGATTTGGAAGTGGAACCATCAACAACGTAGGTATTGTTGGTAGCTACTGGAGTAGCACTATCAGCGGTACTAATGCTAATGGACTTTATTTCAATGCTGGAGGATCAAGTATTAACTCCATTGCAAGAGCCATTGCAGGTTCAGTTCGTTGTACTCAAGATTAATTTTTTGACATAAACCTCAGTAATAGATTACTACTGAGATAATAAGTGCACTAATAGAAACTCCCTACCAGAAATGGTGGGGAGTTTTTTTTATGGTTTCTGTAATACATCCCAAGCAAGTAGAAATATTTCTTCCTATTTCCTACTCACAAAACCTGAACTTAAACACTCTTGCGTTTCAATTCGATTTAGAGCATTTCTATGTTAGAAGAATAAAGCCCGAAAATGGGCTATTTGGGAATGTCTAAATCTCTTCTCTAAAAAAATAAAAGCCGAAGGAGAGTTGAAATAAAAGAATAATTAAGAAATGCCTAGATGGAAGAAAATTTAGACTAAGTGTTCAATGCTCTAATCATTCATTCAACGCAAATAATAACGAAAGGATGCATTCTCGGAAAAAACTCTCTTTAGAATTTTTGCCAAACAAAAAAGATAAAATAAGACTTATTGAGAAAATGACAACTTACTGTTTAGCCATTTGATATTCTTCTTTCTGGGATAATTTTGACTCTAGAACCTCTAAAAATGAAGCAATACTTATCTACTATTTTAGAACGCCGCCATCTTTCATTGAATTTCATAGTCAGTTTTAGCTTTGAATTCTAAAGAACACCCATTGGCATCAATGGTAAAATCACTAGAGAACTTTCAATATTATTTGAAGTGCAGCAACTACCGTAAGTAGCATATTTAACTGTTCAGAAAGCTGATTGAAGAGAAGCCATTGAGCGGAAAGGTTAACTCGTTGAAAACGATAATGAGAAATTATATGTGAAAGTCTTTCCAATGAATGGAAAGACTTTCACAGTATAAAATCCTAAATCATTACGAATAGATCAACCAGAAAAGACCAGTTTAGATGCTATTCTATAACTACAAAAAGCTTCAAAAGGATAAGAAAATATTGTGTTTATATCTTCTCTCTCTTAACTATAATAAAACTACCTATCCAGATTCGGAATATCCTTCTTACCAAATTCGTACAATCGCTTGGCCTCTTCGTCTTTGTAATTGATTACCTGAGCTAATGCATCGGGAATAACATCACTACATATGGTAATCAAGCTTCCTTTGGTAGCGTTGGTGATGGCCTCCGCGATGGCCTCGCGTTCAGATTGAATCACTCGAACCTTCTTATTTGGATCGATAGAATGCACTCCAGCAAGTAGCATATCTATGATTTGCTTCTCCGATTTACCCCTTAAGTTTTTATCCTGACGGATGATGATTTCATCAAACATCTGAGCTGCCACGCTTCCAATCTCATTGTTGTCTTCCTCTCTCCTATCGCCAATACCTGCAATGATGCCGATTTTCGGATGACCATCCATTCGCTCCAGCATATTCTTCAAAGCTTTTAATCCTGCCGAATTATGGGCATAATCCAAAAGCACGCTGAAATCTTTGAATTCGAATAGATTTAACCTTCCTGGTGTTTGAGCTGGAGATGGAATAAATGACTCTAAGGCCACCTTAATATCTTCAATTCCCAAGCCTTGTATATAGGCCGTAAGAGCGGCAGGCAGCACGTTTTGTATCATGAAAGCTGCCTTTCCCCCAAAAGTAAGAGGCACATTGCTGGCTTTGGTGATACGCATCTTCCATTCGCCCTTGCAAATGGTTATATATCCTTGCTCATAAACGGCTGACAATCCGCCTACCTTGGCAATGGCCTTAATTCTTGGACTATTTTCATCCATAGAAAAGAGGGCTACATTGGCAGACACGCTCTTGCGCATAGCATAAACATAATCGTCATCTGCATTTAAAATAGCATAGCCGCCCGGACGAACCGTTTCAGGAATAACGCCTTTCACCTTTGCGAGCTGTTCGATGGTATGAATGCCCTTCAACCCTAAATGATCAGGAGCAACATTGGTAACAATACCCACATCGCAGCTAGAGAAAGCTAATCCAGCCCTAAGCAATCCGCCTCTAGCTGACTCCAATACCGCAAAATTTACAGTAGGATCTCGAAGCACAAATTCGGCACTCGCCGGACCCGTGCAATCGCCTTGCATTAACAATCGATTCTGAATATAAACTCCATCTGTTGTGGTATATCCCACTTTGTATCCCTTCATTCTCATGATGTGTGAGATCAAGCGTGTAGTGGTTGTTTTTCCGTTGGTTCCTGTTACAGCCACAATAGGAATGCGCGATTCGGTTCCTGGAGGGAAAAGCATATCCACCACATTGGATGCTACATTGCGTGGCAAGCCTGAGGTGGGCGCCAAATGCATCCTAAATCCGGGTGCTGCATTTACTTCAAGAACCGCCCCTCCCGTTTCAGGAAGAGGAATGCGCATATCCGAAGTCATAATGTCAATTCCACATATATCCAAACCAATCAAGCGAGCAATGCGCTCAGCCATAAACACATTGTAGGGGTGGATGATATCCGTAACATCTTCTGCTGTTCCGCCTGTGCTAAGGTTAGCCGTGTCTTTGAGCTTTATCCATTCTCCATCTGGAATAACAGAATCAAGAGTCAATCCTTGCTGTTTCATCAAGCCTTCGGTCATAGAATCTACATCGATTTGAGTGAGTACATTTTCGTGCCCGTAGCCTCTACGAGGATCTGCATTCACCTCATCAATCAGTTGCTTCAAGCTACTCTTTCCATTTCCAGTAACCCCAGCGGGTGTTCTTTTCGCGGCAGCAACCAATTTGTAGTCGATTACTAATAGCCTATAATCTTCCCCAGTTATATAACGCTCTACAATAACAGAGCGAGACACCGCTTTGGCCGCCTCAAAGGCTTTTAGGGCATCATCCCAATTGTTGATGTTGGTTGTAATTCCTCTTCCGTGATTGCCACTGATGGGCTTAATTACCAAAGGATACTTCACATAAGCTACAGCATCTTTTAGCCCTGATTCGGTTCGAATAATCTCTCCTTTAGGAACGGGTATTTCAGCTTGCTCGAGAATAAATTTAGTATCCTCCTTATCGCAAGCCAATTCCACTGCAATACTGCTGGTTTGGCTCGAAACAGTCGCTTGAATACGCTTTTGTTTATCGCCATATCCCAACTGACAAAGAGAGTATTTATTCAAGCGTATCCACGGAATCCCTCTCGCCTCCGCTTCTTCAATAATGCTTCCAGTGCTTGGGCCCAATCGGCTCTCCTCTCTTAGTTCGCGCATACGTTGAATATCGCTTTCAAGATCATATTCAGATCCTTCAATCAATGACTCAGCAATGTGCACTGCCGCTTGAGCGGCGAATCGTCCAACCTTTTCTTCAGTGTAAGCGAATACCACATGATATACTCCCTTCTCTCCGTAGTCACGTGTTCTACCAAAGCCCACATCCATACCGGCTAAGGTTTGAATCTCCAACGCGATATGCTCGATGACATGCCCCATCCAAGTACCTTCTTTTACTCTTGAAAAGAAACCACCTTCGGTGCCTTCAGAGCACCTATGACTATACATAGTAGGGAAGCGCGATGTTAATCGCTCTAAGAAACCATCGATGGTATTGGTGGGTCTTTCTTCTAATTCTTCTAGATCCAGCACCATTACGATTAGTTTATGTCTCCGAATGGACCAGTAATTCGGTCCTCTCATGGCATTAATCTCGCGTATACGCATAGCTATATGAGGTATAAAAAGTGGGTTAAAATCCTTTTCCAATGTAATTATTTTTCAGACCCCGAGATAAGATACTTTAGCGGCATCCTAAAATCGACTTTATGTCAAGTGAAAATGTTCTGGGCACCTTAATTCCTATTGGAGGGAATGAGGACAAAGGAATCGAAAACAGCAAGCTCCATCCCCTTGAATTTGAGGAGGATGGAATCCTAAGTCATGTAGTTAAAGAAGCAGGTGGTGAGAGAGCAAAAGTGGTGGTTATCCCCACTGCATCCAGCATTCCTGTGGAAGTCTCCGACCACTATCTTGAGGCTTTTGACCGACTAGGATCTTCTCATATAACTATTGCAGACATCCGAAAAAGGAAACAGAGCGACGATAAAGACATACTTGCATTGGTAGAACAAGCCGATTGCGTTATGTTTTCTGGAGGAGACCAGAGTAAAATTGCAAAGAAGATCGGTGGAACAAAGTTGCATTCCTTACTAGCCGAACGGTATAGAACAGAGCCTTTTGTTATTGCGGGTACGAGTGCTGGTGCTATGGCTATGAGCGAAGAAATGATAACCGGTGGAAGTGCTCAGGAATCGATGCTAAAAGGAGCCATTGGAATGAGCAAAGGCTTGGGTTTAATGCCTAGCCTTATTATCGACACTCACTTCATTCGACGAGGAAGATTTGGCAGATTGGCCGAAGCGGTGGCCATGCATCCTACTCTTATTGGAGTTGGATTGGCAGAAGACACTGGCTTAATCATTAAGAATAGAAACAAATTCAAGGTCATTGGCTCAGGAATGGTGATTGTGTTCGATCCCAGCGGACTTACGCACAACAATCATCCAATCTTACCCGATGGCACCCCTATGAGTATGTGCCATCTTTCGGTTCACATTTTAGCCTCCAACGACGAGTTTACTGTGGATAATAGAACCATAAAAGTTTGGCCCTTAACCGTTCATCTATAGTTAATCTTTATAAATAGCGAAGCTTTCAAGACCTTCGCTATTCCTTGCAGCTCGATACATCCCTTCTGTATTGAAAGACATGCAAATATTGCCCAGTACATCTACTCCGATAAGGCCGCCATCTCCACCTATCGAAAGCAATCGATCATGAACCACTATATCGCAAGCCTCTTGTAGACTGAGGGATTTATACTCCATTAAACAGCTGACATCATAAGCCACTACGGCGCGCATAAAAAACTCTCCGCTACCTGTACACGAAATGGCGCAAGTTTTATTGTTTGCATAGGTTCCTGAACCAATAATAGGAGTGTCTCCCACCCTTCCAAAGCGCTTATTGGTCATTCCACCTGTAGAGGTTGCTGCGGCTAGATTTCCATGACGGTCGAGGGCTACAGCACCTACGGTACCAAATTTCTTCTCATCTAGAGGCGTATGATCCAATTGCATACTGCCCTTCTTTACAGCTTCTTGCCATTGTTTATAGCGAAGTTCATCGTAGAAGTACTCTTCCGATTCCATGGCTATATTATTTTCAATGGCAAATTGCATGGCTCCTTCTCCGCTAAGCAATACATGTTCTGTTTCTTCCATTACCCTGCGAGCCATTGAAATTGGATTTTTAATTCCATAAACCGTGGCCACCGCTCCTGCTCTTTTATGGGCCCCTTCCATTATAGAAGCATCCATTTCATGCTTTCCAGTATGAGTAAAAACAGAGCCCTTTCCAGCATTAAAGAGGGGAGAATCTTCCAGCAACCGCACTGCGGCTTCTACGGCGTCTAAAGCAGATTTCCCTTCCATCAATAGAAGCGTGGATGCATCTATAGAATGTTTTAATGCACTCAGATAGGCCTGCTCTCTTTCAGCAGTCATTTGGTTTCTAGTGAGGGTGCCTGCCCCGCCGTGAATGGCAATGGAATACATAGCTTGTGTTTTAGGTGGATGGATTTAATCGCTCCGAATCAATCTACTTGCAGCCAAAGTCCTTTCAAATATTCTCCTTCCGGATGTACGAGGTTGGAAGGATGGTCGAGCGGTTGTTGAAGGTGCTGAACCAATCGAACTGATCTTCCACAATCGATGGCCGCTGCCCGAAGGGTTGAAGTAAACAACTCTCTAGAAATATGCTGACTGCAGCTAAAGGTAAGCAATTGGCTGCCCGCGGGCATCTTTTCCATAGCCATGCTGTTAATTCGCTTATAGGCCTGAACCGCATTGTGAGTAACGCGCTGACTCTTCGCAAAAGCAGGAGGATCTAAAACCACCACATCAAAATCGCTAGGCATATCTTTTAAGTACTCAAAGGCATCTTGTATAACTCCATGATGTTTCGATTCGTACCCATTTAAAACGGCATTCTCATGAGCGAGCTCAATGGCCTTGGCCGAGCTGTCGAGACTCACTACATCGGTGGCACCACCGGCAAGTGCGTAAATTGAAAAGCCTCCCGTATAGGAGAAGGCATTTAAGACTTTTTTGTCTTTAGACAGGGTACCAATCAACCTTCTATTCTCGCGCTGATCGATAAAGAATCCCGTTTTCTGACCTTGCTCCCAATCCACCTTAAACTTTAATCCATACTCTAGAAAAACATCCTCTTGCTTTCCACCGAGCAGGTACGAATCTTCAATTCCTTTATCGTGCAAACTTTCTCTACTCTTAGAAAATACATTTGGAAATCCTTGCTCTGCCAGAATTTCTGCAATAAGATGACGGTAATGAAAAACGGCCCTACTATGAAACTGCACCACACAGTGGATTCCATAGGCATCTATTACTAAACCCGGTAGGCCATCTCCTTCTGCGAAGAACAATCGACAAATCTGGTGGTCTTTGCGATCTAATAGTCCTGCCTTTCGCCTAAAGGCAATGGCTCTTTCTATTCGCAAGCGTATTAGCTCTTCAGGCTGATAGGCCTCACGCGAGGCAATTTTAAAGGCAATACTCCCCGGCTCTACAAAGCCCATTGCCAAGAAGCGCCCATTGTGATCGCAGAGTTCAGCCCATTCGCCTGGCTTTACAGAATGCTTGCTCAATGCGCCCGAAAAAACCCAAGGATGGCCGCGTTTTATAGCCTTTTCTTTGGCTGGAAGGAGATGGATAGAGGGTAATTTCAAAGTTCGTGGTATTTAGGTATGTTCGGAAGAAAGAACAGGGTTTCGGATTGCAAACATCCAATAATATGTTGAGTTCCGTTGCTTAGTAAAAGGTATTGGGCTTGAATCACCTGATTGTATCTGCATATTTGATCAAATACTTCTTGTGTAAGCGAAATATGGTCTGCCTTGCACTCAATGAGCATCACTATTTTTCCCTTTTTATATACAACCGCATCTGTACGTCTACTCATGCGATTCAGACGCAGTCCATTTTCAACACCAATCAATTGAGATGGATAATCTAAGGCCTCACAAAGGTGAACGAGTAGATTTTGTCTCACCCATTCCTCGGGAGTTAGCACTACTCTCTTCCTTCTAAATCGATCGAAAATATAAGTAGTCCCCTCAGACTCTTGCAGTTTGAAGTCGTATTCAGGAAAATTCAATTGAGGCAACAACATCTGGCAAAGATGCTAAATGCTTCGCTGCTCCGAACTAACTTAGCGGCGTGAGCTACGAGCAAATTATTCGAGAGATAAGCCAAGGACAATTTAGACCGATCTATTTTTTAGATGGGGATGAGCCTTTCTATGTCGACAGTGTTCTCAAGGCACTGGAAGCGAATGTTCTGCAAGAACATGAGCGCGATTTCAATCAGAGCATTTTATACGGAAAAGACAGCGATGTACTCAGCATTATTTCAGAGGCAAAGCGCTTTCCAATGATGGCTGAACGCGTTTTAGTATTGGTAAAAGAGGCGCAGTACCTTCGAAATATTGAGTTATTTGAAGGCTATGTAGAGAATCCTAATCCGCAAACGGTCTTGGCTATTGGATACAAAGGCAAAAAACTCGACAAGCGATCGAAATTGGCAAAATTGCTGGCTAAGAATGCCGTGCACCTCAGCAGCACTGCTCTTCGCGATTATGAAATTCCAAAGTGGATTAGCAGCCATTCGCACACCTTGGGTTTTAGAATAGACAATCTTGGAGTGCAATTGCTGGCTGATTCTTTAGGAAGCGATTTAGGAAGACTCGATTCTGAAATGAAAAAGCTAAAAATGCTTTTAAATGAGGGTGAAATAGCTACCAAAGACTTTATTGCTAAAAATGTTGGCATACACAAAGACTATAATTTATTTGAATTGGCCAATGCTTTGGGCAAAGGCGATAAATTGTTGCTACAACGTATCCTAAACTATTCACAAGCCAACCCAAAGGAGATTCCCTACGTTGTGGTGATAGGAAATCTATATTCCTTCTTTGAAAAACTCGTTTTATTCCACAGCTCTCCTTCTAAAGATCCGAGCAAAATGTCTGCTTTGTTAAAAGTGAATCCTTATTTTGTTAAAGATTACCAATATGCCGCTTCAAGGTTCGACCTTCGCGCCTGTGTTGAAGCGATCCATTTAATTAAGGAATACGACGGAAAAGGAAAAGGATTAGGATCGGATACGGTTCCTGATTTCGAATTATTGCGAGAATTGGTTTGGAAACTCGACTTTTGCGCCCACTCAACATTGAACAAATAATTTACCGCCTCAACGGAAAATGAAAAAAACATTTTTATACAGCCTTTGCTTTTTAATTCTTAGTCTTTTGCTCAATAGCTTTTCGTTAGAAGCACAGAGCACCGGCAAAATCAGAGGATTTGTCTACGAAAAATCAAGCGACCTACCCCTTCCTTTTGCTGCTGTTACCATAGTAGGCACCAAAACAGGAACTTCAACGAATAACGATGGATTCTTTGTTCTAAATGATGTGCCCCTGGGTGAGGTGGAATTGGAATTCGCTGTTTTGGGAATGGCCTCGCAACGATTGAAAGTAATCGTAAAAGCCAACCGGATTAGCAATGTTAAAGTTTATCTGGAAGAGAGCAATACGATTTTGGATGACGTGATAGTGAATGCCCAAAGAAGTCAGCAAAAGGAGCAAGTACTTACCTCTGTTGTTACTCTCTCTCCTAAGCGAATTGAACAATTTTCAGTTGGAGGCGATGCCGATCTAGTTCGCGCTATCCAGGTAATTCCCGGTGTTGTAACTACAGGAGACCAAGGCGGTCAGCTTTATATCCGTGGAGGTTCACCTATACAAAACCTGGTCTTACTCGACAATATGATCATTTACAATCCCTTCCATTCGATCGGATTTTATAGTGTTTTCGATACTGACATCCTTCAAAGTGCTGATGTTTATACTGGTGGATTTAACGCAGAATACGGAGGAAGAACTTCTTCGGTTATGGATGTAAAAACCCGCGCAGGAGATCAGAAGCGTTTTGGAGGGAAGGTGAGTATGAGTACCTATAGCGCTAAACTTTTATTGGAAGGCCCTCTTTTCAAGAAAAAAGACAGTGAACGCTCCTCCACATCTTTCCTTATTTCTGGAAAAACCTCCTATCTCGATCAAACAGCCCCCATCTTCTATAGTTATGTAGAAACCGAATTTGGAGGTCTTCCTTTCCGATTTGCCGATTTATACGGCAAGTTGAGCAATACGTCTAGAAATGGTTCGCAGGTAAACGTCTTCGGATTTAACTTTACAGATGCGGTTACCATAGACGCAAACAACGATGTCTCTTGGGATAGCTATGGAGGTGGAATAGATTTTAGAGCCATTCCAAGCAGCTCTGCCATGGTGTTAAAAGGTAACCTCGCCTACTCTAATTATTCGATCGCTAGCAATCAAAGCGATGGATTACCCCGTACCTCTGATATTTCAGGCTTTAACGGTGGATTGGATTTCACCTACTACTTGAGAAAAAACGACGAGTTGAAATATGGCTTTATGGCCATTGGGTATCAAACAATGTTCTCCTACACCAATTCATTGGGTAGAACTATCAATCAGACAGAAAATACGACCGAATTAGCAGGTTACTTCCGCTATAAAATAGATGTTAACGGCTTATTGATAGAGCCTGGAGTGCACGGCCACTACTATGGATCTTTAAGTCAGTTTTCTTTAGAGCCTCGTATAGGTCTAAAATATAATTTGAATGAGAAGCTTAGATTAAAAGCGTCTGGTGGTTTCTATTCTCAGAACCTCGTAGCTGCCAACTCCGATAGGGATGTGGTAAATCTATTCTATGGTTTCCTTTCTGGACCAGATGACCTTCCTGAAGCCTATTCAGACAACAAGCTTCAATTGGCGCGTCACGCAATCTTTGGATTCGAATACGATCTTGGAAATTATGTAGACCTAAATGTTGAAGGATATATCAAAGACTTCAATCAAATCACCAATATCAACCGAAATAAGCTTTACGAAAGCAACGATTTTACAAAGCCCGAAATCTTGAGGAAAGATTTTATTGTTGAAACTGGTTTGGCAAGAGGAGTAGATGTTTTAGTGAAGTTCGAATACAAGAACTACTATTTATGGACTGGCTATTCATACAGCATTGTAACTCGAGACGATGGTGTGCGTGAATACAATCCCCACTTCGATCGCAGGCACAATCTAAACCTAGTTGGAACCTATGTTGCTGGTGAAAAGAAAGAATGGGAGTTTAGCGTTCGGTATAATTTCGGTTCTGGCTTCCCTTTCACCCCAACACGTGGCTTTGTGCCCAATCAACCTTTCACTAATCCTAGTGGAACGCCGAATGTAAACTACGATTACACCGTAGAAAACGGCGATGTGAAAGTGCTGTATGGTGAGTTGAACTCCAAAAGACTGCCCAATTATCACAGGTTTGATATCAGTGCAAAGCGAACCTTTGTTTTCAGCAAAAACAGCATTTTAGAGCTGAATGCAGGGGCTACCAATATGGCCAATAGAGAAAATATTTTCTATTTCGATAGAACTGATTTTAAGCGTGTGAATCAATTGCCTATTATGCCAACGGTTGGATTTAACTTCAAATTCTAATCATCGAGTTGACGTAGGGAGAACATAATGAATTGTTCATTTTGAAGTAGAGAAAGACGCATTGTAAACCTTAGATTTGAATTTCTCTTAAAGAAGGTATTCATGTATAGGCTCCCCTTTCGTTTTTTACTCATACTTAGTTTATTTAGTCTTCATAATGAGACTCTTGCACAAGACATCATTACCAATCAGACACAATACATCTTCCAATCGGCAAACGAATCTCAGAGTCGAAATCTGAGTGTTCAGCTGACAAACAATTCAACTAAAACAGCGCATATTGTAGGCTACAGTTCCATATCACCCTTTGGAAAGCGTGCCTTTAGATTGAATGATTCTATTTTTTCCATTCCTGCCGGTGGCAGTTATTCTCTAACGGTCTACTTCCAACCACTTCATAATATTTTGTATCAAAGCGATCTTGTTCTTCATACAGATTCAGCTTTTGGCAGCATACCCATTTCAATTCAAGGACAAGGCACTTTTTCAAATACGTATTATGCATCCACCCAAAACCAAAGCGGATCAGTACTAAAAAGCACCCTTCACAACATAATCTCATCGGGTTACAATCAGCTGAGCTACAATACGGCCCGAGATGAAATGTATAGCTATGTAGATAATATTGGAGGGCAAGTAAGTTGTGTTTACACAGGCAGAAGCGCCACTTTTAATACACGAGCAGGTGCCAATGCGAATAATATCAACGCAGAGCACACCATGCCCCAATCTACTTTTGGCAGTGCTTCACCCATGCAAAGCGATATCCATCATCTCTTTCCTTGCGATGCGAGTGCAAATAGTGTGAGGAATAATCATCCCTTCGGATATGTGCCAAGTCCTACATGGAGTGTAGGTGGATCGAAATATGGAAGTTCTGTTTTTGAACCTCGTGATTTTCATAAGGGCTCGGCAGCGAGAGCACTTCTCTATTTTCTCTTGCGTTACCAAGACTACGGTGGATTTATCGCTGCTATGGAATCGAACTTGATCTCTTGGCACAATCAATTTCCTCCCACTTCAGACAATAAATCAAGAAACGATCGGGTATATGTTGTTCAAAATAACCGAAACCCTTTGGTAGACTATCCTCAGTTTTCGCAAAGATTGGGTTCTTTCTCAGGAAGCGGTGCCCTTCCTACCCTCAACACTTGGAGAGCTTTTACCGACACCCTGTGGGTTGAAAGTGGAATAGAAGCTTGTTTGAGTATTCAGAACACGGGCAATACCACCGCTCAGATTAGTGGCACCAACAGCAGCGCGCCCATAAGCCTAAACGTTTCCAACAACACCATTGCTAGCGGAAGAACCACTTGCATTCGGATTCAAGCGACCACCAACTCGTCTTTTTCACCTACTTTGGTTACCATCCAATCCAGCAGCCATTCGAATCTAAGCGTGTATGTTGCCTCTAGAGGGAGTTCAAGTGGTCCGCCTGTGGGCTCCATTCCTTCGCCTTCTCAGCTAAGCGCTCTATCGAGTGGAACGCAACAATTGAGCATTCAGATAGATGCACCCACCTCGGGCTATGGAACTCTATGGAATGGAATGCTCGTATTCGCAAGTACTCACCCTTTTGTAGATTTCAACCTCAACAATCCTTTGGAGGCAGCAACCTATACCCCCTCTAGTCAATTTGGAAGTGGAAGTAGCGTTGTTTCAGATTTGGGTCAAACTGGCTATTGCGTTGCTAAGAATGCAGCTGCTGGCAATGTTTCGATCACAATCAACGGATTAACACCCAACACAAATTATTATGTTTATGCCTTGTGTTATAAGCTGGTTTCTGGAAACGACGATTTCAGCACGGGTATTCAAAGTGGATTTAGCACTGATCCAATCATTGTAGTTCCGCCTGCACCCAGCACTTGTGAGGGAGGAATTTTCTTCTCAGAATATATAGAGGGAAGTTCAAACAACAAATGTCTTGAGCTATTCAATGCAAGCGACAGCACTATTAATCTCAGTGAATTAACTATATATACCTTGTTTAATGCGGGCCCTACAACAAGCAATTACACTTTATCCGGAAGCCTAGCGGCTGGTTCTACTTATGTTATCTGTAATTCTTCGGCAACAAGTGATTTTACTCAAAAAGCGAATATCAATCTCAGTCAGAGCATTGTAAACTTCAACGGAAACGATCTTGTAAGCTTGGTGAAAACCTCAACCGGTGATACATTAGACAGGATTGGAGATCCGAATCAAATCAACACCATCTGGTCTATTCCCAGTGGTTCGGGAAATACTCAGAACTACACTTTGGTAAGGGCAGACAGTGTTCGCTACGGAGGAAAAACCTGGGCTAAATCGCGATTGCAATGGTATGCCTTGCCTTCGAATACTTCGGATTCATTAGGCAGTCACAGTATTAAGCCTTGTGCTAGTTCTAGCTTGCCTTCTCTGCCCTATGCCTACTCTCCAAGCGGAGATCAATTCGGCAAGACTGTTTCATTAGGAAGCGAGTATGCTTTTATCGGATCGCCAACCTATGCCGGCTATTTACCTGAATCTGCAGATGGCGATGAAGGAGGACTACAAAATCGAATGGGGGCCGTGTTCATTTATAGAAAAGTAGACGGACAGTGGATTGAGTGGCAACGCATACAGCCAATAACCGCCAGTGAAGGCTCACGCTTTGGCGAATCGGTTTCAGGCAATGACTCTTTCTTTATTGCCGGAGCGCCAGGGGAAGGAGTAGACTCAACAGGGTTTGTATATATATATGAAAAAAATGCCTTCGATCATTGGAACCTTGTAGTTAGAACCCATTTGGGTGGAAGTACAAATCCATCTGCCCAATTAGGAAGTAAGGTAGAATTATCCGATACTCTTGCAGCGGCTTCAACAGCCTATGGCAAAGGTAAGGTTCAGCTATTTAGAAGAAAGGCCAATGGCCAATGGTATCCAGCTGGCCTTTTAGAAGCCGCCGATGGTTTTATTGGAGATGGATTTGGAAGTGCATTGTCTTTTTCAAACGACAGCCTTCTTATTGGCGCTGAAGGCAATAGAGCGGCCTATCTCTTCGTAAATCAAAATGGGAACTGGAATTTCCAAAATAAATTCACTCCTTCTGTTGTTTCGGCTAGTTCAAGCTTCGGACACGCTGTTTTACTTGGAGACGGTCGTTGTTTTATAGGCGATCCAGATGTTGAGAGAGTGTACTCTTATTCTTTTGGTGGAGGACAATGGACAGAAGCATCGCTCGAAGCCATGGATCAAAACCTTGGAAACTACTTTGGCTCTTCGTTACATTTCAATGCCAACGGAAAGCTCTTTATTGGATCTGAGGGAGACGGTGGCGGAAGTGTTTATTCCTTTACATTCCTTAGTGGAAATTGGAGTCAAACACAAAAAATAGTAGGTAATGGCTTGTCAAATGCAGATCGTTTTGGTTTCTCCATTCACTCCAAAGGAACAGAAATTCTAATTGGGGCACCTTTAAACCAATCGATTTTGTCTAAGTCTGCCAAATCTACTCTGAGAGGAGGCGTATTTTTCTTCACTCTTACGCCTTAGACTTAGCTCTTTTACAAGCTGAGCTCCTACAGAGTTAAAATTCTTGCTAAGCCTTTTACTCCAAGGGAATAATGTGCGAGCTGATTAGTGAACCCTAAAAAGAAACCCCCATTCGGCTGTTGGCTGAATGGGGGTTTCACATTTTATTTCTGTTATTCTACCAATTCGAAAACCCTACATAAATTCCTTTCCTTGGTGTGATGCACATTACCGGTAGCTCAGAGAAATAGATGGTCTCTTGCACTTCACTACCGATTAAATTCACCGCAATGTCGGGTGTTTCGCCTTCGTCCATGATCATAATCATGTCTCCGTTCTGTTCGTAGGCAAAATCAAGTAATTTCTCCGTTACCTTCTCACCGCTGGCTGGAAGTACGTGGCGCTCGCATTTCACTCCTTTTTCATTGATGAAACTGGTTACCTGATCCAAATGTTTGGTCAATAGAGCCAACTCACTTTCTTTCTTAGGAAGGGCAACTACTGTGATCTTCGCTTTAAAAAGCCTGCCGTAATGCAATGCCATTCCCACCTTCTCTTTCGACTGTCGGTCTAAGACTACAGGGAATATTATATTCTCTAATTTGGTTAACCTCCTAATTCCTCTAGTGGTAATCACAGGGGCATGCGTCATTGAAACGGTTCTGTAGGCATTCGAACCAATCATTCTCTTCTTGAAGTTAGAAGGTCTGCCGTTGGTTCCCATCACCACTAAATCGGCATTCACCAATTCGGCCACTCGGGAGATCTCTTCGTATATCGTTCCATGAGCTACCATCGTTTCAATCCGAAGTCCTGATTCTTTCTCTTTGCGAAGGGCTAATTCATTTAGTTTGGATGTAAGCTCTTCTTGAAGCTTCTTATCTCTTTTAGAATCGTCTGAAAAGAGACGGGAAAACAATGAGTTCTCCTCAATTACACTGAGTAAAATAATGGTGCTCATATTGGTTTTACATAATATAATGGCTTCATCTAGGGCAATTAACGACTGCTCTGAAAAGCCTATTGGCACTACTATTTTCTTTGAAAGTTCCATACGTACTAAAGAGGTTAACTTTGGCGCGAAGATACGTTAAAACTCAAGTTGATATGGGCATTAACCCTACCGAAATCATACTTCATTCCGATTCTAGTGTATATCATCTGGGCTTGCAAGAGGGCGACATTGCTCCCCTGATTATTACGGTTGGCGATCCGGCGAGGGTGGACCGTATCGCTGGCTATTTCGATACCATCCGCCTGCGCAAGTCTTATCGTGAGTTTATTACAGTTACAGGCAAAATAAGTGGAAGGGAAATCAGTGTTCTTTCTACGGGTATGGGTTCGGATAATATCGATATCGTTCTCAACGAACTTGATCTTGTGACCAATTGGAATCTCAAGGAAAGAAGCCCGAAGGCAGAACGACAATCTTTGCGATTGGTTCGCTTGGGCACTTCAGGTAGCATACAACCTGATATAGCTTTAGACTCTATTCTCGTGAGTCAGCAGGCTTTGTCTGTAGACTCTCTGCATGCCTTTTATCCTCTTACCAATGAAAATGAAGCTTGGCAAAAACATCTTTCAGCTTACTTTCTAGCCCAGGATCTTCCGAGGCCGTATTGCTTTAATTCCGATGTAGAGCTCTCGAATTCTTTGGCCAACAATCTAGGTGCTCTTCTTGGTGTTACCTATACGGCCTCGGGCTTTTATGCTCCTCAGGGAAGACGATTGTTCGGTGAAGTGGAGCCGAAGAAGGACCTCAGCAAAATACTTTGCGATTATCGCTTCGGTGAGAGTAGAATCACCAATATAGAAATGGAAACAGCCGCCCTATTTCACCTAGGGCGGCTGTTTGGACACTCTGTTCGCTCTGTTTCGGCTTTACTTGCCAACCGCATTACGGGAGAGTTTTCTACTCAAGCCGAAAAGACCATTGATAAAATGATCTCCTCGGTGGTTGAACTGCTTATTAACGAGCCATACTAACGGCTCTCGTTTCGCGTATCACGGTGATTTTAACCTGTCCGGGATAGGTCATTTCATTTTGTATCTTCTGAGAAATCTCGAAGGCCATAGACGAAGCTTCAGCATCACTCACCTTTTCACTTTCTACCATTACCCGCAATTCGCGTCCTGCTTGAATGGCGTAGGCCTTTTGCACTCCTTTATGAGATAGCGCCAGATTTTCTAAATCTTTTAGCCTTTGGATATACGATTCTACTACCTGCCTTCTAGCACCGGGTCTTGCTCCGCTTACTGCATCGCAAACCTGAATGATAGGCGACAATAGGCCTGTCATCTCTACTTCGTCGTGGTGGGCTCCAATGGCGTTGCACACCTCGGGCTTCTCTCCATATTTCTCTGCAAGCTGCATACCTAGAATAGCATGCGGCAATTCAGACTCTTCTTGCGGCACTTTACCTATATCGTGCAATAGTCCTGCTCTTTTGGCCAACTTGGTGTTCAATCCCAATTCAGCAGCCATTATGGCGGATAGATTGGCTACTTCTCTTGAGTGTTGAAGTAGATTCTGACCATAAGAAGACCTGTACTTCATTCTTCCTACCATCTTTACAAGCTCAGGATGAAGACCATGAATTCCAAGATCAATAATGGTTCTCTTTCCTACTTCAATGATTTCATCGTCGAGCTGCTTGGTTACTTTGGCCACTACTTCTTCTATTCGGGCTGGATGGATTCTTCCATCGGCTACCAAACGGTGCAAGGATAAGCGGGCAATTTCTCTTCGCACGGGATCAAAACAAGAGAGCAAGATGGCTTCTGGCGTATCATCTACCACAATTTCTACTCCCGTGGCCGCTTCGAGTGCGCGAATGTTTCTTCCTTCGCGACCAATAATCCTTCCTTTTAAATCGTCGTTGTCTATATTGAATACCGATACGGCATTCTCTATGCTTTGCTCAGCAGCCAATCGTTGTATAGACTGAATAACAATCTTCTTGGCTTCGGAGCTCGCACTGAGCTTTGCTTCTTCAATGGTAGATTGGATGATGGACGAAGCTTCTGTTCTGGCTTCATCTTTCAGGGCTTGAACGATCTGACTTTTGGCCTCTTCGGCCGTAAGACCGCTAATGGATTCGAGTTGATCTACCTGCATCTTATGCATTTTCTCTACTTCTGCCAACTTAAGCTCAATGGCTTCAGTATGCCTATCGAGTTTTTCCTTGTCTCTTTGGAAGTCTCTATCTTTTCTCTTAGTCTCCTCCAACTGCTTGTTGAGTCTAGATTCTTTGTCTTTTACTCGATTCTCTGCATCTAGAATCTTGCGTTCTCTTTGTTGGATGATTTTCTCGTGTTCCGACTTTAACTCGATGAATTTCTCTTTTGCTTGGAGCATCTTCTCTTTTCGGATAGACTCTGCCTCCTTATTGGCTTCCTGAATAATTTCAGAAGCTTTTTTTACATCGTTTTTCTTTGTCCAAAAGATGGCTCCCGCCGCCCCAAGGGCCGCAGCAACTAAAAAGATCGAAAGGGTTGTTATTAGCATAACTAGATTAATTGGTGGTATAAAAACAACCCGCACCTGCTCCATATTCGCGTAAACTCCTGAATGACAGGAACGAAATCCACCAGTTTATGTCAATCTTCCTCCGTAGCCCGAGAGCATTCGCAAAGCGATGAGGCCTGATTTCTCCAAACCGAGCTGGACTTCTATTGGATGACTGTTGAGTTTACCAAAGCGTAGAGCCGATGCGGGAAATAGCTTTAAAAGAACGTCTACATCATGGCGGAAGTAATCTTCTCTACCATTTTGTTTATTTGAACAACTGCCTTGTTTTCCTTAATCTGCGGTTCTGAGTTCATTCCCTCTAAGCGGGTGGCCAAACGCAGCGCTACCATGGCCAGCAAATCTTGCTGATCCTGCACTGAATAGGCACTTTCTAACTCTCGAACCATCGTTTCGATGCGTTTGGCAGCGGCGCGTAAGCCTGCTTCCTCCTGCATCTTAGTATTGATAGGATACTGCCTATTGGCCACTGCGAGTTTAATCCTCAAGGGTCTATTTAGGTCTTTATCTTCCAAATCAATCGTTTAACAAAGCAATACACTGTTCTACTTCCCGTAGCATTTTGTTCACTTCAGCCCGGGCGGTGGCACGTCTTGTGTCGTCTCCCGATAAGGCTGCAGCTACCTTCATGCCTTCGACCTCTTTTTCCAGTTGATGAAGATGCAACTCTTTCTTTTCCAGCAACTCACTCAATCCTTCCACCTTGCCTTTTAGCTCTTTATTCTCCTGTCGAAGAAGAAGATATTGGGCAATCATTTCATCTAATTTGGTAGTAAGTACTTCCCAACGCTCAGAGTACAATCCCATACATTCTACAAAAAAGGGGTCTTGCACAAAGGTACACTTTGTCCTTGCTATTACGCAATATGTGGCGCAGTTAATCTCTCAATAATTCAAATTCTCTAAGGTGCAAGGGCGATTAGAGTTGATCTTCTTTTTTTCTCGCAAAGACACAAAGACGCTAAGCTTGGAATTCTCTTTTATTTCTAGCAAAGGCGCAAAGGGTGGATTCTCGATTTTATTTCTCGCAAAGGCACAATGATACTAAGGTTGGAGTGGCTTTTTTGCTTGCATGGGTGCGATGCCGCTCGGGTATTCCTTCACTCTTTTCGCAATCCTTCGGTGCTGTTCTTCATCTCCGCAGCCTTGTAGTCCGAGCTTGCAATCGAGCTTCCTTTCGCCCACAGGCTTGGAACGCAATCCTTCGGCCTCGATACGCAACCCTTCAGCCGTGTTCTTCATCTCCGCAGTCTTGTAGTCCGAGCTTGCACTCGAGGTTCCTTTCGCCCACAGGCTTACAACGCAATCCTTAGGCGATGTTCTTCTTTTCCGCAGCCTTGGCTCCTAAGCCTTCGAAGGTGTTCGCTTTCGTCTGCATCCACCTTCCCTATTTCTTCACTGCTTCTTCTCAATACTGCAATCGTCTTCACCTTCTCTTTGCCGACTTCCCTCCTTCTCGCACTCTTCCAACTTACTTTTTCGAAGGAGATCTCCATCCTCCTATGGGCTTTTCGCTTTCCTTCCTTCTCTTTCTTCTATCCTCAGCAAGGCTACTTTAATTATTCTATGGCTTGCTGTATAACCTCAAGCTCAGACTTGTTTCCATCGGCTCTTTTTCTCAATGCTGCAATTTAAAAGCAGCAAACCATCCTCCTTTAGCCCTTGCACTCGCTCGAAAAGTCCGCCTAAAACAAAGCCTTCTTTTCCAGCCCATTCTTGGCACGGCATTGGCGAATACTCAGTCATGATTTCTATGCGAAATGAACCCCAAAATCTATTCATACTCTTGCGGCCAAGCTTGCTACTAGTCTGCAAATCTGCAGTATCATTGCAGCAGATTTGCGACCTTCTGAAAGAGGAGCGAATTGGCAGAAAACAATATTCAAAAGCCCCACTTCTTATGCGCCTTTTGACGGCTATTTTCCTTTTTGGATTGAGCCTACAAGCCCAACCCATTCAGGCTCCACTCGATATTCCGCTCTATCTATCAGGAACTTTTGGAGAATTGCGCTCAAATCACTTTCACTCTGGACTGGATATTAAAACCGAAGGAGTAGAAGGCAAAATAGTAAGCGCCGTTTGGTCTGGTACGGTCAGTAGAATTGTGGTTTCGCCTTATGGTTATGGCAATGCGCTCTACATCGACCATCCCAATGGTCTTACCTCGGTTTATGCGCATTTGCAACGGTTTAATACAGCCATACAATCGTATGTGCGTGAGCAGCAATACGCCAAGGAGACCTATGCCTTGGATATTCCGGTGGCCACAGGCAAATTCAGGGTAAATCAGGGCGATATAGTGGCCCTCAGTGGCAATTCGGGCGGTTCAGGCGGACCACATCTGCATTTTGAATTGCGAAATACTGCAGACCAAACCCCTGTAAATCCGCTATTGCACGGCATAGAAATTCAAGACGATATTGCTCCCAGCATTCAATCGGTACGTATTGTAGAGCTCAACGAGCGCTATCAGCTAATCGGTGCTCAAAGTGCCAGTAATGCGCAGACCTATAAGGTAGGAAAGACCATAGGTATAGAGATTGAGGCCTTCGACCGATTGAATGGAGCTTCGAATAAGAATGGCGCCAACAAGATCGAGCTTAAACGCAACGGACTTCCACTCTTTAGCTTCACCATAAATTCTTTTCCCTTCCACGAAACGCGCTATCTGAACGCCCACATTAACTACGAAGAAAAAGCCTGCTGTAAAAAGACCTATAGTAGAATGTATCTCCTACCAGGCAACGTACTCGACTTCTATAAGTACGGAGCCGAAGAGGGATTGATAGAGCTAGATTCAGGACAAACCGCCGAGTTAATGCTTACGGTTTACGACTTTGAAGGAAATAAGCAAAGTATGTCTTTTACCGTTGAAGGCACGGGGGTACCTAGCCTAGAAGAGGCGCCCAAGCAGTGGCTCTCTCATAAACACGAACACAATATTACCGTAGGCAACGCCAAATTGCGCATACCCTTAGGCTGTTTTTACAAAGATGAAATACTAGATGTAGAACAGCTAGCGGGCGGAAGTTCTACCCTCGGCGCGCGCTATAAAATTCTAAACAGCCAAATTCCAGCTCAGAAGAACTTTAACCTCACTCTCTCTTTAGACTCGGTACCCGAACGACTTCGTTCGAGAACCATAGTGGTTCGAATAAATGAAAATGGTGGATTGGTATATGAGGGAAAGCGGATAGAAAAGAATACCATCTCAGCGAGTTCAAGATCTTTTGGAGTTTACGGTTTGGCAGTAGATAGCATTCCACCTAAACTCTCATTGTCTCATAGTGGAAAGGACTACGACTTCAGTAAAACCAGCTATTTGCGATTGAAAATAAGCGACAATTTAAGCGGATTGGATACTTACCGATGCAGCATTGATGGCAAATGGCATTTGGCCGAATACGACGCAAAAAGCAATTTATTCCTTATTCCCTTAGAGTCTATTTTCCCTGGCACCCACAGTCTCGCTTTTGAAGCCAGCGATAAGGCAGGTAATTTGGCCACTTTTTCTGCAGAATTTCGAAGGTAAATACAACACTTTCACGTTTCTGAAGTTGTTACCTTTGATCCGCGCATGCAACAAAAACTACTTTACTTAATTGGGTTTGTCTTCTTTCTCCTTCTAGGGGTGCAAGAAGCAGAAGCTCAGCAGCCCGTTCAGCTCAGCGGAGTGGTGCTTACGAATGATTCCATTCCACGTTTTATTCCCTTGGCCTATGCCCGCGTGATCGGCCGGCCTAACGGTGCAGTTGCCGATGATGAAGGCTTTTTTAGCCTGGTAGCCATGCCAGGCGACACCATTGCCTTTACCCATCTGGGCTTCCAAACCGAAAGACTGTTTGTTCCCGATTCTTTGAGTAAGAAGGAGTATTTGGTTGAAGTGCACCTTCGTTATGATACCACACTATTATCTGAAGTGGTTTTATACCCTTGGCCCACCCCCGACAAACTGCAGGCCTATTTATTGGGAATGCGTTTAGAAACCACAGAACTAGATATTGCCCAGCGCAACGTAGCCATTCAATTGCTTAGAGACCGAGCCGCTACCATGGGGTACGATGCTGGAGAAATACAAGACATAGCGATAAAAATGCACGAGTATCAAATGTATAATTCGGGCAGGTATTACGGAGCCGATGGAGGGGCCGCCATTCTTGGAGCGCTTACCAATCCACTCTCGTGGCTTCAATTGTTCGACAGCCTGAAATCAAGTAAAAAGTGAGGTATTTATTTTGTGCTCTTCTCAGTTTGCTATCGGTTTCGATGGCTACAGCTCAAACAGCCAAATTAAGAGGGAAGGTATTCGACACTTCAGGCGAACCCGTTCCAGGAACGGTTATCCGTGTGGCGCAGCAAACTACGATTTGCGATGGAGAAGGAGTGTATGAGTTGGTACTAACTCCCGGCACCTACTGGGTTATTGCTCGTTCCATTGGGCATAGGCAAGATTCCATTCGCATAGATATTCAAGCCAATGAAAACCTCATTCGCAACTTCCGACTTAAGCTGGAAAACGAAATACTTACAGGCGTTGATGTAATTGATGAGCGCTCACGTGAAGATTCGAAAATTGATATCGATGCCCGTATGCTCGAGTTTCAATCCGGACCCAACACAGGCGTAGAAGGCCTTATTAAGACCTTACCGGGTGTAGTGAGCAACAGCGAGCTTTCTTCTCAATACAGTGTAAGAGGGGGCAACTTTGATGAAAACCTAGTTTATGTTAACGGCATAGAAATCTACCGTCCGTTTCTTGCCCGTGCCGGACAGCAAGAAGGATTGAGTTTTGTAAACCCACAAATGGTGCAAGACATTAGCTTTTCAGCAGGTGGATTTGAAGCCAGCTATGGAGATAAAATGAGTTCGGTTCTAGACATTCAATATCGAAAGCCTACCCAGTTTAGAGTTCAAGGTGAAGCGGCTTTTATGGGCGGATCGGTTGCGGTGGAAGGCGCTTCGAAGAACAAGAAATTTACCGCCATTACCGGCTTTCGCTACCGTACCAATACTCTTTTGGTTGGAAGTCTAGATACCGATGCAGACTTTAGACCTCAATTCTGGGATGTGCAGACCTACCTCACCTATAAGATAAACGACAAATGGTCTCTGGCTGGACTTGGCAGTTATGCCAATAATATCTACGAGGTAACTCCCTCCACCCGCCAAACCGATTTTGGAAATATTCAAGAAGCTTTACGGCTTACCATCTTCTTTGATGGGTCTGAATCCTATACCTATCAAACGGCCTTCGGATCGCTTACGGCCATCAACAAACCCAAAGACAATCTAGAGTTGCAGTATACCGCCTTTGCCTATCAGGCCGTAGAACAAGAGTATTTTGATATCATTGGTGCGTATCGATTGGGAGAACTGGAGCTGAACCTGGGCTCCGATGACTTTGGGCAGGTTACTTTAGAACGTGGAACGGGAGAGTTTCAGAACTATGCAAGAAATAAACTAGATGCCATCATTTTTGGAGCAGAGCACCGCGGTGCGCTATACCTTCCAACACATGCCCTCAGTTGGGGAGTGAAAGTGCAGCGCGATGACATCATTGACCGATACAAAGAGTGGGAAAGAATAGATTCTGCCGGCTACAATATTCCACACAGCCCTACTCAATCGCCGCCGGGTGTTTATCCTATTAATCCGGCTCAAGGAATAGAACTCTTTGAACACTTCGATTCGCGTGCCTCTGTGCAAAGTGCTAGAGTGATTGCCTTTATTCAAGACAGTCGTTCTTGGAAATTAAAGAACGATGCTCGCATTGCCCTTACAGCCGGAGTACGAACCCATTATTGGACATTCAATGGTCAGGCTACGGTTTCGCCCCGGGCCACATTTTCATACAAACCCATTTCTAAGTTGGATGCCGTTTGGCGCTTCTCTTCGGGTTGGTACCATCAGCCTCCTATTTACCGAGAAATGCGCAATTTAGATGGAGGTGTGAATCCAGAGATCCAGGCCCAAGAGGCCATACACTTTGTTCTGGCCAATGATTTAAAGCTTAAAATTTGGGACCGACCCTTCCGCCTTGTAACGGAAGCCTACTACAAAGACCTCAACAACCTCATTCCCTATGAGCTCGATAATGTTCGCCTTCGATACAGCGCTGTTAACAATGCCAATGGATTTGCAACGGGAATAGATGCGAGAATAAATGGAGAGTTTGTGCCCGGTATAGATTCTTGGGTAAGTATTGGAGTAATGACCATACAGGAAGATATTCAAGGAGATAATTCAGGCTTTATTCCAAGACCAACCGATAGAAGGGTAAACTTTGCTGTGTATTTCCAAGACTACTTTCCGGGCGATCCAACATTCAGAGTTAGCATGAGTTTGTTCTATGGAACGGGATTCCCCTTTGGGGCTCCGCAGAGCGCAAGAGAAGATCAAACCCTTCGCATTCCGAGTTACAGACGATTTGATATCGGATTCATAAAGGTCTTTAAAGAAAGAGGGAAAGATTCTAAAATGAAGTTCCTCAACTCATTTGAAACCGTTTGGATTGGCTTAGAAGTATTTAATCTTCTTGAGATTCGCAATACGGTGAGCTACTTATGGATTAGAGACGCGAGCACCAGCAATCAGTATGCTGTACCGAATTATCTCACCAATAGGCTACTCAACCTTAAACTCACCTTTGTTATCTAATGCGCATACTTGGTACCATCCCCAACGCAGAGTTCCGAATTGTGGTGTACGAATTGGAAAGTCATTTGTATACCGAGTTTGAAGCCGGACCCATGAAGCAGGGCTACAAATGGCCGAAGAGCAAATTCAATGGCATTCCCGCCGTTCAATTGGTGTTGGATGTCCCCTTTCTTGCCAAGGTAAAGAGCCGCTTTAACGAGATGTACCAAGACATGTCGGAAAGAATTAAAGACTGAAGAAGGCTGTGCTCTAGCAAAGCTCTTCACTCTAAAAGCCCGAATAAAAAAGACCCTTGCTTCTCAGAGAAGAGAAATATCTTACGGTGTAAAAGGCAGCTCTGAGCGCTCAAACTCTTTCTCTTAAACTAGCAACCATCTATCTCCCTGGCGTTTATCTGTTTAAAAGTCTTTCCATCGTAGGTACTCAGTGCCCCATTCGCAAAGCCAATCCATAACAATCCTTTATTATCTCTCTCAATAGATCGCACATCCTTTCCTATGGAATATTCTTTTGATTGTAATTGAGACAGTTGCCCTTCTTTATACAGCCACACCCCTGAATCTAATGTAACAAACCAAATAGCTCCGCTCTTGTCTTCTTCTATTGTAAATACCTTTGCTAAACTTTGATTTCCTGCTGAAATAACCCCTTGCTTAGATTTGGGTTCGCTTTTTAAAACAGGAAATATGTTCTGGTTCTCGTATAAAAAAAACACCTTCATTATTGGCGATCCAAAGTCTATCCTTGCTGTCTTTAAACAATGAATTTACGGTATGAGCCAACCCTTTAGAGGCAATTTGTATTAAGCTTTTGTCTTGGTATTGAAGTACTCCTGCTGCCATTGTACCCAACCATAGATTTCCCTGTTGGTCTTTTAGGGTCGAATACACCTGATTCGGATAGGCTATGTGTTTCTTCTCTTCATTTGGACTATTAAATGAAGGTAAATAGTGATGAGTTAATACAGAGCCATTCCATCTATAAATTTCACCTTTTATACCTGTCTTAAAACAAAGGTCCTCCTTAGCGCTAATCCAAGGAGTACTGGAATCAGTCTTCTCAGCTGGCAACACCGGCACAAATACCCCTTCCCTTAAACGACAAATGCCCAACCGAGTTTGAACCAAAATACTTCCTTTCGCATCTTCCTGTATGTCAAGAATCGATTGATTACCTTTCTTGTCTTTAATAGAATAATAGGTGTACACTTGTCCGTCGTACTTGCAAAGTCCTTCGAATTCAGAACCAATCCACATAGTACCCTTGCTATCTTTATACAGCAGATTAATAGTACGTACAAATTGATAGTTTGTATCCATCGTATACTGGGTGAGATAGCTGCAGTGTGAAGGGCTGCTGCTTGTTTCTACCTCAAGAAGACGATCGTTAGTCTCAGCTTTATAAGATGGTAGAAAGAGCAGTAATACTAAGGTGCTAACAGAAGAGAGGATGATTTTATTATTCATTTTAATCTGTTTAATCTGATCATGTAAAATTATATCTGATTGATATTAAAAGATTTAACAAACTGTAAAATAAGGTAAATGAAGTGTAAAACTTCCCATTGAGACGATGTATTAGAATAAATTTGTTGAATGCGCAAAATATACATCCACCTTATTCTTCTTTCTCTGTTTTCTATTGCAGGCCATGCTATGGATTCTGAATTAACAGAAAGCAGAATAAAAGTAGCGCTTAGAGAAGTAGGGCATGCATTGCTCATAAGCTCAGGCGATTCTATTTCTGAGGTGCTACCCGTTGTGCGCGAAGGAAATACCTATACGGTTTCCTTTGAGGCTGAATTTCAATTTAAGCCAGAGGAATTGGTTGTCACTGTGATGGCGGCATTGCGAAAGGCCCAGGTTTTTGAAGATTATCTGGTAGAAGTACTGCATTGCACAAGTGGAGAGGTGGCCTACAGCTATGAGTTTAGAAGAGAGAGCACAGAGAATATTTCTTGTTCTAAAAGAGAAACTGCCAAGGCCTGTTACACTGTAAAAGTGCTCTTTTTAGAAGGCGCACTTCCTCCATATATTTCAAACGATACCAGCACCACCGCATCAACAGAAAACCGAATAGGAACGAGGGCTGAATCAGAAGAAAGTCTGCTTATTCCAATCTTAATTGCATTGGCCTTGTGTGGCATAGGCTTGGGCTTCTTTCTCTTTACTCGCAAGAAGAAACAGCCCGATGAAGACCTAACAGATCTTCTGCATTTGGGCGATTACCGCTTCGATAAAAGAAATATGACCTTGTATTACAAAGAAGAAAAGACCGATTTAACCAGCAAGGAGGCCGATCTTCTGTATCTTTTATATCAATCGGAGAATCAGGTTTTAGAGAGAGATACCCTATTGAACATCATTTGGGGCGACCAAGGGGATTATGTTGGAAGAACCTTAGATGTCTTTATGTCTAAACTTCGCAAGAAACTCGCCTACGATACCAAGCTCAAGATTGTGAACATTAGGGGGATTGGCTATAAGTTTATCATTGATAAATAAAGCAGGCTGATTCTATTCCAACAGCTTACCGGCTATAAAACATATAGGGGAGATGCTGTGGAATGCAGTGAATGAGCTACTCTATCGCTTCTTTACATCAAATTATTTCAGTGTAATAAAGAAACTGTAAAAGTTAAATCTTGTAGGATCGAGTCATCTCAACTATACTTTTATTTTATGTACAACTCAAAATCTCAACAAAAGCTATTGTTTCTATTCTAAGTAGTTATGAATGTTAATTAACAAGTCATTAACATATGGGGGGGGTAAAGACTAAATTTACCATTGTAATATTAAACTTCATTACAATGAAAACAACAAAATTTAGAACTGTCTCAATGACAGTATTTATTACAGCAGCATTTGCTTTGCTAGTGTCTTGCTCAAAAGATGTAATACCAGATGATTCAGATATATTTTTGGAATTGAGTCAAGGGCAAAATACAGGTGAATATGGCCCCGTAATATGTGCGACTCCTGCCGAAGAACCAGGAGGTGATACAGGCTGTGGTGCGAAATGTGGCATTACAAATCATGGAGAGTGTTACGAAGAGACCCCTTGTTATGGTGAAAGAATCGAAGATGGTATTCAGTCTCTAACCACAGGTACTTTTGCTGATGTGTACGCATACTTGATTGATAATGGTGAAATCTCTCCTCTTAGTGAAGGAGATGTAATAACTGATCAAAGACTGCTCGATGCTATGAAACGAGATGGTCATCCAATAATCAATTAGTCTACTAAACAACTAGAAGTGATTCATTTCAATACGAATCACTTCTATTTATTCCGAATAAATGTTCAGAAAAGAACTCTTGCTAATTGCTTTCGCCTGTTATTATTCATGTAGTAACCTTAGCCGAAATCAAAACTCAAAAAACCTCCATTGGTTCAAAGAAACCTATTCTATTCCAGATTCAATACTAAATGGGGTTGTTGATTACTATATCACTTCAAAATCTTCCGAAGTGCGAAATCCTATTCTGTTAACCCTTTCATCTAATGGAAAAATAAAAGTCTTTAATCCGAAAACCAATACCATTGATTTAGAAACCCTGGACACGCTTTATCAACCCTATAGAATTGTTGCAACCAATGCCAATCAGTTTGTTGTGGAAGGAAAACACGGATTCAATGTGTACGAAGAAGCCAAGGCCAAACGATACATAAGCAAGTCCTTTGCCCCAGAATCTGTACATATTGAAGAGCGATTCCCTTTTGAGTACAATTTTAAAACCAAGTATTTGGTGGTTCGCTTATTAGACTTCAGAGAAAAACAGAAGCGCAACTACACCATGGACCACAATATTGTTGGTATCATAGACTCACTGGGTACAATGCATACTTTAGATTACAAAGTATCAAAGGGTTATGGCGATGGTAAATTGGTAGAAACCGAAGCCTATTTTACTATTTCAAAGGACAACATTCTACACGTGAGCTTATCTCAGTCAGATACAACTATTGCCGTTTCACTCAACCAAAAAATGGGCATTCAATACACACATTGGGGAAAGCATTTTAAGCTTTCGGATTTCACTCAGCCTAAAAAAACCGATCCCATGGGACTCTACTACAATCGTGTAGAAAATGCCCATTCTTATTCATACGGCAAGACTTTTAGTCTAATTGTTAATGATGGAACAGCGATTTCAACTCGTTTCCTATTTCTACCTAAGTATAGTTTGGAGCAAGATTTAATAGACCTAGTATCGCATCCTATAAAACTATTGGCAACAGACTCTGATGGCAATTCTTTGGATCCTCTAATTCTACCTGGCAACTTGTATGGAAATTTAGATAAATGGTACAGCATTGAAAGAGGCTTGTGTCATCTAAATTTTATCAATGCAGAAAACACCGTTGGCAACAAGGTTTATCTAGATGTACTCATGCCTTTGTACTATTAGAACCCTTTGAATTACCGCCTCCGAGATAGAAGACATATTACTGAATTTGAAGTCTACGACTCTGTAGGCAGGCTTGTGTTAACAGGCAACGTTGGTATGAAAGGACTTGTAGGCCTAGACCCTTTGACAACAGGAAATTAGTATCTAAAACTCATAAGTGAGCCGCACTACCCCGCTGTTTCATTTATACTCAAGTAGGCTCGTTTAATGTCTAGTTTCCATACATTGTATGCAATGTATGGGTTTATTTTACTTGATCTCTATCCGCACAATTGAGTTCTATTCCAACAGCTTTCCGGCTATAAAACCGGTGGTCCATGCGGCTTGAAAATTGTACCCGCCTGTTATGGCGTCTACATCCAATACTTCCCCCGCGAAATACAGTCCTTTTATCCTTTTGCTTTGCAGACTAGATCCATCTATATCTTCAAACGAGAGGCCCCCACAGGTCACAAACTCTTCTTTAAAGGTGGTTTTACCATTGAGTTCATAGACATCATTGCTTAAGATACTCACCATTTTATTCATCGCCTTGCCGCCCATCTCTCCCCAAATCTTATCAGGAGATACTTCAATCTTAGTCAATAAATAAGTCCAAAGTCGGTCAGGCAACGCATAGGGTCTTTCATTGCTGAGTTTTCTTTTGGGATGAAGCTGAATGATCTCTTGCAGATGTTCTACGATTCTGTTGCTGTTGTTTTCATTCACCCAGTTAATTTGGGCTTTGAATTGATAATTTAAATCGCTCAATATGCGTGCGCCGAAAGAAGAAAGGATAAGTACCGCCGGTCCGCTGATTCCCCAATGAGTGATAAGCAAAGGGCCTTCTGATTTTAGTTTAGTGCCTTGAATGCGAATCTGAACCTTCTCGGCCACCAATCCCATAAGCTGAGTTATGGGGTTCTTGGGCATATTAAAGGTGAACAAAGAAGGAACGGGTGGTGCAATGGTGTGTCCCAATTCTTCTAGCCATGCCAAGCCCTTTAGCGAGGGCGATCCGCCTGTGGTAACAATTACTTTATCAAAGTTTTGGGTGGATGTATCTTTCCTTTGAAAAGAAAGTTCGATGGTATTGTTTGCTTGGCGAAGGGCCACAATAGCCGATTGAAGAAACAATTTAATCTTTAATCTATCTGCTTCCTTTTGAAGACATTGAATGATGCTTTCCGAAGAATTGCTGAGCGGAAACATCCTTCCATCTTCCTCTACTTTTAAAGGCACGCCTCTTTTCTCAAACCACTCAATGGTATCGGCAACATTGAAAATGGGGAAGAGTTTCTTTAGATTCTTCCCACCGCGCGGATAGGCTTTGCTCAGCTCAGATATAGAAAAACAAGCGTGGGTAACATTGCACCGCCCGCCTCCAGAAATACGCACCTTCGCAAGGGTTTGGCTCGACTTTTCAAAAAGACAAACCTCTGCCTTAGGGTGATGGGTTTTGGCCGAAATGGCTGCAAAATAGCCCGCAGCACCTGCACCAATAATGGCTATTCTCATTTAGAAATCATGTGAAGTGTAGATAGAATGCAGAGAACTCATAGCAAAGAGTTCAAAGATCACTAAAATCTTTGGTTGGTTTTGGTTGGATGGAAGCAACAGACGAAATACAAGGTAGATGCTCTATTCAGATTCTGTTTGACTAGAATGCAAGGAAGCACATGGCCATTGCTTGAAGAAGAGGTATGCAGGTGAAAGAAAAGAGTCATTTCCATTCTTTTACTCTAAGACTTATTTACGCAGCAGCTCCTTCACCATCTCCGCCAAGCAAAAGACGCAAAATCGAAAAAACACCTTGTAAAGAATGCACTTACAAAGCCGTTGAAAAGGATGGAATACGCTCTTTTTTCTCTGTACTCTTTTTCTGTAGTACTCTAGAAGTCAATGAGAATGGGCGATTCCTACAAATGTTAAAGTTGAAAATGCCCTCTTTTTCAATAAAAATAATCCCTACATTCACAAGGTTCATTGGACCTAAAATTTTCTTAATTTAACCTCAATTCTTATGACAACGCACAACGCACAACGCACAACAGGCGGCCAAAGGCTTTAAGTCGATTTAGCACTATGGCTGCCGGAATTCTACTCAGCTCTTTGAGCTATTTGCAAGCACAGAATATGATTTCAGCTGGAACCGCAGACATCAAAATTGCCAGTGCAAGCGATGTAGAAAACACCGGTCTTTTTTAAAACCACTGTGCCAGCTGCAACAAAGGCGTAGCCGCCGCCATTTGCTGGGATGGTGCTGAACCCGGGGTGGCTTTTACAGATGATATTCTAACTACTGTATTCAATCTACCTCAAGGTGCGCATGATCCTGACATTATTCTAGGGCAGGGCTCCTACGATGCCCGAGTGGTTTTTGAACTCGGCAACGACATCCTCCAAATAGATTTTGTCTTAAACCCAATCACCTTGGCCATAGTAAGCCACACCCAAACGGTGGTCGTTGAAAATGCCATCCATCCGAATATCGATTTAAATGGAGAACGAATTGCCTTCATCTGCCAAAGCACCATTAATCTAGGGCCTAATAATGAAAGACTGCCCATTTTTACAAGAACTTTTGGAAGCCCGATGGCGCAACTTGAAGACAATCTTGCCCAACTAGTGTATGCGGAGGATTTCACATTGGGAACCAATACTGCCCCTTGTGTTCAGCCTGATGTTGCCATTGGTACGGACAATGGGGATGAATTCTATATATACCCCGCCTTCAATGAGGTTGTTCCTGGTGGATATCTATGGTGGACCGGAGGATTTCAAATTTTGTTATCTAGTGGTAATGCTTTTAATATGTATCCAGATTTTCTTACTAAGCACCATCAATGCTCAAGTGAATGCCCTCCGCGCATTGCCGCGCCTACGGCTGGGGTTTTTACCACCAATTATGTGAGTGCAAAAGGTTTTAACAATAGTGCAGCTCAGCAGATTTGGACTTACTTCGGACAATCGGGCGCAACCAATATGGTAGATTGGCTGAATACAAACGGACAATCTACCTACAACCCCGCCATCGATTGGATTTCAGATCCCTATGTTAACATTGCCTATACGGTAGACGATGCCAGCTTAACCGACAAAAAAGACATTATCGTTGCCCAACGAGATCATATGGGCGTGGCGTATTTTCCAGGCGATTGGAGTAGAGCCAATATGGATGTGGGATTCAACCAAAGCATAGTATCTATTTCCGGTATTGATGTACAAGTAGAATACAATGCCTTATTTGGCTATGCTTGGGTGAATGAAGGCGACAATACAATACGGTACAAATCAAACGAGCCCACTGAGCAAAATCTGAAAGGTAAAAGCACCAAGAATGCCGCCTTTACAGTTTTCCCAAATCCTACTACTGATTTCATTACTATTCTTGCTCCAGAGGCAGAAAAAATTCAGCTTGTTGAAATTATAGATGCCCAAGGCAAATCGGTTTTAACAGAGAAACACACTTCTGTAGAAAGTTATATGCTTTCGGTTCAAAGCTGGCCAAAGGGTGTCTATTGGATGCGTATTAACCAGCAACACATTCACTCCTTTATTCTTGAATAAAGACAGAATGTATGAAGAGTAGAATTCTATTTCTTTTCATAGTACTGCAATGGACGGTCTCTGCTCAGCAGGGACCGCCTTTGCAACTATTTGCAGGCAAACAAGGCATTTTAGATTTTACTTTGGGCTATCCTCGTTTTCTGCCCGACCAGTGGTTTGGTGCCCCTTGCAACAGTATTTTATGGAACGAAAGAGGGCTAATACGAGTGTTTAACTACCCCAATAATTTATTCGACTCTACCTTTTCACCCATACCCAATGGTACTTATCCAGATCCTAGCAATACAATGATTACTATGGGTTATGGTACCCATTCCAGCGTGATGATAAATCTTACCAAGAACAAAGTATTGATTTTCAAACCCAAAAACGGAAACTTACTTCCAACTATAAATTATATTTATACCACTATTACTACTCTAGATAGAAATAACTTGGTGGTCTTATCTAAGGAAAATATTGTTGGAAAAGTTGTTTCCCCAACCGTAGCTGGTGATATTGGTTTTGGTATTCATGGTCGAGAGCAATCAAGTAGCATACATTTAATCGCAAGACCTCAATCGAATAGATACTTTGGTTGGATTCAGGATTCCATACTTCAAAACCCCAATCCATTATTTCGGCAATTTCGTTCCAGAATATTCTCTATTGACACAAATGGCACAGTAGAACATTTTGGTTCTTTCATCAGCTCCTATTTTCATGGCTCAAATCGCTTTAATATAGACGGTAACCTCATGTTGTCGATAGCTATCCCAAGGCGGATATCTAGTACATTGAATCTAATTACAGGTGTTTTTTCTCAAGGCATACCCTATACATCTTATGTAACGATTTCTACATTTAGACCCGAAGACACGCTCTTTTCTCCCCAAATATTCATCCGTAAGCCAAGAGATCAATCACTTAACCTCTCCCAACCAATAGATACTATCCCGTTTTATCCCTCATGGACAACATCCGACTTAATATTAAGTCCCAACAATCGCTATCTATACCACATTATGCTTCAGCATAGCGGAAGAAGTCGTTTAGTGCGTTATGATCTTTCCTTGCAAGACACCGCTCTCATTTACCAAAATACTGAGGTTCTTTTAGATGTCCCAGCCTCCAATACTTCCAATGGTTGGTTTCCTATTGCTTTTCAATACGGGCCCGATCTAAAAATTTATGTAGCCATAGACAAGAGTGGTTCCCAAACCACCTCTTATCTCGGCTGCATTCAATATCCCGATAGCAGTGTGCATGGCTTTGATCCCTTTTTCCTCTCAAAAGGAAATAGAACTTTTCGCTTCTTCTCTAATTATGTAGCCTCCTATCTCTACAAAGGCGGATTTTCAGTCCAGCATTTTTGTAGAGATTCTGTGGCTTTCAGAACCCGCTATACCGCTATGCTCGACAGTGTTCGCTGGGATTTTGGAGATCCTGCTTCGGGAGCTTCCAATTCCTCCAGCCTCCTGCATCCTTCGCATTCCTACTCCACCCATGGCAAATTCTTTGTCCAGTGGAAAGGCTACCAATACGGCTTTGCCTCCGAATGGTCCGATACCGTTGTAGTTCTTCCCGTTCCTGAGGTAAAACTCCCAGCCGATACCCTTCTTTGCACAGACGATATGCTTTTATTGGAAGTGCAACAAGGTTTTCCTGCTTCTTATCTCTGGCAAGATGGCTCTACCGATTCGGTTTATTTAGCCACCACGCCTGGAACCTATTGGGTGCAAATCCACAGCGATTCGTGTGGAAGCGTTAGCGATACCTTGGTTTTGAGCTACACTCAAAAACCCGAAATTAGCTTAAGAGACACCCTCTTGTGCGAAGAAGACTTTACCGTTCTTTCTGTCTCCGCTCCCTTGGCACAATACCAATGGAATACTGGAAGTACAGACTCATCCATCTACGCATCTCAAATGGGTTTGTATTCGGTTATTGCTTCCAATCCTTGCGGAGCAGACACCGCCTTTGCGCGTATTGAAACCCGTCCCTGCGACTGCAAACTCTATATCCCACAGGCCTTTACACCCGATGGAAATGGCAAAAACGAGCAGTTTAGCATTGTTTCCAACTGCAGCGATATGCGCTGGGAATTGATCGTCTACAACCGATGGGGAGAACCCATAGCCCAACTCAACCCAGAAAATCCCTTTTGGAACGGACAAAACAAAGGGCAAGCCGTACCGCCGGGTGTGTATCAATACAGCCTCCGCTATCACTTCCCTGAAAGTGAACCCGTAGGTTACTCCTTCGATAAAGTACATTATGGGGAGCTTGTTGTGATTCGATGAATCGTTTGAAGCTGCTATGAACTTGGTTTGTTGTCTTCAAAATATCATTAACAGCATTCTAAACCGTCTTACTTAAAGGATATGCAGCAATGTATGTAGTAAATGACTTACAGATCAAGCGTTTTAGTCCATCCTTCTAAATCTGGATTGCTAGTATCGCGATAAATACGTTGAATGTACAAACGGTCTAGCACTAGACTCCAAGTTGGGCTGCGCATAGGGTTTGACTTCTGAGTTTTTATACAGTTCTTTTTACCAAAGACCTAGTAAGTGCATCAATTGCCCATAGAGAAGTATTTTGAAAAAGGTAGTTTCATTCAAAAAAAAAATCCCTCCAATTTCTTGGAGGGATTGTAAAAAAACGCATTGACGCGCTACTGTTTTATAATCTTTTGGGTCTTAAGACTTCCGCCTTCTGTATACCGCAACCAATACACTCCAACGGGCCAGTGCTCTGTATTCAATTGATTTTCTCCTTGTTGCGCTGTTCCACTGTAGATGATTCTACCCAAGGCATCGCCAATTTCAAAGTTGCCCTCCTCCGCAAACTGAATGCGAAGACTATTTTGAAATGGATTGGGATACACTTTCAGTTCACCTAATGTAGCAGCTGCTATGTACTTGGCACCCATGGGTGTTTGTTCTGCAATACCAGCCGAATACAATCCCCATTGAGGACCCATTCCGCTATCAATTCTGGCCTGAACCCAAAATTGATAGGTCTTGCCTGGAATTAATCCTCCAACCAACAAGCTATTCTGGCCGGCTTGAACCACTTGGGTAGAACGCTGAATCTGTCCGTCGGTTTCATTTCTGTAGGCCACTCTATATCTTCTAATGCCAGGAATAAGGATAGGATTCCAATCTACCTGAATAGAAGTAGAGCTCATGGCTTGGGCAGAGAGTAGTACAGGCGTATTAGGCACCCATTGGTTTAGATCTAGATGGAAGGTATCCAATCGATAGCATCCGATGGCGTCGGAGGTTTTCAAGACATAGGTTCCGCCTTGTAGATGTTCAAAAGCATGCGCATTCACAGCCTGAATATTTTGCCAAGTAGAGGCACTGTCAGATGTATTCCAAAGGCTTAGATCAAATGGTGCTGCCCCTGTTCCACCGCGAACATTGCGCACAAGAATAGAGCCCGAACTGTCTGGAAAAACACCAAAAGGATGCAGGGCGTTGAAGCCAAGATTCAATGGTAAGCAATTGATGGTGTACTGAGCAACGCAGCTGCTATCTGTCCATTGACCTCCGATGAAGGGTACAATCACTACTTGCCAAGTTCGAGTATCTCGAACAACAAAAAGTGCATTGGTATCAATATTTCCATTTACATAAAACCAAGCAGAGGTGCCGATGGGCCTTCTTAAAATTCTGTATTTCGTGGCATTGGTTCTAGACTCCCATTCAAACTTTAGCTGTCTTCTATTTTGCTCGATAAGCAATCCGAAGCTCTCACAATAGTTCACAACAGGTGGAGCAACAAAAAGATAGGTGCTATCAAACTCATACGCACCGGGTTCGCAGAGGGCGGCTCTTTGCATTCCAGCAATATCGTTTTCAAATCCGGCTAAGGCTGCTACCCTATCCCACGCAAGCGGATTATTGGGCACGCTTACTGTGTCTGAAATAAACTGCGGATTTAGGAGGATGGATTGTGCATCTGTACCAGCTACTGCGGCGAAAGAATTGAGATCGTTGAAAGTTAGACGCACAGGACCAGCAGGATCAACAACAAATGCATCTGAGTTCTGGCTGTAATAAATATTGTTATTCGTAGCTGCTTCAAAGCCTGGGAAGGAGGCCGATAGAATAGCAGAACCATTCTCTGAGGCAAAAATAGATCTCTGTATGTCTAAAGGCTGATTGGCCCAACCCACTCTTAAAGCCGTAGAACTCTGGGGGCCTCCGTGAATACGCACAGTATTGTGGTAATACTTAACCTCTACTCCTTCAAGACTTAGACCTGTAGAATTCGTCCCTCCTAATACATTTATCTCGTTATTGTACAACTCCCCGTATTCATTTGCAAAGGCAAATCCTGTTGAATTGGCTGCAACGAAAATCCCTCTTTTACATACGGAAGTTAAATTGGTAATTCGGTTGTTGTAGACTTTAAAGGCATCTTTAACAGAAACCAAGTGAATTCCACTGAAGCTTCCTGTATCGGTTCCTAGAATGCGATTGTTTGCAATTCTCATATCGCTTCCAAAAAGGGCTTTAATGGCATAATCGGTTTGGCCTTGGAAGACGCATTCCTCAATAATTCCACTATTCCCTCCAATCGAAAGAGCAGTTGTACCATTTATAAAATTGCATTCCCGTACATCAAAAGAATTCATGTTTACTTGAAGTCCGCTCAATAAAGGCTTTGCAGAAGCCGGGTTTGCCATAAAAGTGCACTGACTTATTTCTAGGTTTGAGCAGGCATTGGTTGTTTTAATAATTCCCGATTGGGCAGTTGATAGATTTCTGAACTTCAGCCCTTGGAGTTTAAACTGTTGTATACCCTTCAATTCGAAGATAAAACTAGAGTCGGCATGTTGAGGATTGTACTCAAGCGTTACAGCAGAAGAATCCCCTCCAACCGAATTAATGATAACAAAACGGTGATTAAAGCCCTGTTGACCGGGAATGGTTCCGAGAACATACTGCCCAGAATGGATTCCTGGCTCAAGGCTAAATCCAACCCAGCTGTCTAAGCCTCTCAGGTGAAGATCATTCAGGGCGAGGGTAAGATCAGGATAGTCGGCATGAGCACTTGGACCTACAATGTATTTACCAGCCAAGGGAGTAGGTGGAAGGATAATGGTTCCCTTCTCGAGCATAGCATGGTGAATTTCAAAAAGCCCCCTTGTCTGCCTGGAGAATCTAGGGATTCGTCGTTGGCTGATTCGATGCTTCGGAATTGGAAACGCACCCCATGTTGACCAACATCTTGTAATAAAGCCTGTTGTATAGAAAGAAGCGTGGGATCTGTAACCAAAGGATTGGAAGTAAGGTGAACATAGCTTGAGACACCCGCGATGCTATCGAATAAATAGCCATACTTATTATACCGGATAGAAAGGTTTACCAAAGGCATAGGACCATGGAAGATTACTTGATTGTTTACCAGAATGCTGTAGTTGGAAAGAACTTCGAAAGTAGTATCCTTTTCATCCAGTATTCTTCTCTGATAGCGCCTTTTCTCAAGTTTATTGATGTAAGTCCAATCTTCATCTGCACCCCTAAGATCTCTTCCCAAATCGATGGGAGTAAACCGAATTTCGATATTTTCAAAACCCAAACCTGCAGCCGCTAATGCAGCTTGTGTAAGGCCAAAACCTTGTACAACTCCATCGCCTCTTAAACCGGCATCTACATTTGGATCAATATTGTCATAGTCGCGGGTAGCGATATAATAATAGGCAGAATCTATGCTAATACTGGGCGTACCTGGAACTAGGATGTGACCATCTCGAACAGGTTCTGGATTGTTAAAGCTGAAATTATTCCAGGCCACGATTCCATTATTGTTTGGCCCCGTTCCTTCTAATCCGATAAAATCGGAGGCCGGATTGGGATAATCTGCATACCATCTTTCCACACCAAGATCGGTAGCGAACCAAATTTCGGTATCGTCATCTACAAAACTCATGGATACGATTTTTGCCTTAACGGTTGTTCCCGCTTGAACGCGGGACAACTTGCTTTCCCAATTCGAAAAGGCATATTGGGTAACAGGCAGTCCAGCCCATTGTGCTGGACTTGCGTTTTCAAATCGATAGGCTTTGTATTGATTTGAACTCGTAGGCGATCCTATGATCCAAAAACGATTGGAATTGCTTTTAAAAACACGCTCTGTAAAATCGGGAAGATTGGTGTAAACATTCTCCATTGGCCATCCCCATGCGCCCCAGCCCCCATTGCTGTATTTTAGGAAATTGGCAATCTGAGTTCTATTCTTGCTGCCGAACTGTGCGCTTGGTATATAGTACATCCCTCCTCCGAAGGTTGAAACGTTTATAGTATTTGCCGTATCGTGCATGGCCACAACATACCTAGGATGGTAATAGGCCTGAATGGCGTTCCACCAAGGGGCATCGCTTAAATGCCAATCTGCCCATGTTGCAGCCACAGGATCGTATTTGCGGACGCAAGACCAATTGAAAAATCCACCACCAAATGTAGTTTTGACTTCACTTGTAACCATTACTACATTATCGTTTGCATCCATGGTTATAGAATTTACATTCGTAGCTTGCTTCGTTTGGCCATTAGAATACACTACGGCAGGAGGATTAAAAGTGGTAAAAGTGCCTGTATTATCTAGCTCCACAAGTCCATCCGCACAACCGAACCAAAGATTGCCTTGAGCGTCCTCATCCATACAAAGAACAGTACCCTTATTTGGGAAACTACCTAAGCTGGAATGGTAAACCGACCAGTTTATCCCATCGAATTTTACAACAGGCGGAGTTTTATTAAAATCACTATTTGGTGAAGTATGATGTTTTGGAAGAAACCAAACATCTCCATTCGATGCCTTGAAGATGGAATTGAATTGATAGTTTACATTGGATGTATAGGATGTTCCATTTACGGTGGCGGCTGGAAGGATGCCAAGATCTGGATAGCTCCAATTGCCGGCATTGTCGCGCTTTCTAATAGGGAATTGAGCATTGTACGGGCTGGTAGACGAGTTGTGAACTACCCAAAGGGTTCCGTTTGGCTCCCTTAGCACATCGCTACAACCCAAATTTCCCAAGCCATTCGCCGTGGTATAGCTCTCTACCATATTGGGTTGTTGAGCAAGAATGGGGATGGATGATACTAAGAATAGAAAGAAAGCAAAGCGGCTAAGAAGGTCTCTGGTCTGACCAAAAACTTTCTTGAGTAAAGATGTTTCCATGGCAATTAGGTATTGGTTAAAATCAGAAACTAAAGTCTATGATCTTCTGAAATACCGTATCCCCGCTAAATGTTATTGGCTAAAATCACGGAAAACCGTTAGGTATTAAATCCAGCCTTTCTCCATTGCAATGCGAATGAGTTCTGCTGAATTTTTTGCTCCTGTCTTCTGAATGATATGGTTTCGATGCGACTCTACTGTATTCTCAGATATGAAGAGTGCCTCCGCAATTTTAGTCGTATTCAATCCTTCAGCAATCTTAAAAATCACTTCTTTTTCCCTAGGTGTCAAAACTATCTCCGATGTTGTACTTGCACCCAATTGCTGCTGCATAACCATCTGTTCTATTTTGGGGTCGAGATATTTATTACCTGATAAGACCTGCTCAATGCACTTCTTAAGTTTTTCTGAGCCACTCGTTTTCATCAGCAATCCCAAACATCCAAGGCGCAAGGCTTCACGAAAAATGCCGCTTTCTTCGAAGGACGTAATGAGGATGCAGGCCTCTATCCCTCTTTTTCTTGCCCTTTTAATAATTTCCAGTCCAGTGCCGTCTTGAAGGCGATAATCGACAATGAGTAAATCAAAGCTTCTGTTTTCTAGAGCAGTAAAACTTTCCAAAACCGAATGCGCCAAGACCGATTGAAATTGAAGAGTAGATGGAAGGGAGTCTTGCAGCCCTCTTGCCATAAGCGGATGATCGTCTACAATTAGAATATGTATTAGTTTATGCATGATCTAGGTTTACAGCAATTCCTATACGTATTCCTTTATTGGGTTTGGAATCTAAATGAAAAGAAGCGCCAATCTTATTCAACCTTGATTGGATGGTTTGAGTTCCTAAACCAGGAGTTGCATTTTCAGGCATCCCAACACCATTGTCTTCGTATTCAAACACCCACTTTTCTTCTTCCTTCCAAACACTCAAGTGTGCTTCTTTTGCTTTCGAATGCTTCACTGTATTTCGAATAAGTTCTTGAAAAACTCGGTAGAGTTGCAAATCAAAATGGGCATTGCCAAGGCTGTTGAGATCATTGTGGCTATGGAAGTAGAAAGAGCATTCTTCCGAATGGTTAAACAGGAACAATTTCTCTAAGGCCAGAGAGAGATTGCCATTCTCAATTTGAGGTGGAAGTAAATCGTACGAAATTCTTCGAACATCGTCGCCAATGCTCTCCAGCTGTTTCAACTTTTCTTCATCCACATTATCGGAATTCAACTTTAGGTGCAAAGCCCCTATCTGACTTCCAAGACTATCGTGTAACTCCTCTGCAAAGCGTTGCCTTTCGGCATCTTCCCCTCTACTTATACCCTGTAAAAGTGCCAACTCACCCGCTTTTTCCGCCTCGCTCAACTGAAGCTTTAAGTACTTTCTTCTTTGAACCAAAATGAAAACCAGAATGCTAATGATCAGAAGTATCGTACTTAACCAACCTATATAGCTCTAGACAGCTTTAGTTTCTCTTGTTCTGATAATAACTCTTCCTCCTTTGCCTGCTCCTTTAAATCATTGATGGCATAAACACTTTGAATGCTATCCAAGGCTGCTCTGGAATCAAAAACAGCAATACTATCGACTAAAAGAAATTTTTTAGCTAGTGCGGTATGTGCAATTTCATATTCCCCTAGTTTGAAGGCGGAAAGCTCAATGTTCGTGAGTAGACTTATTTGAAGTTGTGAGCCAATGTTTTCTAATTCGTACGCCTCTTGATACAAAGTCAAGGCTTTGGAATAATTGGAATCAAAGTATTCAAGGTTTGCGTATCCGATTATGTTGGAAGCTAAACCCTCGTGGTCATTTAATTGCTCAAAAACTATTCTTGCCGCGGAATAGTTTTCCCTAGCTTGGTTGAATTTCTTTTTTTCGACTAACAGATTTGAATAGTTATTTAAGAGTAGGGCCTTTTCACGAAGATTCTTATTGACCGGCCAAGTTTTCAATGCCTTCTGATATGAATTTATACTAGAAGATGTATCTCCCAAAGAATTTAGAATAGACCCCAAACTTGAGTATACTGCTGCTTTGTTAAAGCCAAGGCTTGGCGCCCACTCTAAGCACGAATCAAGAGCCAGTTTTGCTTCCGAATAATCTTGCACCCTTGATTTTACCTGAGCAAGATTCTGATAAGTAATGGCCACACTTGCAGAGTCGGCATTGTATTTCGATACCCTAAGTGCTTTAAGATAATAGGAAATAGCCTCTTCAAACCTATACAACTTTTCATTATTCACACCTAAATTCATAAGAAGTCTTGAGCGAACAGGGCTGTAGGGCTCTTTCAGGCTCCTAATTCCTTTTTCTAAAAAGAGAATGGCACTATCGTGTTTTGATTGGAAGTAATAAAAATTACCGATGTTCTTGTATCCGAGAGCTATACCTTCTGAATACTGTGCCTTTGTTGAGAGATGAATGGCATGGTCTAACTCTACCCTTGAAATAGCTTCTCGTGAAAGAATGACCTCAGAAATGTGTTGATTTAAAGAGTCGAGCTTTTCATGAGAATAATTCTGCCCACTCATTTGTACGCTGAACAAGAAAAATAAAGTGAATCGCAGAAGCATAGATTTCATAATAGAAAGCAATATCCAAAAAAAATCCCCCCAATTTCTTGGAGGGATTCTTTGCTGTTAAATAAAAGCCTTAGTTGCGCAGTATACGCTTTGTAATAATACCTTGATCTGTTGCAATAACAACCATATACATTCCCTTGGCGAAGTTGGAAAGATCGAATTGCATTTGTTCTTCTCCTCCATCCCTCTGCGCTAGTAAGCGACCGTTGGCATCCATAAGTTGGATTCCTGTCTCTAGACCTGTAAGCTCAAGGTTGAAAACGGAAGAAGTTGGATTTGGATACAGTGAGATAGCCTTTTCCCATTCCTGCATTCCCAATTGGCTGCGGTCTTCAGTAGCAGTACCGTTATTATTCGGATTGTCTGTGCGAACGGCAACAACAGTTACATCATCGCAGAAAAACTCCGATGTACCGCATATTGAGTTGGAAGCAGTAAGACAAACCGTGTATGTTCCTGCACTTGAATATGTATGAGTTGGCTCGAAATCAGTGGATGAGCTTGCATCTCCAAAGTCCCACGAATAATCTGTTGCATCAACCGAATTATTATCAAAACTCACTTCCAATAAATTGGTAATTCCTTGAGCAAAATGTGCATCAACAATATACATGTGATTTACAGTCACCTGATTGGTATTAAGACTCGAACCATCAATAAAACCTACATGAGCCACATAACTATTTCCAAGATGAGTATAATATGCGTCTAATACTGCACTTAAGGATATTCCATCCACTAGAGGGGCAAAGGTCAAACCGAAAACAGTTGAATCTACATGACTTGGATTCGATATTCCATTAAGTCTTAGGGTAAAATCGTCATCGCAAAGAGTATAAGCATCTACACTCAAAGTAGTAGCTGAATAAAATGTAGATAGAGGGATAGTAAATACTAGTTGTTCAGAAATATAATCTGTGCCACAAGCATCGGTGGATGTTAAAATTACTGTATAGGGACCTGCGATTGCATAGACATGTACTGGATTAGTGTCTGTAGAAATAGGTGATCCATCTCCAAAATCCCAAGAATAACTAACTGCGTCAATAGAGGCATTCGTAAAATTAACCGTCACGTTGTCCACTCCAACCGAGTGACTCCAATCTGCCGAGGCAGTATAACGCTCAAAATTCTCAGAGCCTGTAATTAAAGTAGAACCATCTGTAAAGATTATAGTGGCTGTGTAATCATCCTCATCGTTATTGGTCGTTGTGGTTAAATGGCTTGTTAAACCAACAGAAGCCGCTCCTTCGCTTACCGCATCTTTAAACCATTGCGTTGTACTTACATCGCTCGCGTCGGAAATTCCAGAAACTGAAATCGTTACTTGCCCATTGCAACTTCTATTTGAAGGAATACTCAAAGCTGCTGCAGCATAAGCCGTAGCATAGGTATCTATCGTTACATTCTGAGTACTTACATCTTGTAGTCCACAAGAGTCTGTTGCAGTAAGGCTTACGCTATAGGTGCCTGGGTTTGCATAGACGTGAACTGGATTTGCATCCGTTGAAGTAGGTGTTGCATCTCCAAAGTTCCAAACGAAAGTGGTATTCGCCGTAGAGGTGTTGGTGAAAGTAGTCGTTCTAAAATCGCCCGCTCCTGCAACTACGTGGGTCCATCCAGCTGAAACAGCAACATCTTGAACATAGTTAGGAATAGTTGGAGTGGTTAAAGTTGTAGCATCTACAAAGGTTATTTCAGCAGTATAATCACCAGTACCATCTGTTATATGAGTAGAATCTCCCGCTCCTGTCGTAGCGTAAGTAATTCCATCTCTCTTCCAATCGATACTTTGAATGTCTGAAGCTACAAATACCCCCCTAACAGTTAATGCTCTCTGACCACAACCAGCAACCACGTTAAGTGGATCTAAATCAGCAGCGGCGAACACTATGTTTAGAGGAGCATTGATAACAACCGATTCGCAATGCACATCGCTCTTTGAGCATGAATCCGTAGTCGTTAGGCACACATTATAGGTGCCGTTGTATCTGTAGTGGTGCGATGGAGTTTCCAATGTGCTAGAAGCACCATCGTCGAAATTCCAAGCATAGGTTTCGCCATGAATGGAGTTATTGGTAACCGTTAAGTCAAGATTGTTTACCGAATAGGCATAATCTGCCACGACCACATTATATGTAAAGTTCTCTGTGTTGGTGGTTAGCGTTGTACCATCTGTCATGGTAATTTCCACATGATAGTCTGCATCGCCCTGTACCGTTTCTATCGTTTCTTTAGACATGGCTGGAAGATGGATATTCCAACGCATTATTCTATGGTTGTTGTTATCGGCAACATAAATACGATTGCCTTTAATAAAGAATCCTGTAGGAAAATCGAACTGATTGTTTGCATTTCCTTCGCCATTACCTCCAGCTACCACGATACCGTCTTTTTCAAAAGGCTCGTACTTCATGATCCTATGGTTCTCACGGTCTACCACGAAAATATTCTTGGCTGCATCCACTTGAACATCATAAGGCTTCCACAATTGATTTAAACCAATTCCAATTCCATTTCCTCCAGCAACTAAAACACCCATTGTTTCTCCTGGATCGAATCGTAAAACGCGATTGTTCTCCATGTCTACAACGTAAACAGAACCGTCTGCATCTACATCAATACCTACAGGATTGTTGAATAAATCGTAGCTATCGCCCGTAATACCACTTTGACCTGCAAAGAGAGTACCCTGAGCTTCACCAATCACCCATTTAACAATACGATGATTGTCTTCATCAGCAATATAGAGTGCTCCATCGTAGATTGCCATATCTGAAGGATCTTTGAGCTGGTTTAGAGCGATACCGGAGCCATTGCCACCCGCAACTACCTGAGTTGCGGCCGGAGCACCTGCTGGCCAATATAAAACACGATGGTTATTTCTATCCAAGATGTACATATTGCCTGCATTATCTGCTATTACAGTTCTAGGATCTCTCAATCGATTCATAGCTGCAAAAGGCCCTTGATTTACTCCACCCGCAACCACAGTTCCTGAGCCGGCACCAATTACCCATTTAACAATACGGTTGTTGTTCCTGTCTACTATGTACATATTGTTTCCAACAACTTGAACTTGCTGAGGAAAACGCAACTGATAATTCTGTCCTCCTTGTCCAGTGCTACCAGCAACTCTAGTTCCTGAACTTGCATAGCTCAAATTACTGGTATGGAAAGGCGCTCCATCTCTGAACCACTTCGTCTGCTGAACAAGTAGTTGCTCTACACCGAGGATATCAAGAGGCGAATTATTGCACCATGATACCTCATGTAAATAAAGACTGTCATTCTGCGCAGAGGCATAGTCTGTAACAATAACATATGTATCGCAATAGGTATCAACGTGGCCACATGCATCGTATGCATTTAAGCAAACCTCATATGTACCTGTATAGGTGAAATTATGAACTGGGTCTTGAGCGGTAGAAGTATTGCCATCGCCAAACTCCCACAAATAGGAAGTAGCATTCGTTGATGCGTTTGTAAATGTGTATTCCATATTTGAACGCACACTTGTATAACTTGATATAGGCAGAGGAATGCGGGTATAGCTTACAGAATTAGTAATTACTCCTCCACCGGTCTTAAAGTAACAGAAGCTGAGTAACTGCCATCTCCGTCCGTTAAATAGGTAAGTGATGGGAGTTGAATCCCCCATTTAACCGTTCTATGATTCCAACTGTCTGTGATATAGACCCCATCTAGAGAATCTATTGATATACCTGTTGGAAAACTCAACTTCTCTAAAGAATTTCCTTGAGACTGACCTGTTATGAGACTTCCTACTGGATTTCCTGATGCGTATTTCAACACTCTATGATTTCCATAATCTGCAACGTACATATTGTCGTCTGCATCGATCTGAACATCCATTGGATTATTTAACTCCATTAAACCTGTTCCTACCACTAATCCTCCTGTTACTACAGATCCATTAGTAGCGGCTGGCTCCCACTTCACAATGCGGTTGTTCTTCCTGTCTGCGACAAATAAATTGTTTGCAGCATCGAGAGCAATCCCCATTGGCTCTCTGAGTTGGTTATCGTCTTGGCCATGTCCATTTCCACCTGCTACAACAACTCCTACAACCTCTCCTACTGCCCATTTCATCACACGATCGTTTCGCATATCTGAAACATACACATCCCCATTGGCTGCAACTACTACCGAAGTAGGATTGTCTAATTGATCTAAGTCCGGACCAGCACCATTTCCCCCAGCAACCACAACACCTTGAACGGCTCCTTCATCCCAACGGACAACCCTATGATTATGACGGTCAGCAATATATAAACTTCCATTATTGGTTCTATAGATGCCATGTGGATTTCTCAATTGATCCAAACCAGAACCGGGTCCGTTTGCACCGATGATTACAACCCCTTCAATAGCACCTGGAGACCATCGAACCACGCGGTTGTTATTCTTGTCTACAACATAAGTTCTTCCCGCATTGTCATGGGCAACATCTTGTGGAAAACGCATCTGACTCTTCAATCCGCCTTGAGAACCGCCGCCTACTAAGAGTCCATCCGTTCGCAAATAGGCCGATTCAGAGAAATAGTTAACCGCATCTTTCAGCCAGTCAACTTGAACAATCACCTGATTCGCATTGTCTATTGTAAGTACTTCTTCTTGGCAACTTGGAGTAGCAGCAACAGAGATAGACTGTGCATGCGAAACGCCTCCAAAGAGCAGACTTAAGCCAATAAATAGAGTATCAAATTTTCTCATAGGACAAGGTTTTTAACAAGTGAGCACGTTAACAACTTTTATCACTCAAAACTACCGAACTAATTGAAAACCAAAATATACCCATATCAAGCCATTCAATTAACCATAACAGATGGCTGCCTTTTGTAGGGTAGGAATGACAGAAAATTAACATTTATCCATCTTATAGACTTCGTCTCAAAATGGGAGTATTGATGGAGCGCGAAAAGCCCTATAAACAATGTGTTTTTTTCATTCTAACCCTAGGTAGGAATCGAAAAGCTTAAACGAGAATCTTTAAGCTTGCTGAAAGAAATCCTGACATAAAATTCACCAAATAAATTGTGATTCAATGGGAGTTTTCATTCTAAATAACCGAAAATGAATCACGTATTTTAAAAATTATAGACCTATTTCGCTTCTTTATCAAGCCAATATTCTGGATAATCTGCTTGAATATCGATAGTAATTTTTTGCACGGGATGCTCAAAGACAAGTCTTCTTGCATGAAGTGAAATACTTGAATCTGGATTGGATCTCTTTGCCCCGTATTTTAGATCTCCTTTTATAGGAAACCCCGCCAAGGATAACTGACAGCGAATCTGATGATGACGACCGGTTTCTAGAATGATTTTCATAACAGAATAGCGATCTAAATGTCTAAGAAGTTGAAAGTGAAGCACGGCCCTTTTTCCATTCGAATCGGATTCAGAAACAGCAAAAGACTTATTCTTAGCAGCATCTTTTCTCAACCAATGCTCCAAAACACCTAAAGCTTCCGCTTTCCAAGGAAGAGTTATGGCGTGATATTCCTTATGCCACTTTCGATCTTGAATAGCCTGAGAAAGCCTCGCTGCGGCCTTACTGGTTCTGGCAAAAGCTACAATACCTGAAACGGGCCGATCTATTCTATGCAATAATCCAAGGTAAACATCGCCAGGTTTATTGAATTTCTCTTTTAAATAGAGCTTCACTAAATCTGCCAAACATTGATCTCCGGTCTTATCGGCCTGAACCAACTCGCCTGGAAGCTTATTGATAACAATTAGATGGTTATCGATAAAAAGAATACGAGATTCTAAAGAATCAATATTGCTCAGATTCATTTGGGAAATTCAGACTCTTCACATCTTCACAATACTGGCGAATACCTCCTGTTATACTCTCATATAAATGCAAATATCTTCTAAGAAATCTTGGGGAAAACTCATGTGTCATACCCAGCATATCATGCAAGACTAAGACTTGACCATCCACACCATTTCCGGCACCAATGCCAATAACAGGAATATGCACTGCTGCGGCCACACGTGTAGCTAACTTCGCTGGAATTTTCTCTAAAACAATGGCAAAGCACCCCGTACTTTCCAGAAGCAAAGCATCTTCGATTAGTTTTTCTGCTTCTTCTTCCTCCTTTGCGCGAACCGTATAAGTACCAAATTTGTAAATACTTTGCGGAGTTAGCCCCAAGTGGCCCATCACTGGAATTCCCGCCGTAAGTATGCGCTTAACGGAAGTAATGATTTCGCTTCCACCTTCTAATTTCACCGCATGAGCTCCGCTTTCTTTCATTATTCGGATGGCGCTGCTCAGTGCCTCTTTAGAATTTCCTTGATAACTACCAAAAGGAAGATCCACCACAACCAAAGCCCTTTCTACCGCGCGTACTACGGAAGATGCATGGTAAATCATTTGACTAAGTGTTATGGGAAGAGTGGTTTCATGTCCTGCCATAACATTGCTGGCCGAATCGCCCACGAGGATAACATCCACTCCCGCTTGGTCCACCATTCGAGCTAACGTGAAATCGTAAGCCGTTAACATTGCTATTTTCTCGCCCCTCTTTTTCATCTCTTGTACCGAGGCGGTGGTAACTTTTTTGAACTCTTTCGTTGCTGCTGACATAGGTTTTAACAAAGTCTACCAAAGCTATACAATATCTTTGTCGTTGTACTCAATATTACCCATGCAGAATTTTTTAAAATACGGCTTCATTGTCCTCACCTTTTTTCAGCTCATTTCTTGCGACAACACTCTGGACGTCAATGATAAATGGACGGACATAACGGTAGCTTTTAGTGTCTTAGACAAAAGCCAAGACACTCAATGGGTACGTATTAACCGAGCTTGGCTTGGAACAGACGACATTTTAATCGGTGCACAAAGTCCTGATTCCATTTATTACAGTCAAGTTCTTTCCGTTTTCTTGGACGAGATGGATGGTTCTGTTGTGCGGAAAACAATTGTTTTGAGTTATGATGATCAAAGCAGACAGCTCAATGACGGTTATTTTACAACCGATGGATACCACCTCTACCGCACACTTGAAACCATTGATCCAAATTACAGCTACCGCCTGCGTATTGACAAGGGAGATGGCGCTGCTATTATTAGCTCCGAAACTGTTGTTCTGAACAATAGCTTAAACATCACCAGGCCCAGTTCCGTTGCGAAGATCAATCTCGAGCCGTTTATTAATTACGGATTTGAATATACCTCTCAAGAAAATTCTAAAATCTTTCAACCTGTTATTTCTCTGAACTACAAAGAGTTTAACATCAACAATCCATCCTTAGTTAGTTATCACAAAGCCCGTTTTTTCCTTCCTGCAAAAGAATCCATCAATACGAATGGTGGTGTTGGTATTATTTCAGGGTACACCACAGAATCCCTTCTAGAAGGATGGAAACGTCAAATTCCTACAGATGCAGATGTGCGACGATTTGTCATTGGAATTGACTTTGAGGTAAGAGCTGGAACGGAAGACATGCACACGTATATAAACGTAAACCAACCCCCCACTGGCATTGTGACTGAGCGACCTGATTTTAGCAATATAGAAGGCGGATATGGCCTATTTGCTAGTAGCGCATTAAATGGTAGGTACAATAAAGAATTAACGGAGACTGGATTACTGCAGCTGGTATTAAACGACATTAGCTGCGAACTTCAATTTGGAAGAATCTTCCTTTCTCCCTCTGGCGCAGACACTTGCTATTGTACAGGAAATGGACAATGCAATTGATTCTTTTAGGACAGTTTGTCAGATAAATAAGTATCTAGTAACAGATTGACAGCCAAAAACCCTGTGGCATAACAGTTGACTAATTGGGGAGTATAAACCCGCAAATTAATCGACTAGAATGAGTAAGATCATCGGAATAGACTTAGGGACGACCAATTCTTGTGTTGCCGTTATGGAAGGTAACGAACCCGTAGTAATTCCAAACAGTGAAGGTCGCAGGACCACTCCATCCATTATCGCCTTTATTGAAGGTGGAGAAAGAAAAATTGGCGACCCAGCAAAGCGTCAGGCCATTACAAATCCAACAAAGACTATTTCATCCATAAAGCGATTTATGGGTAAGAACTATTCAGATTCCAACATAGAAGCAGGTAGAGTTCCGTACAAAGTTGTGAAGGGTGAGAATAACACCCCACGCATCGAAATTGACGGCAGGATGTATACTCCTCAAGAAATTTCTGCTATGGTTCTTCAAAAAATGAAGAAAACAGCAGAAGATTACTTAGGCACAAGTGTTACTGAAGCTGTTATTACGGTTCCCGCTTATTTCAACGACGCCGAACGTCAAGCTACTAAGGAGGCCGGTGAAATTGCAGGACTTAAAGTAAGGAGGATCATTAATGAGCCTACCGCCGCTGCTTTAGCTTACGGCATCGACAAAAAAGGTAGAGACGAAAAAATCGTTGTTTTCGACTGTGGAGGTGGAACACATGACGTTTCTGTTCTCGAGCTTGGAGATGGAGTATTTGAGGTAAAAGCAACCGATGGTGACGTGCATCTTGGAGGAGACGATTTTGATCAAAAGATTATCGATTGGTTAGCCTCTGAGTTTCAAACCCAAGAGGGAATTGATTTACGTGCAGATGCTATGGCATTGCAAAGATTGAAGGAAGCCGCTGAGAAAGCAAAGATTGAGTTGTCTTCTGGCACATCAACCGAAATAAACCTTCCCTACATAACCGCAACGGCTAGTGGACCTAAGCACTTAGTTAAATCACTAACTCGTGCTCAGTTTGAGAAGCTTGCTCAAGATTTAATTGATAGAACTATAGAACCATGCCGTACTGCATTGCAGAAATCTGGCTTAAGTACAAGCGATATAGATGAAGTAATTCTAGTTGGTGGATCTACTCGTATTCCGGCTATTCAAGAAGCCGTTAAGAAATTCTTCGGAAAAGAGCCTTCTAAAGGGGTTAATCCAGATGAGGTAGTAGCGATTGGAGCCGCCATTCAAGGAGGTGTTCTAAGTGGAGAGGTTAAGGATGTATTGTTGTTAGATGTTACTCCACTTTCTCTCGGAATTGAGACTATGGGCAACGTTATGACTCGGTTAATCGAAAGCAATACCACCATTCCTACCAAAAAATCCGAGGTATTCTCTACTGCTGCAGACAACCAACCTACTGTAGAGATTCATGTCCTTCAAGGAGAGCGTCCCATGTCTAGAGACAATAAGACCATCGGCCGTTTTCATTTAGATGGAATTCCACCTTCCCCAAGAGGAGTGCCTCAGATTGAAGTGACTTTCGATATCGATGCCAATGGAATATTAAATGTTTCAGCGAAAGACAAGGCAACAGGTAAGGAACAAAGCATACGAATTGAAGCTTCCTCAGGACTTTCTAAGGATGAAATTGAGAAAATGAAGCAAGAAGCAGAAGCTCACGCTGACGAAGACAAAAAGCTAAAAGAGAAAGCAGATAAGTTGAATGCTGCTGATTCTATGATTTTCCAAACAGAAAAGCAATTGTCTGAATTTGGTGACAAATTGAGTGATGATAAAAAAGCTCCGATTGAAACTGCCTTAGACTCCTTAAAGAAGGCACATGCCAGTCAGGAAATAAGCGCAATTGACGCCGCAATGGAACAAATCAATGAAGCATGGAAAAATGCCTCAGAAGAAATGTATAAAGCTCAACAATCTGCCCAAGGTGGAGCCGGACAAGCAGGCCCAAGTGCAGGAACTGATTCATCTGCTGACGTTACGGATGTAGATTTCGAGGAGGTGAATGACGAGAAGTAAATTCTGATTTAGACTTTTCATTAATAAAAAAGAGGCTGCCCGATAAGGCAGCCTCTTTTGGTTTTATTAGTTTCTATGGAAGATCTGCCTATTTACGCACTACGTATAACATTTCACCTTTTGGCAGAGCATATCTCCTAAAATCTTCTGCCGATAAGTAAGTTGAAATATCATAGGTTTCTACCTTGAAACCTGACTCCTCTAATCGCTCTGGATAATCTTGGCCATACATTCTCAAATGATCATATTGGCCAAATAAACGAATTCTCTCTTCTCGGTCGGTTATAGTGGGATCTTCGAGGGTTTTTGCCCAATCAGAACGCAAAGGAACTTGCATAATCCCAAAACCATCTTTTCTTAAAACTCTATATATTTCAGACAATGCTTTTTTGTCGTCAGGAACATGTTCTAAAACGTGATTGCAAAAGACCACATCATAAGATTCATTCTCAAAAGGCATATTCTGCACATCCATTTTTACGTCTGCGATGGGCGACACAAGGTCTGCAGTGATATAATCCAAATTCTTCATTTTTCTAAAAAGAGGAAGAAAACATTGCTCGGGCGCAATATGTAAAAGCTTTCTCTTCTTGTGAAAGAAATCCGTTTCTCTTTTTAAATAAAGCCACATTAACCGGTGCCTTTCTAAACTATGTGAAGACGGAGATAAAGCGTTTTCTCTTTGAACTTCGCCATAGCCATACGGTAGCAACTTTCTGTATTTCTTACCATCGATAGGATCCTCAAAGTTGTTTCCAGCTAAAAAAATAGGCGCTATGTATTTAAAAACATAACTCAAACGAATAAGCAGTGGCCTCGGAATAGTATTGAGAAGAAAAGAAAAAACTTTGGACCCCATATTATGATCCAAATGGATTTCCTGTCACTCTAAAAACAGGTTCAAAGGAAGAGAGAATCTCTGGCAGACCATTCACCACGGCCACATCGTGCTCATAGTGCGCGCTGGGTTTACCATCATGGGTAACAATTGTCCATCCATCTTTCAGTTGTTTTACACGATGGGTACCCATATTTATCATAGGTTCAATTGCTACGACTAATCCCTCTTGAATTTTCTTCCCCTTTCCACGTTTTCCAAAATTGGGAACCTGAGGTTCTTCATGTAGCTGTTGCCCCAGTCCATGACCAACCAACTCTTTCACAACTCCATATCCTTTAGAAGTAGCATAGGTTTCGATGGCATTGCCTATATCACCAATTCTGTTTCCCACTTTTAACTCTGCTAAACCGAGATAAAGGGCTTCATAGGTAGTTTTTAAAAGTGCAAAAACCTCGTCTGAAACCTTTCCAACCATAAAGGTAAAAGCCTGATCTCCGTAAAAACCATTCTTGAACACTCCACAATCTATGGAAACAATATCGCCTTCTTCCAAAGGTCTATCGGTTGGAATACCATGTACTACCTGCTCATTTACAGAGGTGAGAAGGGTGTTCGGACAATCATACAGACCTAGGAAACCAGGCACCGCATTGTGATCTCTAATAAATTGTTCTGCAAGGGCATCTAGCGCCAACGGACTCACTCCAGGCTTTACCTCTGCCGCTAGCATCCCTAAAGTCTCACTAACCAACATCGCGCTTTCACGCATTATCTCAATTTCTTCTAACGACTTATATCGAATCATCTACCAAATCTAAATAGTCCTTTTCTCTTCTTTGCACCGAAGTCCTTGTTCATCTGCTCTCTAGAGGAATCTTGTCCACTTAAATTTTGATAAATCTCACCCCAACCTGGAAATCCATTAAAATTGCGGTCGTCAATAAACAGATCTGCGTGAATTTTTCTACCCGTTTCTGGATGATTTAGATCTTCCTCTGGAAATCCTTTGTTCACCGCGTAAAATTCGATACCATTTTCCAAACAGAAATCGACTGCATCTTGTAGCCTCTTGTTTACACGGTAGGTCCAAAGAATTAGACGATGGCCATCTCTTTGAAGCATTTTCAAAGTTTCGAAGGCAAAAGGCATAGGCTTGCCTATACCTGGGTATCTATCTTCTACAATGGTGCCATCAAAATCAACGGCAATCAAAAGTTTTTTCTGCATTACTCTACAATTAGACTAGTACCTGTCATAGCCTCCGGAACTTCTATTCTCATTAAATTCAAAAGTGTAGGCGCCACATCTCCAAGCACTCCTTTTTTTAACTTATAGACTTCCTTCTTTGGCGAAAGTACAAAACATGGAACAGGCTGAGTAGTATGAGCTGTATTAGGGCTTCCATCTGGATTAATTAAACAATCTGCGTTTCCATGATCTGCCAGAATAATGATCCGATAATCATGTTTGAGGGCGCATTCAACTACCGCCTTCGCACATTGATCAACAGTTTCACAGGCTTTAATGGCAGCATCCATTACTCCTGTATGCCCTACCATATCCGGGTTTGCAAAATTGAGACATATAAAATCTGCCGGATTAGATTCTATATCAGAAATAATCTTGTCTCGTATTTCGAAGGCACTCATCTCAGGCTTTAAATCATAGGTTGCCACTTTCGGGGAGGGACATAGAAGTCTTCTTTCTCCCTCGAAAGGTGTTTCCCTTCCACCTGAAAAGAAAAAGGTAACATGTGGGTATTTCTCAGTCTCGGCAATCCTTACTTGGGTTTTGCCTGCTCTGGCTACTACTTCACCTAATGTTTCGGATAAGTTATCTTTTTCAAAAACAACATTCACTCCAATAAAAGAGTCGTCATAATTTGTTAAAGTATTATAATTCAGATTCAATTTCTTCATTTCCCATTCAGGAAAATCTTTTTGAGTAAGAACTTCTGTAATCTGCCTTCCTCTATCTGTTCTATAATTAAAGCAAATAGTTACATCTCCTTGTTTGAGAACATTTGGACTTTCATTGGAGTGTCTAATAGAAGCCGGTAGGATGAATTCATCGGTAATTCCCTTTGCGTAACTTGCTTCAATCGCAAGGGATGCAGAGTCAAATTGCTCGCCTTCGCCGTGAACCAATAAGTCATAGGCTTTCTTAACTCTTTCCCAGCGTTGGTCTCTATCCATAGCATAATAGCGTCCACAGACCGAAGCTAACTTTCCTTTCGTTCCAACCAAAACTGCCTCTAACTTCTTAACGAAGTCAATTCCGCTTTGAGGATCGCAGTCTCTTCCATCTGTAAAAACATGAATGAAGTATCGATCTATCTGATGAAGCTCTGCCATTTTAACCAAGGCTACCAAGTGATTGATGTGGGAGTGTACCCCGCCATCGGAAACTAATCCGAAAAGATGCAAATCTCTTTTTTCAGACTTAGCTGTTTCCATAGCATCCAAGAGTGTTTTTTCCTTAAAAAAACTACCGTCTTCAATAGCTAAATTGATTTTTACCAGGTCTTGATAGACCACTCTACCCGCCCCTAGGTTCATATGTCCAACCTCAGAATTGCCCATTTGTCCATCAGGCAATCCTACTGCCCTTCCACTTGCTTCTAATTGGGTATTTGGATAGGTTTTATACAGACTATCTACAAAAGGTGTATTTGCTCTATCTATGGCTGAAACATCTTTATTTGCCGCCATCCCCCATCCATCTAGGATCATCAAAAAGGCCTTATTACTCACGGGATTTGCTTTTTAACAAAGGTATGAAAGTAGCAAGGCTTAGAGAAGGGAGTCTAAAGCAGAAATGGCTTGCTTGATATTCTCTCTCACTTCCAATAGGCTTGCTTCCATCATATAGCATGGAGCGCAGATAATTCTATTTTTTGGATCGATCGAAATTTCTTTAACGGTCTTCATTTGAGCGCTAGAACCAGTGAACTTTATGCCATCGCTAATTCCTTTAATGTCGTAAGGGGAAGCCTCATTGGTAGAACCAACACTGAGTTCTAGCTGATACGAACTGTTCTCAAAAGCTTTTGCCAAAGTAGTAGGGCTCATGCACAGCGCGACAATGGGCTTTTTCAGTTCAACAAAGCTTTGAAGCAAATCTTTCACTTCTTCAACTATGCTACCTGCAGGACCGTCGAAAGCCCATGTAGTAAAATTCTTTGCCGTGCCAAAGCCGCCTGGCATAACCAAAGCATCGAAAGAGTGCACATCGGTTTCACTAAGCTTAATCACATTCCCACGAGCAATCCTAGCAGATTCCACAAGAACATTTCTAGTCTCAGACATTGGCTCACCAGTTAAGTGATTGACCACATGAAATTGCTGAATATCTGGAGCTATACATTGGTAAGTATGTCCCATTTCCTCAATTGCCAAAAGGCTGAGAACGGCTTCTTGGATCTCGGTTCCATCGTATACTCCGGATCCGTGCAAAAGAACTGCTATTTTCATGGTATATGGGCTTTTAGAAAGACTAAGTTAACCTCTTTATCTTAAAAGGCCGACCTGATTTACTATCTCTTCAATTCTTCTAGGCCAGTCCTCGCTTTTTGATGGAGTCCTTCGTAATATGGAAAACCTTTACAATCTAGTGTCTTGTTAAAAAACTCCTCAGCCTCTTTTATTTCCCTCAAATTGAGGTAGGTATAAGCTAAATGTAAATAACTGTTTGCGCAGCTAAAATTCATTTCATTGCCACAATTGCTAATTGCCAGGGAAAATTCACTCTCAGCCATTGCCAAATTATTCTGTCTGAATGAAACTCTACCCCTTCTATAATGGTATTCGTGTTTTGCTGGAATTGAACGATCACAGATTTCCTTTAGACTCTCCTTATTCAAAACCTCCCAAGCCAATTTGTCGTATCCGCCATCGAACAGAAGACGAGCTCTAATTAAATCTAAGGGAAGATCTTGAGTGAGATCAGTAATAGCCTGAGCATCTGAACTGGATTTTGACGGCAATTTTAAGGCTTTCGCTTTGGCATTTTCTGCTGCTGCAGTTTGACCGTTGAACGCGTAATTCCACCAGAGATAGCGATAGGAAGCAACACGATGATTTGGTCCTTGAGATTCGTTCAAAAATTTCACAAACCATGTCGCCGCTTTTGGATCCTGCTTATTTAGGAGCAATTTGCCCATCACAAAATCCATATACGGATAGGGTTCGATTTCTTTACTAGACAATCTCTTATTAAGCAAGAGGATGGCCTTGTCATTCTGTCCTTTTTGAACCAACTGCAGACTCTCCATGTACATCATAAAGGCGCTCGTTTCTACTGACACACCGAAAGAAGAAAGTAATTGGCTAGAATCTTCTAGAAGTTGATATCGGACTAGGCAGTACATATAGGCAAATTCATCGTGAAAAAGAACATTTGAACCAATGCTTTTAGACTTCAAAGCCATGAGCATAAGATTCATCCCCTCCTCAACAGAGCCCTTCATGCCAATGAGTTTTGTAAAAATGCGGTAGTTTTCTGGAAGACTTCCAACTGTAGTTAGAAGTAGCCCATTGCCAAAGCGCACAAGTGGATTGTCTGGGAATCTTTCTTTTCCTCCTTCTAATCGATTAAATGCCTGGTAGCCGTTCCAAGCTGCGGCGAATTGATTGCCATATCTCATATTTAAGAAAGCCTGCATAAGATAGAGCTCAGAACTGCAAACAAACGTATGAGGATCGTGAATAGAACCTTTTTCTATTTGATCTATAAGTTGGGACAATTCTTTTTCTACTTCCACAAAAGCAGATTCCTGATCTGGAAGGAAAGCCTGAAAGAATAGCAATCGGCCTTTAAGAAAGGGAATGAAAAGGTTGTTTGGATACCTCCTTTCAAAAGCATTTAATAAGGTGTTGGCTTCCTTTAGTTTGGCATCAAGAATGAGCTGCTGAATTCGGGCTAGCTCAGGGTGATATTCAAAAGTAAGCTCGGCCTTGAGAGAGGCCGAGCTTACAAGAAAAATGAGTATATAAAAATACTTTTTCAAAAAGGCCAAGCCTTAGTGAAGCGATTTGAAAACTTCCTCCATTCTGGCTTCTTCTTCTCTGGCCAAATCTGGATCTACTAATATTCTACCTGAATGCTCATCGGTGATTACCTTTCTTCGAGCTGCAATTTCTAATTGACGCTGTGGTGGAATCGTAAAGAACGAACCTCCCGAAGCACCTCTTTCAACTGGCACAACCGCCAATCTATTGATCACGTTGTTGCGAATACGATTGTAAGCCTTAATTAAACGTTCATCGATCATTTTGCCATACTCCTCCGATTTTAAGATGAGTGCATCCTCTTCCTTTTGAGTTTCAGCTAAAATTCCTTCTAACTCCGATTTCTTATGAGAGAGATGGTGCTTTCTTTCTTCTAAACGAATTTTAATCTCGTCTATCAGAACCGTTTTTGTATCAATTCGCAATTTCTGCTCTTTGATTCGCTTCTCAGCTAGTTGAATTTCCAATTCCTGAAATTCAACCTCTTTGGTGATGGCATCGAACTCGCGATTATTTCGCACGTTCTTTTGCTGTTCTTCGTACTTCTTTATACGGGCTTGACAATCTTTAATCAAGATTTTCTTTTCCTTCACCTCAGTCTCTTGCTCTTTCACTTCTTCTTCCATCTTTGTCAGACGAGTGTCTAGACCTGCGATTTCGTCTTCAAGATCCTCTACTTCAAGTGGAAGCTCACCGCGTACGTTGCGTATAGCATCTAAACGTGAGTCAATAAGTTGCAAGTCGTAAAGTGTCCTTAGTTTGTCTTCAACCGTTAATTCTTTGGCCATGGAGTATAGAAAATAGGATTTGTTGATACTTCCGTTAGGAGGACCGCAAAATTACCAAAATTTCGCTTCAATTCAGCAGCTATTAATTCAGATGTAAACTGCTCACTTTCATAATGACCAATATCGCATAAAACAAGGCGACCTTCAGCCTCAAAAAAATCGTGGTATTTAATATCTGAAGTTATAAAAGCCTGTACATCAGACCTCTTTGCATCTTCTAATAGAAAGCTACCCGAGCCACCGCAAAGGGCTACACGTTTTACTTTTCTATTTAAAATCTTCGAATGTCTAAGAACTTTTAATCCAAATGTCTTTTTTAGCAGCTCAAAAAAATCGTCAAAAGAGATTTCTTCTTCTAGTTCACCAATGAGGCCGGCACCATTACCCTGGTCTAAATTTCTCAATTCAATCTGCTCATAGGCGACCTCTTCGTAAGGATGGTTATCTATCAAGGCTTTGTAGATGGCCTTTGAATTTTGCTTACGCCCAATAACTTCGAGCCTGACTTCCCTCTCCTCGCTTCGCACATGAACTTCTCCTTTGAAGGGAGAAGAGCCGTCTAATGGCTTGTAAGAGCCCTTGCCTTCCATTTCAAAGCTACATTCAGAATATTTCCCAATACTTCCAGCACCTGCCTGAAAAAGAGCTTCTTTAAGTTGTTCTATATATTCATTTGGAACGTAAGTAACCCACTTCTCTAAATTGAATGGTATAGGCCTCAAAATCTGGGTATTCTGAAGATTCAATCGTCGGGCCATTTCGGAATTCACGCCTCCTAAGAGATTGTCTAAATTGGTATGAATGGCGTAAATAGCAATTTTATTTTCTATTGCCGACAAAACCGTTCTCTCGACCCAACTGGCAGTCGTTATTCTTTTTAACCCTTTGAATATAATCGGATGATGGGCAATAATTAAGTTACTTCCCCTTCGTACAGCCTCCGCTACCACTTCCTCAGTAACATCAAGACTGAGCAAAGCGGAAGTGACTTCCTGATCAGGATTTCCGACTAGTAAGCCTACGTTATCATAACTTTCGGCTAAAGAAGGTGCTGCCCAAGAATCTAAAAAGGCCACAATGGAGTTAATTTTCATTGATAAAACCTTCTAAATGCTTTACCAATTTCTCAGCAAAATCATTAGGATTAAACGGTTTAGAAATAAAATCATTCATGCCAGATTGCTTGACCTCCATTAAGGTTTCGTTGCTGTTGTCTGCCGTCATAGCAATAATTGGCAGAGCTGCTTTCTTCTCATCGCTCAACAAACGAATCTGACGTGTGCATTCATGACCGTCCATAATAGGCATTTGAATATCCATTAATATCAAATCTACCGCATTTATTTCTAACCACTTGAGGGCTTCAAGACCATTAGCCGCTATAAAGATTAGTGCATTCCATTTCGAAAGAAATCTTTCCGTAACCTTTTGGTTGATGGGATTATCTTCAACCAAAAGAATTCTGGCACTTTTTAGGTCCATTGTGTTTAAAGAAATCATTGTATCCAGTTTGTGAGATTTTGAGTCAGAATTATGTCGGACAAATAAATCGATCGTAAAGTAGAATTCAGAGCCTACTCCTTTTTCACTTGAAATCTTAAGTTCTCCGCCCATCAATCGAACAAAGCCCCTGCAAATTGCAAGCCCTAAGCCCGTTCCACCATATTTAAGACTGGTATCGGATTGTTCCTGAGAAAAGACATCAAAAATATGTTCTTGTCTTTCTTTACTAACTCCAATTCCTGTATCTATTACTGCAAATCTCAATTGACAACTCTCCAGAGACATATGCCATTGACAGCTTAGCTTTAGCACTATTGTTCCTGTAGCAGTAAACTTCAAAGAGTTGCTCACCAAATTTATAAGCACCTGATTTAAACGGGCGTAATCTCCTTTTACAAAATCAGGGCAATCCGAATCTAATTCAACATCAAGCAACAAACCTTTCTCACTTGCGGTTGGACGCATAGATGCAGCCAATCTCTGTATCAATTCTGAAGGTGAAAACCAGTTCTCATTCAACTCAACCTTACCTGCCTCCATTTTTGAGAAATCGAGAATATCATTTACTAGGTTCATCAGGTTTTGTGAAGAATAATCTAGCAATTCTAAAGGTTGAATTTGATCTTTTCTCGGATTATCATTGAGTAAAACGTGAGAAAACCCAATGATGGCGTTGAGTGGAGTTCGAATTTCGTGACTCATAATAGAGAGGAAGTCTGACTTTTCCTTCTTGGCTTGTTCTGCCTTCAAAAGTGCCAATTTGAGCTCGTCTTGTTGTTTGCTCAGAGCAGCAGTTCTATCTCTCACCTTATGTTCAAGCAAGGCATTTAACTCATTCAGCTCCTTATTCTTCAGATATAACTCCAATGAGCGCTGTTCGATAATTCGTTCAGCCATCTTTCTTGCCTTACGTTCTCTTTCCAGAATGCGTAGCAAGCTCGATTCTAAACTACTATTTCCAGCGGGAGACTCAGGCATTCTTGGTTAGAGTAAAAGAGATTCGATCTCCAGATTCGGAAAGAGACTCTTGTACTATTACGATATCCGGCTCATTAAAGTGCTCTATTGCTCCAAGCAATAGACCATGAGCAAAATCACCCATTTTTCTGTCCGAATGATAGATCATTCTCAATGACTTATCATCCCTATAAATATCAAAACGAGGTAATTGAGCATCTTTATATAGCTTTAACACCTCAACATGAATATGATCTTCAATTGTATCTAAAAAAGAAAAAGTATCCATAGATTCCGCAAAGAAGTGTGGATACCCTTGATAGAATTTTTTAAATAAATACTGTCCAAAGACTTGAAAAAGCATTTTCGAATCTATACCGCTATGCTTCTCCAGCTGCGCTACAAGGGCAAATATCTCTTTATGGTCATACGTGCCTACAGAAGTATAGGCCCCTTCTGACTCCAAATGAGCTGCTTGAACAATTGCATCGGCTACTTCTAGACCAAATTTGGCCTCTACCATTTCTAATAATTCTGTAAAAACGATTCCCTTCATTTGGTCTTACGATTAAGCTCTAAAGATAAACACCTCTTTCAGATAACAAAGTAATTCGTTTTACACTACTATATTAGCGATCAACAAAAATACCGAACCTATGAGAAAGAAACTCTCTACTTTATTCCTAATTGCTATAGTCAGTCTAAGCTCTTGTGACAGCATGAAAAAAATAACCTCCGACCCATTAAGTATGTTGACTTCAAAGACTTGGGGATTGGAAAGCTTGCTAGGTAATGCGGTTGACATCAATAGTTTTACCTCTGGCATTCCCAGTTTGCTTTTCTCTAAAGACAGTAAACTATCTGGCTTTACTGGATGCAACAATTTCAATGGCAGCTTTAACCTTTCAGGAATGGGACTTGGATTAGACCCAGGCGCTATGACAAAAAAGGCCTGTGCAGGAGATGGAGAGAAAAATTTCTTGAACGCATTAAGTCAGGTAAAGAGCTTCGACATTTCTGGAGATAAACTCAAACTATTTGGAGATGCTGGAAAAGATCTTTTGTCTTTTTTACCCATTAAATAATTTCTTTGGATAAAAAAAAGCCTCGCTTCCGCGAGGCTTTTTTTTTAAAAGCATTATTGCCTAGTTCTCATCTTCACTTTCACGAGCTTCAAGCTCAGCTTTCAATTGAGAAAGAGCATCAATATCGCCTAGAGTAGAACGCTCAACATTAGATTGAAGGTTCTTAACAGCCTTACCTGTTTTCTCAACCTCTTTCGCCTCTTGCGCCATTTTCACATCACCGAACATACGGCTATGAGAAACAACTACTCTACGACTTTCTTTGTTAAATTCAATAACCTTGAAATCTGCAACATCATTGGTCTTCAACACGCCACCATCTTCTTTCACTAAATGACGGCTTGGCGCAAAGGCCTCAACACCCACATTTTCGATAAGAATATTGGCTCCTTTATCAAAGATTTCAGTCACCTTTCCACTAAGAACGCTTCCCTCTTCTAAAAGAGTGGCATACGTATCCCATGGATTGTCTTCCACCTGCTTATGGCCTAAGCTCAATTTGCGGCTTTCAACGTCGATTTCAAGTACAATCACCTCAAGTACACTTCCAACCGAAGTAAACTCGCCTGGGTGTTTCACTTTCTTAGTCCAACTCAAGTCAGAGATGTGTATAAGACCGTCAATACCCTCTTCTAGTTCTACAAACACACCAAAATTGGTGAAATTGCGAACGGTTCCTTTGTGTCTGCTATTGGCAGGGTACTTTGAAGTAATATCAGTCCATGGATCTGGAGAAAGTTGCTTCATGCCCAAAGACATTTTGCGCTCTTCCATATCCAAAGAAAGAATGATACACTCTATATCCTGACCCAACTTCACGAAATCTTGTGCACTGCGCAAATGCGTGCTCCAAGACATTTCAGAAACGTGAATTAAGCCCTCAACACCTGGCATTACTTCAATGAAAGCTCCGTAGTCTGCAATAACTACAACCTTTCCTTTGATTTTGCTACCAACACTTAAATTCTTATCTAATTGCTCCCATGGATGAGCCTCAAGTTGCTTAATACCCAATTGAATACGAGTCTTGCTCTCATCAAAGTCAAGTATAACTACGTTGATTCTTTGATCTAGTTCGAGCATTTCCGAAGGATGGCTTATACGACTCCAGCTCAAATCAGTGATATGAACTAATCCGTCTACTCCACCAAGATCTATGAATACGCCGTAAGAAGTGATATTCTTAACGATTCCTTCAAGAACTTGACCTTTCTCCAATTTAGAGATAATTTCTTTCTTCTGCTCTTCAAGGTCAGCTTCGATAAGCGCTTTGTGAGAAACAACTACGTTCTTGAACTCTTGATTGATCTTAACAATCTTGAACTCCATAGTCTTCCCTACGTACGCATCGTAATCGCGAATAGGTTTAACATCAATTTGAGATCCGGGTAGGAAAGCTTCAATTCCAAAAACATCTACGATCATACCGCCTTTCGTACGGCATTTCACGAAGCCATTTACAATCTCTTCCGTGGTATGAGCATCATTTACTCTATCCCAAGCCTTAATCTGGCGAGCTTTTCTGTGAGAAAGAACTAACTGACCATTCTTGTCTTCAAGCTTGTCTACTAAAACCTCAACCTCGTCTGAAACCTTTAGATCTGGATTGTAACGAAACTCGTTCAAGGAAACTACCCCTTCCGACTTAGAGTCGATATCAATGATAGCTTCACGGTCTGTTAAGGCCACAACCTTACCAATAACCACTTGATGCTCAGTAACCGAAGGTGTAGCTGCGTACATTTCCTCCATTTGAGCTCTCATTTCGCGACTTACACCGCTAATACCTGTTTCAAGTACTTCCCAGTCCAATTCCTCTGGCTGATCATCGATCAATTGTAATTGAGCTAAATCATCATCTAAATCATCATCTGATTTTTGATTCTTGCTTTCGCGCTCTTTTCTTGCTCTTGGCTTAGCTGTTTCTTCAGCATTAACAGCCTCTTCAGAAACCACTGTTTCTTCAGCAACAATAGCCGCGTCATTGTTTTCAACAACGGCTTCAGATGCTTCAGGAGTCTCCATTTGATTGGCGTCTACCTCAATTGTAGGCAGATCATTTTGTGTGTTCGATTCTACCGCTCCGGTCTCTTCGATGGGTTTGTTTGTCTCTTCGGACATAAAATTCATTGTATCTCATTTCTCTTCCAATCCTTAGCAAGCATCAAAATGAGAGCTTATTTTACTATTTATCAACCCCCTCTCCGATTGGATTCTGCTGCGGAAAAAGGGCTGCAAATGTAGTGCGAAAGGATTGAAAATCAAATAGGCAGACAAATTACTTTTGAGAAAGCTCCCTTAAACCTCTTCTAGGCAATTCAGATCATTAAAAATGGATACTCAACTCTTCCAATGGCATTCCACCAAACTGCCCCGAACTCATAAGTAGTAGAACGGAATCTTCTATAAAGAGACTCTTTAAATGGACTAAGAGCGCGTTCTTATCTGTGAAAATATGCAAATCGTCTCGATTGAAATACGCTTTCAATTCGCTTGAATTCAATTCCGAAAGCCGCTTTCTTTCCACCTCTGCAGGACTATAATAGACAATTGCATGATCTGCAGACTGCATAGAATCTTTGTATTGTGGTAAAAAGCTTTTAGACAGGCTTGAATAGGTATGCAATTCAAAACAAGCTATGAATCTTTTGGTTGGATGGAATTCTCGAACAGCAGAAATAGTTGCTTTTACTTTGGAAGGAGCATGAGCGAAATCGCGGTAAATACAATGTGTATTATCCTCAAAGATCTTCTCCAATCGCCTGCTTGCTCCTTCGAAACTTGAAATTGCAGCATAAAAATCAGAATCCATTACCCCTAGCTGATTACATATCAAACGAGCTGCTTCCATGTTCTGGAGATTGTGTTTTCCAAATACTTTCAGCGAAACCTCTCCTTCTTCCGTTTCCAAAACCACTTCACTCCTTTCTATCCTGTATTTGGGCGTTGAATATGGAAAGAGTCTTATTTCTGTTGAACATCGATTAACAATTTCATTCAGCCGATTATCTTCACTGAAATAGGCCAAACTTCCCCCCGGAACAATGGATTCAACAAATTTTTCAAATTGCAAATAATACTCCTCAGGATCAGGAAAAACATTGGCATGATCCCATTCTATTCCAGAAATTACTGCAATATTAGGTTTGTACCATAAAAATTTGGGCCTTCTATCTAAAGTAGAGCTCAAGTATTCATCGCCTTCTATGATGATGAATTCCAAAGAGTCGTCTAGTTGAACCATCCTATTAAAACCAGCCAATTGGGCACCTACTAAATAATTAACATCTTGATTGACCTCATTCAACACATGCAATATCATGGAGGTGATGGAGGTCTTTCCATGGCTTCCCGCCACCACCACGCGTGTTTTGGACTTATTCCTTTCGTATATAAATTCTGGATAGGATTGCACCTTCAACCCCAATTCAAGTGCCCTTTTTAGCTCTGGATTATCTGCATGTGCATGCATTCCTAAAACAACTATATCCAAATCAGATGTGATTTTCTTCGCATCCCAACCATTAGCGGGAAGCAATCCTGCCTGAGCCAATCTGCTCTTTGAGGGCTCAACGATTTGATCGTCAGATCCACTTACTTCATGTCCCTGGTAGGCGAGTTCAAGTGCCAAGTTGTGCATTGCTGCCCCACCTATGGCGATAAGGTGAATTTTTAACATATGTTCAAAGATAATTAGCTACTTTGCTCTCTTTCATCAAACATCAGATGTGTTTTAAACAAGTCTAACCAGAACATGAAAACATCACTCATTTTGGGCTTTATCATTCTATTTATGAATATAGAAGCTCAAACCATACAAACTTCTAATCGCGCCGCCTTAAGCGCTCAGGTAGAGGAAACTTCAGGTCTTTTAGAAGTCAGTGGTCGACTTATTACGCACAATGATTCTGGCGATGGTCCCTTTCTATATGAAGTGGATAGTATAAGTGGCTCTGTAGTTCGAAAGGTTTATATAACCAATGCTGGTGCTAATGATTGGGAGGATATTTCAGCCGACAATCAATTTATTTACATAGGTGATTTCGGTAATAACAATGGTACAAGAACCAACTTGGCCATCTATAAAATCAGCCGCACAGACTTTCTTTTTAATGATACGGTTAGCGCCGAAGTCATTACTTTCAATTATTCCGAACAGAATTCATTTAGCTCAAATCCTTTCACTCCTTTCGACGCGGAGGCAATAGTTTGCGCAGGCGACTCGATCTACCTTTTTACAAAAGATAAAAGCAGTTTTAATAGTTCTGTTTACACGCTTCCTAAAACTCCCGGAAATTACACTTTAACTAAGAAAGCTGTAATTCCTACTCCCGGCTTGGTAACGGGGGGATGTTTCAATGGCCTTCAAAATAAAATTGTTCTGTGTGGGTATTCCATCAATTCAGTTTTCATTTATGAAATCCAATTTATAAATGGATGGAGCTTATCTACTTCTTTACAAATGGCGCATGCAATAACCGTTTCAGGTCCACAGCAGGTGGAAGCCATCGAAAGGATGGATGTCAATACGTATTATATCACCTCTGAAAAAGACAATAGCTTGCCCGCACAGCTTTCTGAATTCAAATTGAATTCCACTCTATATGCCATTGATCAGCCAAAAACCATTGGCAAAATATATCCAAATCCAAGTTCACAGTTTATTCGAGTACTTGATCCGCCTATTGGAAAGCTTGGGGTACTAAATCTTCATGGGCAACTTCTGTTTGAGCGCAACTATCAAACCTCCTTGGATATTTCTGAATTGCCAATGGGAACCTATTTTGCGATCTGGAAAGGATTGTCTGGGAAAAGTTATTTCGAGCGATTTTCAGTCCTTTACTAAAGGCAGTTTAGAAAGGCTACTAATGCATCTTTTTCACTCGAATTTAGATTTAAGGCCCGAATTCTCTTGTCTTTGGTTTTCCTTACTTCAGCCGCTTGATTATACCAATCCACTACTGCTCGCAAATCTTTAATTGACCCATCGTGCATATAGGGCGCAGAGAGTGAAACAGCCTTTAGGCTTGGTGTTTCAAATTTGAACTTATCCAAACTATCGAGACTAACCCTATATCTTCCCACATCTTCAGAAGGAGGCATTCCAATATCGTGGTATTGAAAGTCTGTGAATAAAACACCTTTATGACAGCTACTACAAGCTAGTTCAGGACTATAAAAAAGTCTCATTCCAATCAACTCTTCCTCCAAAAGGATCACTTCATTTCTCAAAAAACGATCGAATTTAGATTCATTATAGATCAAAGTTCGTTCAAAACTTGCCAACGCCTGAACAGCTAATTTTAGAGTTGGAAGGGAATCAAAGGCTTTTGAAAAAAGACTAATATATTCGTCTGATTTCTCGAGTCTATTCAATAGCTCTTCACTTCCAAAATCCATCTCGTTTGGCTCTAGTAAAGGAGCAAGTACCTGAAGCTCTAAGTTTCGTACTCCACCGTCTTTGAAGAGCCTAGGTTTCCAAGCCAAATTGAATAATGCAGGTGCATTTCGAAAGCCTATTCTTCCATGAGCTCCTTTGCTTATTGGGATGGTATCGCTATATGCGAACTGAGGAAAGTGACAGCTAGAACAAGAAATCGTTGAGTCCCTAGAGAGAAGTCGGTCGAAAAAAAGAGCTTTTCCCAGCTCTACTTTTTCTTTCCAAATAGGGTTATCAATTGGGAATACAAGTGGAGGTAAGGGCTCATTGAGTTGAGTTATTACTTCCTCTTTTTTCTTACCGCAAGAAGAAACCAAGAGGAAAAAGAAAGAAGCTAAAAGAAAAAAAAATGCGGATTGTCTCAAAGCATTTCTATTGCAATCGCATAGACGCAGAGAAATTCTCGATAAACCTCTTGCCCAGAGCCTGATCTTCAGGGGCGGCATGTACATTTGATTCGGTAAGTGGATCTATTGTGCCCGAAATCCCATTAAACCACTGATTTACATCCAATTTAAGCATAACAGTGCGTGTTGAACCGTTGCCAACTCCTAAGTTGAGGGGCAGAAATACATCCTCAACATATAGGTGATTTCCGCCTGGATGATAGCTAATCCCTTGGTCTGTTGAAGATCCAATGAGACTAGTTTGATTCGCTTTTCCTTCGATTAACAAAAAACGATATTGAGTAGCCCAAGTCCAATACATCCCTCTGGCAGCGCTGAGTGGATGAGCCTGATTAAAACTAGCAGGATCTGAATAATTCTGTGTCGAATCTAAGCCAACATTTACTCTTAAACCTTTTATGTTAACTCCTTCGGGTAGTTTTACCCGGTATTTCTCGAAATCAGGATTTCGAAAATCGAAAAAACAATAATCTACTAAAGCATACTCTCTATCGTCTGAGGCAACAGCTCGAATTTTAGATAAATAAAACTTCAACTCTGAAATAAGAACATCGGTAGATCCATTGATCGGGTTTGGATTATTGAATCCTTCTATGGTTCCACCGAAGGTAGCTTCAGGAACTATTTCAATAAAACTGTCCTTAACTTCCTTCGTCGATTCACAAGACATAGCCATAGTTAGTAAAGTGAGTAACGATAGGCCGACGGAAGGAAACCAAGTTTTCATTTTAAAAAGGTGTTATAGCGGTATCTAAATATTGTCTTAGTAAAAGTGCATCTGCATAATCATCTAAAAAGCGTCTGTCTGTGCGGATTGTATCAGAGAAAAACAAATCAAAAGGTTCGAGCATATCTGCAAGATCAAAACGTACTTCAAAGACAATTGGTTTGTCGTTGCTTGCCGTAAAGCTCTTTTGTCTTGTTCTTGTCAATGTCAAAGAATCGCCTAACTCGTAGCTAAAAAAGTGACTAGGACCAACCGTATCCAGTCCGAGTGGATTGAAGACACGCCCTTCTATTAAAAGAAATTTATATCCAAAATAAAACGGCTTTTTACCTCTATATAACATTGGGTCAGTAAGACCCGATGAAGAAGGAAAACTACCTGGCAATCTGGCATTTGTGAGAGAATCTAAACCAATAGTAAAACCATAAGATCCTGAATACGTTCCTTTTGGCAGTTTCAAGACTTTAAACTGTTGATCTGTAAAGTTCAATACGTTAAAAGAATTGGGATCGGATACGGTATCTCCCTGTCCAACAATGAAAAAATTAGATATGACAATTTGTACATTATCTATAACAAAACGGTTTCCAAAGCTGTCGAAATAAACGGAATCGCTTGAAAACGGATTTCCATTATACGTGAAATAGGGCGCTATATGCACATTCCGATTATCTGTATCATCGCCACCCCCTACAGAAATATCCTTATTGCAGGCCACAAAAAAGAGGCTGATTAGAGAAAGAAAAAATCCAAATTTTAGTGCATCACTTTTCATAATTTCAAATTTAAGGAAGATAAAAGGTTCGGTATGTGACAAATATCCTAAGTAGCGTTCGAATGAGCCAAATTAAGCTTCTGTGTTCTGGCTGTGTCTTAATTTCTTCGGACGAACAAAATTTTCAGTCTGCTCAATGCTTTCCATGATTTGTTTTAAGATAAAATCAGGTGTTTGATCATAGTCGATATCAAGCGGTTCTTTTATGGTAACGTAAAGAGTACAGCCTCGTTTCTTCATAAGAAGCCCTTTCTTGTTAAAGGCTCTTCTAAAACCATTTACAACAACGGGTATGACAATTGGTTTGTATTCCTTTATAATCTTGGCCGTACCCTTTCTTCCAGGCACAAACGGTTTGGTTGTTCCTTGAGGAAATGTAATTACCCATCCATTTTCTATTGCCGTGGTTATCTTTTTTACATCCCGTGGATCTACGCTTCTATCAATATTCTTTCCCGCTTCCCGCCAAGTCCGCTTAATGCTTACAGAACCTACATGCGAAAACAAACGAGGTAAAATGCCTTTTTTCATTGTCTCCAAAGCTGCAATGAAATAGATGTTTAATCTCGGGTTGAATAGATGCCAAAAAAAATCTATTCGGTTATAAACGCCCCATTTGGCCGCACCAAAAACATGGAACATGGCTGCAACATCGGCAAAATAAGTTTGGTGATTGCTCACAAATAGAACCTTTGTGTCTGGAAGACCTTTTAAAACTTCCGACCCACGTACAACGGTTCTATTCGCCATATTAAAACGATAATAAGTTACCGCTCCAAATATGAAGATGATCAGCCTCTTTAATAAGAGGACATTACCAAAAACGTCTTTTTTAAGTAGGCTCATAGACAAGCCGGCAAATATATACTATTCGAGCCCTTTCAACTATGGTGTTGCAATTAGCCTTAGTCCAAGCACAGCATAGTATCTTCGCATCAAACTCTATTCTAGTGCATGATTTTTTAACGCTGTCTTGGGATGTGTCTAAAGGTTTCGGTGCTTTTGGCATTAGCCTACGATTCTATCAATTATTTTTTGCCGCAGGCTTTTTTGTGGGCTTTTATATAATGAATGGTTTCTTTAAAAAGGAAGGCGTTCCTAAAGACACCCTAGATAAACTCCTAACTTACATGGTCTTTGCGACGATATTAGGTGCAAGATTAGGACATGTTTTCTTTTATCAATGGGATTATTACTCTGAAAATCCGATTGAAATTTTCAAGGTTTGGGAAGGTGGATTGGCCAGCCATGGCGCTGCCATTGCCATAATTATTGCACTCTATATCTTTTCAAAAAAGGTTACGCACAAATCGCCACTTTGGATATTAGACAAAGTTGTTATTACTGTAGCATTAGCTGCCTGCTTCATACGACTCGGAAATATGTTCAACTCTGAGATTTATGGAAATATTACTAACGCTCCAACAGAAACTGTTTTTCTTGATCTCAGCAGAGAAGTGCTCAATAATTACTGGGAAGATGAAGTTCAATTTATTGAATTCGAAAAAAGCACTCAAAGAATTCAAACCGATAGTCTGAGTTACCCAGTGTATTCTATGACTACCGAATTCAGCAGTGGTTTGACAAAAGAGCAAGTGAGCGAAATACTTGTAAATCAAGCCTCTTATTTGAATATGTTTCCAAATGAAAGCAAGAATATTATTGTTCAGAATCCCTCCAACTTTGAACTGGAGTTAAATCAAAACCACTGGATTGCCCAACGAGATGTGCTAGGTGTGCCTCGTCATCCTACCCAACTCTATGAATCCTTTGCTTACCTTATTATTTTCATCCTTCTCTTTGTACTTTACCAAAAAGGCTACTGGAAAAAGCAAGGCTTGTTATTCGGTCTATTCCTTATCACCGTATTCGGATTTCGATTTTATATAGAATACTTTAAAGTTGTTCAAGTAGTTTCAGAAAAAGGCTTAGATCTCAACTTCGGCCAGCGACTGAGCATACCACTAGTCTTAATTGGACTTTTCTTTGTTGTTCGATCGTTTAAAACCACTCCATCAAAATGAATAAAGTTAATTGGAAAGTGTTATTCGCTTTCAGTTTGATATCTGCTGTTTTTTCATGCCAAATGGAAGAAAAAAAATCACCTATAAAGAAAAAAAACTCAGACCAATACGAGCCTAAGTTCACTAAAGAAGGCGAATTGCGCCTTCTGGATGGAGAGAATGGAGATACTTTGGCATCTCTTGAGATTGAAATGGCAATGACAGATGAGGAAAAGGAATATGGGATGATGTTCCGGAAAAGTGTTCCAGAAAATACAGGTATGCTCTTTATTATGGAATCCGAGAGAATTCAGTCTTTTTGGATGCGGAATACCTACGTTGCTTTGGATATAATTTATATCAATAAAAACAAAGAGATCGTAAGTATCCAGGCGAATGCAACGCCCTTATCTGAACGAAGCCTTCCCTCTGAGGGGCCCGCCTACTACGTTTTGGAAGTTGCTGGAAACTTCTGCGCAGAAAGGGGAATAGAGAAAGGCGATCAAATCCAATTTGAATCTGAAAGGATTCTTCAATAGAGGATCCATTTTTCAACTGCAAATCGGCCACTTACACTTCGAATAATTACAGTGTAAATGCCCACTTTTAATTGTGGAAGTACAGCCTCATTCCTAGAGGAATTATTCGAGTGAAACACTTCTCTACCCTGGAAATCAAGAACTTCATAACCGAATTGCTCTCCTTCCCAACGAATTTGAGCTTGGCCTTTTGATGGATTGGGAAATAAAACGGGTTTTAGGCTAGCTAGCTCATTCAATCCAATTCCATTTCTAGTAATTGATTTTAAATAAACACTCTCCGCAACCTGCACATTGCTGTTGGTTTGCAAGACCATTTGTGATTGGGTTTGAATGGGATGCTTTAATTCAATAGAAATGGTTCTATACTCACCTACTCCAATAGTCATAGATCCGTTAAGAGTGTAACTAAAGTTTGTGTCAACCAATTGAATCGAATTGATATTCAAAGATTGATTTCCCGAATTATAGATTACCGCATTGGCCACAACTCCTTGTCTTAGAACAATGGTATCTGGCATTAACACCCATGACTTATCCGCAGACAAAACCCCATTCTGCGACAACAATCCCATTCTATCTGCAAATTGAGGATAATCTGTAAACGGGTTTCGGTTGGATTGTAGCTGCTGAATTTCATTGTTTCGAGCCTTGTCTTGCGCGGATGGTGGGAAAGCCGAGTGCCAGTTCAATAAAGTGGTTTCTTGGTTGCCATCGAAGAAGTTGGAGTAATTCTGATAGCGAAGAACAAAATACATCATAGCACGAGCTACTGTTCCCTTATGCACATCTCTTGGTTCAAACTTACCTCCCCCCATTTTAGAACCACCTTGCTGCCATGAAGGAGAACCAGTTACTACGCCAAAAGGTAAATTCCCCCTCTGACTATTGGCTGTTACATCGGTTGGAAAAAGATGATGAATATCGCTCTTCATTGGACTTGCACTATTGAAAAGAGACTGTGGCCAAGTATGTTCGGTATTAAAATTATTGCTATTTGCACCAGAACGACTGTTGAATGTTGCCACACGACCTGTATAAACACAAGTAACTTGACCACCACTATTGTCTACATCACCGTACATTTCGTCTCTAGCCCCATCGTAACTTAGGCTGTTATAAGGCGATGAAATTCTAACCTTAAGCGCATTGAAAAGCGCCGTACTTGAAAGATTCTCGGTAGAATTATAATAGGAATTCGAAAAAGCACCTTGTCCGCTTGCTTCATAAACAAGGCAGCCATAAAAACTATCGGTCTCAAAAACAATTGGAAGTGAATGAGCGATATTATGACTGGGGTGAAAGAAAAGCTTTAGGCTTGATGTCTGTTGAGCAGTTAATCCTAAGGAATTCAAAGACGTTGAAAAGGGCTGACTTCCAAAAACATCTTGAAAATGAATGCGTTTGATACGCAAATTTTCGATACCTGAATTTATAATTTCAACCAAAACAGAATCTACCCCTAACTCAGTCGTTCTAGCGAAAGAGTAACTCGAATTCGCAAACTGGAGGTTTTGTGATCTCAAACCCAAAAAAGACATTGAGAGAAGGAGTAAGAGAAACTTCGAAATAGACATTTGGTTGCTTTTTAAATTCCGTGCAAAGGTAGAATTTCTTCAATTGTTGATAACAGATTTAGCTAAATTTCAAGACTTTAAAGAATTCGCTATTTTCAAGTCGAAACTAGGCGAAACGGTATGCGTATTTTTGAAAATATGCAAACGGAACCCAACTGGACTACAAGGCCAACCAAACCCACAACCCGATTCAGTAATCTTGAAAAAGGCAAGCTCATTCCTCAGGCACTTGAATTGGAAGAGGCCGTACTAGGTGCCATTTTAATAGACTCACGTGCAGTGAGTTTGGTGATTGACATCCTAGAGGAGCCTTCTTTTTATTCCCGCGCGCATCAAATCATTTATAGAACCGTTCGCACCCTTTTTACGGATTCTCTACCCATAGATCTAATCACCATTTCGGCCGCCATCCGGAAATCCGGAGAATTACAAGAAATTGGAGGCGATTCATATTTAATAAAATTGAGTCAGAAGGTAAACTCTTCGGCTCACTGTGAATACCATGCTCGAATCATCGTAGAAAAGTTCATTCAGAGGGAGTTAATTCGAATTGGAGGCGAAATAGTTGAAGAGGCTTTTGATGAAACGACCGATGTACTCGAACTCTTAGACAGCTCAGAAGCCAAACTTTTCGAAGTAACTAATGGTAACATCAAGAAGAATTACGAAACTTCTGAAGCACTGGTAAGACAGGCAATAAAACGAATTCAAGAAATTGGGAATAAATCGGGATACTCGGGAATTCCCTCTGGATTCAATGCTGTAGATACCGTTACCAGTGGTTGGCAGCCTTCTGATTTAGTGATAATTGCTGCAAGACCTGGTATGGGTAAAACCGCCTTTGTTCTTTCCATGGCTCGCAATATGGCAGTTACTATGGAAAGACCTGTTGCTTTTTTTTCTCTGGAAATGTCTTCTGTACAGCTCATCACCAGGCTCATTTCTTCTGAAACAGGCATTAACTCAGAAACGCTTCGGAAGGGTAAATTAAATGATGATGAATGGCAACGTTTGCTTGCGAAAGTTCATCCACTCGAAAAAGCGCCACTGTATATTGACGATACACCTGCGCTTTCCATTTTTGATTTAAGAGCGAAATGCCGACGACTTGTGGCTGAGAAAAAAGTCGAAATAATAATCATTGACTATTTACAACTTATGACCGCCAATTCTAGTGGTAAAGGTGGAAATAGAGAACAAGAAATTAGTGCTATCAGTAGGGGTTTAAAAAGTTTGGCGAAGGAACTTCATGTGCCTGTTATTGCTCTTTCTCAGCTAAGTAGAGAAGTAGAAAAAAGACCTGGCAAAAGACCTATGCTTTCAGATCTTAGAGAATCAGGAGCCATTGAGCAAGATGCCGACATTGTATCTTTCATTTACCGACCAGAGTACTACAAAATCGAAGTATGGGAAGATGACACGCCTTCTGCTGGACAAGCTGAATTTATTATTGCCAAACATAGAAATGGTAGCCTAGAGGATGTTCGATTAAGTTTCGAAGGACATATAGCTCGATTCTCAGATTTAAAATTTGGAGCAAATCCTGGCGTTCAACATCAGACTGTTTTCGAGTCGAAAATGAACATAGACAACGGATTTCAAGGCGGAAATCAACACCATTCAGACTTCAGCAGTCAAAATACTTTCATTCCACCCCCCAACGACGATGAAGCACCTTTTTAAAATTTCCTTTTTACTACTCCTGACCTTTCAAATTCAAGCTTCATCCATTCTAATTCCAATGGATGAGGGGCTTCAGAGAGATCACCTGAAAGCCTATGGTTTAGCATACTGGGTTTTAAATCAAGGAGGTTCATTGCAATGGCTGTTGAACTATAAGGGTGGAAGCTTTCTTGTTCCTGACGGTGAACAAATCAGAAAAGAATGTCTTATTCGAGGGATCAGTTTTGATATTCTTACAGATGCTCAATCGCAATCTATACTAAACGAAATTTCTAGTCCTTCTGTAAATATGGAAAGCGTGAAGCTAGATAAGGCACCAAGAATAGCGGTCTACTCTCCAAAATCTAAACAACCTTGGGATGATGCCGTCACTTTGGTATTAACCTACGCAGAAATTCCGTACGATATTATTTATGACGATGAAGTTCTTGATGACTTACTTCCCACTTATGATTGGCTTCATCTTCATCATGAAGACTTTACAGGGCAATATGGTAAGTTCTATGCCTCATTTCGTGGGGCTCCTTGGTATATAAATCAGAAAAAAGAACTGGAAGCAGATGCCAAACGATTGGGTTTCTCAAAGGTGTCCGATCTTAAAAGTGCTGTAGCAGAGAAGATTAGAGAATATGTGATTGGCGGTGGATTTCTATTTGCAATGTGCTCAGCAACAGACAGCTACGACATCTCTCTTGCGGCCAAAGGTATTGACATTTGTGAATCTATGTTCGACGGAGATGGATCTGACCCAATGGCCCAGAAGAAGCTCCAGTACGACCGCAGTTTTGCGTTTCGTGATTTTACTCTCGTTCGAGACCCCAACCGATATGAGTTTAGCGACATTGATGTAACTGACAGTCGAAAAATAAATGCCGAAAATGATTATTTCATTCTCTTTGAATTCTCAGCCAAATGGGACATTGTCCCTACTATGTTGTGCCAAAACCACAGTAGAATTGTAAAAGGGTTTATGGGACAAACCACTGCGTTTAGAAGAGATTTAATAAAATCAAATGTTCTTATTATGGGTGAAAATAAATCACTTAATGAAGCGAGATACATTCATGGTGAACTTGGTATGGGAACTTGGACCTTTTACGGTGGTCATGACCCAGAAGATTATCAACACCGTGTAGGAGATCCACCAACTGAATTAGGACAACACCCCAATTCTGCAGGTTATCGTCTGATCTTAAACAACATTCTTTTCCCTGCTGCCAAAAAGAAAAAACAAAAAACCTAGTTGAAGAACCTCCAATTAATTCCAGCACGAAAAACAAAATCTGGAAGAGGATAACCAGGGGCAGCCCAGTAATTATAGCCGCTAATTGAAGAGTTGAGATGTTCCAGCTTAAAATAGAAGCGCGCTGTACGTATTTGTAAATTGAAAAAGACATCAAATAAAGGATAACCTCCTATCTCCATTTCATCTTGATTGTAAAAAAGGTTGGTATATGGATTATACCCTCTCATTTTATAAGGACTAAACCAAGTTAAAACCGCGCCAGGTTGGAAGTTAATTGCTCCTTTAAAAAGGCTAAATCGAGTTGAAAGGCTTAGTCTACCATAGAACTCTGGCATCCGAAATACGGGTTGATTGTTTGAGCTAGTTTGCCAAACGAAGTCGGTATTTACTAAAAGGTAATTCTTAAGTCTATACCTTCCCTTCCAAGTTGTAGAGAAATATTGCTCTGCAATATTCCATTGGGATGGAAGACTATCGAGACCATAAAAAACTCCATTATTCAATAAATGAGCCTTCAAATCGATGCTTCCAATAAAACTCTGTTTAATTGCTAAGCCCAACTCTCCTGTCTGAACAATAGCATAATCCCTATTCCAAGCCATATAATTGGATGTGTATCGGTAATCCATAAAACCCGGGAAGGCATTTTTAACTCGAATGAACGGAAGGAAACTGAACTGATTACTTTCAAATCCAGTTTGAGCAAAAAATTCAATACCACCTTGTCTCTGACCCTGAAGAACATAATTTAAAGTGCTCCGAATTGGGAATTTATTGAATAAAACAAGATCTGCCTTAGCCGATAAACCCGAATTAGATTGTACTGTTCTAAAATTTTCACCCTCATAAGCTGCAGCTTCGTTCCAAATCGAAGCGCTTAAACTCCAGCCTTGCTTCCCTTTCATACTTACTCCAAAATTATTCTGAACCTTTTCAAAGGCAGTAGAATCAGACGTAAGATTGGATTGCAGCAATGTTCTAGGTCTAGTTTGATTGGGTACGTCCTCGAAGACATACGATTGTCTCAGATATTCTATGCGATGATCAAAAGAAAGACTCTCTAACCAACTGTCATTTGCAGAATCTTTCGATCGATTTATAAAGTGCCATGAATGATCTAACATTCCTTGTCTATGCCTTAAAAATTGACTGGTATTTGAACTTGCAAAATTTACTGAAACTAAAGATCTATCCGTGAGAGTATTATCTGTAAACACCGAATCGTAAGTTAAGCCGCCATTGACCTCTGCCTTGATAAATGCGGTATTGGCACCAAAATGAAAAGAATATTTCCCACCCCTGCTTTGATAATGAATGGTGGCTAGTAGATCACTTTGCTCAACTTGTTGCCTTTGATATTTTCCAAGGGAATTAAGTCTCTTAAAATCAATAAAGAAGTTCAATCTCTCATGGACATTTTGGGTATGAGATAATCTAAAAAGTTGACCTCTTTCATACCCTTGTCGGTAATCTGCTTCGGTAATAGCAGATCGAACTTTAAAATACAACCAACGATTGGGATCTAAGAAATGATTAGTAAATGCTGGATTCCCAAAGGAATTGCCTAGATTTAAATGGGTTGTATGCACCATTTCTTGCCGCCATGCGCCCTGATTCCCAATAGGCAAATATCCAAACCAATCGAAAAGGTTTGGTTCTTGCCTATGCCAACCGTCCATTGCCAAAGAAGTATCAATTAGAGTATACTTTCCAAATTGAGTTCTGTAAGCATGAGAGTAATCAGGATCTTCCTGACCAATGGCCCAATGAGCAGAAAATAGAATTCCTATTAGAGTAGTCTTGATAAACAAAAGTTGAACTCGGCTCATTGGGCCAAAGATAATCAGGCATGGGCATCTGAAATTAATTTAGGACAGATGCCATTCAAATACATAACCCTTGCCTTCAAGAGCCTCTTTTATTTTCATTTTCAAAAAATCCAATTGAGCTCTTCGAGTAGATAAAGGTGGAATGCTAATGATTATATAACCAAGGCCTTCGTATTCCATTCTTTGTCTGAGAGCTCGAAGATTTAATTTCCAGTACCCATCTACTTTTTGCCAGTCATCTTCTATTAATATTTGAAAATAATGACATACAGCCATTGGAGGAACCCCAACAAATTCCAGCCTTCTTACGCTATGTAGCATATTAAGCTCTTTTAATGCTTGCTTTAGAAGGCTCTCTGGCTTGTGAATGAGCGAGGGCCCGGTGTTGAGTAGGTTGTGAATAGAAACGTTAATACCTTTTTGAAGGCTTTGGAATAAGTGAATCATTGATTTCATGATAATTATTTTTTGTTATGATTCCAAAATTAGGATGCAATGAATGACGGAATACGTATTAATTATCGCTTTTCAATACCGATATTGTATAGTCAACACTTTTTTATGTACTTTTTTGTCAATAATTAAATTTCACATAAGATTCTCACTACATTTGCGTCATTCTTTCAATAACAAACTTTAAATTACTTAATTATGAAACCAAACGATTATCAAAATGCGATTCTTGATTATTTCAAGATACTAGGCTGTAAAATCCCTGAAGATCAAGCGATAGGTAAAACCATCGCCGCGGTAATTAATAAGAGTCCAAATACCGTGTATAGAAAAATGCGCGGAGAGATTGGCCTACACTTAGAGGAATATATAAGCATCGCTAAGCACTTCAACATTGAATTAAATATTCTTGATCCGGAAAAGCGGACAACTCGCTTTTCGAATATGATCAACCTAGAGTCGAGCGAAAATCAACTTGAATTCATGAGATATCTCCAGCATTGGTTAATACAAGAATCTCAATTAAAAGGGCGCCGGAGTGTGGTTGCATTTCTACCAGAACTTCCTTTTCATCATTTCCTGAAATATCCAAGTCTTTGCTCCTATTTAAAAACTTACTGGTTTAATAAAGGTATTTTTCAGTTTTCGAATTCTGGGGAATCTATTTCTTCATTAAGTCCAGAAATTCAATTTGCTTTTGAAAGTGCATTTAGAAGCTTTGAAAATGTTGCTTGCAAAGAATTCATTTCTTTCGAATCTATTCACAGGACACTTGTAAAAATTGAAGCAGGCTTCAAGGCAACTTGGTATTCTAGATCAGAATGCCTGAGTATGCTACAACAACTTCTTAACTTGGTAAATGAATACGAATATTGCACTGCCAAAGGTTATCGGAGAAGTGGAGAAAAGTTGGATGTCTATCTTACAGAAAGTCATTATTCCAATGCTCTCATCCAACTGAACATATCCGGAAAGCCTTTTAGCACACTAACGAATACTGGGAATGCCATGTTTATGGAAACCCAAAGCTTGGCATACAACGAGTCTATGTCTAGGCATATTGATAGTATAGTCTCAACCTCTACTCTAATCAGTAAATCTTCTCAAAGAATTAGGAATGAGTTATTTAATCATTATAGAGCAGAAATTGATTCTAAAATCGAAGCCATTTATCCTACTTCCTAAATAGATTCAACCATTTACTTGGTCTAGATGATTTTGCATTCTAAACCAAGAATGGCCATCGCTCGAAGAGCATTTGCAAAGAAAGGCCTAAGCCTATTCCACTGATCAACACAACCCAATCCCTTTGCTTCAACACATTAGAATATGTGAAAATGGCAGTGAGTAATAAAACGGCTGAAACAATAAGCAGCTGACCCAATTCAATTCCCAAAGTAAATGGCAGGAAATATTTCAGGCTGGAACCTTGGTTTGATGATAGCATGGTTAAAAAGCTTCCAAATCCCAATCCATGAATTAATCCAAAGAGAACTGAAATGTTAAGGGCCAATTTGTTATTGTTCTTTAAACTACTTTGACGTAGATTCCAAATGGCTGAAGTAAAGATAGTTAGAGGTATTAACCATTCCACCCATAGGCTAAGTTCCTCTTCATCAATAAACAATGAGATTGCTGTGCTGATTGTATGTCCAAGAGTGAATAGACTAATAATGGCTAAAACCGCTTTCCAATTACGAAAGGAATAGGTCGAAGTAATTACTAATAAAAAGAGAAGATGATCTATTCCATTCCAATCCGTTATATGTTCAAAGCCGAGCTGAAAATAGACCGTAAACCAAGTTGGAATCATCTGACATTCAATTTTACCTCGGTAGACTTTTTATCAAAGTAAAAGGTGTTATTTCGCTCATTTACCTGAAAATGAACCACATTCTTTTGCTCTCCAAAATATTCTGTAAGCACTGAATTATGTAGTCTTAAATCGCGCATCTGTTCCATTGGATATCTTAAGTAGACATAAACTAAATCGCCTTTAAACTTCAAACCAACCCATTGGAATTGCAATTTGTTTGAATTGATCTCTTTTAGATAAAGCCTTCCTCCTATGTATTTTTTTAGAACCTCTTCTGTTGAACTATCTTCCTCCTCCCATTCAATTTCTTTACCCTCTTCCTTCCTTAAAGCTTGTAAGAGATCATCACCGAAATACCAGACGCTCATTTCTAGTGCCTTATCATTTTCATCGAATTTCAAATTTGCAATACTTAAATAATATTCATGCTTTGAGGTCCCCAATAGAAGTATTGGAAGAGCGAACAAACAAAGTCTTATTATTGATTTAAATTGACTCACGAAATCCATTGATTTAAACTCCAAATTTGACAATTCAGATTTAACCATGAAGCAACTACTCTTTTTCTTTTCGACATTTTTATTCTCCTTGAGTCTTTCCTCTCAATATCAACGAGTAAGAATAGTAACAGGGGCCCAAACAAAGGATGTAAGCGAGCCGTCTATCTCAATTGACCCTACAAATCCAAGTCGAATACTCGCTGGCACCGTCTTACGCGGCTGGCATCTTTCGGTAGATTCAGGAAAAACATGGACGAATGGAGAACTGAGCTCTGCTTATGGGGTTTGGGGTGACCCATGCATACTTGCAGATAATGAAGGTCTTTTCTACTATCTTCATTTATCTGATCCATCAGGAAAAAATTGGCTTGGACCAGATTTTTTAGACCGTATTGTTTGTCAAACCAGTACAGATGGAAAAACATGGTCATCAGGATCTTATATGGGATTGAATTCTCCAAAACAACAAGACAAAGAATGGGCAGTGGTGGCAAATACGGGAGCAATCTATTGCACTTGGACACAATTCGATAAGTATGGAAGTAAATCTCCAGAACATGAGTCGCATATCTATTTCAGCAAATCGGTTGACAAGGGTGAGTCATGGTCTCAAGCCAAGTCTATTAATACATTGGCTGGTGACTGTTTAGATGGCGACCAAACTAGTGAAGGGGCTGTACCTGCCGCAGGCTTGAACGACGATGTCTACGTCTGTTGGTCTCGAGATAACAAACTTTGGTTTAACTACTCGAAGGATGGAGGAGAGCACTGGCTTGATGAAGAATACAGCATTCAGGAACATGTGGGAGGATGGGAACAGTCTGTTGATAAATTCAGTCGAATTAATGGAATGCCCATAACTGTAATAGACAACAGCAGTGGTCCTTTTAGAGGAACCCTCTATGTGATGTGGTCAGACGAACGCAATGGTAAAGACAATCTCGATATTTTTATTATGAGATCGTTTGACAAGGGAAAAACTTGGAGTAAACCCATCCAGGTAAATGATGATACGAACCCCAATGCGCATCAATTTCTTCCATGGATTTGTGTGGACCAATCTACGGGCTATCTGTACAGCGTTTTTTATGATCGCCGACATGGCGCTCAAGCGGGCACACATGTTTATCTAGCTTGGTCCAAAGATGGAGGCTCTACTTGGGTAAATGAACGGTTAACAACGGAAGCCTTTGAATCAGACCCGAAAGTTTTCATTGGCGATTACAATAATATTTCCGCTGTTAATGGGATTGTTCGCCCTATTTGGATTGAATTCAAAGACGGCAAGAAATCTGCCTATACTTCAATAATCAACTTTGTAAAATGAATAAAATAAAGCTCTTGTTAGCTAGTACCTCAACTGTCTATGGGGGAACGTATTTAGACTATTTGGAAGAATCTGTTCAAAAGCATTTTGAAGATTCAAAGAATATTATTTTCATACCATATGCTAGACCCGGCGGAATATCACACGATGGCTATAGTGAAATTGTGGAGAATAAATTTAAAAGCTTTGGACTAAATATCAAAGGCTTGCACTCCTTCAGTCAAGCTGCACAGGCCTTAGAGAAAGCAGACGGTGTGTTTACGGGTGGAGGAAATAGCTTTGTTCTGCTAAAAGCTTTGTATGACTTGAAGCTTTTAGATATTTTAAAAAGAAAAATAGTTGAAGGAATGCCCTATATGGGAAGTAGTGCTGGGAGTAATCTAGCTGGTTTGACTATTGGTACCACCAATGACATGCCCATCGTTTACCCCCCTTCTTTTGAGGCACTCGGAGCCGTTCATTTTAATATAAATCCCCATTATCTCGATCCCGTGGAAGGGTCTAAGCACATGGGTGAAACAAGGGAAACGAGAATAAAAGAATTCCACCAGTATAATCCCCAAGCAGTATTAGGTCTGAGAGAAGGAAGTTGGCTTCAAGTATCCGAAGGCAAAATATTCCTAAAAGGTGATTTAAAAGCGAAGCTCTTTCGCAGAGAATTAGAGCCTGTCGAAATTGCCGCAGGAGATTTAATTCGCATTTAAGTGAATTAAATCCTTATTACCAGACAATTAACTAATAGATCCAGCCCTATTCTTTATGCCCGATTATCTTGTAAACCAATTTAGGATTTACCTTTTCAAGCATATTGATGGTAATCCAATAGCCTACAAAAAGGCCTAAAAAGAGAAGCATAGAAAAACCCATCAAAAAGATAAAAAGGAAAACAAAAAAACCGAGTAGTTGCGTAAACATGCCTTATGACTTTGCGTCAAAAGTAACACAAAATCGATTTCAATCCCACTTTGTCTTGACTTACCTTTGATGGCTTAATTCTTTTCTAAAAAAACAATGGAATATCGCATCGAAAAAGACACCATGGGAGAGGTTAAAGTCCCTATCTCAAGGTATTGGGGAGCTCAAACTGAACGAAGTAGAAATAATTTCAAAATTGGACCCGAGGCTTCGATGCCCATCGAAATAATTCATGCTTTTGCCATATTAAAGAAGGCTGCTGCCTTAACCAACAATGAACTTGGGGTTCTAACACAAGAAAAATGCAATCTAATTGGTCAGGTTTGCGATGAGATCGCTACAGGTGCATTAGACTCTGAGTTTCCGTTAGTAATCTGGCAGACCGGCTCTGGAACCCAGAGCAATATGAATGTAAACGAAGTGGTTGCAAATAGAGGTCATGTTATCGCTGGAGGAGCACTTCTTGATGAAGAAAAGGTATTGCATCCGAATGACGATGTAAACAAATCTCAATCCTCTAATGATACCTTTCCAACAGCAATGCACATCGCTGCATACTCAGTAGTGTCAAACAATACCCTTGCAGGTCTAAAAAAGCTTCGTTCCACCTTTGCAGCGAAAGCTAGCGATTTTAAAGGTATCGTAAAAACGGGTAGAACCCATTTTATGGATGCTACACCACTTACACTTGGACAAGAATTTTCAGGTTATGTTCAACAATTAGATAACGGCATTCGAGCAATTGAGAATGCGCTTGAAATGATTTCAGAATTGGCACTAGGTGGAACCGCTGTTGGCACTGGTTTGAATACACCTAAAGGCTATGACATATTGGTTGCAAAACATATAGCCCAACTTGCCAATCTACCATTTAAAACTGCCCCCAATAAGTTCGAAGCTTTGGCAGCGCACGATGCCATGGTTGAATTGTCGGGTGCCTTAAAACGAGTAGCGGTCTCTTTAATGAAGATAGGTAACGATATTCGAATGCTTAGTTCTGGACCTCGATGCGGAATAGGTGAAATTATAATTCCAGACAATGAGCCTGGTTCCTCTATTATGCCTGGAAAAGTAAATCCCACACAACCAGAGGCTTTAACCATGGTGGCAGCACAGGTAATGGGTAATGACGTGACAGTCTCCATTGGTGCTTCGAATGGTCATTTTGAACTAAATGTTTTCAAACCTGTCATTGCCGCTAATGTGCTTCAGTCTGCCCGACTCATTGGCGATGCTTGCGTTTCCTTTAACGATAATTGTGCATCAGGAATTGAACCAAATGAGCCAAATATTTCCAAGCACCTAGAAAATAGCTTGATGCTTGTTACCGCATTAAACACACATATAGGCTATGACAATTCGGCTAAAATTGCCAAGAAAGCCCATAAAGAAAACAAAACACTTCGTGAAGCAGCCATTGAGTTAGGCTTATTAACAAATGAGCAATATGATGCTTGGGTTCGTCCTGAGAATATGATTGGACACTATTAACTGAAAAGGGGCCATAAAAAGCCCCTTTTTTTTCAATTCACACAGAAATAACAAATGAAAAACACTCCTCCTTCTTTCGCTCACCCATGGCATGAAGTACCTACAGGTTCTGAGACACCCCAAATTGTTACGGCAATTATTGAAATCGCCAAAGGCAGCAAAGGCAAATTCGAGTTAGATAAAGAAACGGGGATGATCAAACTCGACAGAGTACTCTATTCTGCCGTTCATTATCCTGCAAACTATGGATTCATTCCTCAGACTTATTGCGAAGACAAAGACCCTTTAGATATTTTAGTCATTACCTCAGTTGAATTACCCCCACTCTGCATGATAGAAGCAAGGGTGATAGGAGTAATGCGAATGATTGATCAGGGTGAGGCTGATGATAAAATAATTGCTGTTGCACACAACGATATGGCCCATAGCCACATCCATAACATTTATGATCTAGCACCTCACACAATGAAAGAAATTAAACGTTTCTTCGAGGACTATAAAGCTCTGGAAAATAAAGAAGTACGCGTAGAAGACATGCAAGGACGACAAAAAGCCTATGAAATTATTGCAGATAGCATTGAGTTGTATCAGCAAACTTTTAAGAAATAAGGACTTAACTTTTTCTTCCTTTCCAAGGTAAAACAACCACTGTATCTAAATTTAACTTCGCCTTCATCCATTGAGTCAACATCTTTTGCCTTGAGGTTCGGTGCTGAATGGATGTTTCGGGATTCCATTCCAACAACAAAAATGGAATGGTATCCGTGCTTATAAAATCAGTATGCATATTATATGCAAAGTTGAAGGATAGTAGCTCTGGATAATTAATTTCAACCTCTTTCGAAAGCTTGGTAAAGTCGAGTCTTTTTCCTTTTAAGACTTGAATCTCAGCTTCCAATAAATTGATTTTCTGATCTTTTGTTAACATATCTTGCTGAGCACTTGTATAAAAATCCAACAGCTTTGAAGTAGTTCCCTCCTCTCCTAATTCCTCCATACCACTTTGAACAATCCTAAGTTTGGTATTTCCTAGTTCGTACAATTTTAATTTAGACCGCCACTCATTGGAAATTTCTTCGGGGACGCGCTCACCTAGCATGACTAAATTGAGCGTAGTTAGGGAATCTGACTGAATTAAATATTTTTTCACTATTTCCGTCCCATCATAGGAAACGATCTCATTCACAAAAGCATCTATTCGTCTGTTATAAAGACTCTCAACTACCGTGTTATAAAAAACCCAAACAGCAGGTACCATTGTTATAACTGCGAATAAACTAATATAACCCCTGAGTTTTTTTTGCTTCTTAGAATCGGCTAATTCTTTAGCTGGGAAACGCAGCAAGCGCACCACCATAAAGGTTGAAATAGAAATGAAAATACTATTGATCAAAAACAGATAAAAGGCACCTATTGCGAATTGCCACTGCCCCGTTCCAATTCCATATCCAGCAGTGCAAAGGGGAGGCATAAGTGCTGTAGCAATGGCTACACCTGGTACAACATTGTTCTTTTCTTTTCTCGATCCTGCAAGAATGCCTGCCAAACCTCCAAAAAAAGCAATAAATACATCCAACAAATTGGGACTCGTTCTTGCCAATAATTCCGATTGAGCATCAGACAAAGGAGTGATTGCGAAATAGAGGCTACTGGTTAAGAGACTAACCGACACCGCAATAGCCAAAGATCTAAAGCTTCTCTTAAGCATAGACCAATCGCTAATTCCAACAGAAAGACCTAACCCCATAATAGGACCCATTAGAGGGGAAATAAGCATCGCCCCAATAATAACAGCCGTACTGTTGACATTCAGTCCTATCGATGCAATAAAAATGGCAAGGATAAGAATCCAGACATTAAAACCTCTGAAATCTATATCGCGTTCAATTCCCCTTATGGTGTCCTCTGGTTGAGCATTGTCTGTAATATTCAGAATGCTCCAAACTGATTTTAGTAAAAGACTAATAACCAGTCGAAAGCCTCGGATTGAGGCCGTGGAATTTACTTCCGACTTTTCTCCAGATGATGACTCATTCTTCTCCAAAACGAAGTCGTATTTCGTTCACAAAAGCCTTAATAAGCTGCTCGTTTTCTTTTTTACATATGAGAAGCCGATCCTGTGTATCGATTATAATGTAGTCATTCAATCCATCTATAACAGCCATCTTATTCGGCTCTAAACGCACCATATTATTGCAAGAATCTTGAAGCAAAACCTTCTTTCCAACTATAGCATTCTCCTCCGAATCGTGCTTCAATTGCTCATACAAAGAACCCCATGTACCTAGATCACTCCATCCAAAATCTGCCGGCAGTACAAAAACGTTTTCCGCTTTTTCCATTATGCCATAGTCGATGCTCTCATTTGCGCAACTGGAATACACGGAAGCGATAAAAGCGTCTTCGTTAGGCGAATCATAAGGCTCGAGATCGCTAAAAAACGACTCAAAAAGATCTGGCATATTGCTGGCCAAAGAGCTTTGAATACTTTCTACAGACCATATAAATATTCCCGCATTCCAAAGAAAATCTCCTGAAGCTAAGAAAGCCTTAGCATGTTCTAAGTTTGGTTTTTCTGTGAAAGTCTTCACTTTAAGAACATCTGAAAAGCCTTCTAAAGACTTCTCAGTGTGCTGAATATAACCATATCCAGTATCGGGTCTATGTGGACGGATACCTAAAGTCAATAAACGATTACCTGAACCTGCCGCTTCTAAAGCTCTCTTCATTACTCGCTCATATTCCAACTCGTTGGTAACAATATGATCGGATGGAGAAACAATCATGACTCCCTTTGGGTTTCTCTTTTGAATCTTGGCAACCGCATAGGCAAGACAAGGTGCAGTATTTCTTCGTGAAGGCTCACACAAAATATTTTCTAAAGGCAAATCTGGGAGTTGCTTCCGCACTAAATCGAGATATTGGTCGCTGGTTACAACCATAATATTCTTAACAGGACAGGTAGATAATAGTCTTCTGTATGTCTGTTGAATCAAGGTTTCACCTACACCTAAAACATCATGAAATTGCTTGGGATAGGATGCCGTGCTCATTGGCCAGAAACGACTTCCTATTCCTCCGGCCATAATTACTGCAAAAGCATTTTCCATTCTGAATATTTTCAAGCAAATCTACAAAAGGCCAAATCAAAAAAATGCCACAATACTGCCTTAATTTAGCAGCCTGACCAAATCTAAGAACCTTAAGTAATGCTTCATCTAATACTATTTGGCCCTCCAGGCGCTGGAAAGGGCACTCAGTCTGCTTTTTTAGTTTCTAAGTACGATCTAGTTCACTTGTCAACTGGAGATATTTTTCGAGGTCATATTAAAGCCCAAAGTCCTCTTGGACTGGAAGCTAAAAGTTATATGGACAATGGAAAGTTGGTTCCAGACTCGGTTACCATCAAGATGCTAAAAGAAGAAGTAAACAAACATTCTACGGCTGGTGGGTTTATCTACGATGGTTTCCCAAGGACTGTGGCTCAAGCAGAAGCTTTAGATCAGTTTTTATCAGAACGCCATGAAAAAGTGAATCTTTTAGCCTCTTTGGAGGTTCCGGAAGAGGAGCTTAAGCTGCGTTTACTAGAGAGAGCCAAGTCGAGCGGAAGGCCAGACGACGCAAATGAAGAGGTGATTCAGAAAAGAATCAATGTGTATAAGGAAGAAACCTTTCCTGTAAAAGCGCACTACCAATCCAAAAATCGCTGGATAGGTGTTGATGGAGTTGGAAAAATTCATGAAATAACAGATGAGCTCATCAAGGCGGTAGACGCCGTAATTTAAATTCTATGGCGGGTAACTTTGTGGATTATGTGAAGATTTGGTGTGCCTCGGGTAAAGGAGGCGCAGGATCTTCGCATCTCAGAAGAGAGAAATTTGTTCCCAAAGGTGGGCCAGATGGCGGTGATGGTGGTAAAGGTGGCGACATAGTTCTCGTTGGAAACCGCAACTTATGGACTTTGCTTCACTTGCGTTACACGCGTCATATTAAAGCTGAACACGGTGGCAATGGAAGCAAGCAGCAATCTTCTGGTAAATCTGGAGAAGATTCAATTATAGAAGTTCCACTGGGTACCACTGTTCGAAATGGTGAAACCAATGAAATTATAGCTGAAATCACTGAACACGGTGAAAAGAAAATTATTCTTCCTGGGGGAAGAGGTGGCTTGGGAAATACCAATTTTAAGTCTTCCACTTTTCAAACACCCCGATTTGCCCAACCAGGGGAAGAAGGAGGAGAATTGGAGGCAATCTTAGAATTGAAAATATTAGCCGATGTAGGTTTGGTTGGTTTCCCAAATGCGGGTAAATCCACCTTACTAAGTGTCGTTTCTGCTGCAAAACCTGAAATTGCCGATTATCCCTTCACCACCTTAAGTCCAAATCTTGGAATGGTGGCCTATAGAAGGTATCAATCCTTTGTAATGGCTGATATACCGGGTATAATTGAGGGTGCTAGCGACGGCAAAGGGCTTGGAATACGCTTCTTGAAGCATATTGAAAGGAATTCTGTTTTACTCTTTATCATTCCTTGCGATTCACCGAATATCGAGGAAGAGTACCAAATCTTGCTGCACGAATTGGAAAAATATGATTCTAGCCTTCTTTACAAAGAAAGAATTGTTGGAATCAGCAAGGCCGATTTGTTAGACGAAGAATTAGAGGCTGAACTTCGTTCTAAGCTGAAATTACCCTGCGTACTCTTTTCCAGCATTAGTGGAAAAGGCCTTGATGAACTCAAAGATGTTATTTGGAAAGTACTAAATGGCTGATCTTCTGGAAAGAATAAATGCTTGGGACCACGCTTTTAGTCAAACCATAAATAATTGGGGTGCAGAATGGATAGACCCCTTTTTCATTCTTATTTCCGGCGAATTAACTTGGATACCCTTTTACATCCTCGTCCTTCTAGCCGTTTACCGATTTTATGGTTGGAAGCTTGCCCTACTTTCCCTCTTTGCTGGTATAATTACCCTCAGTCTCACAGATCAGATCTCTGTGCATGCTTTCAAAGAAGTCTTTCAGCGGTTAAGGCCTTGTCATGAATTTCCTTATAATCAACAACTTAGAATTGTAGATGGATGTGGTGGTCAATTTGGCTTTGTTTCTTCTCATGCTACCAACACCGCTGGCTTTGCCTCATTAATGATTTTTATTCTACGTAAAAAGCTCACCCTTGCCCTGCCCATTCTCTTATTTTGGTGTCTTCTGGTGGGTTATAGTCGCATTTATTTAGGCGTTCACTTCTTGGGTGACGTTCTAGCTGGAACCCTATTAGGTTTAGGTATTGGAAGCTTTGTTGGATTAATATTCAATCTTCTAACTAGAAAATTAAGGCTGAGATGAATTCTTTGTTTTTAGTATTTATTGGAGGTGGATTAGGGAGCTTATTGAGATTTTTGATTAGCACTTTGGTTTTGCGACTGAAAGCAACTTCCAACTGGTTTGCAGTAGCAACTTTAAGTGCCAATATTTTGGCTTGCGTAGTAGTTGCCCTGGGGATGATTTATATCTCCAAGCATGCGAGCCCAGATGACCTTAAACTTAAAAATTTTCTAATCATCGGCTTTTGCGGAGGGCTTTCAACCTTTTCAACCTTTTCACTGGAAACCTTACATATGCTCCAAAACGGACAGCATATGAATGCCATCATCAATGTGCTCTTGAATCTGCTTTTCTGCGGATTGACACTATGGTTCATTTTTAAATCAGTTGGCTTTTCAGGATGAATAGCGCCAAACGAAAACGAATAGCAGTTAATACCCGACTTCTTCTAAAGGATAAGTTAGAAGGCATTGGAATATATACACATGAAATTCTCCGTCGTTTAGTTCAGGATCATCCCGAAGTAGATTTCTACTTTCTATTCGATCGGCCTTGGAGTGCGGAATTTATTTATGCGGAAAATGTAAAACCCATTCAAATCGCTCCTCCCACTCGCCACCCATTTTTATGGTGGTTTTGGTTGATGTTCTCCTTGCCTCGCACCTTAAAAAACATTGATGCAGATTTATTTGTTTCACTCGACGGCTTCGCTTCTCTTAGAGGAAAAACACCCCAACTAATTGCAATACACGATCTTAACTTCGTTCATAGACCCAAAGACTTAACTTTTCTAGTTAGAAATTTTTATACGCAATATTTTCCCACCTTTGCAAGGAAAGGAGATATGATTATTACGGTTTCAAATTTCTCGAAATTGGAACTAATTGATCAGTATGGAATTGAAAGTGAAAAAATAGTTGTCGCTGGAAATGCATTACCTTCAGAAGAGAAAACGCTTTGGGAGAGGCCTTCACTTCTGAATAGGGCAAACGAATGGACAAAGAACAAAACCTATTTTTCATTTATCGGAGCCATACATCCTAGAAAAAATGTAAAGGGACTGCTAGAATCGTTTGAAATCTTCAAAAATGAATTTTCAAATGTGGATGTTAAGTTAATTATCGCGGGAACCCCTATTCGATCTTACAAAAGAGAATGGGAAGAGCTCCTTAGATCTAACAAATACAACCAAAGTATTCTAGCTGTTGGAAGAGTAACGGAATTGGAGAAAAAAACGATTCTAATGAGGTCAAAGGCATTGTTGTACCCAAGTTTCTACGAGGGATTTGGAATACCAATGTTAGAAGCTTGGAAAGCCAAAACAGCTGTCTTGGCGTCTGATTCATCTGCTATTCCTGAAATTGCGGGTGATGCGGCTGTATTAATTAATCCACATTCTCCAAGATTGTGGGCAACTCAAATGCAGCAGATACTCAACAATGAGGTCCTAAGAACGGACTTAGTTGAAAAAGGAATCGCTAGACTTCACATTTTTTCTTGGGAAAAATCGTCCCTTTCAATATGGAAAGAAATAGAAAACCTCCTAAATAAAAATGAGCGCTAAATGAAAAAGACACCTTTAAAACCCTTTATGCAAGAAGGCCGCATTGAAGCAGGCTTAGATGAAGCAGGACGTGGTTGTTTGGCTGGGCCTGTTGTTGTTGCCGCAGTAATTCTCGATCCAAATCAGCCTATTGAAGGCATAGATGACAGCAAGAAACTCACTGCAGATCAACGCACTGCCCTAGCTCAAGAAATTAAATCTAAAGCCATTGCCTGGTCTGTTTCCACGCAATCTTCAGAAGTAATAGACAAGATAAATGTCCTTCAAGCTACTTTTTTGGGTATGCATGATTGCATTAACCAACTTGAAACCAAGCCTGAATTTCTTTTGATAGATGGCAACCGATTCAATCCCTACGAAGGAATTGAGCACGAATGCATTATTAAAGGCGACCAGAAGCTACAATCCATTGCTGCAGCTTCCATCCTCGCAAAAGTGCACCGTGACTTAATTATGGACGAATTGGACGCTGAATTTCCAAACTATTTGTGGAAAGACAATAAAGGCTACCCTACGCCTTCTCACAGAACTGCGGTAATGAAATATGGCCCAACGTCTCATCACAGAAATACTTTTCAAATCATTCAGAAGAAATTAAGCATTCCTCTGAAGTAGTTGTCGCCGTAAATTCGCGGAATGAATAAGAGTTCAGTCTGCACATCTTTATTGCTCTTCCTTTTTATTTCCATCGTTTCTTGTAAAAAAGAATCGGAAGGAAAGGCAGATTTACTCGATTTCATGCCCGCTAGAGTGGCGCTGGTTGGTGAAATACCCGATGCCTTTGGTACACTTTCTAAGTGGAAAGAAGGTGCTTTTGACGAGTCTATCGAAGCTTTCCCTCTTGGAGAGAGAGTAGAAAGATTTTTAGATGCACTTACTCTTGAAAAAGATTTTACACAAGATCTACCTATCGTATTCTACATTGCTCCTTCGGGAGCAAGTAGATTCGATGTGCTTATTGCCCTTTCTTCAGAGAATTCAGCCTACTTTCAAGAAGCTTTTGAATGGAATGTGGCCGATTCACGGGATTATTCTTCGAAAAAGATTTATTCTCTTTCTACCCAAAATGAGCAAGAATTATTCAGCACAGAAATAAGAGGGGTTCTGCTGCTTTCTAGTTCATCGATTTTATTGGAAGAGGCGATTCGAAAAGACCAGTCTAGCCTAGAAATTGAACTTCCCGCAGGATTTAAAAAATTAAAATCCAACTCAAATACTGGATCTTCTATTCAGCTTTTCGTAAATACAACTGAATTAAAATTGCTCTGGTCTTATGCCTTTTCCCAAATCTCAATTCCCGACTTCATTGGTGTAGAGGGTTGGATGTCTTTTGATCTAGTCTTGCGCAATACTGAAATCCTCTTGAGCGGAATTTTAGAAGACAATCTAGATTCTAATCCGCCTTTCATCTCAACTGGAGATGGAAATTCTCTTGATTTAGAAACCCTTATTCCTGCAACCGCTGTAAGTTGGTCAATTTGGAATGATGTGCAATTGCCTACTTCTAAATCTACTTCACGCTTTAGCGAATGGGAAACTCGCAGCTTTCCTACAGGCTATTATAGCTTGGTAAACAATTCTAACGAATCGTATCTTCAAAAGGTAGGCTTTACTAAAATTGAAAAAGAAACCGGGCTGGATTTCCTGCCTAATGGCATGCGAGATAGCCTACAAACAGAACTGTATCGAGATAATAGAATTAGCCTGCTTCCAAGGAAGATCAACACCAAGGGATTATTTACTGGAATGCGAAAAGACTTTGAAATTGCGGCTCTATTAGAATTGGATGGCATTCTGTATCTCAGTGAAACAACAGACCCTTTAAAGTCTCTAGTGAACGATTATGAATCTGGAAACATGATCGCTTCGGAATTAGATATAGAGGCGTATTCAGACTTTCCTTCTGGCAAAGCCCATTGGCATGCTGGTGCTAAAAATCCCAATTTATCTAACCTCCTCCTCTCGGCGGTAAACGGAAAGGGGATGCCTTCCTTGCGCAATACGGAAGAATCGCTAAGCGAACTTCATTTTGCTGCCATTTCCATCCAAAAAAAATCCAACAAACTGTTTCTAAAAGCCATGATTAAATCAGGCAGTGCCCAGAAAGAGTCGGTATCGAATCAATGGACGCTAGGTTTAGAACAGAAAGTAATTTGGGGCCCTCATTTGTTGCCAAGTCACCTTGACAATTCTCAAGAAATATGGGTTCAAGACGCGGGATATACGGTTTATCATATCCATCCTTCAGGTAAAATTTTATGGAAAGCCAGTTTAGACGGCCCCATCTTAGGTCCGCCGGCAGCTATAGATCGATACAAAAACTTAAAATATCAATACCTATTCAATACCACAGGGCAGCTCTATGGATTTGATAGAAACGGCGGAAAGTTGGATGGATTTCCTATTGCTTTCAGCAAAGCGGCCACCGCAGGCTTAAGCGTTTTTGATTATGATAAAAACCGAAATTACCGGATTCTAGTTCCAGTAGGAAAAGAGATTCTCAATTTTAGCGCAGAGGGTATAGAGGTAAAAGGCTGGAAACCCTCTCCCATGCCAGACGTAATTGAAACTCCTTTGCTTTACATGCTTTCTGGAGGAAAAGATTATATACTGTCTGTGTCTAAAGATGGAAGTATTCGTACTCTTGATAGAACGGGTAAAAGTAAATGGAAGAAGGATGTGGTTTTGCCCCTGATGAAAGACAATCAATGGTGGATTTCCTCTCAAGGCAATGAAAAGTTAGATGGAATTACGGGCCTTTCTGCTAATGGCAAACTCGCCTATGTTTTTATGAATGGAAATACCGATCTAACAGATGTTGCAGCAGATTGGTTCCGATTGTTTGATGGTAAAGGAATTCGCATCATTGAGGATAAAATTGAATATGAAACTTCCAAAGGACTTATTGAAATTCCAAAGTCAAAATATCCTTGGCAAAAAGTAAAACCCTTGATATACGAATCGAGAAATTATGTTTTTGCTTTCCAGGCAGATAAAGAGGCCTTGCATCTCTTCAATCAAAGAGGTGAGTTGGTTAATGGCTTTCCAGTATATGCCGAAGGTGATTTTGTTGCCGGAGATCTTCAAAAGAAAGGCAAGCTGCAAATCATTGTAATTGGCTCGAATGGAAGTATTGTTAGCTATAGTTTCGAACCCAGCTCTATTTAAGTAATAGAATTTGACCTGGTTCGGGTTGCCCTCCTACTATAATGCCATTGCGCTTGTACAAATACTTCATTCGCACGCCTACTTTCTGAGAAATAGAATACATATCTTCATTGTATTCCACTTGATAGGATTTTACCTTTCCTTTCTTTCTTTTCTTTTGAATAAACACGATATCCCCCTCTGATAAGGGTCTATCGTAGCTGACCTCATTGTATTTCAACAATCGGTCTACGGAGATCTCCAATTCCGCAGAAAGGCTTTCCCAACTATCTTCTTTGCCTACTTCCACATATTTTATATCATTTTCATGCGTAAATACCATGTGTTCACCCAAAACCATTTGGGTCTTGTTAGATCTTAAATCGTACTGATGCAAATTATTCTCTTCTATAATTTTAATCAGAAGCTTGGGATAATTGGGATTGGTTGCATAACCCGCCTTTTTTAATCCGTGTGCCCATGATTTGTAATCGGTTCTGTCGAGTTTAAATAGATCTGCATAGCGCGATCGATCGCGCAAAAAAGTGGAATGGTCTCGGTAAGATTCCTCTGCGTGTTTATATTTTCGAAAGCATTCCCCCTTTTCATCGTCATCGTGGTAAATCTTAGGGCCATCCCAATCTAAATGACATTTAATTCCAAAATGATTATTGGCTTCTTTGGCCAATTTGCTCTCACCATCCCCTGATTCTAAAATGCCTTGGGCTAGCGTTATACTTGCGGGAATACCAAAAAGCATCATCTCTTCAATGGCAACCTCCTTATATTTTTCTATATAAGCTTGTCTTAGTTTCGTTTGAGCTCCTAAGGAGATCTGCATGAAAAACAATAAAAAAAATAAGCTTCTTAAGCGTTGGTAATTCATAATTCAAAGATAGATTTCAGAATTAAATACTGACTGAAAAACCATTCCATCCTTGCAAGCCACCAGTATGAATGAGTAAAATATTTGAATTTGGTTTGAAACATCCCTTTCTTGCCATATCCAGCATAGCAAATGCGGCAAGAGAGGTGTAAAACGGATCAAGGAGGATGGATGTTTCATTCTTAAAGCTCCGAATGAATTCAAGCTGTTCTGGTTCAAGTTTTCCAAAACGAAGGGGTGAATAATCATCCAACAACTTCCACTCTATCTTAGAACCTAGGGTATGTTGCTCAATAAAACGCTTTTGATCGTCAAATTTTTTCATAATCGGCAAACCATAAACTACTTGGTGTGTTTGAGCCGTTCGAATAATTCCAGACAGCGTTGTTCCCGTTCCTACTCCACAAAAGAGAGCATCAAAATCAGCTGTGTTTTCATGCAGGATTTCTTCACACCCTTTCAAAGCGAATTCATTCGACCCTCCTTCTGGAATAAAGTACCAATTTCCCGTATTTGGAAAGGATGCCTTCTCATGAAGAAAAGCCCGGTAAAGTTCTGGACGAATAAAATGTACTTCTGCCCCTTTATTTTCTGCCCACTGTAGTGTTGGATTGGATCGGTAACTCTCGAAACCTCTGACCCAAATTTTACACTTTAAGCCCTGCTTAAAACAAGCAGCGGCAGTTGCGGCAATGTGATTTGAAAATGCGCCGCCCACAGTTTCAATACCGGTAAACGACTTACTTTTAGCATCTAACACATTGTATTTTAGCTTCCTCCACTTATTTCCCCCAAAGTCTGAATGGAGTAAATCTTCGCGTAAAATGGAAAAATTACATCCGTATTTAGAAAAGAGCGGAACTACTTCCGACTTCTCGGGTTTTAACTGCCAAACATCTGTGATCATACAGATGTAAAAGTCGAAATTTGCGCCGTGCCTACGAACTTACATCCAGACGATTATTATATTTCTCCAGAAGGGTTTATCGTCTTTACTGAAAGTTACCACCTCAAACGAGGCCATTGCTGCCAGAGTGGATGCAAACATTGTCCGTATGGCTTTGATAAAAACCTTGGAAGAATTCGAAAGAAATGAACATATCAGCCCCCAAAGATGCAAGCCTAAAGGCTTTTCAAGATGAAATTAGAATGGGAATTCCAGCCGAGCTCCCCCATCCAAAAAAATACGATTCAAACCTAAGTCATGCGCCCAAGCGCAAGGCTATCTTGTCTGAAGAAGAAAAAGTTCTAGCCTTAAAAAATGCCTTGCGCTATTTTAATCAAGCGCATCATGCCGTTTTGATAGAAGAATTTGTAGAGGAACTTGAAACCTATGGGAGAATTTATATGTATCGCTTCCGTCCTGACTATGAAATGTTTGCTCGTCCGATAGATCAGTATCCCGCCGCTTGCGCTCAGGCCGCCGCCATTATGCTCATGATACAGAATAATCTCGATCCTGCGGTAGCTCAACACCCTCATGAACTGATAACCTACGGCGGAAACGGAGCTGTTTTTCAAAATTGGGCTCAGTACAGGCTTACGATGAAATATCTCTCTGAGATGACGGAAGACCAAACGTTACATATGTATTCGGGTCATCCAATGGGGCTTTTTCCTAGCCATCCCGATGCTCCAAGAGTGGTTGTAACCAATGGCATGATGATTCCAAACTATTCGAAACCCGATGATTGGGAAAAATTCAATGCCCTTGGTGTTACACAATACGGACAGATGACTGCAGGATCTTATATGTACATCGGACCTCAAGGAATCGTGCATGGAACTACCATTACCGTTCTAAATGCGGGACGTAAAATTTCGAAGCACGGAGAAGGTTTAGAAGGAAAGCTTTTTGTTACTTCTGGTTTAGGTGGAATGAGTGGTGCGCAACCCAAAGCGGGCAATATTGCAGGATGTATAAGCATAACTGCGGAGGTAAACCCGAAAGCTTTAAACACGCGCTTTAGTCAAGGATGGGTAGATGAAGTGATTGATTCTTTACCTGAATTAGGAAATAGAATTCGAAAGGCTAAGGAATTGCATGAAGTCGTTTCCATCGCTTTTCTTGGAAATATTGTAGATGTATGGGAATATCTCCTAGAGCAAGATATTTATGTTGATTTGGGTTCTGATCAGACCTCCTTGCACAATCCTTGGGCAGGAGGATATTATCCCGTTGGACTGAGTTTCGAAGAATCCAATCAAATGATGGCAAACGAACCCGAAGCTTTTCATGAAGCCGTGCAAGTTTCGCTGAGACGTCATGCCCAAGCGGTAAATAAACATGCCGAAAAAGGAACCTATTTCTTTGATTATGGCAATGCCTTCCTCTTGGAAGCTTCGAGAGCAGGAGCGGCTATTTTAGCCAATAATGGGATTGATTTTAAATATCCGTCCTATGTTCAAGACATCATGGGCCCAATGTGTTTCGATTATGGATTTGGCCCTTTCCGTTGGGTATGTGCAAGCGGAAAACTGGAAGATTTGCGCAAAACCGACGTTATTGCAGCGGAAGTTCTCGAAAAAATAGCACAAGAAGCTCCAGTAGAAATTCAGCAGCAGCTTGAAGATAATATTCGCTGGATTAAAGCCGCCGAAGCAAACAGAATGGTGGTAGGAAGTAAAGCGCGCATTTTATACGCCGATTCTGAAGGCAGAATTGCCATTGCCAAAGCATTCAATCAGGCTATTGCCAAGGGTGAATTAGGACTTGTAATTCTAGGAAGAGATCATCATGATGTTTCTGGCACCGACTCTCCGTACAGAGAAACCAGTAATATTTATGATGGATCTCGTTTTACAGCCGATATGGCTATCCACAATGTTATAGGCGATTCGTTCCGCGGGGCTACTTGGGTTTCTATTCATAACGGAGGTGGAGTTGGTTGGGGTGAAGTGATCAATGGCGGCTTTGGAATGTTGCTCGATGGTTCTGAAAAAGCAGAGTCGAGATTAGAAAACATGCTCTTTTTTGATGTGAATAATGGAATTGCACGAAGAAGCTGGGCAAGAAATCCAGCTGCAAATTTTGCAATTGAAAGAGAAATGGAAAGAAGCCCAAAGCTGCGTGTAACTTTGCCACAAGAAGCCGATGAAGATTCCATCCGCTTTGCTTTGAATAAACAAATGAAATGAAAAACAATTTAGTGTACATCTGGCTTGGAATACTGAGCCTCGCCATTCTGGGTGTTTTCCTCAAAATGAACCAAAACAGCATAGGAGATTCAACCACTTCCCGCTCTTCTGCACCTGCAGAAAACATTATCTCGGATGGGGTTAATTACAAAATCGCCTTTGTAAACACCGATAGTTTAGTTTCTAAATACGAGTACCACAAAGGATTAAGAGAAAAGCTCGAAACCAAGTTCAGATCAATGGAACGTGAGCTGGAGAGAAGAAGTAAAGTTTTTCAAGAGAATTACCAGATCTTAGAGCAAGAGGCAGCGCGTTTAAGTGATGCAGAACTGCAAATGGCTCAGGCAGAATTAATGCAAAAGCAGCAAGAACTAATTGCCTACAGAGATCAGCAAGCTGAAAGTCTTTCGAGCGAAGAAGCTGAACTTACTAAGCTCCTATTACAGGATTTGGATTCGGTTTTGGTGAATATTCAAGCGGAGCAAAATCTCGATTTTATCTTCAGCATGAATGCAGCAAGCTTCTTGCTAAAAGCCAACAATGCCTATGATATTACACCGTCTATTGTGAACCGATTGAATGCTGCTCACGAAAAGAGAAAGGCTAAACAATAATTATGTTTAAGAAGTCGCTGTTTTTGCGTTTAGCTCTATTGTCTCTTCTTGCTCTTGTTCTAAGTTGTGAAGAAGAACAAATAGATAATGTCTATGTGCGTTCAGACTATTTAGGAACTTGGACGTGCAGAGAATTTAGTGGTCCCTTGGCCCCGCAAGTCTACACGGTACAAATTGTTGCCGGTACTTCCGCAGAAGACGTAATTATAGAAGGACTAGGAAATCAAGGCGCTGCATTCACAGTAGTGGGGAATGTTGATTTCAATGGGATTTTTATTCCAAGTCAAACACAAGACGGAGTACTTATCTCAGGACAACTAACCTACAATCAATCTATTCCTCCTTTAAATCTCAAATACAATTGGGATGATGGTTCGGGTGAAACAGAGACATTGGGTGAGCTGACAAAATAAAGAATGAATATGAAATCAATTGGAAAAACCCTGTATTTGAAAAATTGGTCTTCTCTCATTCTATCTTCTTTCATGCTAATCGGTCTCTCGAACTGTTCAGATAAAGAAGAGTTAAAAGAGTTACTAGCTTCTGAACCGCATTTTCAAGTAAGCTGCGGACAACTTTTATCCATCGATTCTTTGTCTTCTGAATTTATTTCAAAGCGAAACATAGAAATCTGGCTTCCTCCTCATTTTGATGAGAATGAAAAGTATGCTGTTCTATACATGCATGATGGTCAGATGCTTTTTGACGCTAGTACTAGTTGGAATCATCAAGAATGGGGTGTAGACGAAGTACTTTGCAATCTATTCGAGAACAAAACAGTTCCCCCTTGTATTGTCGTTGGCGTTTGGAATGCAGGGCGAAATCGACATAGTGAATACTTCCCTCAAAAAGTCTTTGAAAGTCTGCCACAAGACCTGCTAGACTCATTATATGGTCTTCAAAGAAGTGCCACGGATAAACTCTTTGGTGAAAAAGTTTATAGCGACAATTACTTGAAGTTTTTAACTCAAGAACTCAAGCCATTCATAGATAAAAACTTAAATACATTATCTGACCCTGCGCACACCTTTATTGCAGGAAGTTCAATGGGTGGACTTATTTCATTTTACGCTGCAATGGAATATCCTAGTGTCTTTGGAGGAGCTGCTTGTCTATCCAGTCATTGGCCCGGAATTATGCCCTCAGATAATAATCCTATTCCGCAGGCATTTGTAGACTACGCGGCGACAAACCTTCCTCCTCCGTCCATAAACAAATGGTATTTTGATTTTGGAACCGAAACGCTTGACGCCTCTTATGAACCACTTCAAACACGAATAGACTCTGTTTTCTTGGCCAAAGGATATAACTTTTCAAATTGGATGACCTATAAAGCAGAAGGGGCAGATCATACCGAGAAGTCTTGGAATGCCCGTTTGGAAATACCTTTCGGCTATTTAATGAATCCTTAGTTCGATTTTAAAAACGGTATTGAATACCCGCGTTTAGTCCAATATTATAAAGGGTTTCTCTAAGGTAAACATCTTGTTGAATAAGGCTGTTTAACATATATCTTCCTTGAAAGCGGACACTATAACCCCAAGTATCAAAAGGACGGAAAGTTCCGCCTAATTGAAAGCTTACCCAAGTATATAGATCTTGAGTTTGAGGCATAAAGTCTTCTGTTTCGGCATTCCCACCACGAACAAAATCACCTTCGTATCTCAATAACCTTGAGAACTCCAGACCAGGAATTACTTCCAACCACCAACCATTATCGAGATCGCTTTTGAAGGAAATACCTAAGGGAATATTCACATAATCAACCATTTCATTTAATGAATAGGCCAAAGCTGCTGTGTCGTTCATCCCCTGAAACAAAAGGGTAGGATATGAAAATTCCGCCTGACCAAAATTCACTCCCGAAACGATTTCAAATCTTGAAGTAAGAGAAATGTAAAGGTCCAATCCACCTCCCATTTTCCAAGAACCTTCAGTAGATTGATCTATTAGGGTTACCAATTGCCCAGGGTTGAACGTATTGGTTAGTAAGCGGCTATTGTTGTAGAAAGGGTTCACATGAACTCCCAAACCAATTATGCGCTTTCGCACGTCGCTGTCTGTATAATAATCTGAATCTTTTTGTGCAAATGCCTGACCTAACGAGCATAGTGCCAAAATAACTACTAACTTCTTCATGAATTACTTTTTATCCAGTTACGTGCTAACTCCATAGCCTCTCCCAGGCCTTCTAGCTTCTTTCCACCCGCCGTTGCGAAAAACTTCTGGCCCCCGCCACCCCCTTGAATGGCTTTTGCCCAGTTGCGCAAGATAGCCCCCGCATCCCAAGATTTCTCCGCTACTAAATCTTCACTTATCAAAAGACTCAAGTGTGGTTTGCCGTCATACCTACCCGCTATAAAAACCAATGTTCTAGGTCTTGACTTCCAACGGAAAAGAATATTCTTTACCGAATTAGGATCTAAATTTACTTTTAAAACCAAGCTCTGAAGCCCTGTGCCTTCCAACTGTCCTTCCCAATCCTGTGCGAGCGCCTCTACCCTAGCGTTCTGAAGAGATTGTAATTCTCTATCTGCTTTTTGCAATTGCTCTTTCAGCTGACCAACAGATTTTACCAAATCTTGTGGGGCATTCAACAAATCAGAAATCTGTGCTAGCTTGTCTCTTTGACTGCATAGCCAAGCATAGGCTTCAACACCCGTAAGGGCTTCTATTCTCCGAACTCCAGCGGCCACGGCAGATTCTGAAGTGATCACAAAGAGACCTATATTTCCTGTAGCAGACACATGGGTTCCGCCACATAATTCAATCGACTCACCAAATTGAATAGCGCGAACTTCATCTCCATATTTCTCTCCAAACAAGGCCATTGCTCCCATTTCCTTCGCTTGGGTTATAGGAATGGAGCGATATTCTTGCAAAGCTGTATTCCTTCTGACCTCAAGGTTGACAGCAGCCTCAATTTGTGCCAAAACACCTTCCTCTACCTTCGCGTAATGAGCAAAATCGAATCTCAAATACTCAGGAGAAACCAAAGAACCTTTCTGCTCAACATGCTCTCCCAAGTACTGTCTCAGGGCATGATGCAACAAATGTGTTGCACTGTGATTTGCTGCGGAATCTTTTCTACGTACTGCATCGACTTCCAATCGGAATTCAGGAGAGGTAAGGTCAAGTAAATCTCTTGTAATATGAATGAGATTGCCCGTTTCACGCTTGGTATCCAATACCTCCGTCTTGCTTCCATCTTTAGAATAGATATAGCCGCGATCGCCAATCTGACCGCCTCCTTCAGGATAAAAAGGCGTTTTATCAAATACCCAATGATGTACTAACTGTTTCCCAGTTTTAACGGATCTATATTTTAATAACTTGGCAGAAGAAGTGATTGAATCGTAACCAATAAATTCAGACTCAACACCTGAAAGCACTTCCACCCAATCTCCCGCCTTTAACTCAGAGGCTGCTCTTGATCGGTTTTTCTGAACCTCCATCTCAGCCTTAAATCCTTCTAAATCTATACTTCCACCACGCTCAGATAAAATAAGGGCTGTTAAATCTACTGGAAAACCAAACGTATCATATAGCTCAAATACGGTCTTACCATCTAGAAAAGGCTTTTCAGAACCTTCTATGCTTTGTTCTATTCTTTGGATTCCTTGCGCCAAGGTTCTTAGAAAAGACTTCTCTTCTTGCTCAATAACATCTGAAATAATCTTTTGATTTCGAATTAATTCAGGATAAGCCTCTCCCATTTCCTTCACCATTATGTCGATGAGTTGGTAGATAAACGCATCTGCCTGGTTTAAGAAGGTATAGCCATAACGAATGGCCCTTCTCAAAATTCTGCGGATAACATACCCCGCTCCGTTATTGGAAGGAAGCTGTCCATCTGCTATACTAAAAGCAATAGCTCGCACATGGTCGGCAACCACACGCATGGCGATATCTGTTTCCTTGGCAAATCCGTAAGGGATATTGGCTATTTCACTGATTTTGTTGATGTATGGTGTAAAAACATCGGTATCATAACTCGACTTTTTGTTTTGCAATACCATGCAAAGACGTTCGAAACCCATGCCGGTATCAACGTGTTTGGCAGGTAATTTCTCCAAAGATCCGTCTGCCTTACGATTGAACTCCATGAAAACCAAATTCCAAATTTCAATGACTTCAGGATGATCTGCATTGACAAGGTTTCTTCCGGGATTTGAAGCTCTTTCTTCTTCCGAACGAAGATCTACATGAATTTCTGAGCAGGGGCCACAGGGACCTGTTTCGCCCATTTCCCAGAAATTGTCTTTTTTGTTTCCATTTAAAATTCTTTCCGAAGGCAAAAACGCACTCCAAAGCTGAGCGGCTTCTTCATCTCTTGCCAAGCCCTCAGCCTGATCTCCTTCAAAAACCGTTGCATACATGCGATCTGCAGGAATACCAAATTCCGTATGCAACAATTCCCAAGCCCATTCAATAGCCTCTTTTTTAAAGTAATCACCGAAACTCCAATTGCCCAACATCTCGAAAAGAGTGTGGTGATAGGTATCATGACCCACCTCTTCTAAATCATTGTGTTTTCCCGAAACCCTCAGACATTTCTGGCTATCGGCAACACGCTCATCCTTAATGGCGGCAACCCCTAAGAAAATATCTTTAAACGGATTCATTCCGGCATTAGTAAAGAGCAAGGTGGGGTCATCCTTGATAACCAAGGGTGCCGAAGGAACAATCGCATGGGATTTCGATTGAAAAAAGGAAAGGTATTTAGACCTTATTTCTTTAGATGTCAGAACTTTCATTGAGGAGGAGCGAATGTTGAAGGAAGGTTAATGCGTTGAATACTAATACAAACTGTGCTACCTTTGCTGGTAATTGCAGCAAAATTAGCAAATAGACAGTGGCGAAGATTAAGTATTTCTACGATCCCAAAACACTAGCTTACAGGAAGATAGAGAAGTCTTTGAAGCAAAGACTGCGTGAAACCGCTCTTTTCTTATTGGCTACTTTGCTTATGGCGCTCATTCTCGTAGTAGTTACTTTCTATTATATCGATTCTCCTGAAGAGAAGCGTTTAAAGCGCGAATTGGAGTTCACCAAGCTTCAATTTGAAAGCTTAAATAAACGCTTGGAAGAAGTAACTGGAGTGCTCGATGGACTCCAAAAGAGAGACGACAATATTTACCGCGTTATTTTCGAGGCAGACCCTATTCCCACTTCTATTCGCAATGCAGGATTTGGTGGAGCCAATCGGTATAAAATGCTGGAAGGCTACAATAATTCTGAGCTCATTAAAGAGACTGCAAAAAAAATGGATGTCATTACGAAGCAGTTGTATGTGCAATCGCGCTCTTTCGATGAGGTGATTGAAATGGCCAAAAAGAAAAGCAAAATGATGGCAAGCATTCCAGCCATCCAGCCAATTTCAAATGATGATCTCACACGCATAGCTTCTGGTTATGGATATAGAATGCACCCTATTTATAAAGTCGTGAAAATGCATGCGGGTATGGATTTTACCGCTCCTACCGGCACGCCCATTCACTCTACTGGCGATGGTAAAGTGGTTAAAAACCCCTTCGGTACTGGAAGTGGTTATGGAAATTTTGTGGTTATCGATCATGGATATGGCTATCAGACCCTCTATGCTCATATGAGTAAGGTGGATGTTGTAATTGGTCAAAATGTAGTGCGTGGAGAAATTATAGGCTATGTAGGAAATACAGGTGCTAGCACAGCCCCTCACCTTCATTATGAAGTCTTTAGAAACGGAGAAAGAGTAAATCCCGTGAATTTCTTCTTCAACGACTTAAGTCCAGAAGAATACCAGCAAATCATTCTGCTTTCTGGTCAAGAAAACCAGTCTTTCGACTAATGCGCAATTGGCCCGAGCTTGATCCAGAAAAACGGTATTTCTCCATTGGGGAAGTAGCTGACTACCTTGATGTAAATACTAGTCTGGTGCGCTTTTGGGAAAAAGAGTTCGACAACCTGAAACCCAAAAAAGGACAAAGCGGTAACCGAATGTATTCACATGCCGATTTATCGGAGTTAAAACTCATCTACCATCTTGTCAAAGAGCGTGGCTATACGCTCGAAGGTGCTAGGAATAAGTTAAAGTTTGAACGAAAAGAAACCGAAAAGAAAAGCCTGCTTGCCGAGCGGCTTGCAAAGGTTAAATTTGCTTTAGAAAATTTGAAAAACCAATTATGAAAGGAAAAGGACTGTGGATTGGCCTAGGTGCTGTTATCCTATTAGTTATCGCTTTTGTATCGAGCTACAATAAAATTGTAAAGCTTGATGAAGATGTAAATGGAAAATGGGCGCAAGTAGAAGCCGCTTATCAAAGACGTGCCGATCTTATTCCTAATATCGTAAGTACGGTTAAAGGATATGCTGATTTTGAGCAGTCTACACTTACAGCTGTAATTGAAGCGCGGAGTAAAGCTACTTCCATTCAAGTAGATCCGAGCAATTTGAGTCCTGAAGCCATTGCTAATTTCCAACAAGCACAAGACGGTTTAAGCGGAGCTCTTTCTAGGTTACTCGTTACCGTAGAACGCTATCCAGACCTCAAAGCCAATCAAAATTTCTTGGAATTGCAGGCAGAGCTCACCAATACTGAGAACAAAATCAACTTCGAAAGAAACAACTTCAACGATAGCGTTAAGAACTATAATGCCAAGATCCGGGTAATTCCAGGCAATTTTGTAGCAATGATAGGAGGATTTGAAAAAAGAGGGTATTTTGAAGCTGCCGAAGGTTCGGAGAAAGCGCCTGAAGTAAGTTTCTAGTGCCAGAAAACAATTCTACATACATTTCTGCGGAAGATGAGAAGCGTATTGTTGCTTCCATTGTTGAAGCTGAGAAGTCTTGTTCGGGCGAAATAAGGGTTCATCTAGAAAAGACCTATAAAAAAGATCCTCAAAAGAGAGCTGAATCTATATTTTTAGAGCTGAAAATGCATAAAACAGCACTGCGCAACGGAGTGTTGATTTATGTTGCTCTTGATGATCATCGCTTTGCAATCATTGGAGATGAAGGAATTAATTCAAAAGTTCCGCAAGGCTTCTGGGCTGATGTTCGCGATAAAATGCTAGTGCATTTTAAAACCGGTGATTTCACAAAAGGACTGTGCGAAGGAATTGCATTGGCTGGTCAGCAATTGGCAACCTATTTCCCTTATCAGAAAAACGACAGCAATGAATTACCGAATGAAATCAGTAGGTCTTAAACATTGGCTGTTGATCTTAGTCTGTGCGCTAAGCCTATCTTCCTTTGCCCAAGAATATCCCAAAAGACCCAATCCACCTAAATTAGTTAACGACTTCACTTCGCTGCTAAGTAAGCAAGAAGCTGCTCAACTCGAGAGAGATTTAATTGCCTACAGCGACAGTACATCCACCCAAATTGTGGTTCTCATTGTAGAAACTACCAAGGGACAAGACATTAATTTCTTCGCTGCAAAAGTGGGCGAAGAATGGGGTGTGGGCCAGGCGGAAGAAGACAATGGCATTGTACTTTGTGTGGCAGTGGCCGATAGAAAACTGGCCATTCAAACAGGGCGAGGTATGGAGCAATACATCAATGCCGGCTTAGCGCAGAGAATTATAAATCAAGACATTACTCCCTATTTCAAAAGAGATCAATACTATCAGGGCATTCAGGCAGGTGTAACTTCTATTTACAAAGTCTTAAGTGGCAAGTACAAAGGAAATGGACCCACTGATTCTGGTAAAAATGGCAAGTATATTCCCTTTCTAGTTCTACTGATCATCTTAATTATCTACCTTATTTCCAGACGATCCGGCGGAGGTGGAGGTGGATATATGATTGGTCCTGGTGGAGGATTTGGCCATAGAGGATTTGGTGGCGGTTTCGGCGGGGGTTTTGGCGGCGGAGGCGGTGGAGGCTTTGGCGGATTTGGGGGCGGAAGCTTTGGCGGTGGAGGAGCGAGTGGAAGCTGGTAAGTCTAGATTGAGTGTAAAGTTTCGCATATGCCTTTTTGTATTTCGTACCTTTTGCCTCTACAACCCATTCACTTTCTGGCTTTTCATCATTAACGTATTGCTATACAATCTCATACATTCATTTTTATCGATTGTTTTGTCAGATTGGAAAATATTCTCCCTTCGCATATGATATTGCTATTTTTGCCGTTCTCTAAAACAGTATTCTCCCAAGAATAAATGGGAGACCTATTTTTATGTTTGAATACCTCAGAGGAAGGATTACGGAATTAAGTCCAGCGCAAGCCGTTGTTGAATGCATGGGAGTGGGTTACGCCGTTCACATATCGCTTCAAACTTTTAGCGCCTTAAGAGAGGGAGAGGAATTCAAAGTCTTTGTGCACCCTATATATAGAGAAGACAGCCAGCAGCTTTTTGGGTTTTCTAACAAAACCGAGCGCCACGTCTTCCGACTTTTGCTCTCAGTTTCTGGAATTGGTTCAAATACAGCACGATTGATTCTATCATCTATGCCCGCTACGGAGGTGCTAAGCAATATTGCCGATGGCAATGTTGAAAGCTTTAAAGCGGTTAAAGGAGTGGGCGCCAAAACGGCACAAAGACTTATTGTTGATTTAAGAGACAAAGGAACTTTAACTTTTGATGACAATTTATCTTCGGTTGGAAATCCTTCAATTACACGCGATGCACTCGATACACTTTTAGTTTTAGGCTACAATAAAGCCCTTGCTGAAAAAGCAGTTTCAAAAGCATTAAGAGAAAATCCTGAGTTAGATCTCGAAGGATTGATTAAACAAACACTCAAAACCCTCTGAGTTATTTTGAGTCGTTTCCATTACCGCCTTCTATTTTTTCTATTGGCACCGCCCATGTTGTTGGCGGTTTTGTCGTTTCGAACAGATAATTACAGAAAGGCGAATATTCGAAACCGATCTTTCCTGCAATTTGCTCCGCCCGACACCAATGATCCCGATGAAAATTTACCCTATCCTTTCAATGGGGATCAAGATGGCGGAATCTTTCTTACCAATCCTGGTAGCGTGGATGTGGTTTTCGATGCGGAAACAGGACAGTATATTGTAACGCGCAAGGTTGGAAGCCTGATTGTCTCCCCTCCTATGCTCATGACTCCTGAAGAATATCAGAAGTATATCTTCAACAAGCAGGTGGAAGATTATTGGGGTGAAAAATCGGGTTCTGGTCCGGGCTCGGTGGTTCGCACCGGCGATGGGAAAACGGATGATGGTAGAGATGAAATATCCAGTATCATCCCGCAAATCAATGTAAATAGTGCCCTTTTTGGAAAAATATTCGGTTCGAATGTTATTGATATAACTCCTCAAGGATCTGCCGAGCTCACTTTCGGTGCCCGCTTCCAACGAATTCGGAATCCGAATTTACCTGTTGTAAACCAAAAGATTTTCAATTTCAACTTCGATCAGCGCATTCAGATGAATGTGACAGGTAAGATTGGCGACCGTTTGAAATTAAAAGTGAATTACGATACAGAAGCCACCTTCGCCTTTGAAAATACCATGAAGCTCGACTTCGAAGGACAAGAAGATGATATCATTAAGAAAATTGAACTTGGAAACGTTTCCCTTCCCACCAGCAACTCGCTGATTACAGGTGCACAAAGCCTCTTTGGAGTAAAAGGCGAATTCCAGTTTGGAAAATTGCGCTTAACCGGTATTTTCTCTGAACAGCGAAGTCAATCGAATTCCATTAACATTCAAGGGGGTGCTACCACTACCGACTTTGAAATTTGGGGCGATCAATACGAAGCGAATAGGCACTTCTTCTTAAGCCAGTATTTCCGATCGAATTATGAAAGATGGCTAGCCAATCTACCTTTGGTTACTTCTCCCATTCAGATTACAAGGGTGGAAGTTTGGGTAACCAACCGCAGAAACTCTACACAAAATGTGCGCAATATTCTTGCGTTAATGGACTTAGGAGAAAGTGAAACCGGTGCCTATCGAAATTCGAATGCTGGATTAGCAGGCCCTTCCATCTTCCCGGGCCCCAACCCCGCTACGGAACCGGGTAATCCGCCTGCAAACGGAAACAACGCTCAAAATCCCTCTACCCTTATTGGAAACTTTCCAGGAATACGAGATATAGCGGAAGTAAATGCCTCCTTAAACGGTGCAGGTTACGAAGAGGCTACCGAATTTATTGAGTTGGCGAATGCGCGCAAATTAGAGCCCAACGAATACCGTCTCGATGCGCAATTGGGTTACCTCTCGCTGAATCAATCGCTCAACCAAGATGAAGTTCTTTCGATCGCCTATCAGTACACCATAAATGGTAGAACCTATCAAGTGGGTGAATTCTCTAATGATGGTATCAATGCGCCTGATCTGTTGGTAACGAAAATGCTAAAGAGTGCAATCCTAAATGTAAAAACACCTATTTGGGACTTGATGATGAAAAACGTTTATTCTTTAAACGCTTTCCAAGTAAACCAAGAAGACTTCCGCCTAAACGTTCTGTATATGAACGATGAAACAGGGGTTCCCATTCCTTTCTTGCCCAAAGGGAATTTGAGCGATCAGCTGCTTATCCGAGTTATGGAAGTGGATAAGTTAAACAACAACAATGACCCCGTTCCGGGTGGAGATGGATTTTTCGACTTCGTTCCCAACCGGACCATTATGGCGCAGAATGGAAGAATTATTTTCCCTGTCCTCGAGCCTTTCGGATCGCATCTGGCCAAGAAACTTTCAAGCGAAGCAGATAAAGAGCGTTACGTTTTCCAAGAACTCTATGATTCTACCCGCTTTGTAGCACAGAATCAAACACAATTGAATAAGTTCTTGCTGCGAGGTCAATACAAAAGTGCCTCTGGATCTGAGATTAGCCTTGGAGCTTTCAATATTCCACCTGGATCGGTACGAGTTACCGCTGGTGGTGCTCAACTGGTTGAAAATGCAGACTATACTGTTGACTACACCTTAGGAAGGGTGAAAATCATCAACGATGCCATTCTGAATTCAGGCATGCCCATCAAGGTAGATTTTGAAAACAATGCTTTATTTAACTTCCAAACCAAAACCTATACTGGTTTAACCGCTGAATACAAATTTTCTGAAAAGCTCAATCTAGGAGCCAGTCTTATTAATCTCACTGAAAGACCACTTACTCAAAAGGTTAATCTCGGAGATGAGCCTATTAGTAACACCATTTGGGGACTCAACGGACAGTACAACGACAAAGCGCCCTATCTCACTCGATTTGTAGATAAAATTCCTTTCATAGATACCAAGGAAGAGTCTGATATTACCGTACAAGCAGAGGTGGCTCAAATGATTCCTGGCTCTCCCAGAGGAATTAAAATAGATGGAGAAGCCACCACTTACTTAGACGATTTTGAGAGCAGTCAGACTATGATACCCATTGGCAATCAGAATTCTTGGGTTCTTGCAAGTACTCCTTCTGGCCAAGGAGGTCTATTTCAAGAGGGTCTTCTGAACAATGATATTGCCTATAACTTCAATCGCGCTCGTCTGGCTTGGTACTCTATCGACCCCACTTTTTACAATAACGATGGCAATACTCCCAGCAATATTTCGGCAGATAAAAACTTGCAATCGGGTCAATACGTTAGGCAAATTCTCTTCTCTGAAGTTTTTCCAAATAGAGAGTTAGATGCCGCCTCTCCGCGCAACATTGCCATGTTTGACCTCAGCTATTATCCAGAAGAAAGAGGGCCTTATAACTTCGACGTAGAGGGAAGTACCTACTCTGCTGGTTTGAATATAGATGGAACTTTAAAAGATCCTGAGTCGAGATGGGGCGGAATTATGCGTTCGCTACAAACCAACAACTTTGAAGAACAGAATATAGAATACATTCAATTTTGGATGTTGGATCCGTATCTAGAAGATCCCAACCACCAAGGAGGAGATTTGTATTTTAACCTAGGTTCTGTTTCTGAAGATCTATTAAAAGATGGCCGTCAGGCTTTTGAAAATGGACTTTCGCCCGTGGGCGATTTGTCTATTGTAGACTCAACCACCTGGGGATTGGTGCCCAGAACGCAACCCTTGGTTGCTGGCTTCGACAATGCCCCTGGTTCTCGTCCACTTCAGGATGTGGGCGCAGATGGATTGACCGACGAGCAAGAAAGAACCTGGGACCTTCAAGGATCTCTTACCTATTTAGAAAGAATAGCCACCAATATTGGAACAGGAACTCAGGCCTACCAATTGGCGAACGACGATCCTGCCTCTGACAACTTCTTATTTTATCTCAGCGCCGATTACGATGCCCAAAGCGCAGACATTCTAGAGCGATACAAGCGTTATAACAATCCGCAAAACAACTCAAGCACAGACCAAGTGGGCGGATTTCCTCAATCAGCAACTCAAATACCTGATATGGAAGATCTCAACCGAGATCAAACCATGAGTAAAACCGAAAGCTACTACCAATACAAGGTGAGCTTAAGACAAGAGGATATGGTGGTTGGTAGAAACTATATTACCGATGTATTTGAAACCACTACTCCCGAACTTCCAAACGGACAAAGAGAAACTTCGCGTTGGTACCAGTTTAAAATTCCCATTTTTAGTCCCGATAAAAGAGTAGGTCCCATTGGTGATTTCCGCTCCATCCGTTTCATTCGAATGTTCTTAACCGAATTCGAGCAACCCGTTGTCTTGCGTTTTGCTAGTCTTGATTTGGTGAGAGGCGAATGGAGACGCTACCGCTTTTCGTTGGATGGAATTAGGGAAGATGTACCCACCGATGAGGGTTCACCTACCACTTTTGAACTCAATGCGGTTAACCTGGAAGAAAATGGTGCTCGTGTTCCCATTGCCTACGTGCTTCCACCGGGCATCGATCGTCAGATTCTCTTTGGAACGGCCAGCTTACAACAACAGAACGAGCAATCGCTTTCATTGCGCGTTTGCGATTTATTGGATGGAGATGCGCGTGCGGCCTTCCGAAATCTTAATATGGATTTGCGTCTCTTCAATCGCTTAAAAATGTTTGTGCATGCCGAAGCCGGCGACAACCGAAACTTAAGAGATGGCGATTTAACTGTTTTCATTCGTTTGGGTAGCGACTACAATGCGAACTTCTACGAATACGAGATTCCGATGTTGGTGACTCAATGGGGTGAAACCGATCCGAGCAATGTTTGGCCCGAGAGCAATTCATTCGATTTCGCCATGGATGATTTGAAAGAGGTGAAGTTAGAAAGAGATCGATTCTTAAGAGACAATCCAGATAGAAGTCTTCTCGATGTTTATACTGTATTCAGGGGTAGAAATCGGGTTTCTGTAGTGGGAGCTCCCAATCTGAGCAATGTGAGAACCATTATGATTGGTATTCGAAATCCCAAGAAGCGCATTCAGGGAGATGGAGACGATGGCCTTCCTAAATGTGCTGAAGTTTGGGTGAACGAGCTTCGAATGACTGAATTTGACCAAAGAGGCGGATGGGCAGCCAATGCTCGAGTTTCGGCCAAGCTAGCCGATTTCGGAAATGTGGCCCTGTCGGGACGTACCAGCTCTATTGGTTTCGGAAGCATTGATCAAAGTCCTACCGAGCGCCAACAGGAAAGAATGTATGCCTACGACCTTCAAACCAACTTCCAACTGGGCAAGTTCTTTGGCGACGAGTCTAGACTTCGAATTCCTTTCTATTATGGAATAGCCGAGGAGTGGAAAGACCCTATGTTTAATCCGCTCGACCCTGACATTGAGTTCGACGATGCCTTGAACAATTTAGAAACCCAGGCAGAGCAGGCAGAGCTAAAACGTGCCGCACAAGATTACACCCTTCGAAGAGGATTTAACTTCACCAATGTGGGTATGCAGCGAAACCCCGATAGCAAAAAGCGGCCAGCGATCTATGATGTAGAGAACTTCAGCGCTGGCTACTCTTTCAACGAGCAGTTTAGAAGAAATATCAATACCGAATTTGATCGAAGAGTAGATCATCGTGCGAACTTGGCCTACAACTTCCAAACAAAACCCAAAACGGTTGAGCCTTTTAAGAATGTGGCCTTGTTTAACCGAAGCGAATGGTGGTCTTTGCTCAGCGATTTCAATTTCAACTACTATCCAAGCAAAGTATTGGTGCGCGCCGAATTAATGCGGATGTATCAAGAGAACAAACAGCGCAATACAGACAATTTCGACTTCCCCCTTCCAACCACCTACAATAAGGCCTTTACCATGATTAGGCAGTACGATTTGGGTTGGGATTTCACCAAAGCCTTGAAGTTCGACTACAATGCCACTATGAATACGCGGGTGGATGAGTTGTACGGGCCCGCCAGCGCAGATAGTGTGCGCAATAGCATTCAGGAGAGTTTTTGGGCAGGAGGTAGACCTACCCAATTTCAACAAAGGGTGAACTTGAACTACAAGGTGCCCATCAATAAAATTCCGCTACTCGACTTTGTTACCCTCGATGCTCGCTATGGAGGAACCTTTAGTTGGACCACCAACTCACAGGCGGCTTTAAACGCCCAGAACGATAGTTTGCGATTGGGAAATACCATACAAAACAGTAGCACCATTAACCTAACAGGGCAGTTAAACCTGGTGCAGTTTTACAATAAGATCCCGTATTTAAGCAAGATCAATACCCCTGTTTCAAGTGGCAGAGAAGGACCCGTTCGCAGACAAATTCCCGGAAGACCCAATCAAGCACCCGATGAACAAAAAGACACCACCCAAAAATCTGTATTCACAAAGATTATAGAAGGAACCGTTCGTGCCGCCATGAGTGTGCGCACCTTTGGCGGATCGTATCAATTGAGTCAAGGAACGGCCTTGCCCGGATTTTTACCAAGACCTGAGCACTTCGGAATGAATCCTTCCAGCAATTGGGCACCCGGTGTTGGTTTTGTATTGGGCCTTCAACCACCCGATGATTTGTCTTCCAACGATCTTCGCGTTAAAGCAGCAGAAAACGATTGGCTCACTACCAGTCCGTACCAGAACAACGCCTTCTCGCGCACTTGGAGTGAAGTAATTAACTATCGCGCCAGCGTAGAGCCCTTTAAAGATTTTAGGATTGATGTAACCGCCAACCGAAACGAAGGCAGAAACGTGAATGCTTTTTGGAGGTTTGATGAGGATCTCTCTGAATTTACAGAGCAGAACCGAAATACCACAGGCAACTACAGCATTAGCTTCTTTACCCTTCCAACCGCTTGGGATCAAAGCAATGCACCAGCGTATAGCTCCGCCGCTTTCCAAGAATTCTTAGACAACCGATTGGTTATTTCTCAGCGATTAGCAGAAGAAAGAGCGGCCAGAGACCCGAATTACAATGCCGTTATAACGGGCGATCCGGATACCACAAATTATGGTTACGACGGTTATAGCATCATCTCTCAAGAAGTTCTTATTCCTGCATTCTTAGCTGCCTATAGCGGAAACAATGCCGATTCGTACGGACTTTCATGGAAGAAATCTACACCTATTCCGAACTGGAACCTGAACTACGACGGATTGGGTAAAATTGGATTTGTGAAGAAATATGCCCAGAATGTAACCCTGAGTCATGGCTACCGATCTACTTACACAGTACAAAGTATAACCACCAACCTCGCCTATTCTGATTCGCTTTTAAGCGAACCCGGTTCTAATCCAAGGAACATAAATGGCGACTTTATGAATCCGGATTTGATCAGTCAGATCGGGTTTAGTGAGCAATTCTCTCCGCTGATCGGATTGAATGTGCGCATGAAGAACAGCGTAACCTTCCGCTTTGACTATAAGAAAGACAGAAATGTGAATCTGAGTTTGGCGAACAATCAAGTGTCGGAAATAAAAGGAACGGAATACACTATTGGATTGGGTTATATTTTAAAAGACATCCGCTTCAACTTCATTCGTGTAGGCGCACAGAAGAAAGCCGTTCAAAGTAATTTAGAACTAAAAGCCGACGTATCCATACGCGATAATATTACTGTAATTAGAAGAATTGTAGAAGAGCTCGATCAGGTGAATGCTGGTCAACGCATTGTTACGATTAAGTTTTCTGCAGACTATGCCATCTCGCAGCGCATCACCGCCAAACTCTTCTACGACCACAACGTGAGTCAGTATAAAATTTCCACCGCCTTCCCGACCAGCTCCATCAATACAGGTATTAGCGTACGGATTAGTTTAGCACAGTAGCGGGAATTCAATTTAGGGTCAGCGGAGAGTGGATTGTGGAGAGTGAAGCGCCTTGTGCTTTGAAAGGGATGCTTCTTTTACACTCATGTTTTCAAAAGCCCGAGAGAAGAGACAGGATCGCAGAAATTCTCTCCCTGTATATATAGGAGTAGCTATTTTTTAAGCGGAAGGTCATTCCGCCGCTCCCATACCTTCATTTTTTTAAGGAAATAAGGCTTCAAAACCTTCAGTCCATTTTTGGTTGGAAGGGATTTGCGATGTCTCCCCTTCGGAGGGAGTGTTCAATAAAGTGTGTCTATTAATTTAGACAGATGAAAGATAAAAAAGA